>NZ_JBXHAQ010000006.1:0-347938 GCF_056895215.1 Dyadobacter sp. HNCC25DJ184 | reverse complement strand
AACAACTAAATAAAATCAACCAGATTGCCCCTCTCTCTAATTCTTACTCCTTTTTCAGTCATTTCAACAATTGCTGCTTCATAAACCGGATCGTGTTCAAAGAGCAAGATCGCCTGTTGTTCAACTGCCTCATTTAGAATTTGTTCTTTTTCGGCTAATGTTTGAAGCGGGCGTACGTCGTAGCTCATAATCCAGGGTAATGGAATATGGAAAGAGGATGGGAACAAGTCCGCCGCATAAATTATTTTTTTTCCTTGATATTGAATCACAGGTAGCATCATTTCTTCAGTATGTCCATTGACATGCAAAAAGCTGATGGATTCGAACGGTGTACCGCCGTTTTCGATAAAACTCAGTTGTCCGCTCTCCTGAATTGGTATGATATTTTCATGCAAAAACGAAGCTTTTTCGCGTGCATTCGGATAGATAGCCCACTGCCAGTGTCGTTCATTGGACCAATAGGTTGCTTTCGGAAAAGTGTTAATAAGCTTTCCATTGGTGTCATATTTGACTGCACCACCAACATGGTCGAAATGCAGGTGCGTTAATATTACGTCAGTAATCTCCTCGGGTTTGAAACCGGCTTTGGCGATAGAAGATAATAATGTCGCGTCTCCATGTAAGTCATAAAATCCAAAAAATTTGTCATCCTGTTTGTCGCCTAATCCCGTGTCTATCAGTATCAAACGATCGCCATCTTCAATCAAAAGACAACGCATTGCCCACCTGCAAAGATTTTTATCATCTGCAGGATTATGCTTATTCCAAAGTGATTTCGGTACAACGCCAAACATTGCGCCGCCGTCAAGTTTAAAAAAACCGGTATCTATGACATGGATCTTCATGGAAGGGGAGATTTCGTTTTGTGTCGTCTTATAGTTATGCTGTCGGAGTGTTGGTGGCAATGGTGAGTAGGTCAACGGTGAAGAATCGGATCGTCAATTCTGTTAACTAAGTGACGACAGTCACTGCAATTCCCAAACTCCAAGCCATTAGCTAACATATGCAATTTTTGGCAAAACCCTTATTGATCAAAAACTAAATTCATCGTGAACGAACATAAAAAGCCTGGTTTCTTTAATATATATTCCATCCTGCTTGCATTTCTATGTCTGAATGGCCCCGCTTTAGCTCAAAAACCTTTGGTAAAGTATGTCAACACGCTAATCGGGACAGCCCCTTCCGCAACGGAAAGTGCGAAGTCGCATAGCGAGGCTGGCAGTGAATTGAAAGGGCAGACTATACCTTCCGTCAGTGTGCCAAATGGAATGACGCAATGGACACCGCAGAGCCGTGCAACCGAGACAAAATGCATTGCGCCATATTATTATAATGATTCTCTTTTTCAAGGCTTTAGGGGTACTCACTGGCTCAACGGCTCTTGCGTACAAGACTATGGTACTGTGACGATTATGCCTGTTTCAGGCGAATTGGCTGTTCTTCCGGAACAACGCGCTTCCTCATATATGCACACGAAAGAAGAAGCCGCTCCCGATTATTATAAAGTATGGCTTGATCGCTACAATATTGCTGCTGAGGTTACAGCCACGGCTCGGGCGGCAGTGATGCGTTTCAGCTTTACAAATGATGACGAAGCCTTTTTGGTCATTGAACCAAACAGCGACGAAGGGCAGGGGTATATCGAAATTTACGCTGAAAAAGGGGAAATTGTTGGTTACAATCCCGTGCACCGTATTTATCAGGGAAGTGGCCAGCCTGCCGGAATCAGTGGTTATTTTGTGATCAAATTGGATACAAAGATCAGCCAATACGGGACGTGGCAGGAGGAAACGATCAAGCTCATGAACAAGATGAGTATGGGGAAAGGAGAGCGTGAAAAGATGGGGGCATATGTCGGGTTCGGTAAAGGGAAAAAGGTAGTTACGGTACAGGTCGGAACTTCATTTACAAGTATTGAAGGTGCTCGCCGTAATTTGGCGGCAGAGGTTTCTGGTAAAACATTTGAGGCTATCCGCTTGTCAAACCAACAGATATGGAACACTGCATTAGGAAAAATGCAGGCCAAGGGTTCTGAGCAGGATAAGGAATTGTTTTACAGTGCTTTGTACAGAACAAAATTGTCGCCCCGCCTTTTTTCCGACGTAGACGGTGGCTATCCGTCGTTTGCGGGAGGTACGCCGGAACAGAAAGCAGAAGGCTTTCAATATTACAACGATTTCAGTATGTGGGATACCTTCCGGGCCGCTTTGCCTTTGGGTAATATTCTCGAACCAAAGCAAGCCGGCGACTTGATGCAATCGCTCGTAAAAATGGCTGAACAGGGTGGGTGGATGCCCATTTTCCCTTGCTGGAATCACTACACAGCGGCCATGGTCGGCGACCATGCGATATCGGCGATTTCGGACGCATATGTCAAAAATGTGCGGAATTTTGATGTGAAAACTGCCTATACATACCTGCGGAAAAATGCCTTTGAAGTTAATGCAGACAGGAAGAGTTATGAATCTGGAAAAGGCCGACGGGCGATGGAGTCATATTTGAAATATGGATATGTGCCCTTGGAAGACAGTGTCTGGCAGGCTTTTCACAAACGCGAACAGGTGTCGCGTACACTGGAATACGCGTTTGATGATTTTTGTCTTTCAAAAATGGCACTTGGTTTAGGCGAGAAAAAGGATGCAGCAGATTTGGAAAAAAGAGCCCTCAACTATAAAAATGTGATCGATCCGGAAACTGGCTATGCGAGAGGGAGATATGCGGATGGGCGCTGGATCAGTCCGTTTGATCCTTTTGCAAAAAGGGTAAGCTTCATTACTGAAGGGTCGCCGGCTCAGTATACCTGGTTTGTACCCCAGGATATCCCCGGACTGGTCAGTCTTATTGGCGGCAAAAGTCGCTTCATTGCCAAATTGGATACGCTTTTTGAGCAGGGATATTACTGGCATGGCAACGAGCCCAATCATCAGATTTCTTACCTATATACCTACGGTGGACAGCCCTGGAAAACACAAAAATGGGTTCGGAAAATTCTGTCCGAAGAATATGATACATCCCCGGGCGGCCTAAGCGGGAACGAAGACGGAGGCCAGATGTCAGCCTGGCTGGTATTTAGTATGGCCGGTTTCTATCCCGTAACTCCTGCAACACCCGTTTACATTCTGGGTAGCCCTGTTTTTGAGGAAATGATACTCAAAACCGGTGAGGGAAAATCCTTTAAAATTGAAGCAAAAGGTGTCTCCGAAAAAGCCAGGTATATCCAATCTGCAACATTAAACGGCAATGCTTTCACCAAAACTTACCTGCTCCACGACCAGCTTCTAAAAGGCGGCAAACTCATATTGCAGATGGGCGAAAAACCGAATGAGAAATGGGGAACAGGGGTTGAAGATGTGCCTTGAAGAAGGGAGGAAGGAAAGGACGAAGGGAGGATGAAGGAAGGATGAAGGAAGGGAGGAGGGGGGAAGGGGATGGCAAACTGAAATTTTCTCGCAAAGCATTAATATAACCAACCAGCATTGATTGAGTGGCGAATTTGAACCCGCAGTTCCTTCCTCCCTCGTTCCCCTCCTCCGTTCTCCCTTCTTTCAAACATCATTTCTTAAGTATAAAATTGTCTGAAACTACGTTATTGCCTAATACTGTTTGGAGTTTTGGGCGGTCTTCCTTATTTTACGATACTTACCATCTTCCTTAACTCATCTGATGAATCGTAGAAATTTTTTCGAAAAGGCCTTGCCAGCGAGCTTTGCGGTAGGAGCTGTGGCTAGTGCCTGTGCTCCGAATTCTCCCAAGTTATATGCAGACAAGCATTATCATATCAACAAAGGATATCATCAGATACCTAAGCTGCGGCTTTCGATGGATCGGATTGTGAAGGAAACCGTGGGTTTGCGGCCGTTTCGGGCATCTGGTCCGCGGATCGAATCGCAGCAGCTGGGAAGCAAAACGTTGGTTCATAATTACGGGCATGGCGGAAGTGGCTGGTCGTTGTCTTGGGGAACGGGAAATATGGCGAGGAATATGGTATTGGCGACGAAGGAAAAGAAGGTGGCGGTCATTGGATGTGGTACGGTGGGCATTGCAACATCAAGGTTGTTGCAGGAAAGTGGATGTGAGGTTACGATTTATACGAAAGATGTACCACCGAGTGTGACAAGTAATCTGGCAACAGGAACCTGGTCGCCGGCGTCGCGGGTTTGCGATGTGAAGGTTGCCAAGCCTGAGTTTCAGAAGATATGGGAAGAGGCAACGCGGTTTTCCTTTCGCCGGTTTCAATTTATGCTGGGCATGGACGATATAGCCTGTTGGGCCGAAGAGTACAGCGTTTTTGCTGAGGAACCGGTATATGTGGCAGGAGGAGGAGGTGAGGATTTCGAGCTTCACGGTCTTATGCCTGAAAGAGTAAGATTGAGCTCGAAAGAGCACCCGTTTAAAGCTGATTATGTGACGAGACGCTCCAATTTGATGTTCAATATCCCGACTTACCTGCGCCAAAATCTGAATGACTTTCTGCTTTTTGGAGGTAAAGTGAAGATTCAGGAAATCAAAAGTCTGGAAGATATCGACGCGCTTCCGGAGAAAGTGGTTGTCAATTGTATGGGATTGGGGGCAAAAGCAGTTATGAACGATGAAGAACTTACTCCCGTTTCGGGCCAGCTTTCCTGTCTGATTCCGCAGTCGGACGTGAATTATAAGCTATACACTAAGGGAGCAAATTTCATTTCGCGCAAAGACGGTATCTATATCGGAAGTAACGGGATTATCGGTAACTGGGACACGACCCCAAGCAAAGAACAAACGGAAAAAACGGTGGGCATTCTCATGAAATTGATGGAGGATATGAAAGGGTAGTTGTCAGCCATTAGTTGTCAGCTTTTCGTTCGATCAGGAATATTCGGATGTTTAGCAATATTTATTAAAGTATGCAGGAAGACGAAACATCGCGAAGGGTTTCGTCTTTTCGTACTTTTTGGAATTTTAAGATACAAAAAGATCTCGCAGACATTAGATCGCTATGAATTTGAGTAAGACAACACGTCCTTTAACTGAATTTTTCTGGGCTGCAATCCCATTTGTTACTGCGATTATCATAATGCTGATATTTTTCGGTTTCCCTCAAAATGGAACTGTATCCTTGCAACTTTACGATACTTATTTTGCAGTACCATCTTGGATCGCCTTTATCCCGCCATTTCTGGTAGCAACATTTTTAGTTTATTTTGTTAAATGTTTTCTTAATTCGTTTGCTTCCGCCATATCAAATTTCATTTTGTTGGTTTCCGGATTGGTAATCGTTATTTCAATCACGGTTTCTATAAAGAAATATTCGAATATGTTCGCAGAAGCGTGGAGTATACTTCCGCCGATGTTAGCAATGAGTTCTGAAAAGATTGTGAATATGCAACTGGCGTTATTGCTGGATTTATTAGTTAACTATTTGATAGCGTTGCAAATAGGGGTCACTTTAATGTTGCTCTATGCACTGTATCGCAGGGGCGGAAATAAGTTGACATGAAAACGGCATGAGACTTTCCGGAAACGAAAGATGGGTATATTGGTTTTAGAACCGTAGGCTCGATAGTTTAAAATAGATAGTTCAACTACTTTATAATATGAACATCAAATCCCACGAAGCCAACCATATCAAAATAGCCGAATTGCAGGCTGAGAATATGGCTATTGCCAATGTTGGTGATGCAACTGATTTGTTGGGGAATCTATATTTTCAGGGTTTTGATCATGTCATCATCCATCAACACCATATCACCCCTGATTTTTTTGATCTGAAATCGGGTGTGGCGGGCGATATACTTCAGAAGTTTTCCAATTATCGGGTACGTTTAGCCATTGTCGGTAATTTTGAAGGTTTTCAAAGCAAGAGTATGAAGGACTTTATTTTTGAAAGCAATAAGTTAGGTAGTATCAATTTTGTTGATTCTGTGTCGGAGGCGATAACTAGGCTATCTGCGTGAAGATTTCACTGTCAAATATTCTTATCAATCCATAAATAACTATAAAACAACGAGTTAATGTATTCTCTTTCTGATGAAAATTATATGGTCTGGTAAATTTTATGTGTAGTAATTTCTTTAAATTGAGCTCCATTCTTCTGCTGGTTTCAATAATTCAGTTTCGCTCGATATATGAGTTTACTTCAATATTACTGGCCGATATTAATTATCGCTTTTTTTTGTGCAAGTGCTAATGCTCAACAGTCAAAAGGCAAGCCGGATGATTCGGGTAATTCTGAGATTTATCGGCAATATGATATCAAACTGAAGGAGCTGGAAAAGAGTCGTGCTGCTGATTCTCTTCGTCGCGTAATACTGGAAGAGGAGATAACAAAACTCGCCTCTACTGATAATTTGAAAAGGCGGGAATTGCTGGAGCAGATCGAGACCATTGAGCAACAAAGGGTTAGTCGCTTAGCGCAGAAAAAAGAACAGATCGAAAAGCTTCGGAGCAAGATTAAAGGGTATCCTGTGTTAGGCTTTTTTGAAGATACGCTCTTTAAAATTTATTCAAAGGCGGGGATGTTATCGGCCAGCGAACGGGCCCAAACCGTGACGCAGCGTATCAATAAGTTGGGTTCGGAATTATTATTTCGCCGCGATTCCCTTAAGATTGTTCCAAATGAGAATACGGTCGATGTGATGTTCCGCGACCAGATTCTTTTAAGTATCACTGAAAACGATGCCATTTGGAGTAATATCAGCCAGCACGAAGCAGCGGTTTTAACACGTGATAAAATTGCAAAGGAAGTAGAGCGATATAACAACGAAAGCAGTTTTTCCACTCTTGCCAAGAAGGCCGGACTGGCTGTGGCCGTTCTGGTCGCGCTTTCCCTGATTATTATATATATAGGGAAGCTATTTAGTTTTATAACACATCGAATTGAGATTCATAAAGACAGATACCTGCACGGGATTCACATAGGTGACTACGAGCTTTTAGACGTCAGGCGTCAACTAAGTTTTATCAGTACTGTCGGCAGGTTGATCAAATGGGTTTTGGTCATTCTTATTATATATATCGCGCTGCCACTATTGTTCGGTATCTTTCCTTGGACGGAAAATCTGGCAGGTCTTTTGATCAGTTATATAACGGATCCCACGATAAAAATCCTTCAGTCTATCTACGAATATCTTCCGAACCTTTTTACGATCCTGGTAATTGTCATTTTCTTCAAATATGTCTTGAAAGCGCTTCGGTTTTTGCGGCATGAAATTGAGCGGGGGCAATTAGAAATCGACGGTTTTTATGCAGACTGGGCAGCTCCAACCTTCCAAATAGTCCGCGTCTTGATTCTGGCGTTTATGCTGGTGGTTATTTTTCCTTATCTTCCAGGAAGTCAATCGCCTGTATTTCAAGGAGTTTCAGTATTCTTGGGGTTTTTGTTTACTTTCGGCTCTGCGAGTTCGCTGTCCAATATCATCTCGGGTCTTGTGCTCACCTATATGCGACTTTTCAAAATTGGTGACCGGATCAGGATAGGGGATGTAACAGGCGATGTGATCGAGAAATCATTACTTGTGACCCGCGTCAAAACGCCGAAGAATGAAATAGTATCAATCCCGAATTCGTCGATTATGAACAATCATACGACTAATTTCACCACTGAGGCAGAAGGGAAAGGACTTATAATTTATTCGACCGTGACCATAGGCTATGACGTGCCCTGGCACAAAATGCATGAAGCCTTAATTGAGGCGGCACTACGGACGGATGATATCCTCAGCGATCCCGCTCCATTTGTGTTGCAAACTGGCCTGGAGGATTTCTACGTGGCCTATCAGATCAACGCGTACATCCATTTGGCGTCGCAGCAAAATAGGATATACTCTGCCCTGCATCAGAATATTCAGGATGTTTGTGCCGAGCGCGACATTGAAATCATGTCGCCACATTACCGTGCTCAGCGAGACGGTACTGTGAGTACTATCCCCAAAATTGATCTTGATCTGGAAAAGAAAAATGAGGATTGAGCAAAGGACAAAGTCAGGCTTTATCCTCATTTTCGAAATTTTTCAATTTTTGCTAACGGGGTGCATCATGTTTATTTCAAAACCTTCTCAATACAGGTTTCGCTGTATCGTCTTCAACGTTTTCGTCTCTGTTCCAGTTTCAACTTCCAATAGATAAGGAACAGTGGTTGCCGGAGATAATTTCAATTTGACATTGGCTCCCTCCGTCTCAAACGGAACATTTTGACCGCCGTCCAAACGTGATATCTTTTTGAATTTAACCTTATCCGGTACCGGCAAAGTAAGTTCGGTCAAATCCTTGTTTAATATGTGCAGGTATATCTTCGTGCCTTTCCGGGTTGCGGCAAAATCCGTTGTTGGTTCATATGGTCCGCCATTGGTACTGTAGAAAGCTTCACCGTTCTTTTTTAACCAGGAACCCATTTCCAAAAGCATATCTGTCTGCCGTTTTTCAAACCGTCCATCAGGCATTGGGCCCACATTATATAACAGATTTCCACCGCCACCAACAGTTTTTGAAAGTGTTAAAAGACTTGTTTCCAGGCCTTTCATCTTGTCGTTTGGCTTCCAAGCCCACTGCTCACAAATGGTCATACAGGTTTCCCATGGTGAAGTGACATTATATGCTCCGACATGCTGCTCGGGACATTCCCAATCTCCTGCATATTTCTGTGCGTCCATCACTTTTTTGCCTTCTATACCAATAATCGCTTTGTCAACCCGATCATTGATAATCAGATTACCCTTCAATCCACGCAGATATGCATATAGATCCATACCCATTTCGTGCGTATAACAGTCTTCCCAGCCACCGTCAAACCATATCAGGAATGGATCGTAATTATCGATGATTTCTTTTAACTGGTTCTTCATGTAGACCAGATATTTGCTCATATCGGATGTCGACAATGGGCGTGGATCGCCGCCGTAACGGGTGGCATAATCCGGATGATGCCAGTCGGCAATAGAGTAATATACCCCAAAATCAATCCCGTATTTTTTACACGCAGCTGCCAGTTCTTTGAGAATATCTCTTTTATAGGGCGTCGACATCATGTCGTAATCGGTATACTTCGAATCCCAGAGACAGAATCCGTCGTGGTGTTTACTCGTTATTACGATATACTTCATACCGGCCGCTTTCGCTGTTTTTATCCACGTATCCGCATTAAACAAGACAGGGTTGAATTCTTTATACAGTGAATCGTAGTCCGTAATCGGAATAGTCCTTCCTCTTGACCAACCGATTTCCACACCTCGCAACGTGATAGGTCCCCAGTGGAGAAACATCCCAAATCGATCATCCTGAAAATGAGCAAGTGCTTCTTTATTAGTTTTCAAATTTGGATTGGCTTCTCCACCGCCAAATCGCTGGGCCTGTGTAGAAAGGGTGGTCAAGATTAAAGCAACGGATAGTGCGAATTTTTGATATTTCATGGGTTTAGGAATAAAAAGGGATTAAGGGGAAAGGGGTTAACAGGTTAAAGGTCAACGGGCTGGTCTCGTTCAAACGCAGAGTTAAAGGAGTAAATCGCTGAGTTACGCGGAATATATCTCTCTGCGAAACTCAGCGTAAAACTCTGTGCGCTCAGCGTTTAATCTTCATCAAAAAAGCTGAAACTCATTAATGCCGACATATCCTTTTGAATCCAATATGGCCAGACGGAATTTTTGGGCTGTTACTGGGGTAATGCTTTTTTTCCATTCACCCATTTGATTTCCACTGGCGATGGTTATCCATTTTCCATTCTGGAAATATTGGATCTCAAACTGTGTGATCTTCGAATTCTTATAGACTTTTTCGCTGAGTTTGATCTCGTCAACTGTAGCAGGTTTTCCAAGGTCGACGTCGAGATATCCTTTATGATTAAATAGCGCCATGCATTCTTCTGATTCGTAATGCAGTTTTTTACCATAATATTGAGTGAAATCTACATCTGAACGTCGGCCCGGTTTCCAGCATGTTTTGGCATTGTCATCAAAGGCCGCTTTTGGATCATGAAGGAATTGCCCCATCGAACTTGAAGCGGTCGCCGTTTTGCCATATGCCAACGATTTTGTGGTTGAGATGGGAATGACAGGGCGCAATGTGGCTGCTGGTTTGTCCAAAGTAAATTCAATAATTGTTGCGATAGAATCGCGCAGGTTTAACGGGACGTTGAGTTGAATACCGGTTTTGGTTTGAGTAAAACTGACAGACGGCCCATTCAGCAAATTAGCTTTGGTAATTTTTGCAGGTAAAGCAGGCAGGTCAATACTGGCAGATGAGTTTGTCAGCAAATGCAGGTATACCTTGTTGCCACGATAGGAGCTGATGTAGTCGGTTGCAGGAGTGAATACGCCGCCTCGGGTGCCATATACTGCTTCTTTATTCTTCGCAAGCCAGTCTCCCATTTCATGCGCTCTTTCGACAAAGTTGGGTGGGAAAACCCCGAGACTATCAGGGCCGATGTTGAAAAGCAAGTTTCCGTTTCCGCCTACACAGCGAAGCAAGGTATGGGTGGATTCTTTCAGGCTACGGGGTGTATCGTTGAATTTCCAGGCCCATTGGTGGCCCATATTGGTACAGGTTTCCCAAGGCACTGAGCTATATCCTGCCACAAATCCTTCGGGAGTTGTATAATCCGCATATTTCCCAAGATATGCATGGGACTCATCCGGATTAAAGGGCTCTAGTCTGTTATTAATAATAATGCCCGGTTGAAGTTTACGCGCCATATCAAAGATCCTCTTGGGTTCGATCGGGCTCGGATCTCCTTCGTAATCAATCCATAACAGACTGATTTTGCCATAGTTGGTCAGCAACTCCCGAGCCTGTTCGACAGCGCGATCGGCAAAGACAGGGTTCGTCTTTGGATCACGGCAATCCGGATCTTTCCAGTCGGCAACGGAGAAGTACCAGCCTATTGGCATTCCAGCTTTATGAGCCGCTTCTGCCAATTCTTTACAAACATCCCGGTTAAAGGGAGTATTCATAATATTGTATTCAATGGTCTTGGTATTGAAAAGGCAAAAGCCGTCGTGGTGTTTGGCAGTCAGTACGATATATTTCATACCGGAAGCCTTTGCCAGTTCAACCCACTTTGTGGCGTTGAACTGGCTCGGATTGAATTTCAGATAGAGGGAATCGTATTTTGTAGCTCCATAACCTTTTCGTGACCAGCTGATTTCCTTCCCGATTCTCGACACCGGTCCCCAGTGGATAAAAAGGCCCATTTTGGCGTCTTTCCACCAATCGAGTCTTTCAGATGGTTTCGTATTTTGCGCAAAACCGCTCAACGTACAAAGCAATAACAGGGTTAAACAAATGCTGGATTTCATGCTTTAACAGGTTCTAATTTTACAATTTGATGACCACTCTTGGCGTAATACACCAGGTAAGAATAGCATATTAAGGGAATAATAAATGCCCATTTGATGCCGAACGAGTCGGATATAAGGCCCATCAAAGGAGGAACAACAGCTCCGCCCACGATACTCATAATGATAAGCGACGAGCCGGTTTTGGTAAATGCACCCAGATCTTTTATGCTGAGTGTGAACAGGATAGGGTACATGACCGAAGTGCAAAGTCCGACGACGGACAATGCATAAACCGACAAATATCCCGTGCTTGCCATGGATATAGTGACGAGCACGATCGCCGATGCCGAACACGCTGCCAGCATTTTTGGTGGATTTAAGCTGCGGAGCCAGTATGCTCCTGCAAGCCGGCCGGTTAAAACCAGAGCCATGTATAAGGTAATGAACAATGCAGCATCACGTTCGGTCAAGCCGTTAATGCCGCTGGCTTTGGCATATCGAATCAGAAAGCTCACCACGCCAACTTCGGCTCCGAGGTAGCAGAAAACGCCGACGGCGCCCAACACTGTATGTCTGAATTTGAATATTGATTTAAGGCTGACCCGGCCTTCACCATCCTCTTTTATCTGGGGTAATTTTATAAAAAACAACAGACCGCCGATAACCACAAAAAGTCCCCCCAGGCTCAGATATGGCGTTTTTACCAATTGCGCTTCAGAATTGAGATGATTAACAAGTTCTGTTGAATTGAACTGCGCTACCGTAGCAGTCGGTATATCCGTAGCATGTAATAAAAATTGGCTGCCAATGTACGGGCCTATAGTTGCTCCGATGGATCCCACTGCCGACGCTAAGCTCAATCGGCTGGAGGCCCTGTCCGGATCTCCCAAAATGGAGATATACGGTGTGGCTGTCACTTCCAGAAAAGTAAAACCAGCTGCCATAATAAATAATGCTGCCAGAAAAAGTGGATAAAAACGGGTGTCGGCGGCAGGTATAAACAAGAATGCACCCGCTGCAGCAGTAAGCAAACCGGTGATCATGCCTGCGCGATATCCATACTTTTTAATATACTGCCCCACCGGAAGAGCCAAAAGGAAATACCCCCCGAAAAAAGCTGATTGCACTAGTGATGACTGGAAATCAGTAAGTTGGCAAGCTCTTTTTAGATGCGGAATCAATATGTCGTTGATATTGCGACTAAGGTTCCAGATGAACATCAGGCTCATGACCACCAAAAGAGGCACAACAACGCCGGTGCGGGTTTTCATTAAAGGCAATCGTTAAGTAAAAAAACTGGTGTCATTTCGGCCCAATGTTCGTTGGGCTGTGCTTCGGGTAATTTTTGTTGAAATCCTTCCATAAAAGCTGCCCATTCTGGTTGGCGTGGCATCGAACCCATGAGTTCAAAGGCGGCTTTCAGATCTGTGTTTTCTTCATGATCCAAAATCATAAATAGGTGATTTCCAATTCGGTATATCTGCATATCGAGTATTCCACCCACTTTGATTCCTTTCGGTATCTCAGGCCAGATGTTTTCCGGGCGGTGAATATTCTCATATTCAGCGATCAGCTGCGGGTCATTTTTCAGATCCAGCGCCATGCAGGTTCTCGTGGTTGGCATATGCTTATTTTTTATAACCTAGTTCTGCTCCACCACTCACCGGCATGATGCAGCCCGTAACAAAACGGGCCGAATCAGAAACCAGGAAGACGGCCACGTCGGCGATAACATCTCCCTCAGGACAATATCCCAGCGCGTGAATATTGTCAAGATATTGTTCAATTTGTTGAGTGTCTGGTTGTTCCTGAGACCACTTTCTGAGCATTGGTGTCCATACTCCAGCCGGACAAACTGCATTTACGCGAATACCAAAAGGCGCGTAGTCCAAGGCCATTGCTTTTGTTAGTGCACTCATTCCGCCCTTCGTGGCCACATATGCAGCATGATTTTCCTGGCCTATCTCTCCAACCATGCTACTTGTGTTTAGGATACAACCTTTGGTTTTCTTCAAAGCATCTAATCCGTGCACAGTCGTCCAGTATACACTTTTCAGATTGACAGAAAACAGATTATCCCATTCCTGTTCTGTTGTTTGATCAAGGGGTTTGGATGGACTTGCGATGCCGGCATTATTGTGAATGATATCAATCCGGCCGAAAGCTTCAATCGCCGAGTTGACCGCATTTTTTACATCTTCACCCTTCTCTACATCGCCAAGTGATATCAAGACAAACTCTTTTCCGAGTTCGGCTTGCAACAAATTCAACCTTTCATGATCCCGATCCATTACTAGCAGCCGAGCACCTTCCTTTACATATGCTTCCGCACAAGCCCGGCCAATACCTGCGGCTCCGCCAGTCAAAAAAACAATCTTGTCATTCAAAACTCCCATTGAACCGCTTTTTGCTGTTGGAAATTGGTTAATTTTTTATGTGTGTATGGTGTGGAGTTTTTAACCTTTGGGGAGTTAGCTGTTAATTGTGGCCCTTCGCCCAGTTGGCAAGGGTTAATTGTTAGCAAGCGTCTCCAAAACATGATATTGCTTTCATAACTAGGCAATTAGCTTTCGAGAATGGTCATGCGCCCCAGAACGAGTGATGTCTAACCAATCGCCAACCCCTAACAGCTAAAAACTAATAGCTACTTGAGGTCGCTGCTACTCCCTGCTTCCTGCGGAACCTGGTAATATGCGTCCACAATGTTCACAGGATTAACAAAATATTGCTTTAAATGCGGAATATGCTCTAAAAATAAATTTTCGTGCCCCATCCCGACGTGGTTAAACAAAACCAGATGCTGATGGATTTGTCCCATATCACCCACATGAGGAACTACCGGAATGCCCATTTTTTTAGACAAAAGACTGATCGTCAAAAACTCCGAGATACCGCCAACCCGAACGGCATCTACCTGGCAAAAGTCCATAGCCTTCGCCAGGAAAAAGTTTTTGAAAATCACCTTGTTCGGGATATGTTCGCCGGTCGCAACTTTGAGTGGCGCAATCGCCCGGGCGATGGTTTGGTGTCCGTAAACATCATCCGGGTGCGTAGGCTCTTCGATCCAAAACGGATTGATGTCGCCTAGTTTTTTACAAATATCCAATGCCTGCGGAACGTTCCATTTCTGATTCGCATCAACCATGATCGTCGCCTGATCGCCAGCGATTTTACGGATCAGACCAGCCCGGCGTATATCTCTGGACGGATCTTCGGATCCGACCTTTAACTTCAAGGCAGTGAATCCGTTAGCCATAGCCCTTTTAGTATTTTCAACAATCCTTTCGTCTGAGAAATTGAACCAACCCACCGAAGTATCATATCCCTTGTACCCGGTCTTTAAAACTTCGCATCTCGATTCACGTGTGGCTAAATTCTCTGTCAGTATATCCAGTGCTTGATCTCGCGTCAATATATCTTCCAGGTAACTCAGATCCAGTGTATTGACCAGTTGTTCAGGAGTTAAATCCAGCAATAACTTCCAAAGCGGAACCTGACGGGATTTGGCCCAGAGGTCATAACAAGCATTGACAATAGCAGCCAGAGCCAGATGCACAACACCTTTGTGTGGCCCAAGCCAGCGAAACGATGGAGAGTCGACCATTTGGCGATAAGTCACCGAGAAATCGGACATCAACTCCTCAATTTCCCTTCCCTGAACGCATTGGCTTAAATATTCGATTGCCTTGCAAACCAAATCTGTTCCGGCGCCCAGGGTAAAAGCGAGTCCGATGCCGTCCGTAAGTGAATTTGTCTTCAGGATACATACAGCATATGCATATTGCGGAGTGGTATGGGTTGCATCGGACCCCGCACCTTCTGCCAAAATAAATCTCCTGTCTTGTACCTCAATAGAGCGAATGATCATCGTTTTATTATCAATATAGTACTAGTATACTATAGGGCCGGGAGGAAGTTATTCCTTTAATAAATCAATTATGAGTTTGAACGATACAAAAAAAGATTAAAAAATCACGAATTCCCAATTATTGATTGATAATATTACGTACTATATTTGCATTGTATTTTGAATGATTTGTTATGAAAGCCACCTACACACTTCTGCCCGATTTTACGACCACGATCCGACCGTTTGTGATCAGAGAAATTGTGCGGCCGCAGTTCTCCTCAGACTTCCATTTTCATGACGAATGCCAGTTGGTATATGTTGTTTCTGGCAGCGGAAAGCGAATAATCGGAGATTCGATAGAGAGTTTTGAGCCGGGCGATATGACTTTTATAGGCCCTAACGTTCCTCATGTATGGTATTCAAATGGTGCGACACCTGATAACCCAAACCCTGATATTTCCATTGCGTTATATGTCAAGCCCGATCTGCTTGAAGGAGGATTAAAGCACTTGATCAACACCGATACTTTGAAGCAATTTTTTATCCAGGCAGAAAGAGGGTTGGTTGTTGTAGGAGAAAAAAAGGAGGTCATTACCCAACTGATGAAAGATATGCTGGGTCAGAATGGAATTCCGTTGCTTTCCAGTGTACTACAAATATTATCTCAACTCGTTGATCCTGAAGATGTCCGATGGTTGAGCGAGCCGAGTATTTTATCAGCGTACGCTACACGTAACGAAGGCAGGGTCTCGAAAACGATATCTTATATACATCAAAATTTCCGGGAGGAGATTTCGCTTGAAGAGGCGGCTTCTGTTGCAGGTATGCAGCTTCACTCATTTTGCCGTTTTTTCAAAACACTCACGAGCCGCACTTTTACTGATTTTCTAAACGAAGTCAGGATCGGTTTTTCCTGCAAACTTTTGCAACAGTCGGATCTGACGATTACGCAAATCGGTTTCGAATCCGGTTTCTCCAATATCTCCTATTTCAACCGTTCATTTAAAAAAATCAAAGGACAAACCCCGTCTGAATATAGGCTTGAGAGGGGTGGGAAGGGTATTTGAGAAAGATGAGCAAGCTTTCTCACAATAAATAAATCGAACATTTTCTTGTGCCAGTACTCATTATTGATACCTTGACCACTTAGTTCAAAAACACTTAACGCCCGTGAGAAAACAGCCCGGATTAGAAACGTAATTATTAATTTCAACTTTGGTTTGACTATTAATCTCTTCAACTAGTAGATAACTGCTCCTTTAATATGAAAAGAAATGTCCTGATTATCAGCCTTCTATTGTTTTCCGTTATAACTTTTGCCCAATCAAATCTAACCCCTGAGATGCTCTGGAAATTAGGTAGGGTGTCTGGTATGGGTATATCGAAAGATAAAAAGCAGGTGATCTATTCGGTGAGTACTATCGATATGGCCGACAACAGAAGCAATCGAAAACTGTATGCTATTCCCGTTGCTGGCGGAGATGCGCAGGAGATTCAAAACACGGACGCTTATCTGGCGAACGACCGTATTTCTGCAGATGGGAGGTATATCATTTCGAGTCAGGATGTGAAGGAGGAAAATGTGACAGGTGCTGACAAATATCCGGATCTGGCTAAATCCAATGCATATATTTATACATCACTTAATTATCGTCATTGGGATACTTGGGAAGATGGCAAATTTGGGCATGTTTTTGTGGCTCCATATGCGGATGGGAAAGCAGGTGAAGGTAAAGACATCATGGCGGGAGAGAAATTTGACTGTCCGCAAAAACCATTTGGCGGTGATGAAGACTATATCTGGCATCCGGACAGCAAGCACGTGCTATATGTAACCAAGAAAAAATCCGGGACTGCATATGCGGTGAGTACCAACACGGATCTGTATGAATATGATATCGAGAGCGGGAAAACCAGGAATCTGACCGAGCTTAACTTGGGCTACGACATAGCTCCTGCCTATAATCCCAAAGGTGAGCTGGCCTGGCTTCAAATGAAAAGAGATGGGTATGAGGCTGATAAACAGGATATTGTGGTAAGTAATGGTGTGAGTTCATTAAACCTGACGGCTCAGCGTGACGATATTCATGTAGAAGGATTTAAATGGGCAGATGACGGCAGCTATATCTATTTCACAGCGCCCATCGACGGTACTTTGCAACTTTTCAGAGTTAATTATCCCGGACTGACCAGAATGGCTGTTCGCATTGAACAAATTACAAAAGGCGATTTTGATATTGCGGGAATTGTGGGTGAGGCGGGTGATAAAATGATCGTTTCCAGAACGGACATCAATCATGCGACCGAGCTTTTTTCTGTTGATAAATCCTCAGGACAATTGATGCAGTTGACGCATGTGAACGATAAAATGTATTCGGATATCGGTATGTGCAAGACCGAGAGAAAGTGGGTTACAACGACTGACGGAAAGAAAATGTTGGTTTGGGTTGTGTATCCTCCAAATTTCGATCCTGCAAAAAAATACCCGACTTTGCTATACTGTCAGGGTGGGCCGCAGGCCGCATTGACACAATTTTATTCTTTCCGCTGGAATTTTCAATTGATAGCTTCGCAGGGATATATCGTGGTAGCTCCTAATCGCCGGGGTATGCCTGGGCATGGTACGCTTTGGAATGAGCAGGTGAGTAAAGACTGGGGTGGTCAGGTAATTCAGGATTATCTGAGCGCGATTGATTCGGAATCAAAACAACCTTATGTTGACAAAACGCGACTAGGGTGTGTAGGCGCAAGTTTTGGAGGCTTTTCTGTTTTTGCATTAGAAGGTATTCATAACGGCCGTTTCAAAACCTTTATTTCTCACGACGGTGTTTTTGATTTCCGAAGCATGTATGGCACCACGGACGAAATGTTTTTCGAGAATTGGGAAAAGGGAGGAAGCTATTGGGATAAGAACAATAAAGTGGCGCAACGGTCTTTTAGCCAATCGCCAAGCAACTTCGTTGATCAGTGGAAAACTCCGATTTTTATTATACAGGGAGGAAAAGACTATCGCGTCCCAATCGAACAAGGTCAGCAGGCATTTCAGGCGGTGCAGCTGAAGGGCATCAAAAGCAAATTCCTATATCTCCCCGACGAAAATCACTGGGTTCTCAATCCGCAAAACGCGATTGTTTGGCAGCGAGAATTTTTTGGGTGGCTGAAGGAGACTTTGTGAGGGTTGACTATTCTTTTATCGCGTTACAAACGCTTAACCAACTGAAACCGATTACAAATCGGTTTCAGCTCAAGCTAACTTCGATTTGCAATCGAAGTTGCATGGTACAGCGTTTGCAACGCGAATCACCGCTGCGACTGCAAATTTCGCTAGGATATCTATCGCGTTAAAAACGCTTAACCAGCTAAAACCGATTACAAATCAGTTTTAGCTCAAGCTAACTTCGATTTGCAATCGAAGTTGCATGGTATAGCGTTTGCAACGCGAATCACCGCTGCAATTGCAAATTCGGTTTTCGCTAGGATATCTATCGCGTTAAAAACGCTTAACCAGCTAAAACCGATTACAAATCGGTTTCAGCTCAAGCTAACTTCGATTTGCAATCGAAGTTGCATGGTATAGCGTTTGTAACGCGAATCACCAATAATAACAAGTCAGGTGAAGATATCCGGAAGCACTATTTTTCTTTGTTCAATATCTCCAATATCGTAACATCACGCACCTTATTAGATTCCGCATCATGATAGTAAAAGGCTTCGAGCTTCCGGGCTTTTCGTGTGTCGCTGATTCCCCGCTCTATTTTTTCGCGATATTCTTCAAGCGATCTGCAGTAATAATGGTTTAACTGAATTTTTTGCACGCTGATATCAGAAGTTGCATCATCAATCGAAACAAAATTTTCGTTAACACATTGTTTGTCATTGGTATAGCGAAAACAATGAGACTTAAATGCCGATTTTACATACTTAGGTTGGACAATACTTTTGATATGACTGTTTGCCGAAAATTCTTCATCCGAACGCATCGTAAAACTCTCCAACTGTGGTTTATTTGTTCGGTGCAAATGTCCGTTTGAGCCAAATATCAACCAGTTTACACCCAATCCGCCGTAATTTTCATATTCTCTCAAGAATTCAGGAAGGTTGCCGCTATCGTTTTTAGGCACAATAAATTCGTCGATATCAATGAAAGCTATCCACTGCGAAGTATTCCCATATTTTTTCAGACAGTGTTGATAGGCTTTCACGTGCATTGCTTTCCCGGGAAACTCTGTGACGGTGGCATATTGCAGTAAATTTAGATTCTCGAGAATATTTCTAACCGGGGTCTTACTGCCATTATCATAGATAAAAAAATGCTTCACACCGATTTTTCTATGATACTCTATCCATTCCTGAAAATACTGGTCTTCATCTTTTACAATGCAGCATATCGACAAATCATACGTTACCGGAACAGGTTTGGAAGAGAAAAATGAGCGGAAAAATTTAATGAAATCTGGCATTGATAATAAAAAAAATGAATTTTAAGACCCAAATAACGGATATAGGGCCGAAAGAACTATAAACTCAGCATCAATATTTGATATTGAAGTACATATTTGAAAACCTTTCTAAGCAGTTATGGTTGCAGGCGGCTAACTTCGATTTGCAATCGAAGTTGCATGGTAAAGCGTTTGCAGCGCAGATGTCGATTTGACAATATTAGGATAAAATGAGCCGATTCATGGAAATTTTAAATTGCCGTAGACATATGAAAAAGAGCGTAGTAAATTAGCCACTAAAAAAATACAGTACCGACAAATACGCAATATGATCATTGATTTGAGAAGTGATACCATCACAAGACCCACGAGAGGAATGCAGGAAGCAATGTGGAGTGCTGCGGTAGGTGATGATGTTTTTGGCGACGATCCGACGGTCAATGCTTTACAGGAAAAAGCAGCCACTCTGTTTGGTATGGAAGATGCGCTGTTTTGTCCGTCTGGTACGATGACTAATCAGCTGGCTATCAAAGTTCATACCTTGCCTGGGAGTGATGTAATCTGTGATAAATACTCGCATATCTATTTATATGAAGGTGGTGGGATTATGATGAATTCCCTTTCATCGGTCAAACTTCTGGATGGTGAAAGAGGAAGGTTAACGGCAGCGCAGGTCGCAGAGGCGATCAGTCCGGTGAACGATATCCATTCGACCGTTACGAGATTAGTTTCTTTGGAAAATACAATGAACAAGGGCGGCGGTGCTTTTTATGATTTTGAGGAGATAAAAAGAATCAAGGAAGTGTGTGTGGCAAATGAAATTCCCCTGCATTTGGACGGCGCCCGTCTTTTTAACGCTTTGGTCGAAACGCCGGAGACGACGGAGCAATACGGGCAAGTCTTTGACACGATCAGTATCTGCCTTTCCAAAGGTTTGGGTTGTCCGGTCGGCTCATTGCTTTTAGGTTCAAAAGCATCGGTTACCAAGGCCAGACGCTTCAGGAAAGTACTGGGCGGAGGCTGGCGTCAGGCAGGATTTCTGGCTGCTGCTGGTATATATGCGCTTGATAATCATATAGAGCGGCTTATAGAGGATCATGTTCGTGCAAGGAAAGTTGCCGCGATATTTTCAACACTTCCGGAAGTCCAGGAAATTTTCCCGGTAGATACCAATATCGTAATTATAAGGCTGGACGCAGCGGTATCTGAAAGGGATTATGTGCAGGATTTGTCCAAAAAAGGAATTCTGGCTTCTGCTTTCGGCAAAAATCTGGTCAGGTTCGTAACGCATCTGGATTTTACAGATGAGCATTTGGAATTATTGGAAAAGATTGTTTTGTATCGTGCGGGTTAGATATTAAATACTACTTTTCTTAAACCATTTAAGGGTACAGTCATTAAGTCCTGACTTTTCTTAACCCCTGATAGTTTAATCAAAAACCGTCAAGAAATTAAGGGCTATTAAGACTTGAACTTTCTGAAAAGTTCAAACAATTAAACTACCGGAATCGACTCCTCGTACTCATACTCCGAGTTGGGACCCTGATAGATTATGGTCATACCTTCCAGATCGGCCACATAGGACTGTATCCCGGCTGCACCGATTTCCCGCAGGAATGTGATATAGTCGATCTGGCCCTCCTGGGTCTTTTTGATCGCTTCTTTTACTTTTTCCAACTCAAAAGTTTCTGCACATTCGAAGGGCTCAAACTTCCCGTGAACAATCAGTTTTTCCCCATTCCTGGCAGTATATGTAGTTTTTTGGGATCCCACTTTCACCACATAATTGTCAATCCCCACTGCTTTCAGATTTTTTACAAGGTGTGGGTAGGGAAGCCCGGCTGACTTCTGGTCAACCGATTCGATTAGCTCTTCTGTTAATTCAATAAACTCCATATATGCTAATAATAAGAATATTCTAATTTAATTTCTGATTGTGTTAATGGCTTCAACCCACTCTTTCTTTTTACAAACGGGACACTCGTTTATGCCGAACGTCAATTCATCTGTGTGCCCGCAAAATGAACAGCTATATTTTCCTGGAAAGTCGATTGTAACATGCTTTTTCTCAAAGGCTTTCGGAAGAATAGGTAGTCCGAATTTTACTTTTGCGTCCGGAAAAAAAAATACGCTCACTTCACCTGACGGTTCAAGAAACGCATTTCTGACTTGTCCTAAGTGCTCAACTCCCCGTATTCTAAGTTCCGAAAAAAATTCGTCCTGCGCCAACACTTCTTTTTTAAAAGTTGTAACTGAAAAACGACCTTCCTCTATCAGACATACGGTTTTTCCTTCCACTAATACCTCGAACCACTTACTTTTGCCGGTCAGCCAGGTAACAAAGCGGTAGAGTGCTATCACGGTTGCAAATACCACGAAGGCTGGCAACAGCCCCACGTCATGGTAAAACATCGGGTCACCGGCGGCCGAACCTAATGCGATGATAATCACCGTTTCAAAAATAGATAATTGCCGAACTCCTCGTTTTCCTGTCGCCCTTAGTGCGATAAGTACAACAGAAAACATCACCATCGACCGAAAGATAACTTCAAACAGGAATTTTAAAGGGAGCTCATTTACCAAGAGCCGTTCCCATTCAAAAATTTCTTTCATCTATTTTATGTGAAGCCATAATTCTTACTTTTCTAAATATACCAATAATCAAGTTCTGTATCACAGCTTCATTTCCCCGTTTCATCTTCATCAGGAAAAATAATACCTGCCATTCTCGTATCAAGCTTTTGGATCATGTCATTAGACATCGCGTCAGCATAAACCCCATAACTACTTAAAAGTGTTCCGTTTACGCCATCCTGCGACTCGATCGCGTATAGAATCGAAGTGTCGGAAGGATTGCTCATTCCTTCAAACCTGTAAAATTCAACGATGTTGAACTGCTCCGGGGAAAGGGTAAGAATTACTCCGTCTTCCTTATGAACTTCGAGCGCGTGAGCAGTAAGGTTAAAATCGTATGTGAACCCTCTTTCTTTTAATTCTGCCAGTCTTTCCATTACGGTGTCTGGCTCGTTAGTATCCTGATTTTCAGGATTCATGCTTGGTTCTGCGGACGTATTTTCAGGGAGATTCATGATCGTTTCAGGTTAAAATTTAGACAGAATTTAACACGCGCCTCATATGGCAAGGAAGGATAAACCCTTCGCTCATTTCATTCTTAGACAAAAAGCGTGCCCATGTTTACAACCCGATGCCGTACCATAGGATTCTTCTTCTGGTGTAAGTAGATTTAGTTAAAAATATATTTAATTGATATAGTCTATATAAATAATAGGTTATTACCTTTGTCGCTCTTATCCAACTTCGGATGGAATGGTGCGTTTGGGGTAATCTGGTTAAATATTATTCCTTAATACTCGATCGTATCTAAGTTTTTTTGGACCTTATTTTGTTATATCTTTTATTTTAATAATACAATACAATTTGCGCTGTTTACTACTTATTGGTCAAATCATCGATCGGTCGCCCTTCATGCGCGCTTATCAGCGACAAGCATTTATTCCTAATCCATTAATAAAACTCTATCCAAATTTTGTAGTATGAGATCAATAATGTTTACCAAACGATTATCCACATTTGCCATGCATTTGTCCCTCGCCACGCTTGTTGGTGTTGGTACACATGCAGAATCAATTGTGAATAAATTGCCAGACGAGGCGTTGAAAAAAAGAACGAATATCTCGTTGGCAAGACTGGCAGCAGCCGATATTCAGGTATCTGGAAAAGTAACCGATGAAAAAGGGGAAGAATTGCCCGGCGTGAACGTCCTTGTGAAAGGCAGTAGGCTAGGTACATCCACGAATGCTAGCGGTGAATTTCAAATCAATGTAGCCGCAGACGGCGTGTTGGTATTTTCTTTTGTCGGCTATAAGGCGGAGGAAGTTTCAGTAGGTAACCGAACCAACATTAACGTTCAGCTAAAACCAGAACAAAGTTTATTAGACGAGGTTGTGGTTGTGGGATATGGTACTCAGAAGAGGAACAGTCTGACCAATTCAGTTTCGACGATCAGTGGGGCAGATGTAGCGCGTCGGCCGGTTTCGAATATTCAGCAATCATTTCAGGGCTTGATGCCGGGTGTTGCTGTTACCGATCTTGGGGGTTCGCCCGGGAAATCCAACGCGACAATTCGTGTGCGCGGGGTTACTACTTTTAATATCAATGGTAGCAGTACCAGTGGCTACGATATGAGCAAAAACGATGCACTAGTTATCGTTGACGGCATCGAGCAGCAATTGAGCGACATCAACCCGGATGATATTGAATCCGTTTCAATTTTAAAAGACGCCGCTTCGACTGCGATATATGGTTCGCGAGCAACCAACGGGGTTGTGATGATCACGACCAAAAGAGCAAAAGGAGGCAAAGTTCAGGTGGATTATCACGGATATTACGCGATTCAGAAGTCGAACAACGTGCCAGTGATGATGGATCTGGAGCCCTATATGAAAATGCAGGCAATTGCCTACACCAATGCGGGTTCGGCAGTGCCGGCAAGGTTTACCGACGAAGCTATAAATACCTGGGTGAACGCCACGGACCGCGAAAAGTATCCTTTGCCAAACACTTGGTTTAAAACTTTGTTACACGCAGCGCCACAGCAAAACCACACGCTATCGGTAGCTGGTGGTACTGATGTTTTGAGAACAAGATTGAGTGTTCGTTATCAGGATCAGGATGGTGTAATTGACAATTTCAGTAACAAAATCGGTGAAATCCGGTTGAATTCGGACTATACTGTTTCAAAGAGAATTCGGATCAGTGCGGATGTGAACTATCGCAATAATGTTTCCGCAAACCCGACGACCAATTCGGATCCATCAACCGGAACGGTTATCGCCCCTCTAAACAACTTCTTCCACGGCTCACTTTGGGCTGTTCCAAAATATTCTGACGGAACCTATGGATTAAGTACGCAGGGAAACAATCCACTCATGTTTATTGAAATCGGGGGTCAGTCGAAGCAAAGAACTGATTACCTGGCGGGATATATCAAGGGCGAATTTGATATTCTGGAAGGCCTGACTTTCTCGACGCAACTTGCAGGCCGCGGACTTTATACGCAGCAGAAGAATTACACGAATTCTTATACCAATACGGATAAGAATATGAACATCACCAAAGTTGTTGCAAATAACAGTTTGTATGAAATCCGGAATACGCTTCGGGAATATACAATCAACAATTTGCTGACTTACGAGAAATCTTTTGGTATTCATAATCTGAAAGCCTTGGTTGGTTATTCTCAAATCGGAAATACGCAGACTTATTTGACTGCATACCGCGAGCGCTTTTACAATAATGACATCGGTTCCATAGGGCAGGGAGCGAACGACGGTACGAAAAACAACAACGGACGTGATGCTCAATATGGCTTGAGATCGTTTTTCGGAAGAGTTAACTATGACTACAATGGTAAATACCTATTGGAAGTTAATGGCCGTTATGACGGTTCTTCCAAATTCACGGGTGATAAGCAATATAGCTTTTTCCCTTCTTTCTCAGCCGGTTGGAGAATATCAAAGGAGAGTTTCTGGGAGCCACTTGAAAATGTTGTTAACGACTTGAAGTTCAGAGGTTCGTGGGGTAAAACCGGAAATCAATCGGTGGATCTTTATAGCTACTACGCTTCTTTAACAGCCAACGGATACAGTTTCGGAGGAACGCCGGTTCAGGGGTATCGTCAGAATACGTTGGCAAACACGGGTCTTGGCTGGGAATCGACTACTCAGCTGGATTTAGGTCTTGACGCAGCGTTTTTTCACAAAAGGCTGAATTTTACGATGGATTATTATCGTAAACTCACTAACGATATCCTCTTAAACCTGGATATTCCGGCCACGGTCGGTCTGGCAGCACCGCCTCAAAATGCAGGATCTGTTGAAAATAAAGGTTGGGAGTTCAGTTTGAATTACCGAGGGGCACCCGGCAGATCAGGATTCCGTTACAGCTTTGGTGGAAATTTGAGTATTAATCAGAATATGGTGACGGACTTGAAGGGAACCGGTCCGTATATCACTGGTTCTGATATCGATCCAAGATATATCATCAAAAAAGGCTTGCCGATCAATACATTATGGGGATACAAAACGGATGGATTGTTCCAAACCCAGCAGGAAATTACGGACTATAAAGCTACCTATGCCGCTAATACTAAGCCCGGAGATGTTAAATACCTGGATCTGAATGGTGACGGAACGATTAGCGCGCTGGACATGACTAATATCGGGAATTCATTTCCGCGTTATACTTTCGGAGCGAACGGCGATTTCTCTTATAAGAATTTTGACCTGAATATACTGTTCCAGGGAGCGGCAAAAGTAGACGCACGTTTGGCTGGGGCATTGGCAGAGATGGGTAATCAGGAAGGTTTTACGCACGAGATTTATACAAATAATTACTGGACACCGGAGCATACCGATGCACGTTTCCCTCGTCCGGTTAAGTATGATTTGAGAAACGTGGCAACGTCTGACCGCCTTGTTCTGAACGGATCGTACCTGCGTTTGAAAAACGTCCAGCTGGCATACAACATCCCATCGACTTTGACTCAGAAAATTCATCTTAGCAGGGTTAGGGTGTATGTTTCTGGTACCAATCTTTTTACGATCTCGGAGTTGACAAAATGGAGTCTGGATCCTGAAGCTCCGTCCGGGCGGGCCGTGTATTATCCGCAAACCCGGTTGTTTACGATGGGTTTAAATCTTCAATTCTGATCGAAAATATCTTAGCTCGAACTATCATGAAAACATATAAATTAAAATATATCATCTTTTCAGCGCTCGTAGCGTCATCCATTTTGCTGGTCTCGTGCGACCAGGATTTGCTTGAAACCGTGCCTAATGACCGTCTTTCTGTCGATGTATTCTGGAGAAACGAAACCGACGCGAAATTAGCTGTAAACGGGTTGTATACCGATCTGGACAGCACCAATATCGTCTCCTGGGATGCACTTACGGAAATTGCACATACTAATCAACCATTTGATGTTCAGGCATATATAGAGCTTGGGCAATATGATGCGACTAGCTCTAAACTCTATGGCGAATGGAGAAGAGCGTATCGCGGGATTCGTGCGACGAGTTACTTTTTAGAAAATGTAGATAAAGTGACTACAACCAATCCTACACTTATCAATCAATTGAAAGGGGAGGCGAAGACATTGCGAGCATATCAATATTTAAAACTGGCTGCATTTTTTGGAGACGTGCCTTTGGTAACTTCTTCGATTTCGATAAGTGAGGCCAGCAGCCTGACCCGCAATCCCGTTTCTGAAATATGGGATTTTATAGACAAAGAGCTTACCGACGCGGCTGCCCTGCTTCCGACAACTTACCCGGCAACTGACAGAGGGCGAATTACTCAAGGAGCAGCGTTGGGTCTTGCAGCAAGAGCAAATTTGCTTGCTGGCCGATATCAAAAAGCAGCCGACGCGGCGGACAAAGTGATGAAACTGGGCATATATGGCCTGAATGATTCATATGAGAAGCTTTTCGGCTATGCAGCTGAAAATAACAAAGAAGTATTGTTGGATCGTCAGTTCATCAAGGATACCTATCCGATCAATGTTTTTGTTTTATTGGCACCATATAGCCAGAAAAACAGCCAAAGCACATATGTTCCGACCAAGAATCTTGTGGACTTGTATGAAACAGCTGAAGGTAAAAAAATAACCGATGCAGGAAGTGGCTACAAGCCGGAAACGCCTTATGTTAATCGGGATCCGCGTCTGAAATTTTCTGTTTTTTTGGATGGAGATATTCTTCCAAGCGGAATAGTTTTCAAGCCAGCGCCAAACAGCGGAAGTGCGGATGCTGTTGGAAGTACCTATATCGCTTCGACGACGGGTTTCAATATCAAAAAGTATATCCAAACGGACGACTTTGCCAATCCTGCCAATAGTGGTATCAATATCATTCTTCAGCGTTATGCAGAAATTTTGTTGACATATGCTGAAGCAAAAATTGAATTGGGACAAGTGGATGCCACGGTTTTGAGCGCGATCAACGCTGTAAGAAATGGCCGGACTGATGTGAAGCAACCATCAATTACTGCGACGTCTCAGGCCGATTTGCGAGAAATCGTGCGTCGGGAAAGAACCGTGGAGCTGGCATTCGAAGGACTGCATTTATTCGATATTCGTCGTTGGAAAACTGCCGCATCTGTCATTCCCGGACCGATTTATGGCATCAACTATACTGATAATAGCGGTGCGCTGACAACTGTTCAAGTAATTGGGGTCAATAAAGTGTTTGATGCAAGTCGTCACTATTTATGGCCTGTTCCACAAAAAGAAAGAGATCTAAATTCCTCATTGACCCAAAACCCAGGCTGGTGATGTGTTGATTATTCAATACCAGCCCTGAATGTGGGTTACAAGATTTAAGCTACTAAAGAGGGTATTTCCACTCATTAGTAGCTCAAATTCTTTTATGGTTTGTAGTCGGTAGTGCTCATATTATACGAAGCAAAGCATCCAAGTCCTCCACTCATATTCGTGTATATCAATGACGGCTCGGCGAATGGATTATCGTTATCACTGTTTTCGAGCGAGCGATGGTATTTGTAATAAGCTTCATCGGTATTGAGAATCGACATGCTTACTTGATCGATCTTCGTATCTGACCTGAATTTCAGAGATTTACCTTCATAAATAATCTCATTATAGGAATTTACAACCGAGGTATACCCTCTTGGAGAAGAGAACGACGTGCCATCAATATTGATATCGCTTTGGAATACATTTTTACCGATATCGTTATCCCAAGAAAATATTCGCTTTTCCTGCGCTCGAAGTACGCTTAGAGTTTGAGTATCCGGATCCCAGGTGTAGCCGTTGTATGAATATATTAGAAAGGCACTCACCCTGTAATAATTTGGCTCCCCTGCGATATCGTCCCAATGCATTCTTAGATCTACCTCTGGATATTCATAGGTATTCAAAGGCACGGTTGAATCAATTTTATATGTCAAGTCAAAATCTTTTAATGGAACCAAGGAACGTGGAACCGTGGTCTCGCCGTTAATCGTCCGTTTGCCATCGGTTACTTTTAAGAGATATTTCGTCCCGGCTTTAATGGAAAATAGTTGACTATCAAGAGTGTATAGCCTTGTTTCCGAATCGAATGGAATTTGGATTTCGTTTTGCCCATCGCTGATCGTAACAATTGCATTTTCGATAATTAAATCTCCTTCTTTTACAGTTTCAGCAAAATAGGGTGCGGACTCTGAAACAAGGGCGATGATATATGGCGATTGCGGCGAAATGAAGCATTGTACCACTAATTTGGAGTCGGTCGACGGCAATTTGTCGAGGTCAACATCCTGTACCAATGAGTCGCATGCAAATGTGACCAGTGCTAAAAGAAAAATGACAAGTCTGGCTAATATTTTCATGGTCGGAATGCTAAAACTTGAAATTGTAACTGAAAGACGGCAGTACCGGAAACAGAGAGTAGCGCTGGAGCACATTTTTCTCCACACCATTTCCGTCTGTGGTAGTATTGACATCGTAATAGAATGGATTTCGACGGTTATAGGCATTATATAATCCAAATTCCCAGGTTCGTTCGTGACGTTTTTTCTTCTTGTGAAATTGAATGGCAATATCCATTCTGTGAAATGCCTCGGCGCGGAAACTATTTTTATCGCCATATTCATTGGACCTTCGACCAGAGAAACTACCCGGCGGATTGCCATCGTAAGTTCCTGGGATGTAACGATCTCTTGGCGTTCTGAATTCCGATATCGGTAATGTCAGTGCATTTCCTGTTCCATATACCCAGGTTGCTGAAAGCGTTATCCGCTTGCTGATTTCATATATTCCAACGATTGAAAGATCGTGGCGACGGTCATATTTGGGGTAAAAAGTTTTGCCAAAATTGAGCTCGGGGAACTGCCATTTGGTCCAGGAAAGCGTATATCCAACCCACCCCGAAAGACGTCCGATCTTACGTTGTATGAGAAATTCCATTCCATACGACCACCCTTTTCCCGCGGTTACGTTTTCTTCCCAGGTTAGTTCGTTTGCATTTTCACCTGTTATCGATAAAAACGAGGATCCTTCCTTATAACTGATGATATTGTTCATTCTCTTGTAATAACCTTCGAGTGTAATACTCAGCGCTGGTCTTTCCAGATCTTTCGCAAGACCTATGGCCACCTGTCTGGACTGTTGCGGGGCAATTTTGTCCGTAGTCGGAACCCACAAGTCAGTTGGTAACCCCAGACCAGTGTTTGATAACAAGTGTATATATTGGTTCATTTGGGCATATGATGCCTTTGCAGAGAAGTTTTTAGCCAACCGGAGTGCGGATGAAAAGCGAGGTTCGGGCCTCAAATAGTTCTTCGTTTTAGTCTGGAAAGTACTCAACCGAAAACCCAGGTTCATTTTCAACGGTTCAATTGGCTGCCAGGTGTCTTCTATATATACCCCGGTTTCCAGCGTATTTACAGGTTGGACAGTCCGGACAATAGGGGTGGAAGTGAAATCACCTTGCACAGCCAGAGCTGAAGGGATAAAGCGGTGAATGGTCGCCTGTCCTCCAAACTTGATCGCATGGCTGGTGTTGGGATAATAGTCAAAATCCGTTTTTATACTCAAATCGCGAATGCGGCTGTCGTAATCCAGACTGAATTCATCTGTCCGATCCTCATATTCATCTCTGGTATAGGCACCGATATTAAAATTGAATTTGCTGAATATAGCCGAAGTGTTCATGAAGAGCTTTTGGTTGAACAAATGGTTCCAGCGCAGCGTAGAAGTGGCGTTTCCCCAATTCAACCCTCCAATTGACGACGATGTAGGGCTTTTCTCTACAACTTTGAACTTGTCCCTACCAAAATATCCGCTCAGATATAATTTATCCTTCGCGCCCAGGTCGTAGTTCACTTTCGCATTAAGGTCATAAAAATAGTACCCTGGCTTGACCTTGCTGATCTCTCCCTGCTGCTGTTGAGCAATCAGCGGTGCGGCGAGAAAATCGATATAAGTTCTTCTTCCCGAAATCAGGAACGACGATTTGCCTTTTACAAGCGGGCCTTCCAAAGTTAAGCGAGAAGAGATCAGGCCGATTCCACCTTCTCCGTGTAGTTTGTCTTTGCTTCCCTCTTTCATATTGATATCCAAAACGGAAGAAAGCCGACCGCCATATCTTGCTGGAAATCCTCCTTTTGTTAACTCCACACTTTTGAGGGCGTCGCTGTTGAAAACAGAAAAGAAGCCGAAAAGATGGCTCGCGTTGTAGACCGTCGCATCGTCAAGAATGATCAGATTTTGATCAGGACCGCCGCCCCGGACATAGAGACCGGTTTGTCCCTCGCTGCCCTTTTGGACGCCCGGCATAAGCTGTAAAATTCGGAGAACGTCTTTTTCCCCCATAAAGGCCGGAAGCTTTTTGATTTGTTCAATCGGAATTTCAATCTTGCTCATTTGCGAGCTCCGGCTGACAAACTCCTGCTGTCGCTTATCCGAAATGAGTACTTCGTCAAGATCATTGTCGGTTTTTAAAAGGATGTCTTTCTGGATATTTTGCGTCAAAACAATCGCAATATTCTGATGGTTATACCCGACAAATGAGAAGGTGAGTATTATGGAATCCTGAGAGGCGGGCACTGTGAGTGAATAGAAACCATATGTATTGGTGACTGTGCCGTAGCCAGAATTCTTAAGGTATACGTTGACTCCCGGCAATTGCTCCAGGCTTCCATATTCTTTGACGAAGCCACTGATGGTAATTTCTTTTTGCGCCAGGCACGATATGGTAGTCAAGAAGAATGAGATAGTGAGTAAAAAGCGCATGTTATGCTGGTAAGGAGGCGATTTGGATTAGACTGTTAATTCATATTCAGGTAGGCGTTTGGAAAAGTAAAGAGACCCTCGGAGGTGGTCACGATTTTAATAAGCAGAATCTTATTGAATATATACGCCAGGGGTGCGAACGCGGATACTATTTCTCTAACTGAGAAGCGTCTGATTTTAGTATTTTAATGCCTATTTAATTTTAGGTATATCTAAATTTTGGTGACGCAATGAGATTTGTGAATAGATTTTCTGTTGTGTTTTCGGAATATGCTGATAATGAGGCGATTGATTGATTCTGGTTTTATGAGTTTAAATCTCCGATAATTGTGATGGCATTGGTTCGAAACAGTGAAGCCGAACATATTTACATCAGGAAGTTCCTTGTTTTAAATCTGATTTAGTCGCCCCGGTATGTTCACACGCGATTCCTTCGTTGCCGAGTTTATAAAAATCAAGTTTCCCCATTCATTCAAATTCGTAGAGAAAGAATAAATGAGGAACTTTGAAATTCGTTAATGCAAATACTTGCCAGCCATTGGCCGGTTGGGTCAATTTATCCCTTTCACCTTCATTTTTAGTCCATAAACTGCCTTTTCAGCAGTGATAAATAGCATATCCCGTTTTTTACCACCGAAACAGATATTGGCTGTCCAGCCCTTGTGAATAGGGAAATGCGCGATTTTTTCTCCTTTTTTGTCAAAAACCGTGACACCGTCGCCGGTGATATACAGGTTGCCTTCGTTGTCCAGCGTCATACCATCCGACCCCATAGGGGCGAAAAGCGTTTTGTTTTTCAAAGTACCATCTGCCGCAACATCATATGAATAGGTTTTGCCTGCGCCGATATCTGCCACAAAAAGTTTTTTGCCATCCTTGGTTCCGATAATTCCATTAGGCTTTTTGAGCTTGTCGTCTACGCGGGTTAGCTTTTTATGATCCGGGCTTAGATAATATACGTGCTCGCCGTCTTGCTGCATGGCGGGGTCGCGTTTCCAGTAATCACGTTTGTATAATGGATCGGTCATATATATACCCCCATCCGGCGCGATCCACAAATCGTTCGGACCGTTTAATAGTTTGCCATCATAATCTTTAACAAGTACCGTCGGGTTCCCTTTTTTGTCAAAAGACCAAACCTGGTTGTCTTCGTCTGCGCAGGTTACAAGGTTTCCTTTCTTATCGAAATACATACCGTTTGAGCGACCCGCTTTGTCGGAAAAGACAGAAAATTTACCCGTTTCCGCATCCCAGCGAATGATCTTGTTGTTGGGCTGATCAGTGAAGAAAACATTGCCGTCTTTGTCTGGAACAGGCCCTTCGGTGAAACTATATCCTTCACCCAGTTTTTCTACCTGTGCGCCCTCTGCAACAATCGCGTTTTTGTCCATAATCTGAGCTGAAATCAGGGAAGGAGTCAATAAGAAAACGCCAACAAGTCCCTGTATGAATGATTTTTGAATATAGTGCATTTAATAATTGATTTGCAAAGTGATTTCCCTCAAAAGAAAATTAAAACTTAAACATACTTTATTAGAAGAGAGATATGCCTGCATCATAATAAAAAACCGCTTTCCTGCGAAGGGAAAGCGGTTGATATATAGTCTTAAATTTACTTTTTGCCGGCGAAAGAACGCAGCATCCAGGTGTTCTTTTCTTTGAACTGCATAAAACGGTTCACCATATCATTTGTGCCGTCGTCTCCGGCCTTATCGGTTTCTTCCAGCAGGTCGCGCTCCATTTCAATAAGTTTCGCCATATCGTCCAAAATCGCATCGACCATATCCAGGTCTTTCATTCCGATCGTGTTGATTTCTTTGATGGATGATTCCTCAATATAGTCTGCGAAACGGCTGTGAGGCGGCTTTCCTAATGTCAACACCCTTTCTGCGATCTCGTCAATCGTCAGTTGGGCGTTGGTATATAGCTCTTCAAACTTGACATGCAGCGTGAAGAAATTCTGGCCTTTGATATTCCAGTGGCAGCCTCTCAACTTTTGATAATGTATATGGTAGTTTGCCAGGTATTCATTCAACATATCCACCACAGGTTTAACGTCCTTTTCGTTCAGGCTTATTGTTTTGGCATCCATTTTCGTAGAAATTTAAAGTGAAACAATTCAGTTCACGTATAGTATCAAATGTTATGCCAGGGGCTTTCGGCGGTCGGCTTCACTCAGGATCTGATTTTTAAGATTATCAGCCCTCGAATGGCCAACTGCGTTCAGATTCCGGGCCATGATTTAATTAATATCACAAAGCCTTGCGTCAATCGTAACCTATCGCGTCCATTGCGGTTAAGTTCTTCCTTTCAAACTACTGATTAATTAACACCTTGCAGCCGCCCTTTCTAATACTCTCATACACCGCATCGACAACAATCATATCCTTTAAACCCTCTTCGCCCGTGATATGCGGATCAGGTTTATTGTTTAGAATGATATCGGCGAGGCCGTCCATTTGCAAAGTCTGGTGGGTAATGACCGGGAAATTCAGCGGGCCCAAATGTGTTCGTCCCTTGATAGGTCCATAACCAAAAGCCGGATTTAGTTCTGCAAAACCTTTTTCACCATTGATATACAGACGTTCAGAATTGTTAAAGTTATAGGTACAGCCACAGTTTGCAATTGCTCCGCTTGGAAAACCCAGTTGGAACGTGATCGTTTCGTCCACTTCGGCAAATTTGACCGGGTCCGTTTTTGTTTCCTGCGCCGTTACCCAAATCGGCTCTTCCCCGGTTCCATATCTCGCTCCGTTGAGAGAATATACTCCTACATCCATCATTGCGCCTCCGCCCGCCAAAGCTTTTTTCAACCTCCATTGCGTCGGGTCGCCAATTTTGAAACCCATGTAGTTATTAACATGCATGATTTTTCCAAACTCCCCAGCTTCCCGCATCCTTATGATCTCGCGTGTATTGGGCTCAAAATGAAGACGATATCCAACATAAAACCGCACACCGGCTTTCCTGCAAACTTCGACCATTTCCCTGGCCTGTTTCGCATTGTCGGCCAATGGTTTTTCGCATATCACATGTTTTCCTGTCGCCGCTATTTGCAATACATGCTTGTAATGCAGCGAGTTAGGTGTCGTTACATACACAATATCGATATCCGGATTGTTTTTGATCTGATTGACCGTGTCGTAGTTGTAAGTGTTCTTGTCGGGAATATTGAATTTCTGTTTCCAGCTGTCAATTTTAGAAGGAGTTCCGGACACAAGGCCAACCAGCGTAGCCATTTTGCAGTCCTGCATCGCTTTTGCTACAATATTAGCATACCCGCCCAATCCCATCAGCGCAACTCTCAGCTTCTTGTCATCCGGCAACGACGGGAATGTGTCGGCAGCATATGAAAAATCTGTTATTGCACTTAACCCAAAACTTAAAGAAAGCATCTGCAGAAAATCACGACGGGAGTTCATTGGCCAAAGTTTTAAAGTTGTTTAAATGTTAATTAAAGGATATGGGCAGATATATCTCCTTATATATTAACTTGTTGTGGCAGATAATTCGAAGGTATGGTCTGCTCCATGATAGCCCACTATCATTTTTTTGATTTTTTTATTCCCTTCGTGAACTAACACTGTAAAATAGATGTATATACATTAAATGTAACAACATATAAAATTCAGAACTTATGAAAACGCTCATTAATGGCTTGCACCACATTACAGCATTGGCAAGTGATGCTCAGAAAAATGTTGATTTCTACGTGGGGGTTTTGGGGCTGAGGATGGTGAAAAAAACAGTGAATTTTGATGCACCAGATGTGTATCACTTATACTACGGTGACGAAACCGGCTCACCGGGCTCTATATTGACATTCTTTCCATACGCAGGTCTTCAAAGAGGACGCAAAGGCGGAGGGCAGTTAACATATACCGCTTTTTCAATTCCTACGGCTTCGTTGAGCTATTGGATGGATAGATTGACCCAGTTCGGAATTCCTTATGCGGGTCCTTATCAACGTTTCAACGAAAGTTATTTGCGTTTTGAAGATTATGATGGGATGGGAGTGGAGTTGGTAGCTAATGGCAACGATACAAGACCAGGCTGGAACAACGGCAAAATTCCTGCTGAATTTTCAGTGAGAGGATTTTATACCGCCACATTAAACGAGTTCAATATTGACCGCACCGTTTCGCTTTTAACGGACGTGATGCAACATAAATTGATTGCCGAGGAAAAAGATTTGTTTAGATTTGAGGCTCCAAACGGTGGTCCTGGCTCATATGTCGATGTTTTGAAATCGCCAAATGATGTGCGTGCGTTGCAGGGGGCGGGTTCTGTACATCATATCGCTTTTGCCACTGATTCTGATGAAAGTCAGTTAGAGATCAGAGAGAATTTGTTGACGACCGGATATCACCCAACCGAGGTACTGGACAGGAATTATTTCCACAGTATTTATTACAGAGAGCCAGGTGGTATTTTGTTTGAAATCGCGACAAACCCTCCGGGATTTGCGGTGGATGAAGATGTGCTGACGCTTGGATCTTCGTTAAAATTACCGGAATGGTATGAGCCACGTCGCGAAAGGATCGAAGCTGGTTTGCCGCAATTGATTGCTTTGGCGAAATAATTAAACGCAGAGTTAATGGAGGTTGACGCTGAGTTACAGGGTTTTCTTGCTCAATATGTAACTCAGCCGACCAAAAGTTAGATAAATAAATATAAACGTGATGCACAGTTCAGACAGTTTGGTTTTTGGAGGGCAGCAAGTGGATATTGCTGATAAAGTGGTGATTATGATTCATGGAAGAGGAGCTTCGGCGCATAGTATTTTGGGTCTTAGTCAATATTTCCCAACTGAAAAAGTAGCATATCTGGCTCCTCAGGCAACTGGTGGGACCTGGTATCCCTATTCTTTTCTGGCTCCGATGGATCAGAACGAGCCGGGACTTTCATCTGGTCTCGAGGTAATTGGCGAGATCGTGGATCGTCTTATTGCTGATTATGGCTTGAGTAAGGACAGGATATACTTTCTTGGCTTTTCGCAGGGAGCCTGCCTGGCATTGGAGTATGTTGCCCGAAACGCGGGTAAATATGGTGGCGTGTTTGGATTAAGTGGAGGATTGATCGGTCCTCCGGGAACTCCGCGCAATTATGAAGGTTCTTTCGACGGCACGCCTGTATTTTTAGGATGTAGTGATATTGACTCCCATATTCCGAAGGAACGGGTAGTAGAAAGCGGCGAAGTTTTTAAGCGAATGGGAGCAGAGACGACTGTGAGATTATATAAGAACTTCGGACATAGTATTAATGAAGATGAAATAGATTTTGTGAATCAGATTCTTGCTTAGTTGACTGTAATCAAAACAGGCTGGTCGTTTGGCCAGCCTGTTTTTTGCGTATTTCCCCTCAATATGGTTTAATTAATTCAAGGCTAGTATACGTTCGCTGGTCTTTTCAGAAATGGAAATTGTCTTTTTTTCTGTCACATCGTTTGCGGTAACTTCAACCGTATAGGTACCATAATCGAGTTCGTTCAAAACCATTACTTTTCCGAATTTATCTCTGTTGGCGTCTACATACTCTCTATAGATGTAATTGCCACCTTTGTCACGCAGCGAAACGATTGTTCTCGTTGGAATGCCATACTTAAAGACCAGCACATTCAATTTGTTGTCCTTGTTTATAAACATCGTAGTGCTGAAACTGGATGCACTTCTGAGCATTTCCCGGCGCTCTTTTCTTGATTTTTTGTCTGCGTTTGCAGGAGAGAAAGTTGATGAAACCAGCAATAAGCTCATTATTGCTGAAAAAATTAAAGTTTTCATGACGTAAATAATTTGTTGGCTAATAGATGATTAATTTCAAAGTAATAGGTAAAATGTTGTCTTAATATCTGTTCATAGCTTACCTCCTTTCTGGTGAAACCTTTGGTTTTCAGTTTAATTGATGTTTGTGTTAATTTTTTTGTAAATATCTGTTTTTCAGTGTATTGGATTTCTGATCGGTAACCGTGTCAGGAGAACCTGTGTACTATCTTAGTCGGCTTATGGTTTGTGAGGGTAACATTGGTCAGAAATAAAATCCATATTTTTTTGCGAACGACTGTAGGTGAGAAAGCAAAAGACCTCCTCAAAACTGGTGAGAAGGTCTTATGTCGGATTCCTGTTTTCATGCGTTTGGCTGCTTAACTGACGATCTTATTTAATCGTAATCTCACGTTCCACATTTTCGGAAAGCTGCAATGTTTTGGTTTCTGTCACGCCGTTGCTGATTACTTCAACCTGATATTGACCAGGGTTCAGATCGTCCACGTTCAATTGCTTTCCGAACTTGGTAACCTTTTTACTTACGTTTTCGCTGTAAAGAATTTCACCTTTTTCATTTTTCAACAAAACAGTGGTGGGAGTAGCTGCGCCTGATTTTTCAACAAGTACATTGACTTTTCCCGCTTTGTTGACATAGATTCCAGTGGCAAAGGTTGACTTTTTGGTTTCTTTATCTTCTGCGTGAACAGCAACGGTTGCAGATGTAAAAATGGCAACGGCGATGGCGAAAGTATTGATTAAGTTTTTCATGGCTAAAAGTGATTTGTTATTGTGATTGAGTAACTAAAAGAACATGACAAATATATATGTTATCACAGGTACTATGTTATACAAAGTACATGAATGGTGATTTCAGTTGGATGAGTGGCGGGGTGGTAAAATGAGTGAATGGGCCGGGGGCGCTGACGACGAATCTGAGAATGGGCGAATGAGTGAATGAGTGATTGTTTCCGGCCTCGAAAACGCCGAATGGAGATAGTCAGCCGAATAATTCGGATGGTCATTACATAGAAGAAGAGCCTTCTCAAAGTATTTGGGAAGGCTCCTGGGCAATATATTTACTGGTTTTAGTCGGTTGATGAGTAGTCTTACTTGATGGATATCTCACGTTCCACATTTTCGGAAAGCTGCAATGTTTTGGTTTCTTTCACACCATTGCTGATGATTTCAACCTGATATTGACCAGGGTTCAGATCATCTACATTTAATTGTTTTCCAAATTTGGTAATCTTTCTACTGAAATTTTCGCTGTATATGATCTCCCCTTTTTCATTTCTTAATAATAAAGTGGTTGGTGTAGCCGCTCCCGATTTTTCGACAGCTATATTGACTCTACCTGCTTTGTTAACATAGATTCCAGTGGCAAAGGTTGACTTTTTGGTTTCTTTATCTTCTGCGTGAACAGCAACGGTTGCAGATGTAAAAATAGCAACGGCGATGGCGAAAGTATTGATTAAATTTTTCATGGCTAAAAGTGATTTGTTATTGTGTTTGAGTAACTAAAAGAACATGACAAATATATATGTTATCACAGGTACTATGTTATACAAAGTACATGAATGGTGATTTCAGTTGGATGAGTGGCGGGGTGGTAAAATGAGTGAATAGGCCGGGGGCGCTGAAGACGAATATGAGAATGGGCGAATGAGTGGATGAGTGATTGTTTCCGGCCTCGAAAACGCCGAATGGAGATATTCAGCCGAATAATTCGGATAGTCATTATATAGAAGAAGAGCCTTCTCAAAGTATTTGGGAAGGCTCCTGGGCAATATATTTACTGGTTTTTAGTCGGTTGATGAGTAGTCTTACTTGATGGATATCTCACGTTCCACATTTTCGGAAAGCTGCAATGTTTTGGTTTCTTTCACACCATTGCTGATGATTTCAACCTGATATTGACCTGGGTTCAGATCATCTACATTTAATTGTTTTCCAAATTTGGTAATCTTTTTACTGAAATTTTCGCTGTAGATGATCTCTCCTTTTTCATTTCTCAACAGTAAAGTGGTTGGTGTAGCCGCTCCCGATTTTTCGACAGCTATATTGACTCTACCTGCTTTGTTAACATAGATTCCAGTGGCAAAGGTTGACTTTTTGGTTTCTTTATCTTCTGCGTGAACAGCAACGGTTGCAGATGTAAAAATAGCAACGGCGATGGCGAAAGTATTGATTAAATTTTTCATGGCTAAAAGTGATTTATTTTTCTGTTTGAGTAACTAAAAGAACATGACAAATATATATGCTATCACAGGTACTATGTTATACAAAGTACATGAATGGTTGAATATGTTACATGAGTGGTGCGGGTAAAGAACGAGTGAATTTTTGAATGAGTAAATGAGTGAATGGTGGAGCGAGCCAGGGTCTCGGATGACGAGCGAGTGAATATATGGGTTAGGGTTGGCCGGACAGTATTGACGCATCAATTGATCGAAAAGCCCTCTCAACGCGAACTGAGAGGGCTTTTGCCATACAATCCCTTATACAGATCTCTGAAATTTAAGCAATTATGTAACAAGCCATGACTACACTTTAACAACAACTGACCACTTATGACATGCCGCCACAACCCCTTTCCATGCCTGACATATAGTTCTATGACAGCTATTCTTTTTCCACATAATTCATGTCTTTGGTGAAAGTCTCTTCCAGGAAATAGAGTGCTCCCAAAGCCAGAGCTGATGTTGCAAGACCTAGTAATAGTCCGCTGTGGATCACCCCCAAGTCCGGCTTGAAGTGGACAAAAAGTGCTGCGAGTGGTATCGTTGCACCTCGAACGAAGTTTGGAACGGTGGTCGCGACGGTAGCACGAAGGTTTGTGCCGAACAATTCTGCGGCAATGGTGATGAACAATGTCCAATACCCGTTGCAGAAACCGAGCATGGCAACGATAATGTAGAACGATAAGGTACTATTCATCGGGAATAAAAGATATGCGGTCATCATGATGAGCGACAGTCCGATAAAGATGCCGATCACCTTTCGTCTGCTTTTCAGATACTGACTTAGCAAACCACTGGCAATATCCCCAAAAACTTGTCCGGAAAATGCGAGCATTACAGCCTTTCCTGCATTGATTCCTTCCACTCCTTTCGCAATACCAAATTCCGGAGAGAAGGTGATCAGGATACCAACCACAAACCATATGGGCAGACCGACTAAAATGGCCAGCAGATATTTGCCAAACCGTTTTGAGTTTGTCAATATCATCAAAATATTTCCACGATCAACGGAGCGGTCTTTCACACTTTGAAACATTCCCGATTCAAATACATTGAATCGAAGAATGAGCAGGAGCAATCCCATTCCACCACCAACAAAATAGGAGACGCGCCACTCAAACATATCAGCAACAAAGTAGGCTAAAATAGCTCCCAATACCCCCAAGGTGGCAACTAACGTCGTTCCAAACCCGCGGATCTCTTTTGGCAAAACCTCTGTTACCAGCGTGATTCCGGCACCTAATTCTCCTGCCAGACCAACGCCCGCAATGAAACGCAAGATGGAGTATTGGGTCATATCCGTTACGAAGCCGTTGCCGATATTCGCCAGAGAATACATAATAATGGAGCCGAAAAGCACCGAAAGCCTACCGCGTTTATCGCCCAATATGCCCCACAAAACACCACCGATCAACATTCCTGCCATCTGGCTGTTGAGCAAAGTAATGCCCTCCGTCAGCAACTGATCGTCTGGAATGTTGAGCGCTTTAAGACTGGGCACGCGCACGACACTAAACAGAAAAAGGTCGTACATATCAACCAGATAGCCAAGCGCGGCTACTATTACCGGAACCTGCAGGAGTTGAGAAAGCAACGACGGATTAGACTTTTCGGATATTGACATATCGGGATATGGGTTAGGAAACCTCCTTAAAAAGCTGAAAACAAAACTTTTGTCAATCTATATATGCCAGTTTGACTTAGCATTTCTACATAAATCGTTATTGGTGCACACGGCACGACCATCACTAAAATAACATCGGCTTTCGACTCCGAGCTTTCGGTCAGCGATTAAAGAAAAACTGACCAGTTCCTGACCATCTAAGACAAAACGTGACCACCCTAAAGCCTGTCGATCAGCATCCCCCCATCAACGCCGATCACTTGACCCGTCGAGTATGGAAAATCACCGCGTGTGAGCGATGCTACTGCCTTGCCGACATCTTCCGGAGTTCCCCACCGTGGTTGCAACGCGATGCCTCCTGCGAACAGGTTATCGTATTTTTCCTGCACTTTGGATGTCATATCCGTGGCAATAATGCCCGGTCTGATTTCGAATACAGGAATGCCATATTCGGCCATTCGTACAGCAAAGAGCAAATTAGTCATCGCGAGTCCGGCTTTTGAAATACAATATTCACCTCTGTTAATAGATGCAACTGTGGCAGAAATAGAAGTAACGAAAATGATAGAGCCTTCAAAGTCAACATCTTGCTGCTTATCTGCTGCCATACGCTTTGAAATACTTTGAGTCAGAAAAAAAGGGCCTTCCATATTCGTTTGAACCACTTCACGATAATTATCGACACTTGTCTCAAGTATATCCAGTCGTTGACGAGGGGCTATACCGGCGTTATTTACCAGTACATTTATTTGCCCAAAAGCGTCATATGCTGTTTTTACAATGTGCTCACGATCAGCTGCGTCCGCGATGCTTCCCTGGCAATAAACTACTTTCGCGCCAAGTTCCCGCAATTCATTCAGCGTATCGGCAGTGTTTTCTTCCGGTCTGACACCGTTGATCGCAAGGTCGTAACCTTCCCGGGCCAGCGCTTTTGCAATACCCAGACCAATTCCGCGACTACCACCAGTTATCAGTGCTGTTTTCTTTTTCATTTTTTGGCTATTAGGTTTAAGGTGTTAGCTTTTAGTTTTTTTACTTCGGCTTTCGGCTGCTGTAAAATATTAACTTTAGGGGCTTGGATATTATTTTTTACTAACCCCTAAAAGCTAACAGCTAATAGCTCCACATTTAAAGTTCTTCAATATTAACCCATTGGCGCTTCTCCCAGCTTTCGATGCCTTTTTCGGCCAACTGGACACCTCTTGCTCCGGCCTTTAAATCCCAGGGAAACGGTGTGTCCTTTACAATATGCTTGAGGAATAATTCCCACTGGGCCTTAAATGCGTTGTCATATTGTTCCTGCTCAGGCACTTTTGACCAGCCTTCGAAAAACGGAATAGGTTGCGGAATATCCGGATTCCAAACCGGCTTTGGCGTATTGCCATAATGCTGAATATAACACTCACGCAGACCAGCAACTGCAGAGCCTTTTGTGCCGTCTACTTGCAGCGTCAATAAATCATCGCGACGAACTCTCACAGTCCATGACGAGTTAAATTGGGCTATAACATTTCCTTCCAGCTCAAAAGTGGCATAGCAGGCATCGTCGGCAGTGCATTTATATGGCTTTCCATTTTCATCGATACGTTCCGGGATATGCGTAGCGCCGAGACACGAAACAGCCTTTACGTTTCCAAAAAGGTTGTCAAGGACATATCTCCAGTGACAAAGCATATCCACGATAATACCGCCGTCATCCTCTTTTCGATAGTTCCACGAAGGGCGCTGGGCAGGAATACTGTGACCTTCAAATACCCAGTATCCAAACTCGCCCCGAACTGAGAGAATCTCTCCGAAGAAATCGCTCTCCATCAATCGCTTTAATTTCAGCATGCCAGGCAGCCAGAGTTTGTCCTGGACTACACCGTTTTTGAGACCAGCTTTCGTCGCCAGATCATATAGTTCTAATGCTTCGTCGGTCGTCGTTCCTGTTGGTTTTTCACAATAGATATGTTTGCCAGCCAATATCGCTTTTTTGATAGCAGGCGCACGACGCCCCGTTACCTGGGCATCAAAGTATATCTGATATTGCGGATCATTTAAGACAGAATCGAGGTCGGTAGTATATTTTTTTACGCCCGATTGTTTGCAAAGGGCCTCAAGTTTTGAGGCATTGCGACCTACCAGAATCGGGTCGGGCATAATGACTTCGTCAGCCGAAATTTTCACGCCACCTTGTTCTATAATTGCCTTTATTGAGCGAAGTAAATGTTGGTTGGTACCCATCCGGCCCGTAACGCCGTTCATGATAATACCGATGGTATGTGTTGTCATATTTAGCTTTTAGGTGTTAGCTATTAGGGGTTAGTGAAAATTCCTTGGTTTGTTTTTAGGTATCTCTTTAATTTTGAATGAGTGAATGGCTTGCCCGGAATCGCTCCATTCCTCCCTTTGTCCCCTTCTTCCATCCTCCCTTCTCAAACCCTCGCCAGAAACGCCTCAGTAATCTCTTTTAAAAACACATTCTGATCTTTTGCCCAGTGGATATCGGAGAATATTTCTACTTCGCAGAAACCATTGAAACCGGTGGCTTCCACCCATCCTCTGATCTTTTTGAGGTCAATGCAGCCTTCGCCCATCAACCCGCGATCATTAAGCATATCAAGGGTGTTGACTTTCCAGTCGCAGACATGATATGCGAATAGATTTCCGTTGGCACCGCATCTTGCAATTTCTTGTTCCAGGTTCGGATCCCACCAGAGGTGATATACATCCACCGCCACGCCCACATATTTGGATTGGATGGCTTCAGCCATATCATTAGCCTGACCCAATGTGTTGATTGCCGAGCGATCAGCTGCATACATTGGATGCAACGGTTCGATACCCAGCTTGACATTCAGTTTTTCGGCCAGCGGTAATATGGTTTCAATTCCCTCCTGAATCTGCTTGCGGGATATTTCCAACGATTGATCAGGTGACGCGCCACACACGAGCACGATTAACGGAGCACCCAACGCCGCAGCTTCTTCCAGAAGTTTCCTGTTATGATCAATAGCTTTTGCGCGCCCCGCGCTACTGGCGCTTGGAAAAAAACCGCCGCGCACATATGAAACGACTTCGAGACCCGCATTTCTGATCAATTCGCCCGACTTGTGCGGGCCAATTCCTTCAATGGCGTTTTGCCAGACACTCATGCCTTTCACCCCCGCCGCCGCATATCGATCAACAGCTTCTGGCAAAGTCCAGGGTTTGGTGGTAATGGTGTGAATGCAGCAACGATCTAAGGATATGGACATTTTCAATTGTGGTTGAATTTGAATGTATTCTACTTCGGCTGTCGGCCTTCATAAATCAGATCAGGACAATTAACAATTAGTAGCTTAATACAAGCTCCAAGCTAACCGACCAATTCCAAAATGATAGTCGGGACTAACCGCCGACTGCCGAAAGCTATCACCTTACCGCCCCCAAATACGAATAATACGGTAAGCCTTTATTGATTCGCTGAAGGTATAGTGCAACCTCTCTCGCATGATAATCTCCCCACATACTGGATTCGCCGCATGGTATTTTCTGACCGGCAGGGATATGGTCCCAGCCGTTAGGACGATGGTAAATGCTATGTAAAATCAATCCTTGATGCGTTGGATCGGTTGATAAGTACGGTTCTGCAAATAAGGTATCAAGCGCCGTTAAACCAGCCTGCCAGTATTTAGCTCCGGCGGTGGTGTCGCCGTGGTCGGATAGATACTTTCCTAAACGCAGAAGTCCTTGTGATCCAATGGCCGCCGCAGAGCTGTCTATTGGTTCAAACTCATTATATGGATCGGATGCTCTTGAAAAATAATCGCCCAGTTTATGTAAATGTGGTGCGCCAGTGTCCCAATATGGAATTCCGTCGGCAGCGGTATTGTCAATGTAAAAGTCGCAGGTTGCTTTCGCGGCTTTCAGGTATGTTTTTTCCAATTCAGCTCGACCGCCTAGTGGAGACAATTCTTCATCCGCAAAATATGGCAAGCTCTCCAGTTGTTCAGCAAAACCAATCATCGCCCACGCCAAACCGCGTGTCCATGTTGTAAAGCCCGAAAAACCTTGTTGTGAATTAGGACAACGGAAGTTGCCATCGGTAATATTGAATACACTTTCATGCGCTGAACGTCCCCAAACATCATAACTATCGCGCCCTTCACCATAATACACAGAATATTTCGCGGTGGAAAGCGAATGTAGAGTTCCCCGTTCCAGTAAACTGGTTTTGAGATCATTTTCGCCCATGTGGCTATGTCCCAACAAATGAGAAACCATCAAAGCACGAACGGAACGAATTGTGTCCACAAAAAGGGAATGCGGCCCGTTGAAAGAATGTATATAACCCTGGCCGTTTTGGATGCTTGTCCAGCGGTTAGCCTGAACTGCGCCGGAAATTTTGAGCGCTATTTCATAGAAATTCCTCTCCCATTCATTTTCAGGAATTCGACCTTCGTTCATCAGCCGCAATAAATTGCCATATGTACTGACATTGTTAAAGCCATGATCATGCACACCAAAGTGACCCACATGAGAAGCCATACTTTGCACCGTTTTTTGTTTGGCACTTTTCAAAAAAGCAGTGTCGTCTGTTGCGTCATATTGTAATACCTCCGCACCATATTGAAAACCCTGGGTCCATTCCGTCCAGCCGCGCAGGGTGTATTTGCCGTCAACCGTAAAAACAGGAGTACCTTTTGAATTATCGTATTCCTTATTGATCAGATTTATTTTTGCAGCTGAAACCTCCCAAAGGCGGTCCAACTTCGGTTGCAGAGATGCAGCGGTAAGGTTGTTTCTTATTTGCATAAATCAATGAATGAAGTCGTCAGGTTTTGTCGGGAGATGGTAACTCAATTGTAAAATCGACAAAGATTTTAATTGGAAAGCCAAGTCGGATAAACCCTGCTGTGGTATTATTAAGTCTTGTTATTTTTGTACAATACAAAGATATCCTTCCCGAGTGCTGACATCAAGGTACATTTCAGGTATTAAATGGTACTTTTCCGAACCAAATCTCGGTATTCGTTGGGGGTGAGTCCGGTCTTCTTTTTGAAGATGCGACTGAAGTAGGAAGGGTCTTCTATATGAATGTGATAGGCAATTTCTTTAGCGTTCAACTGAGTAAAGACAAGAAGGCGTTTTGCCTCCAGAAGCAGTTTTTCAAGTATATATTCCTGACAAGAGATATCCAGAAATTTTTTGACTTGTTTACTGAGATAGTCGGGCGATACTGACAGTGCCTGGGCATATTGCTGCACTTCATGCCACTTGAGAAAATTCTTTTCAACCAATTCCTGAAACCTTCCGATAAGCTCTGGCGTGGCATGAATTGAGTTGGACTCGTGTTCCCGAATGTGAAACGTGTTTTCCGATTTTTGTAACAATAACCCCAGATATCTCCCGATCAGCGACTGGTCTGGTTCCGTCAATAAATGCTCCGTGGTCATATTCTCTACCAGATTATGGAAATATCGTTTCTCTTGATCGTTGAGGGTTAGAATGGGCCGTTTTTGTAGTGTTTGAAAAAAAGTGAATTTAGAGAGGTGGGTACTGGTAGGGTTGTAGAACGAGTAATATTGTTCTGAAAACGCAATAATAAATCCCTTGCAAGGCGTGGCAAAATTGAGCAAATGTACCTGGCCAGGGGTTATGAAATGTATACCCGCGTCCACGATCGGATACGAATGAAAGTCAATCTCATGAAATCCCCGCCCTTCTTCAATAAACAAAACTTCATAATAATTATGGCGGTGTGGCATATCCGTCGGCATCGGCGTGCTAGGCAAAGGAGCGCCTTGCTGAACACCCGCACTGTTTTTAAAGCGGTAGATTTTCAGTGACGGAATAGCACCTTGCGACTTCGGAAGTGTATGAACCGGAATATTGCCCGACATGCAGGAGTGTTTAACTTTTGAGCTGGCGTATTTTACTTAGAAGCCAGAAAACGAGTAAAACTACCAATGCCAGGCAGATGATCGGGATGAAAATTGCCATGAATGAAAATCCTGCGGACGCGATATTCTCCGTCGTGGAAACCAACGGATTACCTATTCCAGCAGTTGTTTTTGAAGATAACAGACGTAAAAGCCCGGTTCCGATTTGCACAACTCCGGCAGTGCCACCCCCGACGATGAGGCCTAACGACCAGTGAAGCAACGGATTATCAATTTGCACAAACGAAAATGTAAGAAAGCTGCCAGCTATAAAAGCAGCAGGAGTGGCAATCGTATCCAGCAAATTATCAATGAAAGGAATATAATATCCGGCGATCTCAGCGGCTGTGGCCGTGAGAAAAAGGAAAAATGCAGGCCAGGATGCAAGCCATAAATAGTTTTCACCAGGAGTTATCCAACCATTCATTGACGCAATATTGGCCAGAAGCAAAGGTAAAAAGACCCTGAAACCACAACTTGCGCTGAGTCCGATACCGAGACATATGCTGAGGAAGAGTTCCATGGGAGTGTAAATTATCGGATTTTGGTTTATTCAAAAACAGGTTATTTCTTTAATAAACGAGTATTTTTCCTTTGAATGGTTGGGAAAATCGAAATCAATGTCGGGATTTGATTTTATTAAAAACAGAATTCCTCGGATTTATGTGATGAATTTTGTCATTTTGCTGTTTAGTTTGAACGTGGTATGACGGAATGAAGGCAATTCTGTTTTTGACACTCTATCAAAAAATTAACAGGTATAAAAAGGAAATCTATATTGTGAATCAGGAGACTAAAAGCGGACAGATATTTGACCTTCCTACTCTTAAACGTTTATATGTATTCGTTCAACCCTATAAAAACCGGTTTTACCAGTTAATTGGTATTATTCTGCTTAATGCTGTTCTAGCTCCGCTTACCCCGTTGCTGATTAAATATACAATTGATACACCGATTCCCAATGGCGATTACGCGCTTTTAACAAGGATGTTAATCATCATGCTGGTTGTTTTGGTAGTTCAGAGTGGGGCGCAATTTCTGAATACTTATATGTCAGGTTGGCTGGGGCAATATATCATTCGCGACATCAGAGTCCAATTATATAAAAAGATCATATCGCTGCGTTTGAAATTTTTTGATCAAACTCCCATTGGTCGTCTGGTTACCAGAACAATATCCGACGTGGAAACCCTATCTAATGTATTCAGCGACGGTATGGCCGCAATAGCTGGAGATATTCTCCAACTGGTTTTGATCATTGCAGTGATGTTTTACACCGACTGGAAATTGTCTGTCATCAGCCTTTCGATGATACCTTTGATGCTTTTTTGTACTTATGTTTTTAAGGAGAAAATAAAAGATTCTTTTAATGAAGTTCGGGCGGCAGTGTCTAATCTCAATTCATTTGTGCAGGAGCATATTACGGGTATGAGTATCGTACAAATATTTGGAAGCGAGGATATTGAGTATAAGAAATTCAAGGAAATCAACAAAGTTCACCGCGACGCCAATATCAGGTCAATTCTTTACTACTCTGTATATTATCCTGTTGCTGACGTAATATCTGCTGCCGGAACCGGACTGGTCGTCTGGTATGGCAGCAAGCAGATATTAGACTCGAGCGTTTCTTTTGGTACGGTGACAGCCTTCGTCATGTTTATCAACTTGTTTTTCAGACCTATACGACAGCTGGCCGATCGCTTCAATACATTACAAATGGGGATTGTAAGTACTGACCGTATTCTGAAACTTCTGGACAGTGACGAATTTACTTCCAACGAAGGCACATTTGCGCCGGATCATGTGGATGGGAAGGTGGAATTTAAGGACGTGTGGTTCGCATATAACGATGAGGACTATGTTTTGAAAAATATCAATTTTAAAGTCGAAGCCGGTAAAACAATTGCTTTTGTCGGAGCGACTGGCGCAGGTAAATCATCCATTATCAATTTGTTGAGCCGATTCTATGATATTAATAAAGGACAGATACTGATTGATGGGGTAGAGGTACATGATTATGAACTTAACGCCCTCCGAAAACATATCGGTGTAGTCTTGCAGGATGTATTTTTGTTTTCAGATACCATTGAAAATAATATTCGTCTCGGCGATGATACGATCACCCACGATAAAATAGTGGAAGCTGCCAAACTCGTTGGCGTTCATGATTTTATAGAAAGGCTGCCGGGCGGGTATACCTATAATGTTATGGAACGTGGAGCCACGCTTTCGGTAGGTCAGCGTCAACTCATATCATTTGTGAGGGCGATGGTTCACGAGCCGAAGATTATTGTGCTCGACGAAGCGACATCGTCGGTCGATTCTGAAACGGAAGAGTTGATACAGAAAGCGATTGAAAAGCTGATGAAGGGACGAACGGCTATCGTGATCGCCCACAGATTATCTACGATTCAGGAGGCCGATAAAATTATCGTCGTCGACAAAGGCCAGATCATGGAAGAAGGTAATCATGAGGAACTGCTGGAAAAACAGGGCTTTTATTCTAATTTGTATCAAATGCAGTATAAAGAGGTACTCAAGATATAGCTATTACCGTTAAATAATACGCGTCGAAATATTTTGGAATAGTTGAAGTAGTTTAATAAAATTGTTGCAGAAAAATACTTCTCAACTTTGTGGAAAGCTTAAGATAATCAGGATCTTAACCTTTCGGCACATGCGTACTGCTCACCAAAATCTCAAATCAGCTTTATCAAATGTTACGGCGCTCACCTTGTCTGAGTGGAACATCCTATTATTTGTCAGCGAGGGAATGAATAGTAAAATGATTGCTGTGCGCGTGAATTTAATGCCTAAAAGCATCGATAACTATAAAAACAGGATTGGTAAAAAGCTTGGCCTTAAAGGGTACGGCAAGCTCATTGGCTTTGCCATTAACAATAAGAGTTACTTGAAGAAAGTTTTTGATCTTTTGCAGGTAGTTGATAGTAATTTAACGAATGTAAATTCTGCTCAGAGAAGACGGCATAGGAAGAAAGTTCTACTAGCAATAGCTGAGTAACCATAAAGGCCGATTCCTCCCATCTGGTGTTTATTTCAAAACGTTAACAGAATGGAGCATAGTATAAAAATGAAAAACGGCGATTTTACGATCACCGTTTTTCATTTTTGTACGTTATGGTTTACGTTTCGCAGTGTCCAGTGGTATCGGAGGTGGGCCAATCAGCAACTCATCTTCCGGGTTAACATTGATTTTGGATGCGCTGTCTACTTCTATATTAGTCGTGTCAGAATCTGTTGGTTGATAATAAGTCGGACATTGATATGTTTTTTCCACTTTAAATCCAGGCTTCGGAAACGGTCCCGGCAATATCCCGATTGACTTATCCTTGTATACTTTTTCCAAAAAACTACCCACAATAGGCAAAGCAGTTTTGGCTCCTTCGCCCAGGTTGGTCGTCCGGAAGTGAATGCTTCGGTCGTCGCCTCCAACCCATGCACCTACGACCAGATTATGTGTCACACACATAAACCAGCCATCTGAGTTATTTGAAGTGGTTCCGGTTTTGCCACCAATTTCATTTCCATTACCTGTTACGTTGAATCTCCAGCGTATACTCCCCGAAGTCCCGCCCGGTTCTTCTACGCCCCCGCGCAGCATTTGAATCATGAGGAATGCAGATTCTTTGCTGATTGCCTGACGGTGTTCCGGCTCGAATTCAACAATTACACTTCCTTTGTTATCCTCGATTTTGGTTACAAGAATCGGTTCCGTATAACTGCCACTATTCACAAAAACGCTATAGGCAGCTACCATATCGTAAAGAGACACGTCAAACGGCCCCAAACCAATCGATGGAACCGGCTTTAATGGCGTCGTTATCCCCATTTTCTTGGCATATTTCACCACGTTTTCCGGACCGACCCGATCGGTAAGTTCCGCAGTGACAGAATTGATCGACTGCGCCAAGGCTCTTTTCAGGGTCATATTAGTGTAAGACCAGCCTCCGGTTGCATTCCGGGGCTTCCATTCTTTCTCAACGCCATCTTCCATATAAACCTTTGAAAATGGCTTATCTTCAATCTGATCACAAGGATTCATATTGAAAGAGCTGTCATCAATAGCGGTTGTATATACAAATGGTTTGAAGGTAGATCCAGGTTGTCTTTTCCCTTGTTTTACGGCATCATATTTGAAATAGTTGTAATCTAAACCACCCACCCAGGCTTTTATCCTTCCATTGTGAGGATCCATTGCCATCATCCCTGCACGTAAAATCCGCTTATAATAGTCAAGAGAGTCCATCGAACTCCAGTATTTCTTGATCTCACCACTCGTTTTCCAGTCGAAAACCGTCATGGTGTCCTTCTTATTCAAGTAATAATCGACACTGTCCGGGTTGTTAGGAAATTTCGCCGCAAGCGAGCGGTATCGGCTTGTTCTTTTGACAACAGTCTGCAGAAAGTCAGGGATCTCTACACCATTTTCATCCGTCCATGGCTTCCGATTGCTCCAGTGGTCTTCAAAAACACGCTGTAATTCCTTCATCCGCTGCGTCATGGCTTGTTCGGCAGCAGCCTGCATTCTGGAATCGATTGTAGTATATATCTTCAAACCATCCGTGTAGAGGTCATACCCATTTTCGTCTCCCCATTTTTTAACAAAATCGACAACGGCATTTTTGAAGTAATTGGCATTGCCGTCATATGGCGTCTCGAATTTCGTATGCAAAACAATGGGCAACGCGCTGATGGAGTCTGCCTGTTTTTTTGACAGATATCCGTATTTTGCCATTTGCCCGATCACCACGTTTCTCCGTTCTTTCGAGCGCTTCGGATTTCGGATCGGATTGTAAGTAGTGGTGGCTTTTTGCAGGCCCACCAAAACGGCTGCTTCCTGAACATTCAAACTGTCCGGGGACTTGCTGAAATACGATTTCGCGGCAGTGTTTATTCCATATGTATTATTTCCGTAGTCGACGGTATTGAAATACATCGTGAGGATCTCCTCCTTGGTGAAATTTCTTTCCAGTTTAATGGCCGTGAGCCATTCTTTGGTCTTGTATATCACTGTTTTCAAAACCGGCACATACCCCAGCAAACCTCTGGAGCCGCTTCTCCGTGTTTTGAAAAGTTTTTTTGCAAGCTGCTGCGTGATCGTACTACCACCCCCGCGATCAGTTCCACCCGTAACAAGTCCCATCGCAACGCTTGCCATGGCTTTATAGTCAATTCCTGAATGACGGTAGAAACGGATATCTTCTGTCGCAACAAGGGCTTTCACAAGATAGGGCGAAATCATTTTGGCAGTTACGGGAGTGCGGTTTTCTGTATAGAATTTACCGATCATCACGCTGTCAGAAGTGTAAATCTCAGAAGACTCGTTTAGCTTCGGATTTTGCAAATCTTCAACGCTTGGCATACTTCCCATTAGCCAGAGGAAGTTGGTTTCTACACAAAATATATAAAAGGCGGCACCAATGAAACCGTATAAAAATATCTTCCAGCTGATCGTGATCGGTTTGTAAAATTTCGACTCCCGATCAAATTTTTCGTGGCGCCATTCCCGGAAAGATTTTCTGTTTTTATGCAAAGACGCAGCGAAATTATCCACGCGCGCTTTTCCCACGATGAGCACACCCAATTTATAAAAAATCAGATATATCAGGGACTTGATCTGATTGACAGCGTATTGAAGAAGATCTTTGGCTTTTTGGTACACGTTTTTGATTACTTCCATCAAACGTTAAGATTCATAAAGATTTCAAAGATAACAAAACAAGTAAATTTATGGGTATATCCTATCGCTGGAAAATTGTGGGTGTGAAATTTACAATAATGTATATCAATTCCTTCTGCCGAATACTCTCTGAAGAAACGACTCCCTCGGAGGCCAGCACTTGTTTCTTTCCTCCGGGGGCTGCCTGAACAATCCGGCTGATATACCAAAGTAGAGATTGAACGCTCTTGGTTTTCCAATATTAAGCACGCCGGTAAGATGATCGGTTCCAAACCATAGCGGGCCGATTCTTCCCGCCAAACCAATTGCAGGTGACCGGTATCTGTTCATTAACGTGATTGGCACAGATAATTCGTACCACTTGTTTTCATATCGCGGGGTAACGGACACTACAGATTCTGCTTTCATTCCGAACGCACCTTGCGAGATCAGGTTTTGAACCCATAATCCACTGACATAAACATTCGGCTGAACGTGATAGTCGATACTGGCCTGAAAGGCCATCGGCAATACTGACCGGAAATTGGGCGCCACCGTTGGTCCGCCATTAAGTGAATTGTTGACTGCATTGAATATTCCCTCCGAACCTTTCATATTCTGAAAGTCGTCATATCTAAAGACCTTGTCAGTAGTATGTGTTTCCTGCTGCAAAATATAAAACGGATTCTTGAAATGAATTTTGCCAATATCAGTAAGCGAAACAGCAATTCGATACAAGTATTTGTTTTTTGAGGCATCCCGCTGGCGCGTACCTTTTTCGGTATAACTGAACTTGTTAATGTCCGGACGATATTCGTAAACAGCTCCAATATCAAATCCCCAGCCACCACCCGGAGCAGCGTCGCCGAAAAGCCAGGCGGGAGTAGGTTTAAAATTAGAAAAGCCCTCATCTTTCGTCATCGCATATTTGACGTTGATTTGGTCGACATATATTAATTGTCGTTGATCCTGCCAGGCTGGATCCGGCAAAACGGTGAAGGCAGAATTTTCTACAATTGCATGTGCATTATATAGTCCTATCAGTCTTTTCACTGTAACCCCCACCTTGAGAAAATCAGTTTCATTATCTATCGCCACTCCTCCCAAAGTAAAAGCCAACTCACCAAAACCATTGAAATGGAGCTGTCCGGACTGATTTTCGTAAGTGATCCCGTGGAGATCTTCGAGCCGCGCGGTTTTTGAAATCAGCCTAGCCATGGGCTCCGTGAGTTGCGTAGTATTCAATATGTATCTCCCTCGACCGGTTAGCGCAAGGCCAATTTTTCCATTGTAGAGGTTCACCATAATCGACGGGACACGGACATCGCCACCAGCGTTGATATACTTATGTTTGCCGTTTAACTTCTCATCAAGATAGGCTCTTGGGAAGAGAACCGCACCCTTTTCGTTCCGGTATTCGTCAGAAACAGTGTTGGTAATGAGGCTCAGAAAAGAGTAGGGGGCATCGAATTTGACGTGGTTGTTGGCGGTGTAAAACTGCGTACCTGCTAAGTTCAGAAAAACACTATAACGTGAGTCGGCAACAATTGCAGGATTATGATATAGCGCGTTGGTTCCCGCGTAGTTACTCATGGCCACTCCTGGCAAATGCTGGCCGAAACAGTTTATTTCGGTTCCCAAACAAAGCACTAGCAAAGAGTAGAAGAATTTATTCATCGTTACAATGAAGTGTGATAAAAGGGGTGAGTTATATTAAGATGCAAAATAAGGAGTATATTGACCGGTTTCCAAGGCTGCGGAAGATACAACGTAAATTATATAATCAACTAATATTTTTGTGTCACAAATTATTGAACGGGTTGAAAAATCTTGATCATTTTAGGAATATTCGGGTGGAGCAAGATATCATTTCCGGCGTTTAATTGTATTTGAGAATTGAAAGATAGGATAAGATTGATACACAATTATACGATATGTTCTGGCGTTTTTCGGGATTAATCTTTCGAATTTGGGGTGTATATAAATATTTTGTAAATTGAAATAATGACCATATATTGTTCTGTGTTCTTTTAAAATATACTTATTCAAATTTTGAGTTGTATGAATTTTTCATTTTCCGGCTATAATACTGAGAATTTTTATGATGAAATGTTTACCGCCGAAGGTGGGATCCGCCCCGGATATGAACATTTGAAAAATAAATTTGAAAATCTATCCCATGAAGACCTTAAAAACCGACAGACCGTAACCGAGCGAGCTTTGCTTTCGATGGGTATTACTTTCAATGTATACTCGGAAGGAGAGGGGACTGAGCGGATTATGCCGATCGATATTATTCCGAGAGTACTGGCAAATGCCGAGTGGGAATGGCTGGAAAAAGGATTAAAACAACGGATCAAAGCGTTGAATATGTTCATTGACGATGTTTATAATGAGCAGAATATATTGAATGATGGCGTAGTTCCCCGCGAACTGATCGAATCGAGTAAATGTTTTCTCAAACCGTGTATTGGCCTTAAACCTCCGAAAGGAATATGGTGCCACATAACGGGTACCGACTTAATTAAAGGAGACGACGGGACTTTTATGGTATTGGAAGATAACTTGAGATGCCCTTCCGGCGTGTCTTATATGCTTGAAAACAGAGAGTTGTCAAAGCAGATCTTTCCTGACGTCATGGCTCGCACTGGAGTTAGGCCCGTTTCTGATTATGCCACTCGCTTGCTTCAAATGCTTCAGTATCTGGCCGACAGGCCCAATCCGACGGTCGTGGTGTTGACCCCGGGTATTTACAACTCCGCTTATTTTGAACATTCGTATCTGGCTCAGCAGATGGGTGTTGAACTGGTTGATGCACGCGATCTCGTTGTGTCAGACGGATATGTGAAGATGAAAACGACCAGTGGGTTGCAGATCATCGACGTAATATATCGCCGGATTGACGATACATTCCTGGATTCCGAGGCTTTCAATCCTGATTCGCTGATTGGTATCCCCGGCATCTTCGAAGTATATAAGAAAGGGAGAGTCGCGCTTGCGAACGCGCCTGGCACGGGAGTTGCTGATGACAAAGTTGTGTATGCATATGTACCACGGATCATTAAGTATTATCTTGATGAGGAGGCGATCATCCCGAACGTGAAAACCTACATATGCGGAGAACCTGATGATATGGAATATGTATTGGCAAATATCGAAAAGCTGGTAGTTAAGGAGGCGAATGAGGCAGGGGGGTACGGTATGTTGATCGGACCAAAAGCAACGCCTGAGGAGCATGAGCTTTTCAAAGAAAAAATAAAAGACAACCCAAGAAATTACATAGCACAACCAACAATTTCTCTTTCAAGAGTTCCGTGCATGATCGAGGGCCATGCAGAAGGAAGACACGTGGATTTACGTCCTTACATACTCTATGGTGATGAGGTTAGCGTGATTCCGGGTGGACTGACCAGAGTGGCTCTACGCAAAGGTTCGTTGGTGGTTAACTCCTCACAAGGAGGCGGTGGTAAGGATACGTGGGTATTGTATTGAAAATGAGTGGATGGGAGATGGATTTAATATAACACACTTAAAATGCAGAGAGAGATAACGGAATGGTATAGTCATTCTTTAAATAAGAATATGCAGGTCGCGGTTTATGGTCATTATGGTTTCGCCCTGATGATGATTCCAACCGCAGCTTCGGATTATCTGGAGTATGAAAGAAATGGCATCATTGACAGTCTCGAGAAATACATTTATGAAGGGAAGGTAAAAGTATATTGTATCAACAGTATCAATGACGAAAGTTGGCTGAATCCACATATGCATGGTTACGATCAGGCGATGCGGCATCAGGCATACAACGACTATATCATTAGAGAAGTCGTTCCTTACATTAAAGATACGACCAGTGCAAAAACGGATATTATAGCCTGTGGAATTTCATTTGGAGCGCTTCATGCGGCCAACCAGTTTTTCAAGCATCCTGAGATTTTTCAAGGCCTGATCGGGATAAGCGGTTGTTATGACCTGAGTGTTTATTCCAATGGGTACTTTGACAACAATGTATATTTCAATTCACCCGTTCATTATCTGCCTCAATTAAGAGTTGAGTCACATTTGGCGATGTACCGTCAGAGCAGGCATATACATTTTGTCACTGGACAAGGTGCATATGAAGTTCCTGACTATTCAAGATACATTTCATCCATTCTTAGCCTGAAGGATGTTCCGCATGAATTGGATATATGGGGATACGATATTCCACATGACTGGTGGGCCTGGAGAAAAATGCTTCCTTATTATATTGAAAGTAGGTTTTAGAATTCTCAGATTAGGTAAGGAATTGTGATTGATAGTTAGGTGTTGTCATTCATGGCAATAAATTGTTCTTACAGATGGACTGACCGTCGAAAACCGAAGTTAGAATACTGGTCGTCAGCCGACGTCCCCAATAAATAACGAAGCTCAATTCTGTTGCCAGAATTGAGCTTCGTTATTTATTGGGCTTTGTGCTTATGCTCCTTCAAATTGTCGTAGAAAACGAACATCATTTTCGGTGAACAACCTTAGGTCGTTGATGCCATATCGTAGCATCGTAATACGCTCAATACCCATCCCGAAAGCGAACCCGGTATATTCCTTGCTGTCGATTCCGCAGTTTTCCAGAACATTAGGATCCACCATTCCCGATCCTGCGATTTCAACCCATCCTGAGTGTTTACAAACATTGCAGCCTACTCCTTTACATATGAAACAGGTGACGTCAATTTCAGCACTTGGTTCTGTGAATGGAAAATAAGATGGACGTAAACGAATCTTTGAATCCTTTCCAAACATCTCTTTGGCAAAATGATATAGTGTGTCTTTCAAATCCTTGAACGACACATTTTTGTCTATATATAAGCCCTCCACCTGATGGAAAACGCAGTGCGCTCTTGCTGAAATGGCCTCATTACGGAACACGCGGCCCGGCATGATTGAACGGATCGGTGGTTTTTGTCTTTCCATTAACCGGATCTGCACGTTAGAAGTATGCGTTCTCAAAAGCACGTCTTCCTGAACACTTTCTTCGCTTTTAGAAATGAAAAAAGTATCCTGCATTTCACGGGCAGGGTGGTTATCTGCAAAATTCAACGCGCTGAAATTATACCAATCCTTTTCGATTTCAGGACCATATGTAACATTGAAGCCCATTCTTTCGAATATTTCAATGATTCTCCTTCTCACAATTGTCAAGGGATGCAGCGTGCCCTGCTGGTTTGGAACGTCAGGCAAGGTGAGGTCAAATTTCAATTCACTTTCCTGAGCACCGGAGCTTTCAAGTGTTTCGCTGAATGACTGAAATTTTTCCTGCGCAAAATTTTTCAGCGTATTCAGTTCTTGTCCAACAGCCCTTCTGTCTTCCTGAGGAATATTTTTCAAGCCATCAAACAGCTCCGTCACCACTCCTTTTTTGCTGATATAACGTAACCGATAGGCTTCCAATTCTTCTTTGTTGGATACCTGGCTGCTTTCAATTTCTGATATTAGTTCTTTTACGCGCTCTGAAATCATTATTGCAAATTGTTGAGGCAGTTTAACCTGCATTTTACTACTAATTACCGCCCTTCGCTCACCTGACTGCAAATAAAAAGGCAAAAATCAGGTGCAAAGATATGCAAAGTTCCGTCAGCTGATATGTCTTAAAGGTCCGGTTTGCAGATAGCGGCTTGAAATTCCAGAATTTGGTCATTTTAGGGTATACGTAAAATTACGCGTTTTACTAAGTGTCGCTACTGCTTTTGCATTCTGAATATATTTTAATTATTTGATAATCAGTATCTTATGTGCATATGCGTAGTTTTACGCTCTTTCCTTATTAACCGATTCGTGGTACTTTTGACACATAGGTTTTTGATCACATAAAGACAATTATTCAGGCTATGAAAACTTTTCCGTCCATCTCAGGTTCAACTTCTCCGTTAAGTAATGTAGGTTCTAGAAACGCATCTTTAATTTCTGTTCAGTCAATGGGTCACACCATTTTATTGAAGCCGGAAATGATTACCCTATTGGAGGGAGAGGGTAACTATACTTTTATATACACAAACAGTGGTAAGAAGTATCTTGTTTCAAAAACTTTGAAATCGCTTGCGGAACATCTGAACAGCAGCTTTATCAGGGTACACAAATCATATCTTGTAAACTCTGAATATGTGGTTGAAAGACTTGAAGATGACAGGCTGCTGAAAATGGCCGGCGGAAAAGAAGTGATGGTTTCCCGTAGAAAAACGAAGGAGATCAGTACATATCTGGATCATAGCGCGATGAGAATCAGCGCCTAACCAGCAAAAAAAGAAGTAAAATTAGTGGGTTATTCATAAATCAACAGCAGCCTTCGCATGATCGGAGGCTGCTTGTTTTGCTTAAGTAGAAGGCGATTAAAATAATTTAAGACCTAGTGTGACCTGCCAGGAGTCAATCTTTTGCTTCACACTTGTGCCTGCCTGACCAGACGAACCGTATACATCGAAAGTTGCGATATTGGTAAACGAACCTTCCTTCCGGACATCAAGACTGAAAGAGCCAATATCCAGGCCGACGCCCAACTGATACCCGAAAGTCGCCTCGGAAAGAGAATTGTTAGCATTTGAGGTGTAGTGACGAAATGCATCGGACAAAGACTGATTATCTCCAACTCGGAACGAAGCCACCGGGCCGGCAAGCACTCGGAACGGGCCACCTTTCAAACCGATCAGCAACGGAACATCAATATTGGTGAATTTGAATTTTACATTTTGAGTGACAACTCCCTCAGCCTCTGTTTTTTCAATATTCATAGTGCCGCCTTTTGTCGAAACCAGTACCTCAGGTTGAATAAAAATTGTTCTTCCAAACCTTGCATAGATTCCACCCACTGCTCCTGTTCTGGTGTCGAAGCTTGCTTTTAAATTGTCTTTAACTTCCTTTCCGTCATATCCCAGATATGGATTTCCTGCGTCGTCATGCCTTGTCGTAAACACATCGCCCATGCTCAGCCGGGACAGATTTACGCCGCCTTTAATTCCAAACGCAAAACCCTTCTTCTGCGCATGAGCAGTAGTGAAGAGTAGCATCGAAAGAAGGCAGGCGGATATTACTTTGGTAAGGTTGTTCATCGAGTAAAATGTAGTTAATCGGACTAATAACGTCAATCTTCAAAAAAATATGCCATGATCGATTTATATTTTGACTTAGCGGGCTACAATATGGTGGGATCGTGTGCCAAAGAGTGCCTAAAATCAAAATATAAGCTGTGGAAACGCTCATGTTGACCCACCGAAAATATTTGAGAATAAGGATTACAAACAAAACCATCATGTTAATCAGACAATTTCCCACTTTTCAACGAACTTTGAACTGACACCCGAACTAAAGAGGTTATAAAGCATCAGAGTTTGATGGTCTCAATAAAAACTAAAAGCTAACACCTAACTGCTAAAGCTCAAACATGGCCAAAGCCAAAACAGCATATTTTTGTCAGGAATGCGGGTATAACTCTCCAAAATGGATCGGGAAATGCCCTTCATGTGGAGAATGGAATACTTTCGTACAAGAAGTAATTGAAAAAGAGGATAAAAAACTATCGGTTTCGTGGAAGTCTATCAGCTTCGTCAGCAAACCAAAGGCGATCAATGATATAGTATACGAAAACGAGCCCAGGATCCACACGTTGGATGCTGAACTCAACAGAGTTTTAGGAGGGGGGATTGTTCAAGGGTCGCTGGTCTTGATAGGTGGGGAGCCGGGTATCGGGAAGTCGACATTGATGCTGCAGATTGCGCTGACTCTTTCCGGAAAACGGGTTTTGTATGTTTCAGGAGAGGAATCGGAGCAGCAAATTAAAATGCGGGCGGAGAGAATGACAGCTAAAAGTGAGAATTGCTATATACTCACGGATACGCAAACTTCCAGTATTTTCAGGCATATCGAGGAGTTTAATCCGGAAGTGCTCGTTGTAGACTCCATACAAACCATGCAGTCTGCTTACATCGAGTCTGGTGCAGGAAGTGTATCGCAGGTTCGGGAGTGTACGGCGGAGTTTATGAAATATGCGAAGGAAAGTGGTGTTCCGGTATTTCTGATCGGACATATTACGAAAGACGGATCTTTGGCTGGGCCTAAAGTGCTGGAACATATGGTTGACACGGTTTTGCAGTTCGAAGGAGACCGCCACACTACTTATCGTATTTTACGAACCATTAAAAACCGTTTTGGAAGTACCTCAGAGTTAGGGATATATGAAATGCATGGAAGTGGGCTGCGGCAGGTAAGCAATCCGTCTGAAATATTGATATCGCAGCGCGACGAGCCGGTAAGTGGAATCGCTATTGGGTCGATGATGGAAGGAAACAGACCTCTATTAATCGAAATTCAGTCGCTGGTAAGTGTCGCAACTTACGGAACGCCACAGAGAAGCAGCACCGGATTTGATGCAAAAAGATTGCAGATGTTGTTGGCTGTACTGGAAAAACGAGGGGGCTTTAGATTCGGCGTTCAGGATGTTTTCCTCAATGTAGCCGGTGGACTGAAAGTGGAAGATCCAGCTATTGACCTTTCCGTAGTGGCGTCGCTGGTATCTTCATATGAGGATAAATTCATATCGCCATCTGTTTGCTTCGCTGCAGAGGTTGGCCTGGGAGGTGAGGTTCGTGCCGTAAGCAGAATTGAAAGTAGGATATCGGAAGCTGAGAAACTGGGTTTTAAGAAAATATACATATCGAAATACAACAGCAAAGGCTTGGATCTGGATCGATCCAAATTAAAAGTGGTTCCAGTAGCAACGTTGGACGAATTTTTTATGGATGTATTCCGGTAAGGATATCAATAAGAAGAATAGAAATTTTTGAGTCGCCTGGTAACCTGATCGTAAAGCGGGTTGCTGAATTCTGTGAATAATTGGTTTGGATCAGGCGGATTTATTTCCTGACTTTTACAATTGGCCAATTGTTCTGTGGTTAAACCGACAGGGCTTCCAGTACATGTCCACCATTCGCATACCCACTTGTGTTCGCTGGAAAGACGATCGGTTAATATCACTTCCTTGGTATTGAAATCCCGGATCTGGATTTCCATGATACCTTCCGATGCAATTGTTTTTAGGAAGTGAATTATTTTACCTGATATGGTGTCCACAATGGCCACGGAATTAGTTGCCAGTTTGGGCTTGTCGATCACGAAACTATATATCTTTAGAACCAGTATTTGATCCGGACGGAGGTTCCCGTTATCATGTCTGGTGAAAAACTGAAGAAATCGATTTATTTTTTGACAGCTGTCAACCAAAGACTGTACTCTGGAATTTAGCTGAGTATTGGAAATTTGATAGTTATTGGGCTCCATGATGATCGAGTCGATCAATATCCTTGTGGAAGCCTGATCAAACGATATTTTTAATTTTTCACCAACTTCTCCAAAACCGGGTGATATCTGATTGGCTTTTGAGTAATGTTCAAACGCCGTTCTTGCGTCAGCCTTCACACCCGTTGTCAAAAGACGATCGCCTTCGTTGTTCCTGTCATTAGCCGCAAGTTTGCGAACAACAGTTTCCTGATTTTCGTAATCTACCGGTTTTACAGCGGCACAACTCTTGCATGTTGAAATGGAGTCATATAGCGCATTGAGTTTGATATAAGAAGATAGATCAGTTTCCCATTTGAAGATGTTTTCGGAAACTGAATTATTGCGTACAATAGCCAGATGCTTTTTCTGAGTGGACTCATATGCCCTTTTTAGCGATTTTAGAGCTTTAGGGCTGCTCGGATTTGTTCGAAAATATGCAATTGTTCGGTAGATGGATTCACGATTAGAATCCAATTTCTGGTCAACACGTGCCGTTTTACATCCGTCAAACAAATATCCGATCACCACGACGGAAACCGAAAGGAATACCCGTCTTAGATTTTTCACATTTTCTGATAGAGGTTCAAATAACGTTTCGTCCTCAAGTTACTTCATTTTGGAATGTTTTACCAGATATGCCATCAGAATAGGATCGAAACCTCTTGCGATATCAGCTTCGATGAAGTCGATTTTGTACTGTCCGCACTTCAGTTTAAGCTTTTGGTAAAACTCACCGACAAATTTTTGGTAAGGCGCACGAACCTGATCAGGCTGCAATTTGATCCTTTCGCCGGATTCCAGATCGATAAATTCATAGGGACGATTTTCAAAAGAGAACAACTCCTCGGTACTGCGGTCGGTTACGTGAAAAAGAAGGACTTCGTGAAGATTATGCCGAAGATGCTGCAGTGCTGAAAAAAGCAGGTCAGCTTCCTCCAGATTTTCAAACATATCACTGAATATCACAACCAACGAGCGTTTGTGAATTTTCTCAGCTATCTCGTGTAGTATTTGTGCAACAGAAGTTTTGCGTAGGGGGCGATTGGTTTTGAGCTGCTTTTCCAAATCTAGCATGATCTTGTGAACATGCGATGGGGTTGATTTTACAGCAGTTTGAATTTCAATTTCTTCCGAAAAAGTACAAAGACTAACAGCATCCTTCTGGCGCTGAAGCAGGTGAGCAATACTAGCCGCTGCCATGATACTGAACGTCATTTTACCATAATCTGCTTCCGGATAATACATTGAAGAAGACGTGTCGAGAAGAAGATGACAGCGTAAATTGGTCTCTTCCTCGTATCTTTTTACGTACAAACGATCTGTTTTGGCAAAGACTTTCCAGTCGATATTGCGCGTCGATTCGCCTGTGTTGTAAAGCTGATGTTCGGCAAACTCAACGGAGAAACCGTGAAAGGGAGATTTGTGCAGTCCGGTGATAAAGCCTTCCACCAGCTGTTTGGCCAGAAATTCAAGGTTTCCGAATTCTCTTATTTTTGCAAGGTCTAACCTGCCGTTGGCCATTTAGTATATCTACTTAAATTATTTGGATCGCATTGAGATAATCTTTCCCGAACCCGGGTCCAGCTCTTCATCGGTACCAAGCAATACCATTCCCTCACTACCGACTACTCTGATACTCACATTTCCAACTCCGGCACCGACAATTCCTAACGATTTCGCAGCCTCTTTACTTACATCTATAACCCTGTTTCTGGAATATGGTCCTCTGTCGTTCACCCTGACAATTACTTTGCTGTTATTATCCAGATTCGTTACCTCCAGCATTGTATTTAAGGGATAACTGCGGTGGGCGGCGGACATTTCGGAGGCCTTGTGAACTTCTCCAAAAGCGGTTTTGCGACCGTGGAATCTTGAAGCGTAAAATGATGCTCTGCCTCTTTCAACTTTGCCCAGTTTTACCTGAGCTTCAGCATATTCAAAACAGCCGGCTGTCAACAGAAGAACAAAAACCAGAATCCGATTATAAGTCATATCTGAGTGTTTTGGTGGAACATTAATAAGCCCGTTGGGGACTTATTATACTGCTAGTAGTCACCTATTTATCGCGGTTGGCGAAGGCGAATTCTTCAAATGTAACAGAATTAGATGACAAAAAAGTATATATGCACCGAAAAAAAGCTTCAGAAAAGTGTCAGAATGCCCGTCAGAAAGGCTGAATTGAGTAATATCTTTTGGATTTTTTGTTAGGTGCAATAAACTTTCTATTTTAGCGTTCGAAAACCTATTTAACAAACACAAAATAGTGGAAGACAGAGAGCAAATCTACTCCAAAAGGGTTAGGGCAGGAAAACGGACTTATTTTTTCGACGTTCGCTCTACGCGATCTAACGATTATTATTTAACGATCACAGAAAGCCGTCGTCACCCGCAGGGAGACGGGTTTACGTACGAGAAACACAAAATGTTCTTGTACAAAGAAGATTTTGATAAGTTTGTTGAGGCTCTGAAAGACGCCGTTGACCACGTTAAAACTGAATTGATGCCGGAAGTGGACTTTTCTCAATTCGAATCCAAGAACGATGAGGTGGATGTAGTGGGTGAGTCGGATCTGAAGTGGGAGTAATTTCCTGAGCTTTACAAATAATTCCCCTGGCCTTTGGAAGTGTTTCCGAAGGCTTTTCGTTTTGATTTGATATATCACTTTTTCAATGGCGATGGATTTCAGCGCCTTAATGACTACTTTTGTCTTTTCTTTTGAAAGATAACTTAGTTGTATTACTGTAATATTATATAAATGAGTCTTCAATGCGGGATCGTAGGTTTACCAAACGTAGGTAAATCCACCCTTTTTAACGCTATTTCAACAGGTAAGGCAGAGGCTGCTAATTACCCGTTTTGCACAATTGAGCCGAACGTTGGTGTCGTAACCGTTCCGGATGAGCGTCTTGATATACTTACCGAGCTTGTCACTCCACAGAAAGTAATTCCAACGATCATAGAATTTGTGGATATCGCGGGGCTTGTGAAAGGAGCGAGCCAGGGAGCTGGTTTGGGGAATAAATTTCTTGCCAATATTCGTGAAGTTGACGCTATCGTGCATGTTGTAAGATGTTTTCAGGATGAAAATGTGGTACACGTAGAAGGTCGGGTTGACCCGGTTTTCGATAAGGAAATTATCGATATCGAACTTCAATTGAAAGACTTGGAGTCGGTTGAGAAAAAAATTCAGAAAACGGAGAAAGCTGCTCGTGCGGGTGATGCAAAAGCGAAAGCCGAATTGGAATGGTTGAAAACGTATAAGGCGACATTAGAGGCAGGTAAAAATGCCAGAAGTGTTCAGATAGACGCAGAAACAAAAGAATCCGTTATCGGAGATTTGCAATTACTGACGGCGAAACCTGTGTTGTATGTTGCGAACGTCGACGAAGGTTCGATGATTTCCGGCAACGAATATTCGGAAAAATTGAGAGAAGCTGTAAAGCATGAAGGTGCGGAAGTTATTGTACTTTGTGCAGCCATTGAGTCTCAGATTTCTGAAATAGAGGATCCCGAGGAGCATGAAATGTTTTTGGGTGAATACGGATTGACGGAGTCAGGTTTAAGCAAACTGATCAGAGCCTCATATGCATTATTGAATCTGATTACTTACTTCACGGCAGGTGTAAAGGAAGTACGTGCATGGACTATCGTGAGAGGTTGGAAAGCTCCTCAGGCTGCTGGTGTGATTCACTCAGATTTTGAAAAAGGCTTTATCCGTGCAGAAGTTATCAAAATTGGTGATTTTCAGCAATATAAAAATGAAGCAGGCGTGAAAGAGGCTGGTAAAATGGCTGTGGAAGGTAAAGAATATGTAGTTGCGGACGGAGATATTATGCACTTCCGTTTTAACGTTTAGCCCGTTTAATCAGGCGATTTCAACACGTAAAAAATGCCGACGAATTGATTCGCCGGCATTTTTTATGTGTGATGATGTCTCACCTTCTCCGGTTCCATTCCACAGTCCGATATCCAACCAATAGATCTGATCGCCCGGCTGGTGGTCTAAAATAAACCAGTATGTCAAAGTCGTTTTCAGTTGTTGCATAATTTCCTTCAATCAGGGATTCATCGGCTTTTTTTGTTCGGGAGTCTACAGCCGTATAATCAAAATTCACGACACCTTGCTTTATCAATATCTCGGCCTCATAAACGCCCGTGTCGTCATTGAATTTCATCCGGTTGCGGTCGTTCAACTGCCACAGATTGAAGCCTCCGTTTACATAATAGGTCAGTTCCGGTTCTTCCTCGGCTTTGAGGGAGAATACGACAGGAGTATAATCTGCCTCGATACTTCCCCTCCCTGATTCGCTTTGATCAACGATATATCCACCGTTAAAGTCATCCAGTTGCAGGTGGCCGTCCGTACGCGATTTGTCAGGGAATAGTATCAAACGGGTAATATCCGATCTTTCCACCGTTTCAATTCCATATCCCCTGGCAGCCAATGTTCGGCTATCAAAATATCGAAACTCGTTTCCTCCCTGAAATGTGTTTTCCAGATTAAAGAAATTATATTCCAGCAACTTATCAAAGGGACGAACGTTGCTCGGCTTAAATCCAGTTTTAGACTGATCCCAGCGAAAGTTCTTTCGCATGACCACTTTAAGGTCCGTCTGGGGTGCATTCAGGTTTAAACCGCCATAGTCAATACTAAAATCGATCTGCTGATCAGTTTGCTGTTGCGATATCCCTTGGGAAAACCGTGCCTTGGCCGTGATATTGACTTTGCTGTCATAAACCATGAACCTGCGACTACACACAGGATTTCGGTTTTCATAAATAACCAGAACATAATTTCCTGAAAGCTTCAATCTTGGAACAGTAAGGCTGTAGTGATAATAAGGGACTTTGGTGCTAAACGACTGCTCTCTGTCATTAATAATATAGTCGTTATATTCATATGTATATTCAATTTCGTTCAATACGGATTTTGTCCAATCGGAATTGCAATGAAAAATTTTAGCTCTGAAACTGGAAGATTGTCCGGAAAGATCGTCAAACTCAAGTACCAATGGATTTTGACTTTGTAGCGATATTATCGGAGGACTTAACAGGCGCTTGGGATCTTCCAAATCCGATATAGACGGGTAGAGCAGTACCGTCGCAATTTTGTTTGTATATATCTTGTCGTCCATGGCGACAGGTTCCTGTGCATGGACTGCGATGAAGCAAAATAGAAGTATAATTGTCAGAATTTTATGCATTGCTAAACAGGGTGAAAAATGAAGTTGCCAAAGTATTCTTATTTCATGGAAACGCCAAGCAGTAACGATTTGGTACAGGATATAATGATATGTCAGCGGAATAAAGACTGCCACAAAGGCACGAAGAATGGAAGAAAGGTTTAATTTAATGGAACATCCTTGGTTTATTGGTGCCTCAACGGGAAAATAAATATCAAGGGTATTCTAATATACGGACATAAAAAAAGAGGCAACGAGGCCTCTTCTTATCAATAATATTAAGTTAAGCTAGCTCTTCAACAAGCAACATGGCGTTTTCCCATTCGTCGTTGGCTTTTTCCAGCTTTTGTTTTACTTCCGCGTAACGTTTGGTTGCAGTAGACTGTGCAGCAGCGTCATCATATATTTTTGGATCAGCGAGCGTTTTCTCCGCCTCACTTTTCTCTTTTTCCAGATTGCTTATCTTCAGCTCAAGTTCTTCAACCAGCTTTTGTGCTTTTTTTAGTTTTTGAGCATCTTCACCGGACGTTGACTTGTTAGCTTTTGCCTCGGTTTTGACAGACGCCGTCTTTTGTGGCGGTGCGCTGCTAACTACAGCCTTGTCGCTCACAGCGGATTCGAGCCCCCTTTCTTCTACCCAAATTTCGTATTCTTCATATGTTCCAGGATATTCCTTGATCTGATGGTCTTCGATATACCAGATTTTATTGGCAATATTTTCAACGAAATAACGGTCGTGGGAAACCACGATATAGCTGCCTTCATATTGCTGCAAAGCCTGGATCAGGATATTGACGGATTGCATATCCAAGTGGTTGGTAGGCTCATCAAGCAGCAGGAAGTTAGCCTGAGAAAGCAATACTTTTGCCAAAGCAACACGGGATTTCTCACCCCCCGAAAGCACTTTGATCTTCTTGAAAACATCGTCTCCACTAAACAGGAAGCAACCCAATACTGTTCGTAATTCCGTTTCAGTTTTGGTTGGATTGGCATATTTCAGCTCCTCGATCAGGTTATGCTTCACGTTCAACGATTCCAGCTGGTGCTGCGCGTAAAACGTAAATTCAACATTATGTCCAAGTCGTCTTTTTCCTTCAATCGGCTCAGTACCTGCTACAACACGTAATACTGTAGATTTACCACGGCCATTCGCACCGATCAACGCGATTTTGTCGCCCCGTTCCATTGAAATGCTCGTGGTGTCAAGAATAACCTTTTCGCCATATGCTTTGGAAGCGTCTTCTAGCTGAAATACGTGACGGCCTGGCTGCGTAGTGAATTGAAAGCGGAAGTGAACTTTTGCATTTTCGTCCACAACAGCATCGACTACATCCAGTTTGTCAAGTGCTTTAACCCGGCTTTGAACCTGTTTGGATTTTGTGGCTTTTGCTTTAAACCGTTCGATAAAACGCTCCGTCTGGCGGATTTTGGCTTGTTGATTCTCATAAGCACCACGCTGAATTTCATTACGCTGATCTTTTTCCTCCAGATAGTAAGAATAGTTTCCAGAATAATAATTCAACTTTCCGCCCGATACTTCGACTGTGGTATCGATCGTATTATCAAGGAATTGCCTATCGTGGGAAACGACGATCACAGCTCCTTCGTAACTTTGAACATATTTTTCAACCCACTGAATAGACGGTAAGTCAAGGTGGTTTGTAGGCTCGTCGAGCATCAATAATGAAGGTTTTTGCAAAAGCAGTTTGGCCAACATTACGCGCATACGCCATCCCCCTGAAAACAACCGAAGCGGTCTTTGCAGGTCATCGGTTACAAAACCAAGCCCTTCCAATATCGCCTCCGCTTTGGATTGAACAGAATATCCGTCCAACGCGTCGAACTCATCCTGAACACGTGCCAGCTTGTCAACAAGTTCATCGCGGTAGTTGGTCTCCATTTCGTGGAGAATCTTGTCAATTTGTACCTGCAACTCATTCTGTCTTTCAAAAGCCTGCATGGCAACCGAAAGAATAGAGTCGTCTGTTTGGTATGAAAGTAAATCCTGATTCAAAAATCCGATGGTACAGTCGCCAGCTTTGGATATCGAGCCGCCGTCAGGCTGAAACTCACCATTGATCATCCGGAGCAGCGTAGATTTACCAGTTCCGTTCAGACCAATCAGGCCGATTTTTTGTTTTGGTTTAATATGCAGCGACGCACTATCGTAAAGTGCACGGTCGCCGAGGAAATAACTTAGGTTCGTAATCGCGATCATGGTGCAAAGTTACGGGAAAGAAGCAGATAGCGAAAATTAGAATAGTAATAGTTACACTGTTGGTGCAAGTTCAATGCTTATTATACCGTTTTATTGTAAATTTGATTAGTATATTGATATATTGGGGTAATAAAAAAGTGTTACTGGTGCGGTTGAAAGTTGTTGTATATCATTAGAATTAAATTCAGGAACTATGTATTTAGCGTTGGAATGGTCATTTGAAAATGGGCAAGTGGTGCTAAATGAACCCCTGCCTTCTTCGAAGAAAGCGAAGGTTATCGTTTTGTTCGAAAAAGAGATAGATCTAAACCTTGGCAGAGAAAGGTGGGGTACAAGTACCTGATAGATCAGGAGTTACAGTAAAAGTTCGTATTTGCTCACCTGACGATTTTTAAGGAGCTAAACATAATTACCTCATATTTTGAATAACCTATTCCCTATATTTCTTAAACTCGAAAACCTTCATACACTCATCGTGGGTGGGGGATACGTTGGTCTAGAGAAAATTACCGCAGTGTTAGGCAATTCTCCTCGCGCAAAAGTAACGCTCGTTGCGCCGGAAATTGGGCAGGAAATCCGGGATATCGCTTCCAATAATCCACTGGTTGATCTGAATTTCAGAAAGTTTGAAGAAAGCGATTTGGCGGGAAAGGATTTGGTAATTATTGCAATCAATGATCGAACCCAAAGTGCAGTAATTAAGGAGCTTGCTGCCAAGCAGCATATCCTCGCCAACGTGGCAGATACGCCCGATCTCTGCGATTTTTACCTTTCTTCTGTTGTAAAAAAAGGAAATCTGAAAGTAGCCATATCCACCAACGGAATGTCGCCGACCATGGCGAAACGACTGAAAGAAGTACTTTCAGAGGCGCTGCCTGACAATCTCGAAATGGCCATGGAGCAACTCCAGGCCGTACGTAATATGTTAAAAGGAGATTTCGCATATAAAGTCGACGAGCTCAATAGGATAACCTCCGTACTTGTTGACAAAAAAGCGGAATTGTGAGAATTTTCTGAAATAGAAATCAAAATATTTTCAAAGAATAATTATAAAATTGATTGCTTGTATTTCATAATTACGAAACTTTCGTAGATTTACGAAAAAATCGTAGATTTGGAAAAGCTAACACAGCCAGAAGAAGAAGCCATGCAGGCCGTTTGGAAAGTGGGAGAGGGAAATGTCAAGTCATTTTTACCTGAACTCTCTGACCCCAAGCCGCCCTATACTACACTCGCTTCGATCATCAAGAATTTAGAAAAGAAGGGATATCTAACTAGCCGCCTGGTGGGTAATACTTATATCTATTCTCCTGCTATCACGGAAGAGGCTTATAAACAGAAGTTTGTGGGTAACGTCGTGAAGGATTATTTCGCCAACTCATATAAAGAGATGGTCAGCTTTTTCATTGAGAAAAAGAAAATCTCTGCCGATGAACTCAAAGAGCTGATTGAATTGATTGAAAATAAAAAGTAAGGAATTCTAAATCAATTAGCCATGGCACACTTCATTGATTACTTGTTAAAAGTTTCTTTAGGCCTCGTTTTGGTCTACCTGTTTTACCGACTTATATTAAGTCGCCACACATTTTACACCTGGAACCGCTGGTGCCTCCTCATGTATTCGATACTAGCGTTTATTATTCCAATAATCAACATCAGTCCGGCGATACATGAAGCGGGGGAGGTTCCAAATGCTATTGTTGAAGCAGTTCCCGCTCTACCTAAAATTGAAGATGCTGTTTCCATATACCGGACTTCTACTTCAAACCTCCACAAACCGTTGGAAAGTAAGTCATTGCCTTCCATAGAGATATGGGATATTGTTTTTTGGATTTTTCTCGCTGGTTGTTTGATCAGAGTTGCTCAGATATGCAGTCAGCTATATGCTTTTCGGCGTATTAAAAAACGATCGGAATTGATATATATGAAGGGTGTATCGGTATATCACCTCAAAGAAAATATTCTTCCATTTTCATTCTGGAAAAGCATATTTTTGAATCAAAATGCTCATAGCGAGGAAGATAAGAATCGAATAATTGTCCATGAATTAGCCCATGTCAATCAGCTTCATTCACTGGATATTCTGTTTGCTGAATTGCTATGTACCGTGTGCTGGTTTAATCCTGCTGTCTGGTTGATACGCCATGCAATTCGTGAAAACCTGGAGTATATCGCAGACCGTGAAGTGATTCAAAAAGGGACTGGGGCCAAAGAATATCAATATTTACTTCTAAAAGTTTCAGGAAATCATATGAGCGGAATGGTGAATTATTTCACTTTCTCCTCTCTGAAAAAGCGCATTCTGATGATGAACAAGGTAAGATCCGCTCGTATTCATTTGATCAAATTTGGGTTTGTACTTCCGTTGATCTGCGTTTTACTGGTTGCTTTCAGAAATAATAAAGCGTCGTTTTGGTCCGAATTTGGTGGTATTGGATCCAAGCAGCCGGTGATTATCACCGGAATTCTAAGAGACAGTGAATCGGGCCAGCCACTTCGCGATTATAAGATGGATATTCTATTCAATACCGTCGACTTTGTGGTTGATTCAGTTTCATTAAAATTTGATAAAACAGAGCGTCAGATGATCGCATCAGTACGAACTGATGATGATGGATTTTATTATTGGGTGGATACGGTTGCCAGCCGAATCGATATTCCCAATAGTCAATATGCATTCGAATTAAGAGGGTCAGAATATGAATATGGGGGAAACGTATGGTTTCAAAATGAAAGTGATAATTGGCAACTGTTTGGTGAAGTTACTTATCTAGTCAAAAAATCATTAAAAGCCGGCTTTCATGACTGGTATAACCAAAATATAACAAGCTTGGTTAAGAGATATGTTAGCAGGGATGAAATTAAGTCAAATCTCATCAAAAATTCTGTTGCATTTGTGCAGGAGCATGAGCTTAAAATGAATTTTCGAAACGCATACAAAAATCCCAGCCAAATCGTCACCAAATTCCAAAACGGGTATTTTGATCAAAATAGAGATTTGATCGGATATGTTGGGCAGATGCAATTTTACATTGATGGAGAGGAAGTTACTTATGATAAAGTCAATTATAACTTCCGGTTTAGACAGCCTAATCTGGTGAATTCCAATCGAATTGAAATTCAGGAACGGTATGCTACGAAGATGTATTACTTCACTTCAGATACCAACCGCGACGCACCGCCTTCTTCTATTGTTAAATCTAAAAACGTGGAGTGGATCGATGTCTCCAGGTTTGATATGGCGGTTCTGGATAAGGACTCATTTTATCTGAATGGATTTTGGCAAGTGAACGGTGTAGGTAGTAATATGAGACCCGAACGGGGCGAAATCAAACGGATAGCGTTGCTGAAGGGAAAATTGGCCAGATACTATAACAAGAACTTTGAAAAGCTCTGGTGGATCGAGACACGACCGGCAGAAGAAGTGGTCGGAAGGCCTGATTTTGCGAAATTATAATAGATCAAGCTCCTTCCATCCGGTGGGAGCTTTTAGTTTCAGTTGGAAGATCCAAAATAAAATGTAAAATAATCAGCAACGGGGGATAAGATTTGGAGAGGGCTGGTCTTACAGTGGTTATTGACTTCGGGTGAGATTTTAGTGAAAAATACCCGAATCGAAAAGCATTAAGTTCACATATCCTTTTTATGAGTATGAATTTTGCGTCCCAAATTCAACAAACAACCCTAACCGTAATGCTTCTCTCTGGCTTGTTATTTCAAGGGTTTCAGACTGAGGCTCAAAGAAATGTTACCAAGGCCAACGATTCCAATACGCCGCTCCATCTACTACAGCCCGACTATCCGATTCCTTACGGTGTAGTAAAAAAAGAGAATATCAAGGCCGATCTGGATCGGATATATGGTTATCTCAATAAAGTTACTCCGGCCGGATTTGTCAATTCCAAAACTGGCGAGAGGGTTACGGATCTGACTAAAATTGATAACAATACAGCACTTCAAAAGGGTGATTTCAGGATAGTAAGCTATGAATGGGGCGTGACGTACGGAGCGATGTTGCTGACCAGCAGAATAACCGGCGATCCGAAATTCAAAGAATATGCTGATTCAAGGCTGAAATTCATAGCCGAATCGGTTCCGTATTTTAAGAAAAGTAGCCAGGCGAATACCGACTGGGCGACGGCGGGGCCTTTGCGTGGACTTGTCGATCCGCATGCGTTGGACGACTGCGGCGCGATGTGTGCGGCGATGATCAAGGCCACCAGGGATGGAAGTAACGGAAATTTTCGTCCTCTGATCGACAGTCATATCGACTATATACTGAATAAGGAACATAAACTGAGCGACGGTACCCTCGCCCGCAATCGGCCACAACCCAATACCATCTGGCTTGATGATCTCTTTATGGCTGTTCCTGCACTGGCTCAAATGGGTAAACTTACCGGCGAGACCAAATATTATGACGAAGCCGCGAAGCAGGTTATTCAGATATCCGACCGGATGTTTAATAATCAAAAGGGGGTGTATATGCATGGCTGGGTAGAGGGAATGACAGAGCATCCACAATTTCACTGGGCAAGAGCGAACGGCTGGGGTATTTTGACGAAAGTGGAACTACTCGATGTACTCCCGGAAAACCATCCGTCCAGACCCAAAATTCTGGAATTGTTAAAGTCGCATGTTAAAGGATTAGCATCGTATCAGTCAGGCTCGGGTTTCTGGCATCAGCTTTTAGATCGTGAAGATTCATATCTGGAAACCTCTGCAACGGCCATTTATGCCTATTCAATTGCCAAAGCAATTAATAAAGGCTGGATTGACGGACTGGCATATGCACCCATGACACTCCTGGCATGGAATGCGGTTTCCACTAAAATCAATCCAGAAGGTCAGGTTGAAGGAACGTGTGTAGGAACGGGAATGGGCTTTGATCCTGCCTTTTACTACCACCGCCCGATCAGTCCGTTTGCAGCACATGGATATGGCCCTGTAATAATGGCCGGCGCCGAAATTATAAATCTCTTGAATACTAAAGCATTTGAAATCAATGATAGCTCCGTGCAGCTGTTGCAGAAAAAGTGAGGTATTTTCGGGTTTCAGCATTTAGGTTTAATAATTTCAACGCTGATTTACAATAACCTATTTGAAAAACGAGCCAATGAAGCCTCGTGCAAAAAGTGAAATCTCTATTTTCTGAAAACTGAGAAGATAGGGGTCATTGCCTGATGGGTTTTGGGCTGGTAATTAAAGCCCAGAACGGCCGCGATGGTTGACGCCAATTGCGCCTGATAAAGCTGACCTTTCTCCACCAAACCAGATCCGGGTTTGGTATCGGGTCCCATTGCCGCAATCCATATCTGGCCCGAATCTTTAATCTGTGGTCCGTGGGTAGTCCATTGCTGCTTTACAGCATCGCCGCGTCCATGATCACATGTAAGCAGAAGCGTGGTTTTATCTCTGTATTGCGGAATTGACTGGATAAGCTTCCATAATTCCGATATCATGTTATCTTCCGCTCGAGCCGTTTCAAGATACTGATCGTAATTGCCTGCATGTGCAAAAGCATCTGTTTCTCCAAGTGCAAGATATAACACCCTGGGCTTATATGCTTTTACATATTCTCTTGCAGCAAAATAGGTAAGCAAATCGGGTCTCTCGGTCGTGGGTTTTGCTGATAGTTGCTGCATCTCGTTTAACAGGCGGAACTCCCGGGAATTAAAATCGAGAGAGTCGCTGTCGGCGTTTATATAGACTTTGCTATGTTCCCGATCCATCAGATATGGAAATAGATCGGAAGTTGCGAACAAGGCAACTTTTCCTTCAAATCCTTTTTGCTGATTGATGAATTCAAGTACGTTTTGAGACTTGCTGATCACCAGTTTGTTTGAACTTATGGCCGGATCTGCATAGCCGGTAAGCATTTCGCTGAATCCCGGGTAGGTCATCTGGAATGGATTAGAAACATTCACGAAATTTTGTAAATACCTGTTTCCATATATCTGACCTTGCACGCCAACGGTTTTCCAGAGAAATGGGAACAATTTCTCCCGTCGTACTTTGAAATCAACGTCCCAAAATCGGTTTTGAACCTGGATTTTATTTTTGGTAAATGCTGGAATGTTGATCAAAACAGAGTCGGCGCCACCAAAAACTTCCTGCCATCTCATGCCATCGAGCACAACGACCACAAGATTTTCGGTTTTTTGAGATTGAGCAAATGAAAAGCTTGTTGCAGCCAAAATAAAAAAGATAAGGAATCGGGTTTTCATGAATCTGAACTGGCTAGAGAAATATAAATCACGACTTTGATACCCCGTTTTAGGATTGATAGGCCATTTTTGACATATAATATTCTTGACATATTTGCCCATTCGGCTTATATCAACATCGATATTGAGAAGCTGTTTTGTTTGGAGGAGAATTTCTGGGTTGTTTAATTGTATTCGCGGATTTTACGGCCTTACACCTGATATCTTTTTTTAAATTCGGAAGGGTTTTCACCGACCAGACTTTTAAAAAGCTTATTAAAGTACGACAGACTCTCAAAGCCCACTGCGAAGCAGGATTCAGAGACTGTTTTGTTCTGCAGGAGATAATTTTTGGCTTGATTGATCCGATATTGATTTACAAAATCGGTGAAGGTCATTTTTGCATTCTTTTTGAAAAACCGACAAAATGCTGCGGTTGTCAAATTTACTTCCTGTGCAACTTCATTCACGTCTGGCGTCTGATCGAAATGATGCTCTACATATCTGTATATCAAATCCATACGCTGCTGTTCCCGCTCGAACGATTTGTTAGCAGCAGGTTTTGTATTCAAAATCTGCATATCCTCAGAACCGGCAAGTATTTTCAATATCTGAATTAGTGATAAAAGCCGGTCAAATTGATCCAGGCTGGGAAGTTTTTTTAGCTTCTCACCAACAAGTTGCTTTGTTTCCCCCGAAAATGATAAACCATAGTGCGATTTTTCGAACAGCGTTTTGATCGCCGAAAATTCGGGAATAGACAGAAATTCCTTTCCGAGAAAGTTTTCCTTCATTTGAATGATCACCTGTTCGCACTGCGTTCTTACGCCGTAATCAAAGTTAAGGTGCGGGATATTTGGACCAATGAAAACAAGATCGCTCCCTTCGTATACAGAAATATGGTCGCCCACATGGCGCGTTCCGCTGGTGCCTTCCACAAAAACAATCTCATATTCCGGATGGAAATGCCATAAAAAGGTATCATAAAGCCCAGGAGTCAACAAAATGTTAAATGAACTCCCTTGGTCCGCTTTGATCTCTTCCCGAATAATTTTCATAGCAATAGAATTGATAAGTAACGCTGAATTTGCACGAACCTTCATTCAAATTAATAAAGTTGTCAATAGAGAGCAAATAGTGGTTATCTCAAAGGTGGTTGAGCGTTGATCTGTATGGTAGCTTTGTCCTATTCAATCATGATAAAATATCAAATGAAAATGGAAACTCGTACAATGGCTCCGACTATGATTCCAGATAACGCCCACAAAGATATTCCGGGCAACCCATCTACAGCCAAGTCTAGCGCAATTAGGTTGAATGACCGCAGCAATGGCAAACCACTGCAACTTTTAACCGAAGAACAATGGGATTTCTGGATTACCAATGGGTATATCGTGATCAAAGATGCCGTTCCAAAAGAAATGGCCAGGGCAACGGCAGATTTTCTGTGGGAGTTTGAGGAAAAGGATCCAAACGACCCTGAGACATGGTATACGGAGCCACGTGCTGAAATGAAGATGAAAGAGCTGACCAATACCGGTATGGTGGAAGTGTATAACAACCAGGCTTTGTGGAACAACCGGCAATTTCCAAAAATACACCAGGCTTTTGCCGATATATGGGGGACAGAGAAATTGTGGGTAACCATCGACCGCGCCAATCTCAATTTTCCCCTTCGACCGGGTTTTGAATATAAGGGTTTCATCCACTGGGATTACGATCCGGAGACGAAACCTCAAAATGTGCAGGGCGTTTTGGCGCTGGCTGATCAGGATGATGAGAATATGGGGGGCTTTCAGTGTATTCCCGAGCTTTTCCGCACATACGATACCTGGAAATTGACGCAGCCTGACGACCGGGATCATTTTAAACCCGATACCACCGGATTTGAGCCGGTAAAAGTAAAAATGAATGCAGGAGATTTACTGATATTCAACAGTTCACAACCACACGGAATTCGAGCAAACCGAAGCAAGGATAAGGTCAGGATTGCACAATATATTGCGATGATGCCGGCGCAGGAAGACGACGAGGCATTACGTCAATGGCGTATCAATTCATGGAGAGACAGAATTGCTCCTGAGGGATATGCCTTCCCCGGAGACCCGCGCAATTATGAAAAAACGAAATATGGCACGGCTGAGTTATCGCCTTTGGGAAGGAAATTATTGGGTTTGGATAAATGGTAGCAATTTAACGCAGAGTTAAGGGAGGGGCGCGCCCAGTGTGGATCGCTGAGTTTCGCAGAAAGTGTTAACAACTCAGCGAAACTCAGCGTTGAACTCTTAATACTCTGCGTTGGCCATCATATCTTTTGCAGAGCCTTGTAAATACAGAGCCGTAACTTCTTCCGTTAAGGTATCAAAGACCAATATGCCTTCCTGAATTTCATTTAGTTGTCCGATGAGCTGACCCGAATTATCCCATATAGATGACTTTCCCGGACACTTGTATGCTCCGGTTTGGCCGATGCAATTCGCCATAAAAGTAGTCATGCCGTACTTACGCGCAGTTTCTGAAAGTTGCTCTATGGATTTTGCGACCCCGTTTATCGACTCTACAACACTGGCCATATAGATGTCCGCACCATTTTCGAACGCTCGCGCTGAGTGCTCCGGAACGCTTAACTCATAGCATATCGCTACTGCGATTTTAGAAGATTCTATCCTGAATTCATTATACCCATGTCCGGCAACAAAGTAAGGAGTTTCAGAATGATGCAGAAATTGTTTGGAAAACGTGGTCCGTGACTGATGGGGTTTGAAAAGAATCATACTGATTGCCACGCCGTTTGGCTGTTTCGTAGGCGCTCCTATTCCGATGGTAATATTCTTTGAGTCGCTGATCTCCTGAAATATGTTGAATCGTTCATCGTTCTGATCGGTTGCTAATTCACTCGCAATCTGAGGCTCGTATCCGGATACTGAAAGTTCCGGGAAGATAATAACATCGGCTTTCTGGTCAGTAGCCAGATTGATCAGACTGACATGGTTTGTGATATTGAGTGCGATATCTCCACTTGCAGGCCGGAATTGGGCGATGGAAAGTTTCATGAGGAGTGAGATTGATTGAGGTTTTGAATGTCATGATAAAGGTAATAGTCTCTTTTAAAACAATTGTACTGTCACCCAAACACCCAACCAACTATCGCTGGTCCCCAGTACATTTTGGTGAAATAATATGTGCCCAGCATCAGAAAGCCAGTCACGAGAACCAATATTAAAGCGAAAACGAAGTTGAGGATACCGGATGTTCTGAATTGATTCTTTTGAATAAAAATTTCGGCGACGAGCAGGTTGGGTATATAAAAGAAAAAGGCCATCACGCGGTCGAAAGGGCCCGTAAATGTATCGTTGTGGCCAACTGCATCAGTTAAGAAAAACCAGAATCCATAATCCATTCGATATAGCCAGGAGCCGATCGCGAGGGCGTATAGTCGCAATGCCCAGGCACGATGCCGATCCAATCTTCGCACTACGGCATGTCGGTAAGTTTGAACACCGGCGATGAGCATGAGAATACCATAAATTCCAAAACCAATATCCATAATTAATCCGCCGATGGTTCCGGTGAGCATTATAAAAACTAAGCCTCCTATACCGGCGACTATGCAGGCGGTAACATAAACCCGGCCAATCCAACGATGTATAGCGGGGTATTTGATTCTTACGGAGTTAATTAGCTGAATGCTTCCAAGAATCAGGATGATACCTCCCATGGCAAAGTGAATTCCGATTCCTGCTGTAGATTCTTGCTCATTTTTGTGATATAATCCAGGTAATATATTGTTCCATTGCTCCAAATGGCCACGGAAAAATTCAGCCGCGTAAAATGCGATGATATATAAACCAAAAAGTCCGGCACTTACCCATACAGTGGTGACCAGCAAAAGACTCGCCCAGTGCAGTGCGATCTCACCAAAATTTCGGGAGGTTTTAGTTGGCTCAAAAATAATGTCCTGTTCGCGAATATTGTCTGCCATGTTAGGAACAGCCTCTGAATCTTGAAGTTAATATCTAACGGTTAAGTTAAGGAAAAGACGATTTGTAAATAAATTTTGGGCAGAAATTTGTGTTCTGAATTATCAAATGGTTGAAGTGGGATTCATTTTAATTAAACAATACTGACCGGTTGCGATTGAATGGTGACAGTTGCGATGAACAATTCGGCATGATCCAAAATTACAATTAGTTGTGTTGAAGTTTTTTATCCAAAATCTTTCTCAACAGCAAGATTACCTGACAATGTCATGACATCTCCTGACTAATACAGTTTCCTCAGTTAATCCATATACAAAGCCCTTACATCCACTGGATTATGAAGTCCAAATTCCCGCATTGCTGCCGGGAAGTTTTTCCCTTCGTGGCCTGAACGACTGAGTTTTACCAAGGCAAATCGCTGCAGGGTGCTGAGGCTAAGCCATTGTGTAAGTGTAGGTGGCTGACAATCCCATTCTATTGCCTTGTCAGATACTTCTTCGGGAATGTCTGTCAGGTCATTCCAGTTGTCGGAAATGTGGCTTAACATTTTAGGACTGTTGCCTGTAATTTGGTAGATATGCTCTTTTACGAAATAGCTATATTGTTCAATTTCAATATGATTGCCGCACTGCGCATATGCAAGCGTTTTCTTTGTTTGGGTTGACATTTTCGCCCATTCAGCGAGCGTCAGTTTGATCATGCAAGTATCCAGCTTATATCTGACGATCATCGGGATACATTTCAGACTTTCTACAAAGTCATCTTCGAATTTGAAAAATATGGTTTCCATAGTAGTTTTAAATTTTGCACGCAAAGCGGAAAAGTTAAGGTCGTTAAGGTTTATGAATCAATATTATCTCAGAGAAAACTAAAAGCTAACAACTGACGGCTAAGTGCTAAAAGCTCATAGCCGGATGCTCCGCTTCAACAAACTCAGCTTTTGAGGTGTCGCAAGTTGGACAGCAGTAATCTTCTGGCAGATTATGAAACGCCGTTCCCACTTTAATCCCCTGACCAGGATCTCCATATGCCTCGTCGTAAATCGTAAAACAATCCGGGCATTGGCGCACCAGTTTGTGCGCTTCCGGTTTGTGAGTTTCACTCACTTCAACTTGCACCGTCGCAAGTTTTTCTCTGGATTGCAGGTTATTATATCTCATGCAAAGTCTTTCCAGCTGACCAGCAAGCTGCATTTTGAAAAGGCCGAGCTCGAAAGGAATATAGGTTCGGCTGTTTGGATTAAAGTGCTCAGTATGAAATATATCATATGCGGTGAAAAGAGAGATCGGGCCCATTTTAAGATATGGCCGTTTCCGAATCAAAACCGAACCGAAGACCTCCGATTTCGGCAAGGTTTGTATGCCAAAACATAAACCAAAAGTTCGGGTATCGTTCTTGTCAAAATACCGGATGAGTTCTTTACGAAGCAAAGTTCCGTCCTCGTTCTGATCTTCCGTTTGCCAGGCTAGTTCGCTTGCAGCGTGACGGACATTGATATGGTGTTTCGACAAAAGTCCGCTCCATTCCGAACGGTATTGATCTTCTATTCCTTTGATAATAAGGGATTTCCATGGAGTTGTGCATACTTCTCCAATCCGGCTGCGAAGGCATAACGCGCACATATCCAAGAGAAAATCGATTTCAAATTGCTCATCTCTTTTGTAAAGTCCCAGCCAGGTTCTGGACTCATATCTATTGAATCCTTCATAATAAGGAAGCGAGAAAGCGGGAAGTTGCAATTCGGTGCTGATTGGCAACGAGATATACGACATTTCTTCTTTGATCGACCCTGCAAAGTGTTCTATATCAAATGGTTCTTCCGAACCGGCGATTTTGAGCAGCTTATTTTCCACAGCCGCAGCAACCTTGCCAATATGGTTAGTGTATATCAAAAGCGGCCATTTGTAAATCGTATTTTGTCTTTTTGGACGGAGGTACAGATACCAGTAGTGAGGTTCGGGTGATGAAATAAAATTGATATTTCCTGTAAAAAACGGCGTAAAACTCTGATTTGAATCTGAAATATTGATTTTGAGAGCTGGTTGGTAGTCGAAGCTATCGAGCAGGGTATGATATTCGCTGGATCCAAGCCATTGACCGGTTCTGAAAACTTCTTCGCCACAGTAGGAACTGATGATATTCGGGTGCAAATCGCGACCGATTTCGTAAGAAATTTGCTGACTTTTCAGGTCCTTTTCAAATCCAGGTATATCATCGTTATGAACCTGAATCAGAAGTTGTTGCCGCGAGCCAAACTTTACCTTCCGAACACCAGCTTGCAAGGCTGTTTTCAGAATTTTGAAAAGCAGCCCGGGAGAAACAATACCTCCCGGAAGGTTGAACTTGACGATAAAATAATCTCTCATGGTATTTCAGTTTCTGTCAGTTAACTTTTTCATGTGTGTTTAAGATTAAGAAATTAAGGTGCATTAAGACTCCTAACTCCTTGATTGTTCAAAGCTTTAAATTCATACTGCCATATTCTCTTTCATCTTCTCCAAAATTGACCGCACTTCCGGACGGCAGGATCCGCAGCCTGTGCCTGCTCCCGTTTGCTGACATAGTTTTTTGAAATCATCGCACCCACCCTGAATAGCTTTTTCGATATTTCCCGCACCTACATTGTTACAGGAACAGACAATTTTACCCAGAACAGGCTCTGCCTTTTGGCTCGAACGAAGCAGTTGTAAACGCTTTTCTGAAAGTTCGATACCATTGGTAATCAGGTCTTTAAACTCCGAGAACTCGTTTTTATCTCCGATTAATATGGTGCCCACCAGTTTGTCGCGGTGAACGATACATTTTTTATAGTACCTCTTCGATTTGTCGATGAATATAATTTCCTCATAATCAAGATCATTGGCTGGCACTTCGATGATCCCGATGCTACACAGATGCAAACCTTCCATTTTTAGTATATTCATCGAAGTACTGCCAACATATGGCTGAGCAATATCTCCGGCGATGAATTTGGCAGCGACTTCCGCTTGCTGTTCCGCGGCAAGGGTAATACCCCACATTTTCCCGTACCATTCTGCAATTTCGCCAACTGCAAAAATATCCGGATCGGAAGATTGCATATAGTCGTTCACCACCACACCGCGCTTGCATTCAAGACCGGATTCTGTGGCCAGTCCAACCTGCGGAACTGTGCCAATCGCGAGAACAACGACATCGCAGTCGATATTTCTACCCGATTTAAGTTTGATTCCTGTCAAACTCTCTGTTCCTGAATAAGTTGAAACTTCGTCATTGAAGTAAATATCAACACCTCGCTCTTCTAATTCCTGATACAAAAGCTGACTCGCAACAGGATCCAGCTGACGTTCCATCAATCGCCCACTGCGCTGAATGACAGTAACATGTATATCGATTTTTCGCAAGGATGCTGCCAGTTCGAGTCCCAATATCCCGCCCCCGACGATTACTGCTTTAGCATCAGGCTCCTGCAAAAACGGAAGCAGGGTATCAGCGTCCAATCGCGATCGCATATTGAATATGCCAGGGATTTTCGGAACACCTTTGGGGGTAAACGCACTGCTTCCGGTGCCAATAATGAGTTTGTCGAATGAGTGTTCAATGCCCTCAGAATCAATCACTATCTTGTTTTTTCGATCAATACGAATAATGCCGACTCCTTTGTGAACCCGAATTCCTGCTTCTTCAAACTGCTCCTCCCGCAACTTCACGAGTTGCTCCCAAGTTTGGTCTCCGCTGATATAGTCGGGTAAAAGTACACGGTTATAAAAAGGGTATATCTCTTTTGAAAACACATGGATTTCGTCGCTGGTATTTAACGTTCGGTAAGAATTGATGAAACCCAAACCGGCTGAACCTGCCCCAATGATGATGATTTTCTCAAAGGGTTTTCGATACAACTCAACCTGAACGGCAGTGAATTTAAAGTCAGGCTCTTTGGAACGCGGGTCGACCAGCGCATTGGTTACATTATTCGCTCGCGCCAGGTCTTTTCCAAATATCTTGCCCCAGTGCATGGGTAAAAAACATACCCCTTGCTTCACATCCTCAGACAGTTGGGCTTTTACACGGACTTCGCCACGACGTCCTTTTAAAGATATCAATGCACCGTCTTCGATATTGCGAACCAAGGCATCAATCGGGTTCAATTGCAAAAGAGGCTGGGGGATATGCTGTTTCAATCTTGCAACCCGACCTGTTTTGGTCATGGTATGCCACTGGTCGCGGATACGACCAGTCGTCAGAATCATGGGGAAATCAACGTCAGTTGGTTCCGATTCGTTACCGGTCGGAACTGCATGGATCTTTGCTTTTTTGTTTGGAGTATAGAACTGATGATCGGCGAAAAGCCGTTTTGTGCCACCTTTCGGGGTGTTTTTTTTATCTGTTTTTGCAGGAAATGGCCATTGAATACTCCGATTATTTTTAAGGAAATCATAGTCGACACCCGTGATATCAATGCTTGTATTGGCAGTTGACTTTGCATATTCTTTATATACTTCTTCTGCATTACGGTAGTCAAATCCAATTTTAAACCCCATTTTATCCGCAAAGCGCCAGATAATCTCGGCATCTGGCAAGGCTTCTCCTGGAGCTTCCACAACTTTGGGAAGGAACGTAATGCGTCGTTCGGCGTTGGTCATCGTTCCTTCCTTTTCAAGCCATCCGGCAGCCGGGAGTACAACGTCGGCATATTTTACTGTATCCGAGCGTTCCGATATATCCTGAACTACCACAAATTTGGCTTTCTCCATTGCCTTTTCAACAAGATTTACGTCCGGCATACTCACTAATGGATTGGTGTTGATAATCCAAATGGCTTTCAAAGTCCCTGCGTTCAGCGCGTCGAACATTTCGGTGGCGGTCAAACCTGGCTTGTCATTTATCGAAACCGGAGTTTGCCAAAATTCCTCCATCTCCTTCCGGTGAACCGGATTAGTTACGTCGCGGTGGGCTGGCAAGATATTAGCCAAACCACCCGTTTCTCGACCACCCATCGCATTCGGCTGACCCGTAAGTGAGAATGGTCCGTTGCCTGGTGTACCAATTCGCCCGGTAATGAGGTGCAAATTGATTAGTGAAAGATTCTTGTTGACGCCAATCACCGATTGGTTTAAGCCCATTGTCCAAAGAGACAGAAAACCTTTCGACTGTCCAATCCAATGTGCTGCTTTCAGGATATCATCTTCTTCGATTCCGCATATATCAGCTGCATCAGCAACTGATATTTCAAAAACCTTCTCAGTCAGTGCTTCAAAACCATCTGTATGGTCTTGAATGAATTCATGATTAATATATTGATTCTCAATTAATACTCTTGCGATGGCGTGGTTTAGTACTACATCTGTACCCGGATGAATGGCAAGGTGAAGATCTGACGAGCGTGCAGTATCTGTTTTTCGAGGGTCGCAGCATATGATCTTTACGTTTGGATTCGCAGCCTTACGCGCCTCTATTCTTCTCCATAAAATCGGGTGGCACCAGGCAGGATTGGCGCCCGTTACAAAAAATACATCCGCTTCTTCGATATCGTCATAACAAACCGGAACACTGTCTTCGCCAAGCGAAAGCTTGTAGCCAACAACAGCGGAACTCATGCATAAACGTGAATTGGTATCGATATTGTTGGAACCAATAAATCCCTTAATGAGCTTATTGACAAGGTAATAGTCTTCCGTCAGACACTGGCCCGACACATAAAATGCTACTGAATCAGGTCCATATTTTTTGATTAAAGTTTTAAAAACAGAAGCTGTTCTTTCCAAAGCATCATCCCAGCTCACCTGCTGCATTGGCATGGCTCGGTTGTATCTCATACGCGGATATAGAATCCGATCCGACTGATCCATTACGGTATAATGGAGGTTCATTCCCTTTGAACAAAGCATTCCTTTGCTTGATGGGTGTTCCTTATCTCCTTCGAGCGCAAGTTTGCCACTGCTGTCTTTATGAATAACGACACCGCATCCTACACCGCAGTAGCAGCAAGTCGATTTATGAGTGGTCATATCAATGAGTGAATCGGTGAATGAGAGAATGAGTGAATGTCGCGCAGGATCAGTCCTTTCGGAGTCGCATTAGCCCGTTTGAATATGAAGTGAGTGGCTTTTCAAAACTGGGTTACAATTTGTGCGCGTTTCAAACGCTGAACCATTAGACACCGATTGCAAATCGGTGTCAGCTTCAATATCAACTTCTTACAGTTACAGGTTCAAGCGTTGCTGTTTCGGATACGAATTCAGGTGTTTTATTAAAATTGACCAGAGCGACGATGGCTGAGATACAGGCAATGGCTAATCCGATATATATGAACGCCTGACTGTAACTGATCGAGCTGGATTTGAACAGGAAGCCTGCTAAAACCGCGCCTACATTTCCGCCCGCGCCTACAATACCACTTACCGAGCCGATCGCTTTTTGATTTACAAAAGGTACAATCGCGTAGGTAACGCCATTCGCCATTTTCAGGAACATTGCGAAACCCAGCATGGAACCTATGGCCATCGGCAAAGTGCCGCTCTGTGCAAACAATGCGATTCCGATGGCTTCGCAGGCAAGGAATAGTGCCAGTAATCTGCCTTTTCCCGAAAGTCCATATTTGTTACCCACTTTATCTGCCACAATACCTCCTAACGCTCTTGCAAAAAGATTCATCAATCCGAACGATCCAGCCAGAATTCCGGCGACTTCAAGCGATGTTCCGAAGTTGTCAAAGAAGTAAAGTGCAGCAACGTTGTCGAAAGTGATTTCTATACCGAAGCAAGCCGCATATGCGAGAAATAACGCCCAGGTTCTCAAATCTTTCGCCGCATGTAGCAGTGTTCCTTTTGCTTTTGGTGCTTGTGGAGAGGATAATGGGAGGTCTTCAAAATTGCCTGCTGGTGTATCTTTTGTGAAAAAATAATATACGAAAGCAAAAATGAACAACATTACGCCAGGGATAATCATCGCGATTCTCCATGCTTGTTCAGGAACGAAACCCAAACCGATAATTCCTGCAAAAATCAGTGGCATTACCATATTGGTTACACCGCCACCCAGGTTTCCCCAGCCTCCGGCCACCGCGTTGGCAGTACCGACGATTTTCTTGCTAAACATCACAGAAGTGTGGTATTGTGTGATGACAAAAGATGCACCGATAACGCCGATTGCCAGGCGGAATAATAAAAATCCTTCGTAAGAATGCACTAATCCGACAGTCATAACCGGGATCGAACAGATGCCTAACAATGCGCTATATGTTTTTCTTGGCCCCCAGGTGTCGCACAGTTTTCCAATCGCAATACGTGCAATAACAGTAGCAAGTACGGAGGCGATGATGATATTCCCAATTTGTTCTTTGCTTAAACCCAGGTCAGTTTTGATAACCGACATTAAAGGTGCCAGTCCGAACCAGCCGAAAAAACAAAGGAAAAATGCCATCCAGGTCAGGTGAAAAGTGCGCATCTGCACGCCCTTGAAACTGAATATGTTTAACTTCTCAAGCGGTTTGTTTGTAGTTTCCATTTTGAACAGGAGTAAAACGTGAAAAGAAAATGACTATTTGAAAAATTCCGGTTTGATATTGATCATCAGATATGCCCAGCTGGCCATTTTTTGAGGATCTTTTACAGCTTTAATCTGAGCTAAACTGCTGGTGGTGAGGTATGCGCAATATCCAGCCTGAAAGCCGATGTATTTGGTCAGGTTGTAGTTCGCAATGATATCCAGCTCATTTCCAAGATTTCCTGAAAGCTTTTGATCGTTCGCATTTGTGATCGTGCTGGGACTTGAAAATTGGTGAAAGTCAGCGTTGATCATTAATTTCTGGGATGCCTTGATCGTGCTGTGTAGGTAAAGGTCTGATAATCCGCCATTTCCGAATCCATTGGCTGCATAGAAGTAGTCCATCTGTCCCCAGAATTTGTGGGGAGTTCCATATAATGGATCAAAAGTTTTATTTTGACTTGATCCCGCGGCGCTACCCGAAGTGTAATCATATCCGGGACCGATGGAAATCGCCTTATTGACGGTATAATTTGCTTTGACGCTGTACATATATGCACTCAGATTCTTGCCTGTCTTGTCCTTGCCAAATTGGACGAAAGTACTGGCAGTAATATTCCAGCTTTTACCGATTGATGTTTGTAAATAAGGGCCCGCAGTAACGCGACTCCATGTACCTTTTTGAAGCGTTTTTACACCACCTGAATCGGTCGTAAACTTCTGAAAATCGTCTTTTAAAGCCAAAAACGATATATAACCCTGTTTCAGTTTTTTATTTGCATATACATATTCCATTGACTTGTACATGGTGCCGATTCCGTTCGTTCCTGCTGCATATCCCGTTGGTGTTCCGTCATATATCGTACCTGTTTTAAGCTCACGGTTTTGGTTATACGCGGCGCCGAGATGAATATAGAAACCTTTCGTTCCATATTTAAGAACAGCCGCATCGTGGCGTCTCGCTTGTTGCAGCCAATCCAGGTTTCCCAGCAAGCGACTATCATCATAAAGCAACTCCTGCCGACCGATTTTCAGAGAAAGGTCATTGCCTTTTTTGATTTGGGCAGTGTCCAGCAGGCTTATCTCTCCCCATGCCTCGTGCAGCATCAATCCGTTCAGGCTTGCATTTGTGGTCCTGTTGTTGGTAGATGCATCCTGGCCCCAAACGCGCACATCCTGAACTGTGACGCCGAACTTCATTCGATAAGTCTGGTATCCGGCGGTGAGGCGGGTTCTCTGCGAAGTGAAAAAAGCAGGTGTACTCCCTTTTTCTAGGGGACTTCCCTGGCCGTACAAAAGTTCGCTTCTCGTTCGCAGTTGCCCGCCGAAAGAGAATTGCGCCAGCGTATCAGGAGATATCCCGCAAAGCAAACCGATACACAGTGTCAGAATGTAAATGTAAGTTTTCATAATCGTATGAATAGGAAGTGAATGAGTACGCTATCGAAATACTGCGGAGGCTCAAATAACCTCCATACTGTAATTATTGTTGATGTATTCCATTGTATATGAAGGGTGTAGCCCTACTACTTCTCCGATAACCATTATGGCTGGTGTTCCGATATTTTGTTCTTTAACGAGGTAAGGTATTTCCCAGACCTGACCGATCACGCTTCTCTGATCTGCCCTCGTGCCGTTTTGTATTACAGCCATCGGCAGGTTTTCTCTGCCATTGGCTTTATATATATCGCATATTTCTTCGAGTTTCGACATGCCCATCAGGATAATGGCGGTCGCCTGAGACTGAGCGGCTAACCGGATATCTTCGGAAATCTCGCCTTTTCTGGTTGTGCCGGTGATTACCCAAAAACTTTCACTTACTCCTCTTTTGGTGACAGGTATCTCTAAAGCTTCCGGCACAGCGATACAGCTGGATATGCCCGGTATAATTTCGCAGGGAACGTTGTTTTTTCTCGCAAATTCCATCTCCTCATAACCGCGACCAAATACGAAACCGTCTCCGCCTTTTAGTCTCACGACGTGCCCTTTGCTGTATGCGAGATGAACCATTAAGCCGTTGATTTCATCCTGTGGGAAAGATGGCATACCGGATCTTTTGCCTACATAAATTTTGATGGCATGCTCGGGTGCAAATTCTAACAATTCTTCATTGGCAAGATCATCATATAAAATGGCGTCCGCATTCTGCAATGCTTTAACTCCTTTGACTGTGATCAGGTCTTTGTCTCCAGGTCCGGCTCCTACTAATGTCACATGTGCTTTCATGATATCCGTTGTTATATTTGAAATGTACTATATGTAGTAAAAATCAACTATGTGAATTATTGGTTCAAATTTATGGTCAATATTTTATAAAACAATACATTTTCGAAAAAATATGTTTCAAAAAACAATTAAAAGCAAATAAAAAATTAGGTTTTGCCAAAAACACGATTTAATTTTGATGCATAGTTATATGGTACAAATAACCATATTATTGGAATAGTTCAAAAATGTAATGAAGTTTTTATAAACATATAGTAGATAATAACTATGAAAGCACAAAACAGTATCCACATTGTAGTTGTCGGAAATGGCATGGTTGGTTATAAGTTCTGCGAGAAACTTCTTTCCAGAAACCAGAACAACCAACCGATCAAGCTTACAGTTTTTGGAGAAGAGCCTCGTGTTGCGTACGACAGGGTACACCTTAGTGAGTATTTTGCTGGAAAAACTGCTGAGGATCTGGAGCTTGCGTCTGCTGATTGGTATGAGGAAAATGATATATCCTTATATCTGTCGGATCCTGTTGTTGATATAGATCGCGATACTAAGACATTACGATCTCATCATGGAGTAGTGGTTAACTATGACTATCTAATAATGGCTACTGGTTCGGGTGCGTTTGTTCCCGGCATACCCGGCGTTGAAAAAGATGGTGTGTTTGTATATCGTACTATAGAAGATCTTGAGTGTATAGAATCATATGCCAGAAAAGCTAAAAAAGGAGCGGTAATTGGTGGAGGTTTGCTTGGTTTGGAAGCGGCAAAGGCACTGTTGGATCTGGGGTTGGAAGAGGCACACGTGGTCGAATTTGCTCCGAGACTAATGCCACGGCAAATTGACGGTGCAGGATCGGATATTCTGAAAGCGCAGCTCGAATCGCTCGGTTTGAATATTCACCTGTCAAAAAGCACACAGGAAATTACGGGGGAGGATGCAATAACTGGTTTGTTGTTTGCAGATCAGTCCGTTCTGGATATAGATATGCTGGTGATATCAGCAGGTATCAGGCCTCGTGACGAGCTGGCTAAAATTGCAGGATTGGAAACCCATCCGCGAGGAGGTATTGTGGTTAATAATCATTTGCAAACATCTGATCCTCATATATTTGCGATTGGGGAATGTGCATTGGTTCATCATATGATATATGGTCTGATCGCGCCGGGTTATGAAATGGCTGAGGTTGTTGTCAATAACTTGCTGGGCGGAGAAAAGGAATTTTTGCCTTTTGATATGTCTACCAAACTAAAATTGATTGGTACGGATGTCGCCAGCTTTGGGGATGCGTTTTTGGAAGAACCTGCTTGTAAGACGATTAGGTTCGAAAACAAAGCGAGCGGCGTTTATAAAAGAATTAATATATCGTCTGACGGTAAGACATTATTAGGCGGTATGCTGGTAGGAGATGCCAGTCAATATAATATGCTGCTTCAGGCGGTGAAAAGTCAGTCGATATTGCCTCCAAACCCGGAAGATCTGATACTCGGATCTCGGGGCGGTGAGTCTGATGAGGCTGGTATCATGAGTTTCCCTGACGAAGCTTTGATATGTTCCTGTGAGGCAGTGACGAAAGGGATGATTTGTCATGAGGTAAGTGAAAACGGACATACGACAGTGGATGCAATTAAAAAATGCTGCAAAGCCGGGACTGGCTGCGGTGGTTGCGTGCCGATGGTGAAAGACCTGATTCAGGGTGTTTTGAAACAGCAGGGAGTGTATGTGAGAAATGTAGTGTGTGAACATTTTGACCATTCACGTCAGGAACTGCTGGATTTGGTTAAGATGAATAAACTCAAAACCTATGGAGCCGTTCTGGACCACTTCGGAAAAGGTGATGGTTGCGAAGTTTGTAAGCCCGTTGTCGGTTCTATATTGGCCAGTTTATGGAACGAGAATATTCTCCAAAAAGACAGGGCGACAATCCAGGATTCCAACGACCGCTTTTTGGCCAATATTCAGAAAGGGGGTACCTATTCAGTTGTACCCAGGATACCGGGTGGTGAGATTACGCCTGAAAAACTGATCGTTATCGGCCAGGTTGCGCAGAAATATGGATTGTATACCAAAATAACCGGTGGACAACGTATCGATTTATTCGGAGCGCACGTGGGCGACTTACCATTAATATGGGAAGAGTTGATCGCAGCTGGATTTGAAAGCGGACACGCATATGGTAAATCTTTGAGAACAGTGAAAAGCTGCGTGGGGTCTACCTGGTGCCGTTTTGGCGTTCAGGATTCGGTCTCCTTCGCGATTGAAGTGGAAGACAGGTACAAGGGGTTGCGTTCACCGCACAAATTAAAATCTGCCGTTTCGGGTTGTACGCGTGAATGTGCCGAAGCGCAGAGTAAGGATTTTGGAATTATTGCTACCGAAAAGGGCTGGAATCTATATGTCTGCGGAAATGGAGGTATCAAACCCCAACACGCCCAACTTTTGGCGAGCGATGTAGACAAAGAAACATGTATTAAGCTCATAGACAGGTTCCTGATGTTCTATATCAAAACCGCTGATCCGCTTACGAGAACTGCAACATGGTTAAATAAGATGGATGGAGGCATGTCGTACCTGAAAGCCGTTGTTGTTGACGATATCCTGGGTATGGGTGCAGAATGGGAAGTTGAAATGCAGACTTTGATTAATAATTATGCATGTGAATGGAAGGAAGTTGTTGAAAATGAGCATTTAAGAAAACGCTTCTCTCACTTTGTCAACATTCCGGAAAAAGATCCAACGGTAGAGTTTGTCCAAATGCGAGATCAGGTTCGGGCAAAAGAGTGGGCATAGCAATGGACTTCGGCTTTCGGCAATCGGCTTTTGAATTACCGAAATGTCAGAATTGAGTTGTAAAACCAGAACCCAGGTAAAACTAATAGCTAACTACTAAAAGCTCCTATTCAAATGAACAATATCTCAAGTATCAAAGACAGAATTACATGGCACAAAGCTTGTCATGTGAGTGATATCCCTGAAAATGGTGGCGCGTGCGCACTGATCGAGGGAAAACAGATTGCGATTTTCAATTTCGCCAGACGAGGCGAGTGGTATGCGACCGACAATCTTTGTCCGCATCGTCAACAAATGGCCATTGCACGTGGTATGATCGGAAGCCAGGGTGATGAGCCAAAAGTGGCTTGTCCGTTTCATAAAAAGACATTTTCGTTGCGAACGGGAGAATGTCTCAGCGATGATTCATGCCATATTTCTACGTTTCCAATTCAGATAAGAGAGGAGTCAGTTTTTATAGGGCTATAATTGAGGACGTCGGCTTTCGGCAGTCGGCTATCGGTTTGCCTGATAAAGTGATGACCAAAGGTAATACATGACGACGCCTGACCAGAAATGACAATCCCCGACAAAAAATGACAAGCCTTGACAAAAAAGTGCCAAGCAAGTTTGATATTTGGTCATATATTTTGGTAGGATAACAACGACTATTATGGAAAAGATTGACAAGAGAGTGGCTGGAAGTCTGACAAGGTTTTATATAGTCGCTCTGTTTGTCGTTGCTTTGCTTACGCTCAGCGGTCTCTTTTTGATCAGAAAAACCATCAATAGTCTCAATCATGATGCGCGGGTCGTGAATCTGGCGGGCCGGCAACGAATGCTGAGCCAGCGATTGACGAAATTGGTTATTGCTAGAACGCAGCGGCTGCCGCTAAAAGACTCGGTGGATTTTGATTCTTTGTTAGGGATATGGCAAGAAAACCAGGGGCAACTGGCGGAAAGTCGTCTGGAAACCGATCAGGGGCTGATCACATGGAAAAGTGAGCCATTGGATCGGATGTTCCTGAGAATTCAGCCGGTTTTCGATTCCCTGTTTTACAACTTTTCTAATGTGAATCTGACAAAAAATCTTGCCTCTGCAGAATCCAACCGAATCAACCAAATTCTTGCCCTGGAACCGGTATATCTTGCTCAGATGAACGATATCGTTTTCCAGTTCGACAAAGAGAGTTTTGAAAGGCTGGAAAATCTGGAACGAATTGAATGGATACTGGATATCATGACTATTCTTGTCTTGTTTCTGGAAGGTGTGTTAATATTCCGACCGGTTGTGAACACGACGCGACGAGTCGTCCGGATGCTTTCAGAATCGGAGAATAATCTTCGCGATGCCAATCAGCGGCTGAAGGATATTAATACTGAACTCGTCAATACCCAAAATGATCTTTTTCTGTTAAAAGAGGAAAAATACAGGTCCCAATTATCAGAGGAAAGGGTGAGGGCTACGGCGATCATCGAAGGTCAGGAGCTCGAAAGGAAACGCTTCGCGATGGAGCTTCACGACGGATTGGGACAAATGCTTACCGGCCTGAAACTGAATGCCGAAAAGCTTCACAGCACGGTTGTATATGACGAAAAATATCACAAACGGTTTGATCATCTTTTGTCGCTGATTCAGGATACGATTGTCTCGACCAGGCAGATATCTTTTAATCTTATGCCTTCCGTATTGAGTGATTTTGGCCTGGGTTCGGCACTGGGGCTACTTTGTAATGAAATGAGCGGTTCATTGGATATCGCAATTAATTATAAAGGGCCAAAGGAAAGGTTTCCGCTGTCCCATAATGTAGAGACAAGTCTTTATCGAATTGCGCAGGAAGCCCTGAATAATGCCTTGAAACATGCCCGCGCTACAATAATCCGGATCGGGTTAGTGAATTATGACGATCGGATTGTTTTAAAAATTGAAGACAACGGCTCCGGTTTTGAGATTGAGGGAAATGGGGAGAGCCGAATTTTGTCACTCAGTCACAATGGAATAGAGAATATCAAAACCCGCACGGGCCTGCTGAACGGAGAGGTGGAGATCATTTCAAATCACGAAAGTGGTACGGAAATTATCGTCACTATAAAGAAGTAGTGACTTTTTAATGCCGGATTCTGCTCGGAAATCATTATTTTCGAAGTAACCATTTTCTACACAGCCCTTATTTCTGCAGTTTAATATGTCTGTTCGCCTCCTCATAGTTGATGATCATGCCGTTGTAAGGCAAGGTATTATAACGCTTCTTGAAGACGAGGAGGATATTCTGATCGTTGGCGAAGCAAGTGATGGCGACGAAGTGGAGGATGCAATCAATAAGTGGAAACCAAACGTCGTTCTGCTGGATCTTACGATGCCGAGGATGTCGGGTATAGACGTAATTCGTACCATATCACCACAATATCCGGAAGTTAAGATGCTCGTTTTCAGCATGCATAACAATTCTGACTATATCCTGGCGGCCGTTCACAATGGCGCAGCGGGCTATTTGCAGAAGGACACAGGACGCGCCGAGATTTTGAAGGCAGTCAGAAGTGTCGCGAAAGGAGAGCTATATTACCCACCCAATGTCTCTTCTGTTATCATTCAATCCATGGTAAAACATACTTCACGCGGCACAGTCAAAAGTCCGGAAGGGGAGGAACGCAAAACTGGCGTGTCGGTTTGGGAAAAAATCACTTCAAGAGAACAACAGATTCTCAATTGTTTGATCGACGGGTTGAGCAGCAAGGATATAGCGCACCGTTTTGATATCAGCGTTAATACTGTTGCCAATCAGCGGGCAAGTATCATCAGGAAAGCCAACGTGAAAAACACTGCAGAATTGATCAGTATGGCGCTTACCGAAAAACAGTCATCGAAAGCACAATAATTTTATAGATTTAGTGTTTTACAAAAGGTTATTGTGTATAGTTGTGCTGTTGCATCTTTTTTGTTAGATATAACGTAGATTATACATTATATAGAAGTTTTTGCAAAATGTAACCGTAAGAATCATTCTTGTTTTCTTTTGCGAGTAAAAATGCAGGTAATGGTTTTTTTATTCTGATATTACGATTAAGTAAGTTTGCCAACTGTTAAATAGCGTCGATTTAGATTAAATCTGTACTTCTCATATGATGGGTTATTGTCGAATCAGTGGAATGATCCGCGCCAGCGGAGCACTCGGATTTTTGCTTTTCTTTATTCTGTTCATTAGTCTCCCGGCAATTGCCTTCTCAGCCAATATTGACGTAAAAGGTACCGTAAAGACCACCACGGGAGAAGTCCTGATCGGTTCAACGATCCGTATTAAGGGCACTCAGAAAGGGACAGTAACGAACGAAAGAGGAGAATTCGTTTTGCAGGATGTCAACGAAGGCGCGACTTTGGTGGTGAGTATGGTAGGCTTTCTTCCACAGGAACTGCCTGCAACAGCGAAAATGACCATCATCCTGGCTGAAGACGCGGTAGGTTTGCAAGACGTGGTTGTAACTGGCTTTCAGCAGATTGACAAAAATAAGTTTGCAGGTTCGGCAGTTACTATGAAATCGGACGATGTCAAGATCAATGGTTTGCCCGATGTGAGCCGGATGCTTGAAGGTCGTGCTGCCGGGGTTTCTATTCAAAATGTTTCCGGTACATTCGGAGCTGCTCCCAAAATCCGTATTCGCGGCGCCACTTCCTTAAATGGGGATAACAAACCCTTATGGGTAGTAGATGGGGTTGTTTTGGAGGATATTGTCAATATTTCCAACGACCAACTTTCCAGTGGTGACCCGACCACATTGCTTGGTTCCGCAGTTGCAGGTTTAAACCCGAACGATATTGAAACATTTGATATTCTAAAAGACGCCGCCGCCGCTGCGTTATATGGCGCGCGTGCCATGAATGGTGTGATCGTGATCACCACAAAAAAAGGGAAAAGCGGAAAACCGGTGATCAGTTATTCTGGTAATTTTAGTACCCAGATGATACCCAGTTACCGTAATTTTAATATCATGAATTCTGCTGAGCAGATGTATGTGTTAAACAATCTGGAGCGCGACGGATACCTGACAACCAATATCCTGTCAAAGCCCGATTATGGTGTTTACGGAAAAATGTACAACTCCATGGCCGGAGACGAGAAAGGGGAATTTCCACTCATGAACACGGAAGAGGCCAAAAGAGGTTTTCTGAACAGATATGCCAGGGCGAACACCAATTGGTACGATGTCCTTTTCAAACAGAATTTTATTCAGGAGCATTCGCTAAGTATCTCTTTCGGTACGGATAAATCCCAGTCTTACTTTTCTACGAGTTATCTGCATGATAATGGTTGGACAATTGCAGATAAGGTTAGCCGATACACGCTCAATTTCCGTAATAATTACAAGCTATCCGACAAGGTTTCTCTTGGATTTTCGACCTTATCTTCTGTTCGAATGCAGAAGGCTCCGGGTTCATTAAGTCGCCGGAGCAATCCGGTTGAAGGGAAATATGATCGGGATTTTGATATTAACCCTTTTAGTTACGCTCTTAATACCAGCCGCACGCTCACGGCATACGATGAGAACGGGAATCTGGAGTATTTCAGAAGGAATTTTGCGCCTTTCAATATTGTAAGTGAGCTGGCCAATAATAGTATCAATCTGAACCTCGTCGATATGAGGTTGCAAGGCGATCTTTCCTACAAAATAACACCGCATCTCACGTACGATTTTTTAGGGGCCTTAAGGTATATCGTGACAAGTCGCGAGCATATGATCACCGAGAAATCCAATATGGCCAATGCATACCGTGCGGCGGACAATTCTACGATAGCTCAGGCTAACAAGTATTTGTATACCGATCCTGATGATCCGAATTCCTACCCGGTCATAGTGCTTCCAAGTGGTGGTTTTTACAATACCAACGAGGACCAGATGAAATTTTATAACATCAGGAACAACCTCCGTTATAACAATACATTCAAGTCGCGGCACAATATCAATTTCCTGCTAGGTCAGGAAATTAAGTATACCGACCGACAGAATTCCAACAACACCGGATACGGATTTCAGTATGATCAGGGAGGAACACCTTTCGTTGATTATAGAATATTGAAGCAAACCATCGAGCAGAATTTCCAATACTACGGAATGAGAAGGGATTATGACCGCTTCGCTGCGTTTTATGCCAGCGCGGGTTATACCTTGGATGATAAATACAATTTCACCGCCTACTTCCGGTATGATGGCTCCAACTCGTTTGGTAAATCAGCTCAGGCCCGCTGGTTGCCAACTTACACAGTTGCTGGTTCATGGAATTTCGATAAAGAAGGTTTCTTTAAAAATTCATCCTGGTTGAGCATGGGCAGGATTCGCGCCAGTTATGGACTCACCGCCGATACAGGACCTTCGACCAATACAGCAGTATTATTCCAAAGTATGATTACCAGAAGGCCATATCTCAGTGAAAAGGAATCGGCCATTCAGCTTAAATCTTTGGAAAATACTGAACTGACCTGGGAGAAGCTATATAGTGGAAACCTAGGGCTTGACTTAGGGCTTTTCAGAAATCGCATCAATTTGTCGTTAGATGGATATCTTAGAAAAAGCTTCGATCTGATCGACCAGATTAAGACATCGGGTATTGGTGGTCAGATTTTCAAAGTCGCCAATTATGCCGATATGGAGTCATATGGGGTCGACTTTTCAATTGATGGGGTTCTTTGGAAAACTAGAGATTGGGACTGGCGTTCCAGAATTACTGTCGGATATTCGAAAACCAACATTACCAACGTTGATAACAATCCGACGATATTTGATATGGTGAAAGCCGAAGGAGCCAATGTGCAGGGAAGACCGGTAAGAAGTCTTTTCTCAATCGATTTCAGTGCATTGAATCCGAAAACAGGTGTTCCGGTATTTCTGGATGAAAATGGGGAAATAAGCTCGGACGTTTATTTGCAGGATCAAAATGTATCTTATCTGAAATACGAAGGACCTGTCGATCCGCCAATTACGGGAGGTTACAATAACACTTTGACCTATAAAGCCTTTTCCTTAAATGTTTTCCTTACTTATCAATGGGGTAACAAAATCAGGTTGAATGCACTTTACAAACAATCTACAGGTAAGCCGGGCTTTAGCGATCTGGATGCTATGCCACGAGAATTTCTGGATCGCTGGGTAATGCCGGGAGACGAGAAAGTTACCACTAATCCGAGTTTGAGCGATCAGGTGGAACTAGCATATCTGACAGGAACATACCCATATAACAGCTATAACTACTCGACTGAAAGAGTAGCAAAGGGAGATTTTGTTCGATTGAAAACAGTATCGCTTGCATATAAAGTACCACTTCAATTTTTGCAAAAGGTGGGACTATCGGCTGCGAGTATTCAGCTGTCGGCCATCAACCCGTGGTTGATATATGCCGACAAGAAACTGAAAGGTCAGGATCCGGAATTCTTTAATTCGGGAGGGGTTGCGCAGCCTATCCAGAAACAGTTTACTGCGGCTTTAAAATTGACTCTCTAGTTGATAAAAGATATTGATTGATGAATAAGCTAAATTTCATAAAAAGAATACTGCTCGTTTTGCCGATCGTCTGTCTGACGTCGTGTGAGGAGTTTTTGTCGAAAGAGCCTGACAGCACCAGGGCGTCAATTACGACGCCTGAGCAGGTATCGAAGTTGCTGGTAACAGCCTATCCTAATGCCGGATATGTCGTGTTTGGTGAATCCATGAGTGACAATGTGAATGATAAGGGAACCGGCGAGGACGATAAGACCAATCGTTTTTCTTATATGTTTCAGGAGGTGGAAGATGATGTCAATCAGGAAGATTCGCCATCGCTGTACTGGGTGGAATGTTACCGCGCGATCTCGGTTGCCAATGAAGCACTGGATATTATCAGCCATGCAGAAGATCCGACAGAATTCGAGGCGCAGAAGGGTGAAGCTTTGGTTGCGAGGGCATATGCTCATTTTATGCTGGTCAACAATTTTAGCAAATTCTACGATCCGGCCACGGCTTCCTCCGATCCCGGCGTGCCATATGTGACTGCTCCAGAGACAGTTGTTATTAAAAGTTATCAGAGGGGAACTGTTGCTCAGGTGTATGAACAAATTGAAAAAGATCTGTTGGAAGGTCTTCCATTGATACTTGACGGATCGTATACTGTACCGAAATATCATTTTACCAAGGCGGCTGCTAACGCATTTGCTGCGCGTTTCTATCTGGTAAAAAAGGATTATGCAAAGGTTGTTCAGTATTGTAATCAGGTTTTCCCGACAACTGATATCGGCCCCTATTTGAGGCCTTGGAATACAACTTATGCAGATATGTCACCTGCTGAGTTGACTAATATCTATTCTCGCGCCACCGAGCCTGCTAATCTTTTATTGATTGAAACTGCCTCCTTATATGGACGATATGTTGCAAGGTATTGGTTTGGAATGGATTATTTGAAATGGCAGGAAATATCAGTAAGTGAACAGATTTTCGGAGGAAGCGCGAGCTGGGTTTACCCGCTTTATTATCAGGGTGACAATAATTATTTTATACCCAAACTCACGGAGTATTTTGTACGCGAATCGGTAAACGCAGAGATTGGATTCCCGTATGTAATGCTGCCTGTTTTTACAGCGGAAGAAGTGTTGTTTAACAGGGCAGAGGCCAACGCATTTTTGGGCAAGTCTGCTGAGGCGATTACCGATCTGAACCTGTATGCAAGCAAAAGATTAAGAAACTACAATGCTTCTACTTTCAATCTTACAACAGCAAAAATGACGTCGTTTTTCAGAAACTATCCTGAGTTTGCGTATACCAACAATAATATAGTTAATAGTGTGCTTGCCTTCAAAAGGACGGAATTTCTGCAAGAAGGTATGCGTTGGTTTGATATTCAAAGAATGGGGATTCCGGTTGAGCACGTAGTAAAAACGGGTCAGGTGATATCCGTACCTAATGGAGATCCGAGGAGAGTTCTTCAAATACCTCAGGCAGCGCTTGCATGGGGACTGGAAAAAAATTCAAGATAACACAGCCATGATAAAATCAATATTCAAACTAATTTTTGTATTGACCTTCGTGTCCGGATTGAGTTCCTGTAAAGAAGATGGTATAGGCGATATTACCGAGTACCCGATTTTGTACCCCGAAAATTGGGAGCCAGGGCCGATTGATCAATGGATTCTGGATAGTTTGACGAAACCTTATAATATCTCTGCTAAATATAAATGGGATCAGTTTGAGTTTACAAACGTGACCAAAACTTTGGTGCCACCGGAGGAAGGTCAGGTTGTGCCGCTGTTGAGTACGATAAAAAAGGCTTGGACCGTGCCTTATGTGGACGAAGCGGGGTTAGTATTTTATAACAAATATTCTCCCAAATTCTTCATTCTTTCGGGAAGTAACGAATACAATGTGGATGGTTCTGTGGTACTGGGAACAGCAGAAGGGGGAAGAAAGGTGGTTTTGTACGGCGTAAATCTGTTCAAGATCAAAGGAATGGCTGGATACGATCCTGCACGGGATTCGAGTTTTGTTAAGGATTGGTTTTTACATACCATTCACCATGAATTTGGCCATATTCTGCATCAGAATATACTATATCCTGTTGAATACAAGGAAATTACAAAAGGTTTGTATCAGGGTGGAAACTGGATCAACTGGTCGGATGAAGATGCACGACGCGATGGCTTTATCACGGCATATAGTTCGGTGGACTTTAATGAGGACTTTGTGGAAATGATCGCGATGATGTTGACGGAAGGGAGAGAAGGGTTTAATAATATCGTAAACTCTATTCCGGAAGGAACGAGTCCGCAGGGGACAACCAAAGCGCAGGCACAGGCTTATCTACGGCAGAAGGAGGCAATTGTGGTTTCTTATTACAAGAATGCCTGGAATATTGATTTTTACAGTTTGCAGAACCGGACGAGAAGTGCAATGAATAAATTGTTCTGATGATTCCAGCTGATATTTATGCTATTAAAAACTAAAAATATGACTAGTGAGGTACGGAGGCCAGTTTACGCGAAGGCATCGATCCTGTATTTGATTTTACTGGCAATCACTTTTTATTCCTGTGAAAATAAGGATGAAACCCTTTTTGAGAAAACTGCAGAGGAGCGATTGTCCGAGGCCCTGACAAAGTATCAAAACACATTGATCGAAGCACCATATGGCTGGAATGCGGTGATATACCCGGGTGGAGGGGGAAGTTATGGCTTCTATTTCAAATTTACGGATAAGAACCGGGTGGCGATGTATTCTGATTTTAAAGATGCTTCTGCCGTTACATCAAAGGAAAGCAGTTATCGGTTGACAGCACTTCAGACACCTGTGTTGATTTTTGACACCTATTCTTATCTTCACGTACTCGCCGACCCAGATGAGGACGTCAACGGTGGAGTAAGAGGTTTAGGTCTTGCGTCCGACTTTGAATTCACAATTTTCGATGACTCCGTTAAAACGGACCGCATCGCTCTTGTCGGTCGGAAAAACAACAGCAGATTGATTCTCACCAGAGCAACCCAGGAACAAGCCACTTCTTATACCAATGGCGACCTCGCTGACGCCATGGCTTTCAATAATATATCCAAATATCTGGCTTACTTTAAAAGGGTTACAATTGCTGGCGAAAATTATGAGCTGTCAGTCAACCAGAATGCTCGGCTGCTGCAAATGACCTGGCTCAGTGGCGGCACTGGGAAGTCGCATACCACTGAATACTATTTCACAGGAACAGGTCTCACCTTCGGCAAGCCTTTGGTAAACGGCTCAACTACAATAACCGGCTTTACCAACATAACCTGGAACGCTTCTGCGGCACAGTTGAAAATATCGGTAAACGGTTCGACAGGTACAGTGGTGGAAGCGTCAAAGCCGCTGGTTGTTGATATCGACGCGCCTAGGACGTGGTGGAACGAACCTATTGAATCAGGCGGCGACTGGCGAACGGTGGATGGTTTTCACGTCAATGGAGTCGACGATGCATTTGGGCTGAAAGAGCTGACCCAAGCCGGTAATGAGTATTGGTTTTATGTATATCAGCCTGGATATGAGACTACCAATGATTTATTTGCTCCGGTGTTCTACGTTGATGGAAATGCCACATATTATTATGCAGATGCGCCTAGAAAACCTACATTCACATCGGATGGACGGGTAATTTTCAGTTCAGCTGGAACCTATGGCGCCGTACCTACTTCGGGTCCTGCGTTTAATACGAAAAATCAACTTTATGACTCCAATGGCTATTATTTGATAAGGACTTCCGCCACTACATATGATATGGTAAGTGCGAAGGACGCAAAGACCTGGATCAGTTGGCAGTAAGTGGAAGAATGCCGGCTGTTTGAAAAGATGCTTAAAGTCCTACTGCGGGGAAATGCTCTTGTCTACTTGAAACAGGAAAATAGACAGATGGCCATTTTCAGGATATCCTAATTACTGGGAGGATACGTTGTTTCAAAGTAGTATGAGAATATACCTACTTTTTTAATTCCGTTTCATAAAGAACAGTCCCCTCATGGTTGATTGCTTTGACATTCAGCCGATGACTGTCCAAAGAGAAGTACATAAATCCATTTTCGGAAGCTTGAAATTTGCTGTAGGGAATATTAGCGGAGACCTGAGTCAGTTCGGAACCAGCACCGGAAATGAAATGATTGGTATATCCCTCAGGTTTGAGATGCTGGAGGGAGTGATCATGGCCAGCCAGATACACGTCTACTTTATATTCCTCAAAGATAGGAGATAAGGCAGCCCTGATTTCCAGTGTATCATCGTTTTTGATACGTGGCCCCACGGTATACCCTGGATGATGACCCACAACAATTTTCCATTTTACATCCGAAGAAGCCGAAGCAAGTGTAGTTTTTATCCAATTCAAATGCTTTTCCTTGCTTTCTTTTCCTTCCTCGCCCAATATCTGCATGGTATCGATCATCACAAAAAAAGCCTTTCCCTTTTCTTTGCCAAGTGAGGCTTCTTTGGAATAATAACGTGCCGGCATTTTCCAGCGACGGCTCACCTTGCCATATCGGAGCTGCGCATCCGGATCTGAACCGTAGTCATGATTCCCCAAAACCGCAAACCAGTCGCATTGTAAGGAATTGGCAGTATATATATTTTCGAAGGAATAGTGCCACAGAGGATCGTGCTCGCTGATTACGCCTAACGGATAGAAATTATCTCCCACCGAAATCACAAAGTTATTGCGATGCGTATTGGCCCAAAGTCCCATTTGTTTTCCTACCTCCAGTTGCCGGTCTTCGCCATTCCGTCCCCAATCGCCAAGCGCCATAAAGTACAACGAATAAGGGTCTGCCAGGCTGCCCTGAGCGGAAAGGTCTTCACTTTCCAGATGGGTTACACCATTGTCGGCCAGAATCTCAAGAGGATTCAGAAGAGAAGCTCCCAAGGTAGATATAACAAATTCCCTGCGTTTCATAAGTCGATATAATGTAGTCTGGTATATGGAATGGCAAAGGTAAGAGGTGAGTGGTTTTTTACTAAAAATTAAATACCAATTTTCTTCGATATGTGACTAAGATTGAGGAAGCTTTTTATTCTTTGCAGTAGTGTCCGGGCAATGTTCAGCCTAATTTTAAGAAGATCTTTTTTCGAGCTCGACGTCAGCCAACTGCGAGCGCAAGTCGGTGATTTCCCGTCGGAGGGAGTTAGAGAAGAATATGATGAAATTTGGTGTTGATGAATGTCACCCAGATAGACATCATCTATGGAGTGCATTAATTAGAGGTAGGAAAATCACTTCCTTCTTGTCAATGCACCCCAAACATTCGTGATGGTATCTTAAAACTATTAATAGGCGATCCCGTCACGCCGTACGATGTATTTCACCCACCGAGATAGGATCTTATACTATTACAAATCCGGGTTGCCATTACTTTTCACAGCCTCGCGGGGAGTGTTGACCGTTAAAATACTGTCTAGTTTACTGCTGGTTAATCCTACATTGGCCAAATCTCCGAACGTAAATTGTTGTACAACTAGGTTTTCTATGGTCTTTTCATCAACGTTTTTGAATTGAGGGCCCCATCCACTATCTCCACCCACGGTGAGTAATCCGCCACCAGGATAATAGTTCAAAACAAATTCGTGCGTTGATACTACCTCATAATACTTTCTATCACGTTTACTATCAACATAATGATGATTGAGCATTGATACGGCTTCTGCTTTTCTCGACTCGTAGTCTCCTCCTTTTAAATATACGGTATCAACTTCAGGATCAATTTTGTCAGCGCATCCTAAAAGCAGGTAAATAGCCAATACTGAGAATATAATTTTTGATAATTTCATGGAGATACTGTCGTCAAAGTCGAACGTGAACTAAATGATTATTAGGGCTGTACAAATTATTGTACAAATTGTCCCAAGTGGTCTGATTATCACCGCCATGCCAGTTTAAGATATCTATCATAGGATGCAATGCACAAGAATTGGCTTTAGCATAAAATGTATTAATTATATCTCCCTGGCTAGGCATTTTTCTCAATGGGCCCACACCCCATTTAGTTTCAATCTTCATCCATTCCCTAGCCGACATATTGTTGTACAAGTCCATGGCCTCCTCTATTGTTTGGCGCTGATTTCCATTATTATCTTTTTCATGGGCGGAAGTGCCATCTTGGGTAAAATCAATGGCTTGATTTTCACTGGCTGGAGAGCCTTTTAAAATATAGAGGATAGTGAGCGCATTCCACGCTGCATGCCTAAATGCGTTTCCTTTACCTGTTGGGGGATCATTAGGATATAGGTTTTTATACCATGCAGTGGCATCAGTAGACGCCTGCACATAATGTTGCGCATATCCAGGATTTCCCAATAAGTGATTTCTTTCTGGGACTGTTAGGTTTGTAGGCGAGATCCCAGTAAGTTTAGCGTTGTCGTTGCTCTCGTTTTCGATGGAAACTACTTCTTGAGCAATTTCCGGACGCGCAAGGAGCGAATAGTAGTCGAAAATGACCAGTCGGTTAGAGTCGACTTCTGCAACTGTTTTGAAATCTGGAAAATCTTTAAAAATTCTCTTTAGATCTTTGTCTGAAATAGGTCCACCGAATTGATCATCGGGAATTTCCCTAAATGTTTTTTTAATACCGCGGCTAGATCCTCGTAGCTAATTTTAGACTTCTTCTTTCCCTCAGTTTTTAAACCGGCATCTCCAGAGAGGTCATTGTAATATGACTCAAACTCTTCCGGTGTTAAAAACAAATGTTCCTTTTGGAAGTCCTCCGGAATAACCACCCTTGTATTTTTAAAGGTTACGATTTCTTAAGTCTTGATTCCACCTTCAGGATGAGATTCTAAGACGTTCGGTTCTTGACAGCCCTAGCCCGCAAAAAGTACTGATGCGGATAGCAAGATTTTAGTTGTTGAAAAATTCATGCATAGATTTTTTTCAGGTTAGTTTAAACACCCTCGACTTTCGAGGTCCACTTTCGGACGATATAAAACAGTTAAGTAACCGGTGGTAGAACTAAATTGAGTAAACGGTAAATGTCATTCGTGTACTGCTCCTTTTCTGGCTCATAATGAGCAATTTCTGAGGTCTTAATAGAATAATCGGCCCGAAACAAATGTTCGGGCGGATAAGGATTTTAGATTCGATAATTTTGGTTCTAAGGAGGTCAGGTTTTACCGAGTCGTTCGGAGTTTTAGAACAGTTTATTCGAAGTTGTTATAAAAAATTCTGCATATTTTATCTTATGGGAAAGCCATAAAGAGCCGAAGCCTGTTTGCTAATTGTTATTCGGGATTTCGAATTTGTGATGTTTTGCCTTCTGAGATGGCCTCGAAAAGTTATTGTTTTCAGTGAAATGAACCTTGGGTCGATCCGCATTATTTTCAAACTGCAAACATAAATACCAGATAAATAATAATATTGGATAAAATTCAATTTCAAATTTCTAGTGAAAATGAAAAGTTTTTCTTTGCTATCAGGTTTGTTGCTGATCATATATCTCTTGCCTACTCAAAAATCACAAGCGCAGAGTTATGCATCCGATTCCATTCCACATACTATTTTGTGGAAGGTTTCCGGGAATGACTGTAAGAAACCCTCCTATGTACTAGGCACGATGCACCTGTCTCCGGCTGATTGGTTATATGCTTATCCAGCAATGAAGTATGCGATTGACAGTACTGAATTTCTCCTTTCGGAGGCATTTACAACTGATCAGATTCCTGATTCTGCTATTCCAAAATCAAGGAGATTGAGAGCAATCGATATCATGACCGCGGAGCAGTACAAGTTTGTGGATTCATTTTTTGTGGCGAGGGTCGATGAGGGAATTACAGGAAATCCCGACGCGGTCGAGATGACGGTTGGAGAAATGGCTGGTGCTATACTTTCGACCTTGCAACACGGTGCTCCTGCTGGCAGCACTATTGAGAGCGGGATGGATGCACAAATTTTTGCTCGTTTTGTCAGCAGCGGGAGAAAGGGTGCCAGGCTCGACAGGATTGAAACAACAGAGTTTGATTCGAGCTCTACGAAAAATGCTGAAAGGTATTTCACAAGAATATTGAAATATGTAGCTGGAAGCGACAAGCCCGACTGGAATGTCTACGGCGTTAAAGATGTCGCGAAAACCATTTCTGATTTCCAAAAAATGAACTTAAGCTATCAATTGGACGTGGAAGACCAAGGAATAGGCGAGCCATATGAAGATTTCGATTACGTCCCTCTAAAAGTCAGAAATCAAAATTGGATACCCAAAATCGTTACCAATATCTCTCAGAAATCATGTTTAATTATGGTGGGATTTGGTCATTTGCGATACCAAACCGGCATTATCTCACTGTTGCGGCGAAAAGGATATACAGTGGAGCCGGTTGTGCTTAGAAAAAATTGAAGGTCAAAAGCATAGCTACCGGTTCGTCATTCTTCGTCCATATTCCACCTGCGGTCTTTTATGTGGTCGAAATAGGTTCGGCTTGCATAAATTTTTAATCGTGAAATCAGCCGATCAGTTTCCCTGTTTCATGTCGTAGTCTGATGCCGTATTGATAAAAAAAGCCGGAATTCATCATCCCGGCTTCTTCAATATATATCAGCAGTAATTACGCCGGATATTCGTGAGGCAATGGCATATTAACTTGTTCGTTCCATGGCAGACCGTGGACATTGAGCAGGTCCATAAATGGATCCGGATTCAGTTCTTCTACATTAAACACACCTGGTTTTAGCCATTCTTCATTGGTAAGCATTAACATAGCGCCGATCATTGCCGGTACCCCGGTTGTATAGCTTACTGCCTGAGCGCGAACTTCGCGGTAACATTCTGCGTGATCGCAGTTGTTCCAAACGTAATATGTTTTTTCTTCACCATCCTTTATGCCTTTGATCTGGCACCCGATGGAAGTCTGACCTGAATAATTTTCACCCAAAGAGTCCGGAGCGGGTAGCACCGCCTTCAAAAATTCCAAAGGAACGATATCCATTCCCTGAAATTTGATCGGCTTGATACTTGTCATTCCCACATTTTCAAGAACATTCAAATGTGTAATATATGCCTGACCGAAGGTCATCCAGAAGCGGGCGCGTTTCAGTGTCGGGAAGTTTTTAACAAGCGATTCCAATTCTTCGTGATATAACACGTAGCTTTCTTTTGGCCCGATTCCTGGATACTCGATCGGCTTGTGGATTGACATTGCCGGGATTTCTACCCATTCCCCGTTTTCCCAATACCGTCCGGGCTGAGTGATCTCGCGTATATTGATTTCCGGGTTGAAGTTTGTGGCAAAAGCTTTACCGTGGTCACCAGCGTTGCAGTCGATGATATCCAGATAATGCATTTCATCAAAATGATGTTTGTTGGCATATGCCGTATATACCTGCGTAACTCCCGGGTCAAATCCGCAACCCAGAAGAGCCATCAATCCGGCATCTTTAAAACGCTGCTGATAAGCCCATTGCCAGCTGTATTCAAACTTTGCAACGTCTTTTGGCTCGTAATTAGCAGTATCCAGATAATGTGTTCCTGTTGCTAAACACGCCTCCATTAACGTCAGGTCCTGGTAAGGCAACGCTACATTGATCAATAATTTCGGCTGAAAACGTTTGATCAACAACACGGTTTCAGCGACGATATCTGCATCTACCTGAGCTGTTTCGATGCTAACACCGTGCATTTCCTTAATTTCGGCCGCAATTTTATCGCATTTAGCTTTGGTACGGCTTGCCAGCATGATTTCAGAAAAAACCTGGCTGTTCATTGCGCACTTGTGTGCCACAACACTTCCAACGCCGCCCGCACCAATGATAAGAACTTTTGACATGTATGATTAGAATTATTGAATGATATAACCGTTGAATGATAGCGCGTTGTTATTTTGCGCAAAGATAGGACGACCAGCGGTTTTTTGTGTTAAGAAGATGGTAAATTAATGTGGGGGTCAGGCCGATGTGATATTTATAACCGATCTGAGCTTGCTGATGAACTGCGATCGTTCTAATATGACAAGCTGCCCAAAGAGTCTGAAAATGCTGAATCACCGTTAGTATAAAAGTTGGTATTTACTTTATTCGCTATTTTACCGTTCAAAAAAATCGGGGATCTGTTTTCGCGGCGGTATATATATTTGTTAGGAAACTTTTGCACACTTAATGTATTATGGATTTATTCCTTCTTATTCTTGGTATCGCTTGTTTATTGGTTGGGTTGGCCGGGGCAGTTTTACCTCTACCCGGACCGCCGCTGAGTTTTGCTGGCCTTATATTGCTGGATTTGACTAAATATGTGGAGTTTGGAAACGTAGTCCTGATTGGTTTTGGGGTGGTGACGGCTATATTGCTCGTGCTGGATTACTATATTCCGATATGGGGTACGAAAAAATTTGGTGGTACGAAATACGGAGCGATAGGAGCGACGCTCGGCCTTTTGGTGGGCTTTTTTGTCATTCCCGGAATCGGAATTTTTCTGGGAACTTTCCTAGGCGCTTTAATCGGCGAGTTAATTGGTGGGTTCGGAGCAAAAGATGCTCTCAAATCGGCATTTGGATCATTTGTCGGCTTTGTTACCGGCATCGCCATGAAAGTATTACTATGCCTTGGAATGATCGTTTACTCGATTGTTGGCCTTTGGGAGTATTTTACGTGAATACTCCCAAAGGCCACCGGAATTCGTAGCGTTAGCCAGTGAATGCTTGTCAGATTTTGTCATGAAATGGTCATGCAATTGTGACAACAGGACTGGTATTATATCAAACACCTGTTTTAATTGTTATTAATCGGTGAGCGTTTTCCAAATCACGTCGAAAACTTCCGGTGCCTCAATTTCAGTTGGACTATATTGATCATTTGTTACTAAAACCGGATGATAATCTTTCCCCGCGTTGATTGCTCCGTGTGAGCCTTTGATTAAATCTGCATCAAAAGGTATTACATCCATCAAGTACCTGAATCCCAGTTTTTTACGCAACAGTTTGTATCCGGCTCTCAGTTTTATGAACGGATTTTTTTGATCCATAAACATTTCAACCGGATCGTACCCTGGCTTTTTGAATATCTCCACTAAACGTGCAAAATCTGGTGCCTTGGCGTCGTCATACCAATAATAATAGGTAAACCAGCTGTCAGGTTTTGCGACAATGACTATGTCTCCGCTGCGTTCGTGATCCAAATGATACGCTTTTTGCGCTTCCTTGTCGAGTATTAATTCAATACCCTTATTGTTTTGCAAAACCTTAATAATCTGATCTTTAACTGACTCGTCGTTCAGGTATATATGAGCGATCTGATGATCAGACACGGCAAAAGCTTTGGATGCTCCTGGATCCAGCAACTCATACCAGCGTTCAGTTCTAACCGCAATTAAACCTTCATCCCTCAGGATTCGATTAATATGGATCGGATTATTTACCGGATTGATACCATACTCGGAAAGCAGGATGATACTGGCATTTTTAGACTCATAATAATTGACTAAATCCTCTACTACCTTATCAATTTCAGCCAATTCCTTGCTAATCTTGGAAAAATCCGGCCCGAATTTTTGAAGACAGTAATCCAGATGCGGGAGGTATATCAGTGTCAGTGTTGGGTCATGTTTCTTATCAACCGATATCGAAGCGTCGGCAATCCATTTGGTGGATTTGATATTGGCATTTGGTCCCCAAAAACTAAAAAGTGGAAATTGACCCAATTCCTGCTGTAATTCGTCTCTCAACGAAGCAGGATGCGTGTAGCAATCGGGCGCTTTCACACCGTCTGCATGGTACTGAGGTCTTGGAGTTACAGAATAGTCGGCGGAAGAATACATATTATACCACCAGAACATCTTCGAACAAGTGAAATTCGGATCGAGCTTTTTTGCCTTGTCCCATATCTTTTCACCGAATACAAGCTTATTGGATTGCTTCCAAAACTTGATCTCCGAATCCTCCCGATCATACCATCCATTCGCGACGATACCATTTTCAGCAGGCCATTTACCTGTGACATAAGTGCTTTGAGAAGTAGTAGTCAAAGCAGGTAAAAGTGGCTTGATGGTATTCAAATGCCTTTTTGCGACATAATTTTTCAAGAAAGGAGTATTCTCTCCAATCAAGTTCGAGCTTAAACCAACTATATCTATTACAACTGTCTTATTCATAATCAGGTTTTAATTTTGAATGAAAGAATGAACCGGGTGGCTGGGTCTTTAATAAAGAATGTTCGGCCCATTTCAAACCTCGTTTCTCGTTCCATGCGTTAAAAACGTTGAACTATTGGAAACCGATTGCAAATCAGTTTCAGCTGATATTCGGCTCATTTCAAATTCCTTCGTCCATTCACGCATTTCTGTGAGCCGATTGCTAAAGTCTATCCCAATACCTCTTTCACCCACTCCAATTCCCGAACAATCGACTCACCGATTGGCTTTTGCATATCATCCGGCAAGACACCCCAGGTGTAGGTTTCAACTTCCAAAAATCTGGTAAAGGGTTCTTTCTTATGGAGTTCCAAAGTCCGGACAATATCATTTCTTGTTGAACCTAGCAATCCATAAGTTTCAATAAATAGCGGCACGTGGAAATGAACCCGCCATTCCGCGTGTTTGTCTCCAAAATTCTCGACTGCTTCCGGAAGATCCGTAAAATGAAGCAGTTCGTTTCCGGATGTTTGCGCAACAACCTGATGAAGATATACCGGCTCATCAAAAGCTTTGATAGCATTTAACCTGGCCTCACGATCTTTTGCAAAATCGACCTTTAACGCCGAACTGATTTGAATCCGTCCGGTCCTGATGCCGATTTCATTCAAACTGGCTAGTATTGTTTCCGGTTCTTCAAACCCAACTGCCGCATGGCAGATATCGTAGCAAAGGCGGATATGAGTCAATATGGTATTTCGGGCATCTTCTTCACTGACTTGATATTTGCTTACCAAATACGCAATACCTGTCGGTAACAAACTTGCCTTGTACCAATTCACAAAATCATTGATATTGTCGAGAATTCCGTCTGGCTCCGGTTCTATATCCAGATGTAAAACCTGTCCTTTTGTATTTTTGATTTCAAGAAGTTCATCTAAAATCAACAACAGATTTCCCGTTGCTTTTTCGGTTGCGAAAAGCTTTTCGGTTTCAGTCGGCCACCATGGGCTATATGACAACGGAGGCGTTGAAACACCGCCTTCCATGTCAGCAGGAAGCAATTCGCTAAGAATTCTGAAAAGCCGGATGGTATAGTCTTTTCGATCGGTTGTCGTCCAGTCGGGCGCGTGTACCTGATCTTTTACCACGGTGTTGTGAAAACCCCCAAATGGGAAGCCGTTGATCACGAAAACATATATATCTTCGGCTAAAAGCCAATCTTTAAACTCGGCCAGGTTTTTGGGTTGACTCAGAGCAAGGGACGCTTCATTCGCAATACGTAAACCAAGTCCAAATGGCTGATCAGGAGATAATTTGGATTTGATAAATGGGAGATTGTCTCTCAGACTTCGAAAATGGTCTTCCCATTTTTCGCCGGGATGAATATTGCTGCAATAGGTGAGGTGTCCGTATGGCGTATTCATTAAAAATTCGGGTTAGGTATTAAATTTAAAAGGCACTTAGTCAAATTTTCTTTGCCACGAAGTCACTAGGAATAGAGTGCTGATTACAAACTCCTTAGTGTCTTAGATTGTTTGTGGCAATTTTAACTTAACCGCGGATGCCTTTTACTTAAATCTGATGCGTGGGATTCGCATGAAAATGCAATTCTTCCAGTTCGTCAACTGATTTAGAAATGAGATCCGCATCCAGTTCGTGAACCTCAACACCTTTTCCGATGGATTCCAGCAGCATAATTGTCAGCTGGCCACCCAGGTGCTCCCGGAATTCTTCAATTCCGTTCCGGAGATTAATTTTATTGTTTTCAGACAAATGAGGGTGATATAGCTCAAAACCCAAACCTGAAAGTGTATTGAGAATTCTCGTCAAATCCTGCAGGCTCAGCATACCCTTTTCTTTAGCATATATACAGTCCAAAGCAATACCAATCGCCACCGCCTCACCATGACGAAGCGTGAAATTGGTAAGATATTCTAGTTTATGAGCTGCCCAATGGCCAAAATCCAGTGGTCGGGAAGAGCCGAACTCGAAAGGATCGCCGCCCGCTATATGGTCAGTATGCATTTCTGCACAACGGTGGATCAGATAGGCCATCACCTGCTCGTCTCTGTCAACCAAAGCTTTGACATTTTGTTCGATCCATTCAAAGAACGAAGCATCTTTGATCAATGCAACTTTGATAGCTTCTGCAATTCCGCAACGCCAGTCGCGATCGTCGAGCGTTCTGAGAAAAGTAAGGTCATTAAAAACGGCTACCGGAGGCACGAATGTTCCAAGAAAATTCTTTTTCCCCCTGAAATTTATACTATTTTTCACCCCAACACCTGAATCATTTTGCGACAAAACTGTAGTTGGAATGCGTATCAATTTGATACCTCTATGTGAAACTGCTGCGGCATATCCCACTAAATCCAATATCGCACCACCACCAATCGCGACGATAAACGAATGCCTGTCGATGGCGTGATGGTCAACTGCTTCAACCAGTTTCTCAAAAATAGCGGGATCGTTTTTGCACGCTTCTCCACCAGTTACTGTGATAATTTCGTCGGCAAGGCGGATATGCGATATTGATTCTGAAAAGTATGATTTAATCTGAGTCGGAATATCCGGATTCAAACTCACAAATCCTTCATCCATGATTATCAGGGCTTTGCGCTGAAAGCCCGATTCCTGAACTGCTGAAAAATAATCTTTGAGGGTAGTATTACTGATGTCAAACAAGTGCTCGGTGAAGAAAACTGAGTACTCATAAAATATCTGAAATTTTTGGTTAATCGGTTGCATGTGGGTTAAGGACTTCAATTTCTGATCGTAACTGTCTTAGCATAACATTAATTAAGCGCAAAAGTACTTCAGTCATCGGTGATTATCTTTATTTCTAATTTTATTTTAATAGTGCGATATGGTGAATCAAAGTGGCAATTGTATTTCTAAACTGATAATTTGTTTCGTAAATATATCAAAATCAGTATGTTAAGATACATTTTTTAAAAGCTTTCACGCAGGGCGCTAACGATTTTCGCGAATCCGGAAAAAACCAAGATCAACGGAAAACTAAAAGCTGACCCCTAACTGCTAAAAGCTAAGTAACCGCAAACGCTTTCGCTAGATATAAACTTAGCGGCAGCAACGCCAGCACAGCCAATGCAACCGGCCAGAAACCGAAAACAATACACCACGAGGCGTTCATGACGATCAGTGAAATTACTCCCGCCTTTACAGCCTTGCCAATCAAAGGACCAATTGGATTTTGAATTGCATTCCACAACGGTCGGCCGATCAGCCAGGCGTGTAATAAAATAAAAGGACTCGCCCAGAGCAGATTTCCCTTACCCGACGCGATATACATTTGTACCAATAATACGATCAGATAAAGTACAGCTGCAATGTAAAGCGTTTTCTTTTTTCCGCCATGCACCTCGTCCTGGCTGATCATCGTGATCGCACCAATATATATGATAGGTACGAGTGCAATTAAACCCCATTGCTGAAAAGACTCAGGAAACACGCTCATACCCAAAAGCAAATTTCCGCCACGGCACATTCCCATCACAACAGGTCCGAAAAAGGAGTGATGTTTTGCAAAACGATTATATAAAATGGTCAAAAGCGCAATAATAAAGGCAATTTTGCCGCTCAACGGGCTGAAGTAACCTGCGCTCGCAACACCGATCACATGCAGAGATATACCCAAAGCAGACGCAGCGGTCAACGAAACTTTACCGCTGGGGATTGGTCGTTCCGGCCTTTCAATAGCGTCAAGTTTTGCATCGAAAACGTCGTTTAGAACTACACCACCACCGTATAACCCGATCGTGGATATGACTAACGGCAACGGAGAATAATCTGAAAACGTAAACTGGGCAATCGCCAGTCCTGCTAATATATCGGCAACTGCCGTGACAAGGTTTGCAGGCCGGGTTAACTGCAAGTAGGGTTTTATATCGTTCACTTTATTGTATTACAAGGGAATCCCTGGTGGGGTTGAGTTGCTGGCCTCCTCTTAAAATGGAGTTGCCATGAAATTTTTCGGTCGGATCCGCCTCCAACCCTGACTCAAAATCAGAGGTATCAATCTGTCCGCTTTTACCAAACGCATCAATTGCGTTTTGATAAGTAACCAGCCGGATCGCTTCGTCGGATATTCCTCTCATTTTCATTAGCGCGGCTGTTTTTGGAATAGCTAACGGATCAGAAATTCCCCAATCAGCTGCGGAATTAATCATTATGCGCTCAGGACCATATTGTTCCACCACTTTAACCATACGTTCATTTCCCATTTTGGTAAACGGATAAATGGTGAAGGCAGCCCAAAAGCCTTGGTCTAACACACTTTTTACAGTTTCTTCATTGTTATGGTCCACAATCACCCACGAAGGATCGATGCCGTGTTCCAGCGCGATGGCCATACTCCGTTCCGTACCTTTTTTCTTATCACGATGAGGTGTATGGATTTGAACCGGAAGGTTGGCTTTCTTTGCCAATTCAAGTTGTAAACGATAGTATTTTTCTTCAGCAGCCGTTTGGTCATCAAAGCCAATTTCTCCAATACCAACCACCCCTTCTTTATATATGTAAAGGGGTAATATCTCCATTACCTGTTCTGCTAGTGGCTCATTATTAGCTTCCCGGGAGTTGAGCCCCATCGTGCAATAATGTTTAATGCCAAATTGGGAAGAACGGAAACGCTCCCAGCCAACCAAACTGCTGTAATAATCTTTGAAGCTGGAAAGCCCTGTCCTCGGCTGGCCCACCCAAAATGCAGGTTCGATCAAAGCTACAATTCCCGCGGCGTGCATAGCCTGATAGTCGTCAGTCGTGCGCGAAACCATATGGATATGCGGGTCAAAAAAGCGCATACCTTTAATCAGGTCGCGGTAGTCGTTCCATTCTATATCACGGTGAGCCGGGGATGCGATATGCTCATCGGTCTCGTCAAAATGAGACGGGTTCGGGATATTTTCGTTATGGTTGAGGCACATAGGTATTGAGGTCTGTAAATTCGATATCTGCCCAGGTAAGCGTACCGGCAGCAACTTCTTTTTCTAATTCCGGAAATTCTGAAAGCAATATTAAGGCAGGTGCATAACCCGATTCGTAAGAGGCAATTGCCGCCGCTTTCCGGTTATCTGCATTCCCCGATTCGAACAAATGCTTCATATCAGCAACTAGGGTTTGGTTCATATATGGGCTAACCAATCGCCAAACCTGGGGTGCCACGAAACGGCCAGCCGCCCAACGTTCATGCGCGAAATCTGAAAGAGTATATGCAAGATGTTCATTCGCACGATTTTTCAGTCCAATAATGAAATGAATAGGCTTATCGTTAAAAATGGTTTTCAAAACAAGCTGATTCCAAGCCAGTTCGCTGAAGTATTTTTCCGGATAGGTGTTGTGTAAGGCAATCGCGTCGAATACCAATCCCATATTAGACCGAACTGCGTCGGTAGCCCGGAAAAGCCATTGTTCGGGGTAGGAGAGAACTGGAAGTGCGGAATATAGGGCAACTAATTCCTTCATTTCAGCGGTGTCGAAAAGCGTTTCTATATTCTTGATATACGGCTCTTTAGAGCTGTCGTCAAGCTGCGTTAACAACCAAACACGCGACAAAGTCACTAACGACCACCCTGAAATTTCAAGGGTTACGGCATTGTCATTTATGATATGGGTACCCTCAATTGTTTTTTTGGAAAGAAATCTGGGAGCAGAGACAAATGCCGTCATGATCTCCATCGGACCCTGAACGCTCTTATCTGCCAGCCAGTCAGCTTCGGTGGGCGATGCATATTGCAAAATCAAAGCCCATATTTTTTGCTGAATTGTACTTGACATAGGGGTTAAATTTATTTGTAGACAAAGGTTACCTGTATCCTTAGCAAAAACAACAATAAAAGTTATTCAAAATAATGATACGGAACATGTTCACTTTATAAAGGACTATTACGCACTTTTATAACGCAATCAAAACAATTGAAGTTTTAGTGGTCTGCTATTTTTTGATTTAAACGCAGAGTTAAAGGAGTGTAACGCTGAGCTACACAGAGTTTTATTTGTCTGCGCAGTCTGCGATAAATTCTCCTAACACCGAGTTTGAAATTTGATTTAAAAATCAAACTCTACAACTGCATTATCATTCAATAATCGATTCGTAAGTTCCATATGTGCTTTCTCGGTTCCTTGTAAAATCCAGTTACCACTGATATGGCTTCCGGTTTTACTTTGTTCAGATCTCAATATTTTCAAATCGTATTGGCGAAACAGATCTTCGTATTTAGTCAATGCTTGCTTGTCGTACACACACATCAGCCGGTAATTACGGATTTGATTATATCTCCTGATCATGTTTTGCAGCGGAGAGAGAATCACCAGCGAAAAACCGGATATAACGAAACAGGCGATAGACAAATAGTAATATCCTGCTCCAATGCCCATTCCAAGGGCTGCAGTAACCCAAACGATAGCAGCAGTTGTAATTCCCACCACCCGGTTATTTTCCCGGAAAATGATCCCTGCGCCAATAAAACCGATACCTGTCAGGATATTGGCAGCGATGCGGCCAGCATCAGCACTGATTTTGATGGAAAGAATGGTGAATAATGTAGTGCCGACAGAAATCAGAATCATCGTCCTCAAACCTGCAGATTTACTACGATACTCTCTTTCAAACCCGATGATCAGCCCCAGGGCAAAGGATATCAATAATTTATAAAGGTCTTCGTTTTCCAGATGCATATTTTTGGTTGTTATTCACCACGGAGTTCAGAGAGTCTCTCACGGAGTTACACTGAGTTTATGATACAAAACGTTTATTCCATTCTTTTATCTACTCAGCTATAACTCTGCGTAACTCGGTGCAAAACCCCGTAAACTCCGTGGTTAAACGTTTTCTACTACGAATTCATGATAGTCTCAATCTCGTCTGCTTCCAACGGGATATCAGCCATCAGATCAATATTGCCATTTTCAGTGATCAGGATATTATTTTCAAGCCTGATTCCCAATCCTTCTTCTTTGATATAAATACCTGGTTCACAAGTAAATACATTTCCAGGCTCGAAGCGTCTGTGTTTATTGCCCACGTCATGCACGTCGAGGCCGAGGAAATGTGACGTTCCGTGAGGGAAGTATTTTTTATAGGCAGGCCATTCCGGATCCTGCTTGGCAATATCATCTTTGGTGATCAGTCCTAGTCCGATGAGCTCGTTTTCCATAATCGAACCCACTTCTTTATGATAATCGTCCCAGATATTGCCAGATATCAACATATCTTTGGAGGCTTTGAAAACTCTCAAAACCGCTTCATAAACATCACGCTGCCTTTTGGTAAAACGACCATTTACAGGAATACTGCGCGAAAGGTCTGAATTGTAATTCGCATATTCCGCAGCCACGTCAAGCAATATCACGTCGCCATCCAGACACGGACGATCATTTTGGATGTAATGAAGAACACACGCATTGGCTCCCGAAGCGATAATCGGCTGATATGCGAAACCTTTTGACCGATTTCTGATGAACTCATGAATCAGCTCCGCTTCAATTTCAAATTCGTGAACACCCGGTTTTACAAATTTCAATATGCGTTCAAATCCTGCTTTGGTGATATTACAAGCCTGCTGCATCAATTGTATTTCAATCGGATTTTTCACCGCCCGAAGCTGGTGCATCAAAGGCGATAGCCTTGCCAGGTGGTGCAGAGGGTATGCCAATTTGAAATGGCTAATGAAACGATCCTCCCTCGTTTGCGTCAGCGAATCGTTTCTGGTATGCTCATTAGTATTCAGATATACCTTGTCCGCCTCAAAAACGATATTCCTGAAAACGGTGTCATATTGGTGCGTCCAAAAGATGGTCTCTATCCCGGTTACAGCACGCGCCTGTTCCTTTGAAAGCTTTTCGCCCTCCCACACAGCAATCGTTTCATTGGTTTCCCTTAGAAAAAGTACTTCGCGAAACCGTTCATCGGGATGTTCGGGGCAGAGTACCAGAATACTTTCCTCCTGATCGACACCGGTGAGATAAAACAGATCAGAGTTTTGTTTAAAACTCATGGTGCCATCCCCGTTTGTAGGAAGTATATCGTTGGCGTTCAGAACCACCATTGACTTTGGACTCAGAAGCTTAACAAGTCGTCGGCGGTTGTCGATAAAAAGAGAATTATCTATGGATGAGTAACGCATTATCCGTATTTTTTGTAACTGAAATTTAATTTGCAAAATTACGTTTATATTGCAATTAAGAAGTTTAATAACATTAAAGAATATAATCACAGCTAACTGGAACGAGCTTTTTCAGATAAATTTTGGCGATGTTACAATCGAATAACCATTTTCTGACAATTCTTGGCTTCCCATTCATTGTATTGAAAATCTGAAGAATATTCGATCTCCCGGCGGCTCTTTAGGGGAAATGCTGATTTGGAAGTCTTCGTATTATCACGCAGTTTGTGTTTGTCTTTGACGAAAAACCTAACTATATCATAAAGAATGAAAAGATGCCTCTTGCTCCTTCTCTTGCTGTGTCCATTGTTGTCGTCAGCAAATCCAAAATATTGGATATACCTTAAAAATAAGGATTTAAAAGCGACTCCCGCTGTATCGAAACAAACGCTGGACAACCGTCTGCGACTTGGGCTTCCAATATTTGAAGAGACGGATCTTCCGGTAAACAGCCAATACGAATCAAAGCTAAAAGAGGCATCAGTTAAGATTGTCAACCGTTCAAAATGGTTGAACGCGGTTTCGGCGAATCTGTCGCACGAGCAGGTGGAAAACTTGAGCAAAATGGATTTCGTTTCGAAAATCGTGATGATTGACCCAGGTTTTTATGTAGCTCAAACACAGCCAATTGAAAAAGCTCAAATGGCGCCGGTAATGTCGCAGGTCCAGGCAGATGTATTTCAGAAAAATAATATTACGGCGGATAATGTCACAATTGGAGTCATCGACGCCGGGTTTTATGGAGCCGATTCTTCTTTTTCATTAAGTCAGATATTCAATAACAAACGGATACTAGGAATAAGGGATTATGTAAGAAGAGGGCGGCCGGGAGAATTGCTATTCAGTACCGCTGAATCGTTTTCCGATATGCACGGAACGGAGGTTCTCGCCGCCATTTCAGGTATTGATTTCAAAGATCAAATGCAATATGGGGTTGCGACAAACGCCAAATTTTACCTAGCCCGCACGGATTATTCCATGAAAGAATATCGCGGGGAGGAGGATAACTGGATCGCGGCGATGGAATGGATGGACAGCCTAGGTGTTCGATTGATCAATACTTCATTGGGTTACGCAAAAGGGTTTTCAGACCCAAGTGAAAATTATAGTCCAAGCCAAATGGATGGAAAAACTAGCGCGATCACAAGGGCAGCGCAAATTGCTTCAGACAGAAAGGGAATTACAATTATAGTATCAGCGGGGAATGAAGGTGATGACAAAAGCTGGGGTATAGTTTCCGCACCCGCAGATGCGCAAGGAGTTTTGTCTATCGGGGCGACGAACAGCAAACTCTGGAATAGAATAGGGTATAGCAGCGTCGGGCCAGAATTCTTATCCTATGTGAAGCCGAATGTCTCCTGCTTCTCTCTATATGGAACTTCGCTATCAGCACCGGTTATCACTGGTTTTGCTGCCTGTCTGCTACAGGCTAATCCAAATCTGACTAACAAGGAACTGATATCTTTAATCGAAAAATCAGCGCATTTGTATCCATATGGTAACAATTTTGTTGGCTACGGTGTGCCTCAGGCTTCGCGCGCGATGGCTTTAATCAAAGCACCATATCTTCCCAACAATTCTCAATTGATTGTGGCAAAGGGCCGGAATGTGGATATAGACGTGTCAACAGACGAGCCGCTTGTTGCCATATACCGGAAGAAAAATAGTAAGGATGTGATGAGTCAGCAGGTAGCAAAAGTGCAGAACGGGAAGGTGAATTTAAAACGTCAAAATGGCGAGAAATTCACGACAATTGACCTCAAAAACACCGTTATTGAGGTGGAATGGAACTAAGTTTGATATCCGCTTTTCGCAGAATAAACGTCTGTCAAATGTCAATTTTGCAAGTTATTCTATTTGCGGTAACGAGCACACGTTAAATTTTTTTAAAGGTTTCAGATACACTTTTCAACATAATTCTTTAATTTTAGAGCTTCGCGAGCCCGATAGGCATAGATATGCGTATCGGGCTTCTTATTTATCCTAAAACCTAATCCTGAGTTACAATGAATACTTCTCGCAGAGATGTTTTGAAGATGGCAGGAATGGCAGTAGCAGGTAGCGCGCTTCCGACTATCGCAATTCTTAACCCAAACCGCGCATTTGCCGGTGTTAACAGTGATACACTTAAGATCGGCTTGATCGGTTGTGGAGGTCGTGGATCGGGCGCCGCCAATCAGGCACTCAAAGCTGACCCCAATGTGGTTTTGCATGCAATGGGAGATATCTTTAAAGATAAAATGGATTCCTCTCTGGAAAACCTTACCAAAATTCACGGAGCGAAAGTGAAAGTGGATGAAGGTCATAAGTTCCTTGGTTTTGACGCATTCCAAAAAGTTTTGGACTCGGGTGTGGATGTTGTGTTGTTAGCAACGCCTCCTCATTTCCGTCCGGAACACCTTACTGCGGCTATCAAGGCAGGAAAACACGTATTTTGTGAAAAGCCTGTGGCGGTAGATGCGCCGGGTGTAAGAAAGGTGTTGGACGCTGCCAAATTGGCGAAGCAGAAAAATCTTTCTTTAATGTCTGGCTTTTGCTGGAGATATCACGAACCAAAACGTGCCACTTTTGGAAGAGTCTTAGACGGAGCAGTAGGTGATATTCAAGCAATTTACAATACGTATGACACAGGTACGCTTTGGTCTTTCCCACGCCAACCAGGATGGACTGACGCTGAGTATGTACTTCGCAACTGGACTTATTATACCTGGTTGGCAGGTGATCATATCGTCGAGCAGGCTGTTCACAGTATTGATATGATGTCATGGGCGATGGGCGGAAAATTACCACTTTCGGTAGTTGGAACCGGTGGTCGTCAGGTAAGAACTGAATCATTGTACGGAAATATTTTTGACCACTTCGCGGTTACTTACGAATACGAAAACGGTGTTAAAGGTTTCCACCACTCTCGTCAGCAGGCGAACTGTGAAAACAGTTACCTGGTTGAAACGATAGGAACCAAAGGCCGTGCCATGGCAAACTGCGCACGTAACGTGCATGAGATATATGGACAAAATCCGTGGAAATACGATGGCGTTCAGAATGATATGTACCAAACTGAACACAATGAGCTGTTTGCGTCTATCCGTAGCGGCAAATTGATCAATGACGGTGAATTTATGGCGCACAGCACATTGCTTGCGATTATGGGTAGAATGGCCGCATATACCGGAAAAAGAATTACCTGGGAACAGGCGTTAAATTCAACTGAGAAACTGGGTCCTGATGCATATAGCTTCCAGATGACACCACCGATCGTTGAAGTTGCGAAACCAGGTATCACAGCTTTCTCCTGATCTGTATATGGATAGAAGAGATTTTCTTTTGAAAAGCACGTTAGCAGCTTCGGCTGCTACCTTTTCAGGTTCTGTTGTCGCTGAGGCATCTAATCTGATCAACCACAATACCGCTCCGGCAGCGCAACCTATGGTGAAGAAAAGCCTGAAGTGGGGGATGGTGAAAGAAGATTTGTCCGTCATGGATAAATTTAAATTGTTAAAAGATCTGGGTTATGACGGCGTTGAGCTGGATTCTCCTAATGATCTCGATATGAAGGAGGTATTGGCTGCTCGTGACAAAACAGGTCTGCTACTCCCAGGTACTGTCAATTCTTTTCACTGGAAATATCCATTGTCGGATCCAGATCCTGCGAAAAGAGCGGAGTGCACCAAATCGATAGAAAAGGCATTACGCGATACTAAAAAATATGGCGGTACCACATTATTGGTAGTACCGGGTGTAGTAAAAGCTGATGTAACTTACGCAGAAGCATATGAGCGTTCTCAGGCTGAGATTCGCAAAGTTCTTCACGTTGCAGAAGAAACCGGTGTTAAAATCGCTTTCGAAAATGTTTGGAATCAGTTTCTGCTGAGCCCGCTCGAAGCAGCGCGTTATGTGGATGACTTCAAACACCCGATGGTGGGCTGGTATTTCGATGTAGGCAATGTATTGCGTTACAGCTGGCCAGCATCCTGGATCGAAGGCCTGAACAAGCGTATCCTTAAGCTTGATTTGAAAGAGTTCAGTTTTAAAAAGCAGAACGACGAAGGACTTTGGAAGGGTTTCGACGTTGAATTTTTTGACGGAGACTGCAACTGGCCGGAAGTTAATAAAGCATTGAAAAAAATAGGTTATTCCGGTTGGGCGTCTGCCGAAGTATCGGGAGGAGATCGCAAACGTTTACTCACGATTCGTGAGAAAATGGATGAGATTTTCAAGGCTTAGAAATTATTGATAAAGTCGAAGAGGCAGGTATTATAAGTTTTCTTATAATACCTGCCTTTTTGTATTGTTGAGGTTGACATCAGTTAAAATTTGAGAGAATTAGTTCTCAGCCATCTGTCCGAAAGTATATCAATCGTCATTCTCCTAGCTTTAGAAAAATGAAAAAATTTGAGCTGATTACGATAAGAAACGTCTTTGTTTATTTTCCGATTATCGCGCTTTTTCTAATCTATCAGGCTTGTAATTATAATTACGGATCCGTAAAGTGTAGCACATGTTCACAGGAGTGCGAAGCATTGACACTTCAAAAACTGGACGACGTAATTCGCAGAGACTACTTTAATTGGTATGATAGCTATAAGGTCCTCGCTAGCGGGCCATGTATCAGTTATGAACTTATCAAAGAGGGCGTTTTATTGGTTGAGACTGATCCGGGAAGCGGTATTTCACATAGTTTTATGGCAACAAAGCAGCAGATTCATGCCTTGGCTAAAATGCAAACTCCTTTAGACAGTATACAGAATTATCTGCCCGTTGCTGGCAGTACAAGAATGGGATTTGCTCCAGTAACGAAGCCTCGATATCGTCTGAATACTGCAGTGAACTAAACCTAGGGATACTAGAATGGAGACATCGCAGCAAATGCCTCCATCACCCATTACTTTGTAGAACCTTTCTTCTTCTGATACAAGCCCCGCCGATATTGTTGCAAAGTTCGGATCTTCAATTCACCGTTTACAACTTCGACTAGTTTGTATTCGTTGAATGCCTTTTTCTTATCCTGAAAACCTACTATACACGACAGGTCATTATCTCCTTTCTGGAGCTCAATTACTGGTTGAATTCCAAAGTTTGGAATGTTAAGTGTATCACTAACCCGCAATTCGATATACTGAATTTTAAGAATATATTGAAAGGTATTCTTTGTTTCAAAAGCTTCAACCGCAAATTTCCAGTTGTTCAGTTTGTCCTTGTCCTGGAATTTTTCTTCATATGAAGCAACCGCTTTTTTGTTCACAACATCCCTTATTTCTGGAATAGTGTCGTTTACCACGGTTGGAAGTTGTTCCTGCTCATTAGCAGTTTTTTCTTTTTTGGCACAGGAGAATATAGCGAGGCCGGCTACTACTAAAAATATTCTGAACATACGTGTGTGAAATTGTGCTAAACCAGAGTTCCTTGCTTATCGTGATCCTGAAAATACTCTTTTTTGACTATTGTAGCCGTTTTGTGGTCACCCGTATGGTTCCAGCCCGGCGGCATAAAGATATAAAGTATTTTGTTTTTCAAACCCGGAGCGTGATATACGTCTTTGATTAAACAGTAAAATTCTCCAAAATAAGCATCCAGAAAATCGCCTTTTTTCATAGGGCGCGTGATACCGTATTCAATTTCTACGTCCTTTTTTTCATCCTGCAAAGTCCCAAAAGCCCGATCCCAGATATTAAGGAGATTGCAAAAATTGGTATCCATATATAACGGATTCTTTGCGTGATGAACCCGATGGTGTGATGGCGTCAGGATATACTTGTTCAGGAAGCCCAGCCTGCCGTCTTTCAAGATATTTTCTCCGACGTGAATAAACGCACCCCAGGTTCCGTCGATAAACATGATCAGAAAAAGTAACGGGGGATTCACGCCCAACAGAATACATATGGTGGTACGGATTATATCTGCATATGGAGCTTCCAGAAAAAAGTGTGCGTAGGTTACCGAAAGGTTCATATACTCCGGGGCGTGGTGGGTTGAGTGCAAACACCAGAAAAGCCGCACTTTATGGCCATAATAGTGATATACAAAGTGCGAAAGCTCCCAGACAATATAGCCGTAAATTAGCCAGTACCATGTAAAGGTAGTTTTGAAGATTGCATAAGGTTCAAATAAACCTATGCAGAGCGCCACCATGGCAATGGAAATAAATCTGGATATGAACCTGTTGAGAACGTAAGTAAAAAGGGATATTTTGTAATTGGAGAACGTATATCGCCTATAGAAAACACTCCTGATGATTTCAAAAAAGAGCAAAACCGGAATAAATGGGCCTAATCCCTTTTTTATTCCCTCAAGGGTTAAAAGTTGGCCATAGTCGCCGGATTTGATGATTTCCAGCAGCCCGTGGTAGCCAAAGAAGCCTGTAAACTCTTTGACAATTGTGTTGATAAAATCCATGGTGGTCCTTGCAAAAAATTAATAAGTATGTTCATACAAAGTCATTCGTCACGAATAAATACCGTAAATAGTAATCTTAAATAACAAGAAGTTCTATTGATTTCATATATGAAACGAATTATCAGGGAGTTATAGGCATGTGTCCAACGAAAATCTTTTAAAGGCGGATTTAGCCTTGAATCTCAATTATATTCACTCTGAGGCACAAATTTCTGTTGATTGTAGCGCGAAAACACGATATTGCGATTTGAATAACAATGGATATTTGAAGTTCCAATCCCGAGCCTTTCTTTACTCAAAAGTCTGTTTATGGTATTAAACTACATTTTCGTAGCTTTTTTTGTGATCGCGTTTGCGATCGCTGGTTTAAAATTTCTTCTGACCGGCGATGTGCTGACTTTTAAAGCAATTGTTGAAGGAATGCTCGATATGTCGGAGACGGCGGTGATGGACATAGCTTTACCGCTTACTGGCGTCATGACTTTTTTCTTAGGGATATTGAATGTGGGTGAAAAGGCGGGTATAATCAACGTACTCGCTCGTTTCATTGGTCCATTTTTCAATAAGCTTTTTCCAGAGGTTCCGGCGGATCACCCAGCTAATGGTCAGATGATTATGAATTTTTCGGCCAATATGCTGGGCCTTGACAATGCTGCTACCCCATTCGGTCTTAAGGCTATGCAAAGTCTGCAGGAGCTCAATCCCAGCAAAGATACTGCCTCCAATGCTCAGATTATGTTCTTGGTACTGCACACTTCCGGCCTGCAGATTATTCCACTAACGATCATCGCTCAACGTGCTATTTTAGGAGCCGCCAGCCCATCAGATGTTTTTATTCCGTGCGTGGTAGGAACCTATGTGACGACCGTTACCAGTATGATTATAACCGCACTTTGGCAGAGAACCAATCTATGGAATCGAACCATATTACTCGGACTGGGTTCAGTGACTGCGTTTATGGCACTTGCGTTATGGTATTTGTCAGGATTACCGCAGGCGCAGATTGAGAAAATATCCATTTTTACAGGCAACTCGATTTTGCTCCTTGTCGTTTCGGGTTTTCTTTTGGCAGGGCTTGTTAAAAAAGTCAATGTTTTCGATGCCTTTATAGAGGGTGCAAAGGGAGGACTGCAAACAACTTTTACGGTAATTCCATATTTGGTAGGGCTGTTGGTCGCTATTAGTGCATTCCGTACCTGCGGAGCTATGGGATATGTAATTGATGGTTTAAAATGGCTTTTTTCACTGACAACCCTGAATACTGATTTCACAGATGCGCTTCCAGTTGCTCTGATGAAACCATTGAGTGGCAGCGGGGCACGCGCGTTGATGATTGACGCGATGAAAGAATTCGGGCCAGATTCGTTTGTGGGGAGGTTAGTTTGTATTTTTCAGGGATCTGCAGATACTACTTTATATATAGTCGCACTTTATTTTGGTTCTGTTGGAATAAAAAATACGAGATATGCCATCGTTGCCGGACTCATCGCCGATATGATCGGGGTGGTGGCGGGGATCTGGTTAGGCTATTTATTTTTTCATTGAACGGAACATATTCTCTAAACGCCTTTTAAACAGCATATGCAACCGTCCGTCCAAAATGGGTGGGCGTATAGGACTTCATCAGCTATTATTGAATATTCAACTCAGAGAATTATGCTTAAAATGTTACCCAAGTCATTCATCCTTGCCATAGCAATGACATCATTGGCGTCCCTGCAGCAAGTGTCTGCGCAAAAGGATGTTAATCAAGAGGCCGATACATACTCACTTGAGGACTGTATCAGGGTTGCGCTGGAAACCAACCCACAGGTGAAGATATCAGAGTTACAGGTTAACACCAGCGATAATTATTTTCAGCAGTCGAAATGGCAACGCTGGCCGAGTCTTAGCTTTAGCGCAGGTCAGGGATTCAGTTCAGGTCGTAATATTGACCCCTACACCAACTTATATGTTCAGCAGAACGTAAGTTCCAGCAATTTTCAGATTGGTTCATCCATGGTTTTGTTCAACGGGTTTCAACTTCAGAACACTGTTAAACGAAACGGATACAATCTTCAGGCTTCCCAAAAGGACCTTGCTGCGGCAAGAAATGACCTGATGTTGAACGTTGCCTTATCATATCTTCAAATTGTTTCGAACAGGGAGCTTATTCAGGTCGCTCAAAGGCAGGTAGATGCTTCGGCACTTCAGGTAGGTCGTACAGCGCAATTGGTTGAAGCAGGAACATTGGCGGAAAGCAATTTGCTGGATCTGAGAGCACAGCTGGCCAATGATGAACTTTCCCTTGTTAATGCGCAAAACAACCTGAGTATTGCAGAGTTGAATCTCAAACAACTCATGAATATGCCGGGAACCAACAATATCAATATCGTGGCGATTGACGTGAAAGACCCGACGTTACAAGCATATGATGCGACAATACAGGAAGTTTATGAAATAGCCTTGGCTTCCTTGCCTCAAATGCAGGCCGCTAATTTCAGAATTGAGTCTGCAAAACGTTCTATTGAAATAGCAAGAGGCGCGGCTATGCCTTCCCTTTCTTTAAACGCTGGGCTATATACCGCCTATTCGAGCGTTGCACCAAAACAACGTTTTGTAGCAGACGGTAGCGGAAGCACTGTTGTAGAGCAAGAGTCGACAACAAGTTTTGTCAGATATAATGATTTGATTGCACCAGTCATCAATAAGGTGACTGTTCCAAACGGATCTATTCAGGAGTTTGGTTATCTCAATCAGTTGGACGGAAACAGGAATGCTTCTATTAACCTTAATCTACGTATTCCAATTTTTACAAACTTCCAGGTAAAATATAATGTGGCGAACGCCAAAATTCAGCAGAAGACTGTTGAATATCAGGCGCAGCAGGTGGCTTTGACGATCCGGAAGAATGTGGAACAGGCCTATATTGATATGACCAACGCCGCGAAACGATATTCGGCCACCGCCAATCAGGTTCGTGCTTTGCAGGAAACCTTCAGAGTATCGCAAGTTAAATTTGACGTAGGAGCTATCAACTCGGTTGACTACAACATCGCCAAAGCGAATCTGGACAGAGCCAATGCGAATCTCGTTCAAACAAAATACGATTACGTTTTCAGAACAAAGGTTCTTGATTTTTACATGAACCGCCCTCTGTCCGACTTTTGATTTATAAACTATAATAGAAACCAGCAATACGAAATGGCCCGGAAATCGTCAAAAAGAATATGGTGGATAGCAGGAGTGGTAGTTGTTTTGCTCATCGGAGGTTTGTTTGGAGCCAAACAGGCCGGGCTGATCGGGAAACCAAAAACAACGGAAGTGGAATATGCCACGGTTAAGAAAACGGATATCATCGAACGTGTAAGCGCCTCGGGGAAAGTGCAACCTGAAGTAGAGGTAAAACTCAGCCCTGACGTGTCCGGCGAGATCACGAGTCTGCTCGTGGCAGAAGGCGATTCCGTAGTGAAAGGACAACTTTTGCTGAAAATCCGTCCGGATAATTACGAGTCGTTGATGGCCAGAGCTCAGGCTGCTGTTAATTCCAGCAAGGCCAATTACGAGCAAACCAAAGCGATTGTTGCACAAACGGAAGCTAGGCTGGTTCAGGCAAAAGCTAATTTTGACAGAAACAAAAAACTATATAGCGATAAAGTGATATCAGCATCGGATTTCGAAACTTTCCAATCCAATTATGATGTCGCCAAACAGGATCTTGCTTCTGCGCAGGCGAACGTTTCTGCTGCACAGTACAATATTAAAAGTGCAGAAGCGGGTTTACGCGATGCTGCCGAAAACCTTAGAAAGACGAGCATTTTCGCTCCGGTTAGTGGTATCATTTCGTTGTTGAATGTGGAAGCCGGAGAGCGCGTGGTGGGTACTTCTCAAATGGCTGGTACTGAAATGATGCGTATCGCCAACCTTGCTAATATGGAGGTGCGCGTAAATGTCAATGAGAACGATATCGTCAGAGTTTCTTTGGGCGATACTGCGGAAATAGATGTGGATGCATATAGTTCTTCTGGTCGGAAATTTAAGGGTATTGTAAAAGAGATAGCAAATACTGCGGCCGGTCTGGCTTCTTCCACCTCCGCGGCGAGCACTTCTGCTGACGCCGTAACGGAATTTGAAGTGAAAGTGAAAATCCTGAATGATTCCTTTGCAGACTTAATGGCAAAGCGTTCCAAGAAATCATATCCTTTCAAACCTGGTATGACGGCGTCGGTCGAAATCATTACAGAAAGAAAGAACGGTGTTGTTTCTGTTCCGATCGCGGCGGTAACCACAAGGAATAATAAACCTGCGCCCGATGCTAATCAAGAAAATAACGATCAACCAACAGAAGATAAAAGCAAACCCAAAAAGGAAGAGCCGATAAAAGAAGTTGTGTTTGTCGATGTGGCCGGAAAAGCCGTGATGAAAGAAGTAACCACCGGCATTAGCGATTTTGAAAATATCGAGGTCAAGTCCGGCTTGAAAGTAGGCGATGTGATTATTTCAGGGCCATATATTGTAGTTTCTAAAACCCTGAATACTGGTGACTTAGTGGAAAAAAAGAAGGTAGAGGAGAAAAAAGAGGATAAAAAATCAAATTAAAAACCTAAAGACAGCGTTGTTCTTAAGTAATAAGTTCGATTTAGTTTAGGTTAAAAGAGAAATCCTTGCGGCTTTGCTGCAAGGATTTTTTATTTTCAGGTATAAATTAATATGTTAAATGTCCTTCAAATGAAATCATTCGGCGCTGTCGTGCTAGTTTGATTTTTATTAAACGATCAGGCATAAATGGACTCCTTACCGAATTTTTTAACCAGCAGGTAATAAAACAAAGCCCTGAATTTGTTTCTGCTGGAGCTGCCGAAAGTACCGCAAACCTCAGTCAAAGCAGCATCGAGTTCGGGTCCATCAGGCAATCCCAGTTTTCCGGTCAGAAAGCTTTTCTTAATCCGATCAAGTTCAGATTGGTCGCTGCATGCAACCTTCGCAGAATCAGCGTTATGGACCGAAGGGCCAAGTCCTCTCGTGACTTTTAGCAAAAGATCGGTATCGACTGAAACATTGATCTTTTTAGCTTCCTCCTGGTAAGTGGCAATTAATTCATCCAACTTGCTCATATTGTATGTGTTAAAGTGTAAATAATTCAACGAATTTTACAAAAATTACCGGTAAAATCAATTTGGACCGGATTTTCATCAACTTTTTTTGTCGTAAAGCATGTTCATTCTCTTTATAAAAGACTAGTTTGGCACTCTTATAAAAAGGACTAAATATGGCTCAGGTCATCCATACCAAGAGTTTTCATAAAAATGAGTTTAATCAACAGTAAAAAGATAGCAGTTATTGGAGGCGGAAGTTGGGCAACGGCGATCGTGAAGATTTTGTGTGAACATCACCACGTTCAGATCCGTTGGTGGCTTCGCAGCAAACGTGATATTGAGCATATCCGCAAATATCATCACAACCCCAGTTACCTGAGTGACGTTCTGCTTTCTCCCAAAAAAATAAAGGTATTCGAACAAATTTCAGATGCACTGAAGGGGGCGGAATATGTAATTTTGGCTGTTCCCGCTGCCTTTTTGGAGGAATCTTTGAAAGTGGTCACTAAAAAGCAACTGGCGGGCAAGAAAGTGGTTTCGGCGATTAAAGGTATGGTTCCTAGCGAAAATAAGCTCGTGACTGACTGGATATCAGATAAATATGATATTGATATCAACGATACTTCAGTAATAGCGGGTCCATGCCACGCAGAAGAAGTTGCGTTGGAAAAGCAATCATATCTCACCATTGCCTCAACTGATAAGAAGACTGCCAAAGATTTTGCGGATATCATCAGTTGCCGATTCGTTTCAGCACATTATCTGGATGACTTGTACGGCGTTGAATATGCTGCAGTAATGAAGAATATTGTTGCGCTGGCTTGCGGAATTACCCACGGGCTGGGATATGGCGACAATTTTCAGGCTGTTTTGGTATCCAATGCAATGTTAGAGATCGGCAGGTTTGTTACTGCGGTCGATACCCGTGAAAGAGAGATCAGCGCATCCGCTTATCTGGGCGATTTGCTCGTAACTGCGTATTCACAGTTCAGCCGGAATCGCCTTTTTGGAAATATGATTGGTCGTGGATATAGCGTTGTAGCAGCCCAGATGGAGATGAAAATGATTGCGGAAGGATATTATGCGACAAAGAGTATTATGGAAATCAATAAGGGGCTGAATGTAAATTTGCCGATTACCACATCGGTTTATCAGATACTATATGAAGATCAGTCGCCGGCTTTGGTGATGGACAAATTGAAAATGCATTTGCGATAATGGCCTTATTGCCGTTTTAAATCGTACTCCAATTTTAACAGGATCGAAATCATTTTCCATATGGTGAGTCAAAGTGTTCGTTTTGCATCGGTTGCATTAATTGCAGCCACTATTTTATCCAGTTCTTGTAGTAAAACAAGTGAAACCACTGAGATGTCGGATACCACAAACATATCCGGTCGGACGTTCGTCTTTGGCGATGACCGTCCGTTTGCCCAGTGCCACGCATCGACGTTGGTGAGATTGGACGACGGTCAATTTTTGGTGGCATGGTTTGGCGGGACAGAAGAAAAAAATCCTGATGTAGGCATATGGCTTTCAAAAGGAGCGCCAGGTCATTGGAGTAAACCGATAGAGGTTGCCAAAATTCGCGAAGATGCGCATTGGAATCCGGTACTTCAAAAGGCCGGAAATAAAGTATATCTGTATTTTAAAGTCGGGAAGGAAATCGCGCAATGGGAAACCTGGGTGAAATCATCAGAGGATGGCGGACAAACCTGGTCGGATGCATATGAGTTGGTGAAGGGAGACAAAGGAGGTCGTGGACCAGTAAAAGATAAATTATTGGAACTATCGGACGGAACTTGGCTGGCCGGGGCGTCTAATGAAGTAAAAAACTGGGAAGTGTTTGTGGACAGAAGCGAGGACAAAGGGAAAACATGGACTGCATCCAATTATTTTGCGATTGATACCAATCAGATTAAAGGGAAGGGTGCCATCCAGCCGACTCTGTGGGAGTCAGCTCCGGGCAAAATTCATATGCTGATACGCACTACGGGTGGCGTTATTGGCCGAAGCGATTCGGAGGACAACGGCAAAACATGGAACAAAATCTATTCAACAGGAATACCAAACCCCAACAGCGGAATAGATCTGGCCAAACTTGCGGATGGAACACTGGCGTTGGTTTATAATCCTGACAATAAAAACTGGGGTTCAAGATCACCTTTGTCATTGTCTCTTTCGCACGATAACGGCAAAACCTGGACAGATAAGATCAATCTTGACAAGGGAAGCGAAGATGACGAGTTTTCATATCCGGCCATCATTTCATGGGGAGATTCAGTTGCGGTAACCTACACATGGAACCGTCAGAAAATTGCTTTTTGGAAAGGTGATCAGGGTAATATCAGGAAACTGGCGGAGAAGCAGAAATGATTTTGCTGGGCCGGTTTTTGGCATGCCGGGTTTGGTCGGGGGTTGTCAGGAAGTGGTCATTTGCGAGGTAAGTGAAGCTTTGTCCCGAAAGTTTGGGCCTGTTTTTAGACTCGCTCAATAGTATGAATATAATGTCGGCGAATTTATCGCCGGCATTATTTTTATTCCATATAGAAAACTTCCTGCAGTGGTGTACTGACGGGTGAGTTGTCGGGGTTGGTTTCCATCACGTCGGCCATGAATTTCCACCATTTCTGAACAATCTCCGTCGATCCCAAATCTTGCGAAGAGCCTGAACCATCCAGTTTCTGAACAGCAAAGAGAATATTGGTTTCTTCATCCAGAAATATCGAATAATCGCTCACGCCATTGTTCTTGAGTAGCAGTTTAAGCTCAGGCCATATCTCATCATGCCGTTTCTTATACTCGGCAACTTGACCTGGATTAAGTTTCATTTTAAAAGCAACACGTTTCATGAGCTGGTAGGTATTAGTGGTTAGCTTTTAGTTTTTCTAAGTTATTTAATTAAAAGTAGAGGTTAGGGGAGTTTTTCGGTGCGTTACACTGTGCATTTTTTTCTGCGTAACTCAGCGCATCACTCTTGTAACTCCGCGTTTGAAGCCAAAAAACTAATACCCAATACCTAAAAGCTAAAAGTTCCTTTTCCTACCCTTCGAGTATAACTGAGGTGATATATGGTTTTAAAACCAAGATATTCACGCTTTGCTCAAATCCTATGGAAATCAATAGAAGGGAATTTATTCAGCAAGCAGGCTTCGCGGCTTTGCAATTGGGATTAATCACTTTTGTCTCGCAAAATGCTCTGTCATATCCAGTTAAAACCGGACAACTGGCCAGGAGTTTTCCCGAGGCTGAAGGCGTTGCTTCCGCTGGTATTCTGGATTTTGTCAAGGCTGTAGAAAAGGCAAAATTGAATGTTCACAGCCTGATGGTTTTACGCCACGGTAAAGTGCTGGCAGAAGGCTGGTGGGCACCATATGCCCCCGATCTTAAACATACCCTTTATTCTCTGAGCAAAAGCTTCACATCATCGGCTATTGGTCTGGCGGTGGGAGAGGGCAAGATCAAAGTGACTGACAAGGTGATATCGTTTTTCCCTGAATCTGTTCCTGCTACGATCAGCGAAAATTTGGGCAAGATGCGTATTCAGGATCTTTTGACCATGTCTACCGGACACGACAAAGATTCTACTCCCTCGTTGCGAGGTACTGGTAAACCCAACTGGATCAAATCATTTTTGGAGTTGCCTGTTGAACATGAACCCGGGACGTTCTTTGTATATAACAGCGGTGCGACCTACATGCTTTCGGCTATTATTCAGAAAGTTACAGGTGTTACTTTGATTGAATATCTCACCCCGCGATTATTCAGCCCGCTCAATATTACCGGTATGGACTGGGAAGTTGATCCGAATGGAATCAATACCGGTGGCTGGGGATTAAGGGTAAAAACTGAGGACATTGCCAAATTTGGTCAGCTATATCTCCAAAAAGGTGTGTGGAACGGCAAGAGAATTCTGTCGGAAGCATGGGTAAATGACGCTACGTCGAAGCATATTATGTCAAAAGGCGGCTCCCAGCCTGCCGAGGAAAATGACTGGCAACAGGGATATGGATATCAGTTTTGGAGATGCCGCCACAACGCATATCGTGGCGACGGAGCATACGGACAATATTGTATAGTCATCCCGGAGCAGGATATGGTGATTGCAATGACGAGTGAAACGGGGGATATGGGCGCGATATTGAACGAAGTCTGGAATCATATTTTACCTGCCGCAGAAAAAAATGCAGTAAGTAAAGATGCCTCTTTGTCTGCCGGTTTAAAAACCAAATTGAAGTCGTTGGCATTGCCGTTCCCTGAGGGGCAAAATTCCTCGGGAATTGCTTCAAAAATAAACGCACGCAATTTTAAAATCGACAAGAATACAATCGGTATCACCGATGTGGCATTAGCCTTCGATAAAGATTTGTATAATTTCACCTTTAAAGACGAAAAAGGATCCCATACAATTAAAGGAAAAATTGGGCAATGGTATGAGAATAAATCAGACGTCTCTACAATCCCCATCAAGCTTGTAAGTACCCCGGTACCTGGCGAAACGCTGACAAAAATTGCTGCCAGCGGCGCGTGGGAGGGCAATTCTTTCAACATGGTATGGCGATTTATTGAGACTGCCCATTATGAGATAATTACCTGTCATTTCGAAAATCCGGGCGAAGTTAAAGTGGCCTTCAAACGCAGTATCGCTATATTAACCAATGCAGCCGACCCGCGTCCTGAATTGGTTGGGAGGGTAATTGCATAAATCGGGTCTGACCTCATGTAATATTGCTTCTCCTAGTAAAAAATCAGCTATTTTGCCTTTTCATTTAAAGCTATCAAGCAATTAACATAAATCAATTAACATGAAGAAGATTAGTTTTCTATTGCTGTTTGCCCTTTTTATTTCAGGTGCCTCGCATGCGCAAAAGCTGAGAGGCTTGGACAAGAGTCCACGTGATGTGGCTTATTTCCCTGATAATTTTGCACACGATCGTAAGGATGGCGAAAAGCCGTTAGTTAAAGTAACTTATAGCCGTCCGTACGTGAAGGGCAGAGAAATATTTGGCAAACTAGAGCCCTTCGGAAAAGTATGGAGGGCCGGTGCTGACGAATCAACAGAGATCAAATTGTATGCAGATGCCACCATTGGCGGCAAGAAAGTGAAGGCTGGAACCTATTCGCTTTTCGCGATTCCCGAGGAAAACGAATGGACCATTATACTGAGCAGCGACCTGGATTACTGGGGTGCTTATAAATACAAAGAAGCAAATGATGTGCTCAGAGTAAAAGTACCGGTGAAATCAAAAAATGCGGATTTGATTGAGAACTTTACGATCCAGTTTGCTCCAAAGGGTACAAATGAAGCTACTATGACTTTGGGGTGGGCCAACACTTTGGTGGACGTTCCTTTCAAATTTTAAGTATCCAAACCAAATTCATTTACAACGTAGCCGGAGGTTTTTCTTCCGGTTATTTTTTTGTCTGGCATCATTATTTGGAGATACGAGTCAAATCTTTAACATAATTGCCAACAAAATGAAGACTGGGAATATCATATATCTGCTTGGATTTGCCACAAGTTTCTGGGCCTGCAATGGAAACAAACAAGAATCACGTGTAGAATCAACACCGGATACCGTTGTCACAGAAGTAGACAGCGCACTTTTACCTGCACCGTTTGCTAGTAAATCCGTAACACATAATCCCAAGATATTGGGCTGGGAAGGGGGTGGCGTACCCATTGCACCTGAGGGTTTTACGGTTTCAAAATATGCCACCAACCTGAAAAATCCAAGATGGGCATATGAAGGGCCAAATGGTGATGTATTTATTGCGGAGTCCGGTACTAAGAAAAGTGCAGATCGGATCACAATACTTAGGGATACTAACAAGGATGGAGTCCCCGAACTTCAGGAGATATTTGCAGAGAAGCTTAATAAGCCATTGGGAATGCTCATTCTAAAAGATTACTTCTATATAGCGAATACCGATGGTCTCTATCGATATCCATATCAGACCGGCGAAACGAGGATTACGAAAAAAGGGGAGAAGATATTGGATCTTCCTGCTGGTGGATATAACAATCACTGGACAAGAAACCTGTTGGTGAACAGCGCAGGAACAAAAATTTACGTCTCGGTGGGTTCCGCAAGTAATGTAGCGGATCATGGAATGGACGAAGAAAAAAGAAGGGCCAACATCCTCGAAATTAATCCAGACGGAAGTGGAGAAAAAATATTTGCAAGCGGATTGCGAAATCCGGTTGGTATGGACTGGGCGCCTGGCAGCAACGAATTATGGACGGCTGTGAACGAAAGGGACGAACTCGGTGATGAGCTTGTTCCTGATTATATTACCAGTGTGAGACCTGGTGGATTTTACGGCTGGCCATATTCCTATTATGGACAGAATGCCGACCCGAGAATGAAAGGTGAAGGTAAAGATCTTGTAGCCAAAGCACTGGTGCCCGATGTACCTATGGGTTCACACACAGCTTCCCTTGGTTTGGCATTTTACGACAAAACCAAGTTCCCAGCCAAATATAGAAACGGTGCATTCGTAGGTCAACATGGAAGCTGGAATCGCTCAAAATTGTCGGGATACAGGGTTGCATTTGTTCCTTTTGCTAACGGCAAACCGTCGGGAAAGCCGGAGAGTTTTTTAACTGGTTTTGTAAAGGATGAGGATAACGTATTTGGCCGCCCGGTCGGTATCACGGTTCTTGATGATGGGTCAATGCTGGTTTGCGATGACGCCGGGAATACGGTTTGGAAGGTTAGTGTAAAGTAAAAATCGGTTTGTAATTGAAAGGTGGATATGCTTAGTTAGGCATATCCACTTTTCAATTTATTTATTCATATCTCCCGAAAATCGAAGTGGCAGTATGTCCTCCGAAACCGAAGGTGTTATTTACAACGTAATCGACTTTTTGATTAATGCTCTTTCCGGTGATAATTTTCACGCCATCCGGAATGTGCTCATCCAGATTAGTTGTGTTGATCGTCGCGGGAATAACCTGGTCCCTGATGGAGAGGATACTGATGATACTCTCAACGGCTCCTGCCGCACCCAGCAAATGCCCTGTCATAGATTTTGGGGCTGTAACAGTTACTTCAAGGTCTCCGAAAGCTCTTTTGATACCAACCAATTCACTAATATCCCCAAGGTTCGTCGAAGTTGCGTGGGCATTAACATAGTCAATTTGACTTGCTTTCAGGCCCGCGTCGTCCAATGCCTTCGTCACCCCAAGGTATGCACCTAATCCATCTGGTGGTGTGCCCGTAAGGTGATATGCATCTCCTGCCATACCGCCGCCTACAATTTCTGCATATATCCTGGCACCGCGATTCAGAGCATGATCGAGTTCTTCCAATATCAAGGCACCAGCACCTTCGCCCATCACAAATCCATCGCGATCTGCGTCAAAGGGCCGAGAGGCACCTTGCGGATTTTCGTTGTTTTTAGACAGAGCCTGAGCAGAGCCAAACCCACCAATAGAAGATTGGGTGATCGCTGCTTCCGAACCTCCTGCCACCATAATCGTGGCTTTCCCTAATCTTATAGTGTCAAACGCACTGATAATAGCGGTATTTGACGATGCACAAGCGGAAACTGTGCAATAGTTAGGGCCATGCAATTTATGCCTGATCGAGATGACGCCAGCAGCAATATCCACGATCATTTTAGGAATAAAATACGGATTAAATCTCGGTGTCCCGTCGCCGTTGTGAAATTCCTTAAGTTGTTCTTCGAAAGTGCCGATACCGCCGTTTCCGGTAGCCCATATCACCCCAACTTCGAAACGCTCTTCCTGGGACATCTGAGAAAAGTCCAGTCCCGCGTCCGCAATGGCCTGATCGCTGGCGACAATTCCATATTGAGTGAAAAGGTCATATTTTTTCAACTCCTTTTTATCAATGAAATCTTCACCCTGAAAACCTTTTACCTCGCAGGCGAAGCGGGTTTTAAACTTAGAAGCATCAAATTTTGTCAAGAGACCTGCGCCACTTTTACCTGCCACAATGTTGGACCAAAATTCCTCCACATTATTGCCCAAAGGTGTGATGGCTCCAAGCCCTGTAACTACTACTCGTTTCATATGAATTTAATGATTACAAAAATATACCGATCGGTATTAAACCAAACAATAGTCTATCAACAAAAGGTTCATATGCCTTTATGAAAATGAAACTGCAAAATTTGCCGATCATTTAACTTGCATATAACCAATTGATTATAAATTTCAATTTTCTTTTACAGCCAGAAATTCTTCGAGAATTTTAACAACTCCGTCATTATCATTACTGTCAGCACTGAAACGCGCCACACTTTTTGCCTCGGGATGTGCATTGGCCATTGCGTAAGAATAATATGCTTTTTGCAACATTTCGATATCGTTCAGATAGTCGCCGAATACCATCGTTTCCTGTTCTGATATTCCGTAGAGGTTTTGCAGCACTTCCATTGCCCTGCCTTTATTGGCATCTAAATGGGAAATGTCAAGCCAAATGGGACCGGAGACTTTTACTTTAAGTTTATCAGAAAGATGCTTAAAATATGGATAGCTGTTCTTTTCGGAGCCCGCAAGGTCGCATACCGTGAATTTCAAAAAGTCGTCGTTCGTAACCTTCAGTAGATCTTCGACGATTTCAAATCTCTCAAAATACAATTGCAAATGTTCAATAAAAGCAGGTACGGAACTTTCGACATACGCTTTCTTTTTTCCACAAATGATCGTGTAAGTATCTGGAATTGACCTCGCAATCTTTACTAAATCAAAGACAATTTCTTTATCGACGGCCTGAACGTGGATTTCCTGATCACGATAAACTACGTAGCTACCATTTTCGGCCGCAAAAATTACGTCGTCTTTTATCTGATCCAGGGTTTTAAGAAGGTTGTAATATTGCCGGCCACTGGCGGCAACAAACTTGATATTCTTTTCTTTTAATTGTTCAAAAATGGAATAAAATGACTCACTCACTTCATGTTCAGAGTTCAAAAGTGTTCCATCCATGTCCGTAGCGATAAGGCGGACTTCATTCATATTCATAAGCATTTGATAGCGCGAGAAAGGAACAAAAGTACTGCATAATAACTTGAATATTTGTATTTTTTTAAGTTTGATGCGCTTTCTACGAACCATGATGAGGCTCGTGCTGTTAAAAATCTAAATGTTTTTAACGATATGCGGATTTCGAAATACTATGCGGCAGGCTTGCTAGCCTTTGTTATCTGGGGCTTTTTCAGTCTGGCTCTCAAACCACTCCACCACTATCCTTCGCTTGATATACTTTTTTATCGGGTATTTATGTGTGCCGTCATTATGGCATTCATTAGCATTTTTATTCGCAGAAGCATTCTGAAAACCAACATCCATATTTTCAAAATGAAGAGTTCGGGAGAGAAGAAGGCGGCACTTTTCCAGATTCTAATAGGAGGCATATTGTTGACAGCCAACTGGTTCTTTTTTATATATGTCATGAATAATGTTAGTATTAAAGCAGCATCATTTGCGTACTTGGTCTGTCCGATATTGACTACAGTCATTGCATTTTTTGTGTTAGATGAGCAGTTGACGAAAATTAAATGGACTGCTGTTATGCTGAGTATAGGAAGTTGTATTCTGTTGTCTTTCAATAATATAGCCGATATCGGATATAGCTTGATCGTTGCTTCATCCTACGCTTTTTACCTTGTGAGCCAAAGAAGGAATATCGGTCTGGACAGATTTCTGGTTTTGACACTTCAGATTCTTTTTTCAACAATGATTCTGCTTCCGTTTTATCCTTCGTATGCCGCTGAGCTTCCGACGGAAAGTGTCTTCTATGAACTGATTTTCGTAATCGCGGTAATATTCACGATCATCCCTCTTTTTCTGAATCTATATGCCTTGCAGGGAGTTAACTCGTCCACGATGGGTATTCTGTTGTATATCAATCCATTGCTGAATTTTATGATCGCGCTGCTATACTTCAACGAGCCGATCAACTCATTTCAAATGACGGCATATACACTCATATTGGTGTCGATAGTGATATTCAATAGTCAGCAGCTGCTGGCGAAGCGAAATAGTGCGTTGGCAAAGTAATAGCGTGAGCTCTTAAACCAAAAGAGCCGGCTTTGTCTTGAACAGGCCGGCTACTTCGTTAACTAGTGTGGTAAGTGTCAATGTCCGCCAACGGTGGCAACGTCTTTAATCCCTTTGGTTTCTACCGTGATATTTCGGCTTGGTGCCGAGTGCTTTTTAAAATCCTGAATGATTTCCAGCACATCATAGTCAATATTCAGAGATCTTGAACCATCAATAATAACCTTCGAATTATCAGGCAGAGCATCTAACGAAGCTCCAATACTGCCTTTGTTCAGGAAAGTTACTTCTTCCGACAAAATCAAAGTGATGACTTCACGGCTTTGCTCTTTCTCGCGTTTGTACTGATAAGAATGAATATAGTTTTTCCTCAATATGAAATAGATAGCTACTACCATTCCGATTGCAATACCTTTCAGAAGATCTGTCGCAAGGATAGCAATTATTGTAACGGCAAACGGTACAAATTGCTCGTATCCAAGTTTAAACATGCCTCGGTAGAGCGATATCTTGGACAATTTATAACCAACGATTAGCAAGATAGCTGCGAGCGAGGCAAGCGGGATATGGTTCAGCAACGTCGGTATTGCTAATGCGGATATCAAAAGTATGACGCCGTGGGTTACCGTAGCTAATTTTGTCCTTCCGCCCGCTTCGACGTTAGCCGAACTTCTTACAATTACCTGTGTGATAGGCAGTCCGCCAATCATCCCTGATGTGATATTACCAACTCCTTGAGCGATAAGCTCACGATTTGTAGGCGTGTTCCTTTTGTAGGGATCCAGTTTATCTGTCGCCTCAACGGATAGTAACGTTTCCAAACTAGCTACCACGGCCAATGTAACGGCAACGGTGTAAGTAGCAGGTTTGGTAAAAGCAGTCCAGTCAGGTGATTTGAAAAAGCTAAAAAATTCGCCCAGGCTTTGTGCCACCGGGAGTTGAACCATATGGTCGCCTGACAGGGCAAGTCCGGGAGCAAAAGTTTGAAAAGCAAGATTAAGCAACACCCCAAATAACACGACGAATAAGGCACCGGGCAGGAATCTGAAAAGCTGTATGCGTTTCATAAACGGACGGTCGAAGAGTATAAGGAGGGAAAGTGAAACGGCTGAAATAATGATTGCTCCCCAGGTACTGTATTTCACAGCATTGAACAATTCGGTAAAAGTATTCTGACCGTCTTTCTGATTAAAGGCTTCATCGCCCATGAAGTCGGCGTCATAACCAAAAGCGTGGGGTATCTCCTTTAAAATAAGCGTGATACCGATTGCTGCGAGCATTCCTTTAATCACGGATGACGGGAAATAATATCCTATAATCCCTGCTTTCAAAAGTCCGGCAACGACCTGTATTATGCCTGCTATAACCACGGCGGCAAGGAAAGCTTCAAAGCTTCCCAGGGTATCGATGGCGTTCAAGACAATGACTACCAAGCCTGCTGCGGGGCCAGCCACACCGAGCGAAGATCCACTGATGAGGCCTACTACGATTCCACCAATCATCCCGGCGATGATGCCCGAAAATAGCAGATCAGGTCGGCCGGTAGATGCCAGAGCCACCCCGAGACAAAGTGGAAGGGCAACCAGATAAACGACCAATCCGGACGGGATATCGTATTTTAAGTTGGCAAATATGCTTTTTTTATCAGCGGAACTTTGCATCGGTTTCTTATTTGAGTTTGTTTGTTAGAGTTTGGTATCAAGCAGGCTGCAGCTTCTGATCCAAACGGAATACCTGATCAATTTTGCTAGTATCGCCCATTGTATATTTGAGATCTTTCATAATGCCGTTTTTAATGTCGTAAACAATCCCGTGAATCAACAGGGGTTGGTTAGTAGCCCATGCATTTTGAACAATGGATGTCTTACTTAGGTTATACACTTGTTCCCGCACGTTGAGCTCTACAAGTTTGTTGGCCCGTTCAGTAAGGTCTTCTATTTTTTCAAGCTCACGCTCATGCAGACGGTAAACATCTTTGATATGACGAAGCCAGTTGTCAATCAGGCCAACCTGTTTGTTTGACATTGCCGTCAGCACACCGCCACAACCATAGTGTCCAACAACCATGATATGCTTAACGCCCAGTACGTTTACGGAATAATCGAGTACGCTGAGCATGTTCATGTCGGTGTGAACCACCATATTGGCGATATTTCTATGTACAAAAATTTCACCGGGATTGGTCCCAGTGATCTGGTTGGCCGGTACGCGACTGTCTGAGCAGCCTATCCATAGAAATTCAGGATTTTGACCGTTGGCAAGTATGTCAAAAAAATGGGGATTGTCCTGGGTTACTTCCTTCACCCATTTTTCATTATTTGCGAAAAGTTGCTTATACGAGTTAATCATAAGTATTTAAGCTTAAGTTATGAGAAAATACAGCGAATATGGTAAATTCTGAAAACGGTCAAATGACAGTAACAGAAGTTTCCTGAAAAAATAATAATAAATAACAGCGGGTTTTATTAGCCTAATTCAGGCGGGGGGGAGAAGAGATTGCGATAAATCTCGTTATTGTAGTCAGTAGTATATTTAAATGCAGAAGTAGATGGCAACTCGAAGGCCTTCTTCTCCATACTGGGGAAGTAGGTTATCATCTGTTGATCATCTATTTTCTTCTCCAGCTCAGACTCAGAGCTTTCATTTCCACAGTTCTCAGAATCACACTTTTCAATCGATTTTTTTGCAGACAACAGACTTTGAACATTTGCAACTTTGCAAACGAGAAAGACTGAGAGTAATATGATGCAAAAATTTCTTAGCAATGTATTATGAGATTGAACTAATTATTTAACCTGAATTTCTGGATAAACGTTCGGATAGATTTTTTCTTGTCCTAACAATAAAAAAGGGATGCACTGAGTCATCCCTTTATCATATTATCTTCTCCAGCCTTTTTCATGGTTTTCCAGCCATCTCCCAACAAAGAGAGCTGAGCCTAGCAAAACTATATAGAAGGCTATCATGATGATGGTCATTGTCATAAAATCACCGGTTTACTGATTCAATAATTACAAAAATACTCAAAAATCGATAGCACGATGTACTTCGATCAAAAAATTATAAAACTCCTTTTGTCGACGGCATGAAATCCAATGCTTTCAAATCCCGGCGCACAGCCATTTTGATAGCCTTCGCAAACGCTTTGAATATACACTCGATTTTGTGATGCTCGTTCGTTCCTTCCACCTTGATATTCAGGTTGGAAAGGGAAGTGTCGGAGAACGATTTGAAGAAATGATGGAACATTTCCGTAGGCATTTCACCAATTTTTTCGCGCTTGAACTCTGCATCCCAGACCATCCAAGGACGGCCGGAAAAGTCGATAGCGACCTGAGCAAGCGCCTCATCCATAGGTAGTAAGTAACCATATCTGCTGATGCCACGTTTGTCGCCCAGCGCAATTCTATATGCTTCGCCTAACGCAAGTGCCGTATCTTCTATGGTATGATGTTCGTCGATATGCAGATCGCCCTGAACAGATATATTCAGATCTGCACCGGAATGGCGGGCTAATTGATCCAGCATATGGTCGAAAAATCCTAAGCCTGTATGGATTTCGGAGCGGCCGCTTCCATCCAGATTCAGATCAACACTAATCTGCGTTTCTTTTGTATTACGTTGAATATGAGCCGTTCGTGCTGGAAGTTTCAGATGTTCATAAATTTCATCCCAATCTTTTGAAATAAAAGAAACAGATTTTGAAATTTCGGAAGGAACCGTTTTGGCATGCTCAAGGTCCCCGATTAATATTGCTTTAGCACCCAGATTTGCAGCCAGTTGCACATCTGTAATACGATCACCGATGACATAGCTATTTGCAAGGTCATATTCTTCCGTCAGATATTCCGTCAGCATTCCGATTCCGGGCTTTCTGGTTGGTAAATTGTCTTCCGGGAAACTTCTGTCGATATGCACTTTGGTGAAATTAATGTCTTCACCCGTCAGTATCGTCATCATTTTATTCTGAGCAGGCCAGAACGTATCTTCGGGAAACGAAGTTGTCCCCAATCCATCCTGATTTGTAACCATAACAAGTTCATAGTCAGTTTCCTCCGCGATTTTTCGAAGATTTGAGATTGCCTTCGGAAGGAACTCAAGTTTTTCTAATGAATCAACCTGAAAATCGATGGGGGGCTCTATGATAATCGTACCGTCACGGTCGATAAATAGCACTTTCTTCATTTAGTAGTAATATTGAAATAATTATTAAGTCAAGACGAATGCATTTCCTATTTTTGCTCAAATTTCGCAAACAAAGTCGGATTGGGAAGCGATTTTACAGAAAAACCTAATACGGGAACATTTAACCGGTTATTTAAGCTTAATATCCATATACTTTAATTTAATCTGCAAAAAGGATGTTTACCGGAATAGTAGAGTCGGTGGGAGAAGTTATACAAATTATTGAATCGGGTACAAATATTACTTTCAGCCTCAGATCTGACATAAGCGAAGAGTTGAAAATCGATCAGAGCGTCAGTCACAATGGCGTTTGCCTGACGGTAGTGGAGATTGCTGGAGATCAATATATGGTTACTGCGGTTGAAGAAACTTTGAAAAAAACGAATCTCGGATCATTGGATATAGGAGACAAAGTGAATCTTGAACGGTGTATGCCGGCTAACGGAAGGTTTGACGGACATATTGTTCAGGGCCATGTAGACCAAACTGCTGTATGCACATATGTGGAGGAAAGAGATGGAAGCTGGTTGTACGATTTTGAATATGATCCTTCGATTGGCAACATCACTGTGGAAAAAGGGTCGATATGTATCAATGGTGTGAGTTTGACAGTATTTAATTCTACAGAAAATTCCTTCCGTGTGACGATTATTCCTTACACTTATTCTTTTACAAATTTTCATCAACTCGCTAAGGGTGACACAGTTAACCTGGAATTTGATATTTTGGGTAAATATATCAAACGAATAATGGGCGGATATACGCGTTGACGTATTGAGTTCCTGAATTATTCCGTTTAATTTTAATCACCATTTACATAGTAATTACGCAAATTCATGGCCAAAATAAGTACTCAGACCCGATCGGATCTTTTGATACATATTGGAATCATATTTTTAATCCTTCTCGTTTTCTTTCTGGGATTTTTCTTCGTCTATCTTCCGTTTACAACCAACCACGGTGAATCCATTACAGTACCCGATCTAAAGAAAAGAAGCGTTGTCGATCTGGAGGAATTTCTGGATAGCCGGGATTTAAGATACGAAGTAAGTGACTGTACTTTCGTTGCCAACGTGCCAGGATTGACCATTGTTTCGCAGTACCCGTTGCCAGGCGCAAAAGTAAAGGAAGGGCGTAAGATTTATCTTACAGTTGTACAGAATACGGTACCATTGATTAAGATGCCGAAGATCACGGATATGACTTTGAAAAGTGCGCAGATGGAGCTGAAGAGTAAGGGTCTGGAACAAGGTAATATCACTTATGAGCCTGATATGGCACAAAATGCGGTACTTAAGCAAATGTATAAGGGCAGTGAAATTTTGCCTGGACAGCTGATAGCAAAAGGTTCGAAAATAGATCTGGTACTGGGAGAGGGGCTTGGGACTGCACAGTTTGACGCGCCAAGTGTAATGGATATGCCACTGGATGAAGCGAAAATTGCGATCATTGGAGCGGGATTGAAGGTTGGTCAGCAAATGACGATCGATGCCAAGGAAGGACAGGCTGCGGGCGTCGTAGTACGTCAGAATCCTGAGGCTGGAACTAAGGTGAGGATAGGGGATGTAATAGATTTATGGATCACTCCTTCCGCGCCGGAAACGGAAGCCGCCGGTGCGACTGGAGATCAGTTTTAATTGTATGAAATGGCTTCGCTGATCATCGGAAACTCAGTTTGTTTCGTAAGTAAGTTGGAAGAAGTCAGGCGAAATTTGCAGTCTGGGGAGTTTGGAAGTGCACGGATATCCCCTATTAATCAGATTCAATTTTATATTAATTTTTTGAACTATGGATATTACTGTTGAAGAATTAAAAGAGCGTCTTGATAACGGTGAGGAACTTCACTTCTACGATGTTCGTGAGGAGCACGAATATGAGGAAGATAATTTAGGAGCGATTTTGATTCCGTTGGGTGAGCTGACTGATCATCTTGATGAACTTGCTGCTCTGAAAGATGAAGAAATTATCATTCATTGCCGCTCGGGTGCCCGTAGCGGAAAAGCGGTTACCTTTTTGAAAAGCCAGGGTTTTTCAAATCCAAGAAATGTAATCGGAGGGATCTTAGCCTTTCGTGAACTGGAAGAATCTGAGCTTTAATAAAGTCAGTACTGGTTGTGAAATCATGTTTCACAACCAGTTTCTATCCTTCTATTGTAATCACTGCCCGAGTGCAAACTCCACCTACCGGGGGATTGAATTTCGAAACTTTCACCAAAATCTTTTCGACAAGGGGATATTCCAGGCGGATATCATGAATTACCTTGAAACCGATGTGTTCTAAAAGCTTTGCGGGCTCCTTCATCACTTTTGAGGCAATGCTATAAATGGTCTCGTAGTTTACGGTTTCACTCAGTTTATCGCTTTGCGCGGCTTCTACAAAATCCGCAACAATTGTTATGTCTAACGCATATTTATTCCCGATACGTTGTTCCTCGGGGTAGTATCCGTGATATGCAAAAAATTCAAGGCCTTCTAAGGAAATCGTTCCCAATCCTGATGTAATTAGTGGATTTAAATATTAAAACAGCTGCTGATTTACCTCAAATATATCAGATCTGATCAAAAAAGGATCCTCCTCCGGTCTTTTTAGGAGCAGCTTTCTCAGGTGGTGTATTTCTTATTCTATTATATTCGTTTGTCGCGTCCCGAGCCTTTTCTGCATTCCTATGCATTTCTTCCAGAGCCTCGTTGGCTTCATCAGCGGCACTTTTCTTTTTAGGTTCTTCGGCAACCACCGTTTCGGCCACTACCTCTTCCACCGGTTCCTCGATAACCTCAATTTCCTCTTCAAGCGGTAATTCAACTTCGTCCTCAATTACAATTTCTTCTTCAATAAGAATTTCGTCAATTTCAGCTTCAGGTTCTTCGCTTTCAACAATCTCAAAAATCACCTCACTCTTCACCTCTTTTTCTGGTTCAATTTCCAGAGCAGGAGTCGAGTCTACTACATTTGGGGTATAGACAGCCTTTTTCGGAATTTCTATTTCAGAAACATGTTGTCTGATTTCCTCCATCTTGTTTAAAACGGAAGCTTTGTCATATTTCTGCTCAAATCGTTCAACGGTCTCAATTGTATTGTTAGCGAGAGCAGTCAACTGAACTACCAGATTGTCTCTGAAGTTTTCGATCGCTTTGAAATCTCTTTCCTGCTTCTTGATTTCAGAACCAAAATCTTCTTTAAGTCTTTTTAACCGGTCTTCGGTTTCTTTGATTACTTGATTTGTACGGTTTTCAGCCTCAAAAACAAGTTGATCCGCTTTCAGCTTTGATTCCTGAATTCGCTTGTCAGCATCTTCTATCGCCTCTTTTTCAATTTGTTTGCTGGCGTCTTCCGCAGTTTTTAATGTACGGAAAAGGGTGGACTCGATATCTTTTAACTTGGCAAGCTCCTTTTCTGCATAGTCCAGCTGCATTTTGATCAGGTTTACCTCACTTGTCACACGCTCCCATTCCTGTGATATGGAATTGAGAAAAGCATCCACTTCATCGGGATCATAGCCTCTGAAAATTTTTTCAAACGTGTGCTTACGTATGTCTATTGCAGAAATTTTCATGCTGGTTTTTTCTTTGGTACTTGTTTATTAATGGCTTTGTAAGTTAAAGATATATGGGTCATATTTCAAAGTATTTACCAATATAACCTTTTTAAAAGTAATCTAAAACCTGATGTCCCAGACCGAGATCGTGCGGTCGTCGCTGCACGATACCAACTGATTCTCAAAGTTTGTCCATAGTAATTTGTTAACGGATGTACCGTGTCCTGCATATCTGGAACGGTCAATAATTTTTTTCAATTTAAAACTGGAAGCGTCCCATAATTTGATGGATTTGTCCATACTGGCGGTCGCAAAGTAGCGGGAATCAGGGCTGTAAACGATATGGTTGATTGCGTACATGTGAGCCGGAATGTCGTTTATAAGGATATATTGCTTACTAACATCCCATACCAGTAAATGCGCGTCTCGGCCGGAAGAGAGCAAATACCGGCCATCGGGAGAGTAGCAGACGGTAAATACAGAATTCGTGTGTCCTGTTAAAGTTTGCTTCAAAGCAAATCCATCGCGATCCAGAATATGAACCATATGGCTGCTATCACCAACGGCAATTTCATTACCAGAAGGACTTATTGCAATGCTCCTTATGCTTTTGTCCCCAAGCTTGATATGCTTTTGAACGGACATTGACGGAATATCCATTACCACCAGCACCCCATCGCCTAAGGCGATTAATGCTTTGTCGTCAACAATTTGAATATCGAAAATTGCAGCGCTTGCAATTTTGATAGTTTTGCTGATCGTATTCGTCGAGGTATCCAAAATTTGAATTCCTTCGTAATTTTGCCCGATCCAAAGTAAAGAGCGTTCCTGATCATAGCATATTGCATAGACGGATACCCCCGCCCGGGCTACCAGCTTGCCTAAGTCAGGTTTTTGCTGGTCCCACTGAATGATGAAACCGTCGCCACCGGCAGAATAAAATCCGTGGTCGGTATTGTCTGAAACGATAGTATAAACACTGTCCCGGTGACCGGAAAAAGTATCTATTTTGTGAATATGCATGTAAGTTGAGTTCTCGGAAAATTTTAAACAGAAATAATATGCCGCTCGTTCATTCGGAAATCATTCATGACAATACTACATTGTTTATCTGGAAATTGGAGGAAACCGAAGCCGAACTTTGCGAAAAACTGGGCAGTCAATTCAATTTTGAGGATCTTACCACGATATCACATAGCCAGAAAAGAAGAGAATGGCTCGCCAGCAGGTTGCTGATTCAATTGTTAGTCGAGAAACTGGAGATTGCTTATCACGGCACCCACAAAGATGAACACGGAAAAGCATTTTTGGTGAACCATAATTATCATATCTCGCTGACACACACGCTTGAATATGTAGCTGCCGTCATCAATCCTACATCGGCAGTGGGTATTGATATGGAAAAAATGGATGAAAAACTTCAAAGGGTAGCCCACAAATTTTTGTCTCCGCCTGAGTTTGACAGGGCAAATAATCAAGTTGATTCGTTGTGTATTTATTGGTGCGTTAAAGAGGCAGTTTACAAACAATATGGCAAAAAGCAAATAAGCTTCAGAGACTGCATATTTGTTGAACCTTTTGATAGTCAGACCGAAAACGTGAAAGCTACCCTCACAGATGAAAACCTGATAATTGATTCAAAAGTTGCCATTAGATGGATTGGGAAACATTGCCTGGCTATATCCTGCTAACGCTATTCTTCAAGATTATCCAAAGTTGACTTCAGGATTTTCTCAATTTCGTGCATCTTCTCGTGCTCGCTCGTTTTTTCGTAAGAAAGCAAAAGATTTCTGAGTACGCGCTGAATAATCTGCAGATTGGTACACGGCTGGTAAAAAATCTCCTTTGGCTTAATATTGAGCTGGGCGATATAGTGGTCTATATCCTTGTTTGAAAATATAATTCCGCGACTGAAAACATTCACATAAAATTGCGACTGGTCGTCCTTGTAGGTCAGCACAAACAGGTTGGGCAGATTCACGCCATATACCGGGATTCCAAGTTTTTGAGCAATGAGAAGGTATATCACGCATAACGTAATCGGATTTCCCTTCCGGTTTTCTAAAACGACATTGATCATCGAGTTGGAAGGCGAATGGAAATTTTTAGTATTCGCCGAGAAATTCATAGGTCCGAAAAAGATGCTGTTGATCCTTTTAATTTGATCAACTGCGTTCATTTCCTCCTTAAACTGAATCCATATGTCGTAATATAGTTGCTCGATCTGTGTTGTCAGTTTTTCAATGGTAAGATCCGGATAATGGTAGGTAGCTATAATCCACATGCCTTCCAGTAAATTGATACCACCTCCATTTTTCCACTCCTGAAGGCGTTCCATCAGGATACTTAGTTGAAGCTCATGGATCAGCTCTTCTATTTTTCGTTGGATATTAGGATTGAAGCTCTCTTCCCATTCCGATTCCAGGAAAGGTATGATACCACCTCCCAAAGACATGATTTTCTCCTCAACGTGCTCACTTACTTCATGATCCTCGTCATCCAGTAATGATACCAATGCTTTTATTTCTCTCTTGTTCATAATCCCACTTATCATCTTATTTCAATGGTCGGATAAATAAAAACATTTTTTTTTTATCCGACGTCAAATTTTCTACTTTTGCCCGTAAAAAAATTGTAGTTTGAGGGGTTTACGTAGCAAATCGATTCTGCCCAAAGTGAGTTCTGAATGCTGAAAGGAAGTACTTTAGGTTTCAATTATATCTTATAATTTTATCCAGGTTAAAAATTTTTTTATGAAAATTCTTGTAACGGGCGGGGCAGGGTTTATTGGGTCACATACAGTCGTTGAACTACACAATGCAGGTTTCGAACCAGTTATTCTAGATAATCTTTATAATTCGAACAAAGAGGTTCTGAATGGTATTAAGCAGATTACCGGTAAAGACTTTCCTTTTTATGAGTTTGATTGTAATGATATAGATAAGGTAAGAAATCTATTTAAAAACGAAAAATTTGATGGCGTTATTCACTTTGCTGCATATAAGGCGGTAGGCGAATCTGTAGAACAGCCATTGAAATACTACGAGAATAACATCAACTCTCTGCTGGTTCTTCTTCGTGTTATGAAGGAATTTGATGTGACCAAATTTGTGTTTTCATCGTCATGTACTGTATATGGCCAGCCGGATGCGCTGCCGGTTACGGAGGCTACGCCAAGAAAACCGGCGAATTCGCCATATGGAAATACCAAGGCGATAGCAGAAGATATCATCCGCGATCATGTTCATTCGAAAGCTGGATTGAAAGCGATATCACTTCGATATTTCAATCCGATAGGGGCTCATGAGACGTCGCTGATAGGGGAGTTACCAAATGGTGTGCCCAGTAATCTGGTGCCATTTATTACCCAGACAGCCGCGGGACTTCGTAAATCACTAACCGTTTTTGGCAGTGATTACGACACAGCAGACGGCACTTGCGTTCGTGACTTTATTCACGTAGTTGACTTGGCAAAAGCCCATTTGAAAGCACTTGAATTGCTTGATGAACAGGACGCAACTGACTTTTATGATGTGTTTAACGTCGGAACGGGAGAAGGATATACTGTGCTTGCGTTAATCAACACATTTGAAGAAGTAAATAATGTAAAATTAAACTATACGATTGGGCCTAGAAGAGCAGGAGACGTAGAGAAAATATATGCCCAGTCAGACAAAGTGAATACCGTAATGAAGTGGCATGCAGAAAAAACGATGGCAGATGCACTGCGTGACGCGTGGAATTGGCAATTAAAAATATCAAAGACTATATGAAGAAAATATTGATTACGGGAGGAGCTGGTTTTATTGGTTCACACGTTGTTCGTCGTTTTGTCGTCCATCATCCTGAATACCATATATATAATCTCGATGCGCTGACTTACGCAGGAAATCTTGAAAACTTGCGCGATGTTGAAAATGCGGACAACTATACTTTCGTAAGAGGGGATATTACGGACGCTGAATTTATTTTTCGTTTGTTTTCAGAAAATGATTTCCACGGTGTCATCCACCTTGCAGCGGAAAGTCATGTTGACAGATCAATTTCTGATCCGATGTCTTTTGTAATGACTAACGTGATAGGAACAGTAAACTTACTGAATGCTGCACGGGCTTCATGGCATGATAAAACTGATCGTCGTTTTTACCATGTCTCAACTGACGAAGTATACGGTGAACTTCACGATCCGGGAACATTTTTTGTTGAAACTACCGCGTACGATCCAAGGTCTCCATATTCGGCATCGAAGGCTTCCTCAGATCACTTTGTCAGAGCATATCACAATACATATAAGTTGCCGGTAGTGATTTCCAACTGTTCAAATAACTACGGACCAAATCACTTCCCGGAAAAACTGATCCCGCTTATTATTCATAACATATTGAATAACAAGCCTCTTCCAGTATATGGAAAAGGCGAAAACATCCGTGACTGGTTGTTTGTGGAAGACCATGCGGTGGCAATTGATGTGATTTTCCATAAAGGCAAGGAAGGTGATACTTATAATATCGGCGGTCATAACGAATGGAAAAACATTGATCTGGTAATGATGCTTTGCGAGTTGATGGACAAAAAATTGGGTCGTGAAGCGGGTGAATCTGCCAAACTGATCACTTATGTTACGGACAGAGCGGGCCACGATTTGAGATATGCCATCGACGCTACCAAGCTTTCGGAAGAATTGGGCTGGAAACCTTCGCTTCAGTTTGAGGAAGGGCTGGAAAGAACAGTCGACTGGTATTTAAACAATCAAAACTGGTTAAATAACGTTACCTCCGGGGACTACAAGCGTTATTATGACTCAATGTATGTAAACAGATAGAAATGAAAGGTATTATATTGGCCGGCGGATCCGGCACCAGATTACACCCACTTACCCTCGCAGTCAGTAAGCAATTGATGCCGGTTTATGATAAACCGATGATATACTATCCATTGTCAATTTTGATGTTGGCTGGTATTCGCGAAATTTTGATTATTTCAACTCCACATGATCTTCCGCATTTTGAAAAGCTATTGGGTGACGGAAGCAGATTAGGTTGCAGTTTTACATACGCCGTTCAGCCAAGTCCGGACGGGCTGGCTCAGGCATTTATTATCGGAGAAGAATTTATCGGGAAAGAAAAGGTTGCGCTGATTCTCGGAGACAATATATTCTACGGTGCAGGTCTTTCCAAATTACTTCAATCTAATAACGACCCGGACGGCGGTGTGATATTCGCATATCAGGTCAACGATCCTGAGCGTTATGGTGTCGTGGATTTCGATGAGAACTTTGATGTGTTGTCGATAGAAGAAAAACCATCCAATCCTAAGTCCAATTATGCCGTTCCCGGTCTTTATTTTTACGACAACGACGTAGTTGAGATTGCAAAAAATATCCCACCTTCACCGCGTGGTGAACTGGAAATTACGGATGTAAATAAAGAATACCTGAAAAGAGGAAAGTTGAAAGCTGGAGTACTCAACAGAGGTACCGCGTGGCTGGATACCGGAACTTTTCAGTCACTTATGCAAGCCGGACAATTCGTTCAGGTAATTGAAGAGCGTCAGGGCTTAAAAGTGGGTTGTATTGAGGAGATAGCATTCAGGATGGGCTTTATTACTGCAGATGAATTGCGTGAAATCGCCAAGCCTTTGGTTAAAAGCGGATATGGCGTTTACCTGGAAAGAATATTGGCTAACGCATAATTGAAATGCCGTAAGGTGTTGAATATTAGATCTATTTCGATATGAACTTCCTTCCTGCCGGTATTGAAGAATATTGCGAATCGCATACCGAACAAGAAAGTGATTTGTTGCGGACTCTGAATAGGGAAACGCATGCCAATGTACTAAGTCCGAGAATGCTGTCCGGGCATATGCAGGGCCGGTTTTTATCGATGATTTCCAGAATGATCACACCTGAACGTATCCTGGAAATAGGCACTTACACAGGTTATTCCGCACTTTGTTTTGCGGAAGGGTTATCGGACAACGGACGGATTGTGACGATCGACGTGAACGAGGAGCTTGAAACGATGGTTCGGAAATATTTCGAAAACTCTCCATATGCTTCCAAAATTGACTATCGCATCGGCAATGCGCTGGAAGTAATTCCAGCGCTGACCGACACTTTCGATCTGATCTTCATTGATGCAGATAAATTGAACTATCTTGCATATTATAATCTTTGTCTTCCAAAACTTCGAAAAGGCGGTTTTATTATTGCTGACAATGTTTTGTGGAGTGGCAAAGTGGTTGAAAAAAAGGAAAAAACTGACAAGGATACCCAAGCTTTGCTCGACTTCAACCGGACAATTCAGGAGGACCCGCGAGTTTCAAATATTCTGTTGCCCATTCGAGATGGGTTAATGGTTCTGCAAAAACTTTAAGTCTGCAATTTTGACAAAGAATTTAAATTTTATGACCTCAAATTTCATCGCCAGGCTTTATGCGCTTGGGACTATAACACTGCTTTTCTTGTCTGTATCACGCTCTGTTATGGCTCAGGAAATTCCTGAAGTACCTGCGGAGGTCTCATTTGGAGGAATCACAGTCAAATTTGACAGAAGTGCTCAGGGTATCATCGAAGAGGATATTAAAAGTTTGATGAGCAATAAGAAATTCTGGGAAGAAAAAATGGATCGTGCGATTCTGCATTTTCCAATTGTCGAAGGAATTTTGATGGATGAAGAAGTACCGATTGATTTCAAATATCTGGCGGTTCAGGAAAGCTCTTTCAAACCTGAAGGAGTTTCAACTTCCAATGCCGTAGGATATTGGCAAATGAAAGCCGAAACGGCCAGAGAGCTCAATCTTCGGGTTGATAATGAAGTTGATGAACGTAAAAATTTAAGCTCTTCTACACATGCTGCAGCATGGTATCTCAAAAAGAACAATCAGCAGTTTAATAACTGGGTGTCTACTTTGTATTCATATTACAAGGGAGCAGGAGATGTGAAGAAGCTCGTTCCTGCCAACTGGGCATATGCTCGCGAGGTAACACTGACTGGAAAAACAGACCGATATGTGTTGCGCTTCTTTGCGCATAAAATAGCGTTGGAGGCTGGTTTAGACAGATATCGCAGTACCAACTCACTGGTGCTTTTTGAATCGCCATATGGAAAAGGTCAGACTTTCGACCAGGTTGCGCAGGCATTAAAAGTCAATGTTCAGGATTTACAGGCATATAACAAGTGGTTTAAAGGAGATGTATTTCCTTCGGACAGAGAATACTATATTACAGTTCCATCTGCTTCCAATGAAGTGGCGGAGGTGAGAAATAAATTGATAACACCAGCAACGCCGGCAGCTATCGAAAAGGGATATGACGCCTCAGGGTTTCCTTTGCTGAAAAAGACAGCCGGGAAAACTTCCGCAGGACGTCAACTTTACGAGATCAACGGCTTGCCAGGTATTGAGGCGATCGTTGGAGACCAACCTAAAGCTATTGCCAGTGCCGGAAACCTTAGCGGCTCGCGATTTATGCGTTTCAACGACATGATCAAGGATACGCCACTAATTCCGGGTAAGGTTTATTATTTGGCAAAAAAGAATAAAAAAGCGGCTGTGCCTTTCCACACTGCCAGACCAGGAGATACCTGGCAAAGCGTCTCGCAGGATTATGGTATTCGTTTGGTTAATTTGCTGAGATATAACAGGACGATCAGCAGAAATTATCCAATTCAAACTGGTCAGGTTCTTTGGTTAGCGGAAAAGCGCCCGCGTAACGAGCCTGTTAAAATCGTTCCTCCAAAAACGACTCCTCCGACTACACAGCCTATCGAACCTGCCTTAGCGACGAAGGGACAATCGGCTGAGCCAGTTGCCGTAATAACTGCTCCTGCAACAACAACTGAAGTTCCAAAAAATGCCTCTGGCAGAAAGAAATATAGTCCGGTTTTAGTCGATAAAAATGCACCAGCTCCGGCTGCCGCAACAGCGGTGGTGACTACGCCGGAAAATGAGCCGATATCTACTACACCATCAAAATCAGCGCCTAAAAGTGCAAATGATGACAAAGTTGTGGTAATCAGCCAGGATAGCCAAAACTCGGAAATGAACGAAACGGCTAACCCATCTCTTTATTCAAAATCTAGCTCAAAATCTGCTAAAAATAGGGCAGTAGCAACAGCAGCTTTGCCGAAGGAAACTTCAGGAACAATCCACACAGTATCGTCTGGTGAAACGTATTTTAGTATAGCAAGAAAGTATGATATACCAGTCCGTGATTTGTTGGCAATGAACGACCTAAGTACAAGCAGTACGCTAAAAGTGGGTCAGGAACTGAAGGTTATAAGTGGCGCAGCTCAGCCTGTTAAGGAGGAAAGGGGCAGCCAGCCAGCGAAAACCACAACGCCCGTGGCAGTGGCGGAAACAGTGAAGCCAAAAGAAACCACAAGAGAAGCAAGCAAACCGGTTGCGGAATTCCATGTTGTTGAGTCAGGGCAAACCTATTATAGTATCTCAAAACAATTCGGACTATCGGTGAACGAATTATTGGCATTGAACGGTTTTAAAGGGACTGAAAAGCTGTCAGTTGGACAAAAAATAAGAGTGGCCTCCAATGGTAGGGGTAATGAAGTTATTTCTAAAATATCATCGGCGGGTTCAAATGGAGATGCATTAATTCATACTGTGGCAAGTGGAGAAACTCTTTTCAGAGTAGCTCAGACATACGGAACTTCGGTAGATGCGCTTAAAAAGTTAAATAATCTCTCAGGCAATAACGTGGTGGTTGGACAGAGGTTGAAAATACCTCAACAATAAAAGTTATGATACTTATAGATAATACCTGCATTAGTGACGATATCGAAGATCAACTCTTCGTCTGTGATTTGGAAAAATGCAAAGGAGCATGCTGTGTAGAAGGAGATTCTGGTGCGCCACTGGACGAGGACGAGCTGGCAGTACTGGATGAGATTTACGATCAGGTAGCTCCATATTTGACTGAGGAAGGAAAAGCTGTCATTGAGAAGGAAGGCAAATACGTCAAAGATTGGGATGGAGATTATGTAACCCCGGTTATCAACGGCAGGGAATGTGCATATGCGTTATATGATCATAAAGGAATCCTGAAATGTGGAATTGAGCAGGCATATAACGATGGTAAGATTTCGTACAAGAAGCCGATATCATGCCATTTGTATCCGATCCGTGTTACCAAATATGAACAATATCATGCACTGAACTACGACAGGTGGAGCATATGTAGCCCTGCGTGCGGGTTAGGTGAAAAATTGGGTGTACCTGTTTATCAATTTTTGAAAGCACCGCTTATCCGTGCTTATGGTGAAGAATGGTACAGCCAGCTTACCCAGGAGATAGATGAAAGAAGAGAAGCTCGTTCAAAAGAATAAAGATTTTTTTCAAAATGTATATGAGGTAGTGCTTCTGATTCCACCCGGTCGTGCTACTTCTTATGGAGCCATTGCAGCATATCTTGGAAGCAAGGGAGGTGCCAGAATGGTTGGCTGGGCTATGGGGAGTAGTTACAATATGGGAATTCCGGCGCATCGTGTTGTGAATAGAAATGGAATACTTACCGCGAAGCTGCAATTCGAGACTCCTCAAACGATGGAAAATCTTCTAAAAAGCGAAGGTGTTGAAGTCAAAAATGACAAAATCCAAAACTGGCAGAAATGCTTTTGGGACCCTTCCAAAGAGTTGTTATAATCAGTGTCAGTTCTGAGTGCAATTCCAGATGAAATAATAACGGATATATGAAAAACTGTTTTGTTGTTATTTCTTTGCTGCTGGGCGCGTTGTTGCAATCCTGTATCAAGGATGAGCCTTTAAATCCCGAGGCGGATATTGAAGCTTTCTTTGTGGATTCTCCTTCATTAATCAGCTATGTGTTTATAGATCAGGCAAATCGCAAAATTATGCTATACCTCACTCCAGAGGCCATAGCCACTGGCATAGCTCCAACACTTAGGCTGTCTCAAGGGGCAACAGTCTTACCGGCCTCAGGTGATTCTATCTTCTTCAGCTCTCCCGTGCAATACACCGTAACCTCCCAAAGCAAGGAAAATACGAAGGTATATGAGGTGGTAATTGTAGAATCAGGGAAATGGCTTTTCAACTTTGAAAATTGGGGTATCAACGACGTAAATAAATACGAATACCCATTGGAGGCTGACGGTATTGCATTCTGGAGTTCTGGCAATCCGGGCGTGGCCTTATCCGGCGTGGCGAAAGATCCATTAGCTTACCCAACGCGTTCGACCACTGACGGATTTTTGGGTACCAAAGCAGCAGAATTGGTGACGATCAAAGGAACTCCGTTATCCGAACTGGTTGGTGTTAGGTTGTTTGCTGGATCTATATTTTTGGGGAATTTTAATTCTTCGGTTGGTCTTACAGCACCTTTAAAGGCGACCGAATTTGGGCAACCCTATAGCGGTATTCCAACTATATTTTCAGGATACTACAAATATACTCCCGGTGAAAAATATCAGGACGAAGGTGGTAAAATCATATCTGGACAAACAGACGAGTGCGCGATATATGCTGTAATATTCAAGGGCTCCGAACGCTTAAACGGATCCAATATCCTGACCTCCGACCGCATCGTTGCCCGAGCTATTTTAACTGACGGCTCTGCAAAGACGTCCTTTACCAGGTTTGATATTCCATTTGAATTTGTTCAGGGAGCCGACCTTTCTGGTAATATGATGATGGCTATTGTAGCTTCGTCCAGTAAAAATGGCGATGTGTATCGTGGGGCTGTTGGAAGTAAGTTGGTCGTTGATAAACTCCGTATCATTAATTAATAGACCCATAATGAGACGACTGCTGATATTGGTCATGATATTTTTGCTGCGTCTGCCTCTTGTGCACGCGCAGGAAGAGATTCCACTCCAGTCGGTATCTTCCGTTGGGATAAGACATTATGTGAGTGTCGGATTTAATTTGGGAGGAAGTACGCCACTTACATTGCCCAATACAATCCGTGCAATAGACAGCTGGAAACCGCTGCTGATTCCCACCTTGGGCTACGAAATTGTTTATCCTATCAACAGCAATTGGGGAGTTGGAGCTGGCTTACGGCTTGAGTACAAGGGGATGACTGTCAAGGATAGTGTAAAATATTTTCATACCATTATCAATGTGCAGCAGGGTGGTCAGGAAGGAGAGTTCGAAGGAGATTTTTCAGGAAAAAATATGACCGTCGTGAAAAATGGATATCTTACCTTGCCCTTGAACGTCGAGTATCACTCGACTGAAAACTGGAGATTTAAACTGGGCTTGTATGTCTCCTGGCTGTTCAAATGGTCTTTTAGCGGCAATGTGTCTGATGGGTATATACGAAATGGAGATTCTCTCGGGGAAAAGGTATTGGTCGACAAAGCAGATTTTTCATTTGGGTACGAGGAAAGGCGTTTTGACTGGGGACTTCAGTGTGGTGCAGAACGCAAGTTGGGAAAGAGATTTTCCGTCAATGCTAATCTGAGCTGGGGTCTTCAGCCAATATTCCCTTCCTCGTTCCAAGGAGTTGGTTTTAAAATGTACAACATTTACGGTAACATAGGTGTTTCCTACGGACTGTAGATGTTGTAAAAAGCTCCGCTAGTTCAGGGCGATAAATCTTTCCTGATTTGTCGAAAGTTGAATTTGTTTGGTAACTAGCTGGCCCGCGCTGCGGATTTCAAATACGTAGTTTCCGTCGGCGATTTCGTCAAGATTAAATATTCTTCTGTACTTAAATCCGCTTTCGTTAAAATCCTCAGAATAAAATACTTCACCGGTAGCTTTTCTAAGTGTGATGTGAAGGGCTTTTTGACCGTTTACTGCGAGTTTAAGTTTGTGAGTTCCGTGTATCTGATACACGCTTGCCTCAATTTTGTTTTTTTTCTTGTCAGCGTTCAAGTCATTTGAATATGCTTTATCAACGGAAAAGAAAAGTGTTGTAATTAAAAGGAATGCGGAAGTGATTTGAGTTTTCATGGCTAATAGATTTTTAAATATGAATCCGAATACCGGATTTACATATATCTTAAAAAAGGCTGTGCCAGATTACAGGACTAAAGATTTTGTGGTTCATAAGTTCCTTATATTGAGAGATATATAAATATTTCTGATCAACGAAAATAAATTCAGAAAACAAAAAAAGCTGTTCGTTAACGAACAGCTTTTTTTGTTTTCGAACAATTCTGAAGCCTATATCTTATTTTTCCCTCTGCTTTCGTTAGCGATTTTTTGAATCATCGGTAACTTGCTTGCCGGAATCAGGTTTTTATAGTCCCAAAACGCCGAAACACACACAATTTTCCATTGACCACCAATTTTCTCCATCAGACGAACTTCTTTACTATGATGAAAATTTTTCATATCCTGATCACTGTTGAACTGATCCCAGGTCAGGTATGCCACGTTGTCTCCATAAAATTTGAATAGCATATTCTTCCTTTCAACTTTTGGGTGGCTGGAAACTGGCTCAGGATTATCTGTAATATACTTGCCAATTTGTTTATTAATGTCTTCCCAGCCCACGTTTGAGTCAAAAGTACCATCGTTATTGCTCCAAGCCTGAAATGCATAGTCGGTTTGAGCATAGCTTGACTTCCATTTGTCATAATTACGCCCAAAAAAAGATTCCGTTTCGTCTTCAATTACTTGTTTAATCGCTGTTTTCTCTTTTTCAAGAGCTTCTCCGGTCAGACCTTGCTGGTCATCAGCTTTTTTTTCACAGGAAGAAAAAAGGAGTAAAAATCCTAAAAGAAAGGTTAATGTTTTCATTTTGTACAATGTTTAGTTTGCTAAATGTGAATCAGGGAGAATTCAATTTATTAAATACAAAAATCAAACGCTGAGCAGTTTAAAGTGTCATAAAGTTAATATTATTTTGGATTTATGCAAGTATTGTTTCGATTAAATATATGATAGAATCGAAACGGTTACAAATTGGTGACAAATCCTTTTTATTCATCCGAACCGTTTAGGTTGCGGGCTGCTGTATCTTCAAGGGAATCTATGATTTTGGAGGAAGGACGGATACATAAAGTCAGTCCAATTGAGCCATCATAGTAATCTTTTACCTTTTTTCATCAAATAGGGGGGCAAGATGGAAGGTTTTTGGTATTGGTTTCCGTAGCTGACGTATTGTTAAACTCCGCTGGCGTGCCTTTCCGCTACGAAATCATGTTTTGAGAATTCAGGATGGTTTCCCCACACAGATTTTGACATGGCAATACGTGTTTTCTCATCTTCCTGTTGATAAAGTTTAGTGAAATTGTCACTAACCAGCAGATTTTCTTGGTCGCCAATCCATGAGGTTCGACTACATATCCATTTTGAGGGTTCAAATGTTTCCCCTAATCGATTTATAATCAGTACTTTTTTGCCTTTTTTCAGAGTCTGTCGAGTGAATGAATTGTTGCCGCTCTCCATCTTATATGCATCCTGTTTGTTTTTGAGCGAGTTGAAGTTAAAATCTAACCAAAATGTTCTTTCGACAATGAAACTGTTGGTTCGAAGATGTGGATTCGGAAAAAATGGAAAGGATAATAAATCGCGTGACGCTTTTAAAAATGCGGCGAGCAGGGTAAGGCGAGGAGCAAGTATAAGCGAAATCGGCCCTAGGTTCACTGTCTTGGGCGCAAAGTAGGGAATATTCTTTTTAATAACCTTTTCCTTCGCGAAGATCCACCTAACTCTTTGAAAACCCCAACTGGATTTGCTTTGCCAGGATCCCGTCGCTCCGGCTAGCCCTACATCCTCTTTTCTAATGGTATTCAGATAGTATTCTCCCCAATTGGCAGTCAAGATTTCCGAGTAGGTATTGAAGAACAGCAGATACCTTGAGGAAAGATTTTCGGCAGCAAATCGATAGGCAAGGATATCCTGCCCACTTCTCATGGTCAAATGAGAATAACAGATACCTGTACTTTTCAGAAATTGATGATACTCATTGGTCTCTGTTTCATTTTCATATCCGTTAAATAATATTACTAAGTCATGATCGACGTTTGAAGGGAACAAAAGGTAGGACTTTATAAAAGATTCCAGGTACCTTATACCATAAGGAACCCACATAAGAAATACAATATTTAACTCTTTTTGTTTCATGAAGGGTCTCTCGCTTGTGTTTTTGTTCTGACTAGCCAGAATGATATTTAGTTCGTTGCCGTTTGATTAATTTTTTTCTTAGCGACAGACAAATATTGAAGTGCAAGAAATTGTGAAAAAATACCGAATGTAAGCAAATTGCAAAGCCGTCGAATATTGATACCTCCTTCGAATAAACCTATGAAGTTAAATGAGGGTTGCATATTTTCAATTTGAAATTCCCCTGATTCTAACAATTGCCTAATATTTTTTTTGCAAAAAAAGCGTAGGTGGGTTTTATCTAGTATTCCACCCGCTGGGTTGTACTGGAAATCACCAAGAAGATAGATTTTAGAGAACGCTGATAGCTCACGTATATTAGGAATACTTGAAATAAAAATGCCTCCTGGCTTCATCCAAAGATTAATTTTCTTTAATGTTGCCCAAGGGTCTACAAGATGTTCAAGGACGTCACCGCAAATAATGACATCGAAAAAATTGGCTGGAAAATCTATTTCATCTTTTTCTATATTAGCAATAATCATTTTGTCAATTTCAGGATTCTTCTGTTGTGTGTCATTAAGCTCGAAAAGCTCAATACCATAGACCTCCCTGGCCAATCCCAACTTTTTAATCGCCAGCAACGTATCTCCACCACCAGCTCCGATTTCCAACACCCGTTGATTTGGATTCGAGGGTAATAAGGACAGGATATCTTTTCTAGTATTAGTATAATAAACTCCATCCTTTGAGCTATAAATGTCTTGCATCATAATTCAATATTGTGTTAAGAGTAAGTGTATGTTTTTTAGAATACAAGGGTGTCGGCATTACCGCACAATTGGATGTGTTAGCTTATTACGCAACCTCATACTGTTAGGTCACACTTCCGTAACCTAAACGTTTTCGATAGATGAAAATGTGTATTTTTAGATAGTTTCCAATTGTTACCTGTTGCCAAAGTAATTTTTGAGAAAAAACGTGGGTCGCGAGCTCAATTGAGATATAAAAGCTTATTATTTTTTTATATACTTTTTGGTTCATGCTTCCCTTTCAGCAACCAAAGGCCGATAAAAGTAATAAGCCCATTAATAATTAGCCGTTCAAATCCAAGCTTATATCCTCCCAGCCATTGAGCTGAATTTTCGTTGATAATATAAGTCAGAATTGGTGAAGCTACACATACAAATGGAACCCATTTGTCGATGACTGGCCTCTTGGAAAATGCACCGAACGAGAACAAACCGAGTAACGGTCCATAAGTATACCCCGCAAGATCAAAAACGGCTGTGATTACTTCCTTGCTATTCAGCTGGTTGAAGATTAGGATCACAATGTAAAAAACAACGGAAAAACCGATATGCACCCAAAATTTGGTCGTTTTTCGTTTATTCTCAGGCATCTTTTCGATATCCATGAAATCAATACAGAATGCCGTTGTGAGTGCTGTCAACGCAGAATCAGAACTTGCATATGTCGCTGCAGTAATCCCTAAAAGAAAGGTAATTCCTACTACTATTCCCAAATGGTTGAGCGCAAGCATTGGATAGAAATCATCAGTTTTTGGCGTTGGCTGAATTCCTTCGGTACCTGCATATACGTAGAGCAGAGCGCCAAGGCTTAGGAACAAAAAGTTTACAATGACCAATACGAAAGTAAACCAGAACATATTCTTCTGCGCTTCGCCAATGTTTTTGCATGTCAGGTTTTTTTGCATCAGATCCTGATCCAAGCCAGTCATCACGACAGCTATAAACGCACCGGCGAAAAATTGTTTAAAGAAGTATTTTGGGTCGTTAACATCCCAAAAGAAGATTTGCGAATGTCCCCCTTTGCTGATTGCGTTCCATATGGCGGTCGGGCCGTCAAGATTCAGTTCGCGAGAGACCATCACAATCGTTAACACTACCGCGGTGACAAGGAAGAATGTTTGAAGCGTGTCGGTTATGATAATGGTTTTTACTCCTCCTTTAAAGGTATATACCCATATTAAGAAGATAGTAATAGCCACTGAAACTTCGAATGGTATTCCCAATGGACCAAAAACAGCCAATTGTAATACCTGAGCAGCAACATATAATCTTACCGCAGACCCCACCGTTCTTGAAAGAAGAAATACGCCTGATCCCGATTTATAAGACCAAAATCCAAACCGCTGCTCCAGATATGAATATATTGAAATCAGATTAAGACGATAATATAGTGGCATCAGCATGGTTCCGATCACAATATATCCCAGGATATAACCCAGTACTACCTGAAAATAGGAAAATTGAATATTGGCTACTGAGCCGGGAATAGAAATAAAAGTCACTCCGGACAAGGAAGTGCCGATCATCCCGAATGCCACCAAATACCAGGGCGATTGTCGGTTAGCAGTAAAAAAAGTATTGGTGTCGGCGCCCTTCGCTGTATACACAGAAACTGTGATCAGTAAAGCGAAATATACGATCAAGATGGATAAGGCTATTAACGGGCTCATTAAAATTGAGTTAAATACAAACAGGCGGTAGGTAAAAGAAGCCTACAAAACTTCCAAAAATCTATCATTTTGATTAGATTTGCTAATCAAACAGAAATTTGGTTGTTATGCAAATCCTGACAGAGGTCGACGAAGAAGTTCTGGAAAAAACCGTTGAAACGGAAGTAAAGAAGCTTATTATCTATAACGATGACGTCAACACGTTTGACTGGGTCATTGATACGCTCATTGAAGTATGTGAACATACCAGCGAGCAGGCCGAACAATGCACTATAATTATCCATTATAAAGGTAAGTGTTCAGTAAAAGAAGGTGAATTTGAAATTTTGCTTCCTATGAGGAATGAGATTTGCCGGAGAGGTATCTCTGCCGAAATACATTGATCATCATTTCCTACTAAAACTTCTTCATGAATTATCCCTCACATCTCATTGAGGATGCCGTAAATGAAATATCCCGTCTTCCGGGAATTGGAAAAAAAACCGCCCTGCGTCTGGCACTACATTTGCTGAAGAGAGAAGAAGCGCAGACTTTTTCCTTATCGAAGGCATTGCTGGATATGAGGACAAAATCGGTTTATTGTAGTCATTGTCATAATATTTCAGATAGTGCCGTTTGCAATATATGCGCTAATTCCTTGCGGGATCATTCTATCATTTGTGTGGTGGTAGATACTCGTGATGTTTTGGCCATTGAGGCGACGAGCCAATACAGAGGTTTGTACCACGTTTTGGGAGGGATAGTGTCTCCGTTAGAAGGGATTGGCCCAGCAGATCTTAATATTGACTCGTTGTTAGTACGCGTTACGGACGCAGCTGACATTAAAGTTCAAGAAGTGATTCTTGCGCTTAGCCCGACAATGGAAGGCGATACCACGGCGTTTTATTTACAGAAAAGACTTAAGCCAACCGGCGTAAAAGTGAGTACTATAGCCAGAGGGGTTCCTATTGGAGGTGACCTGGAATACGCTGACGAAATTACCTTAGGACGAAGTATTGTGAGCCGAGTGGCTTACGATTAGTTTTTCTAAATTTTAACCATTTTGAATAATGAATAGAAAGGATTTCTTACGGACAATGGCAGGTACTTCGTTAGGTATTGTCACTGTGGGTAATATGGCTTTTGCTGGTGCCAGCGAGGCTACTTTAGTAGAAACAGCCCCATTTAAACAACTTCCTTTGCCATACGATTTTGGTGCTTTGGAACCGAGTATCGATAAATTGACCATGGAAATTCACTATGGTAAACATCATGCAGCCTATGTTAAGAATTTGAATGATGCTGTAAAAGGAACAGAATTTGAGAAAAAATCGCTTGATGATATCATAAAGTCAATCAGCAAAGCCCCTGCTGCTATTAGAAATAATGGTGGTGGACATTGGAACCATACCTTCTTTTGGGAAGTGATGGGTCCAGGCAAAGGTGGTACACCAAAAGGTGCGGTGGCTGATGCAATTACCGCCCAATTTGGCTCATTCGATAAATTTAAAGAAGAATTCGGCAAAGCTGGCGCCACAAGATTTGGCTCTGGCTGGGCTTGGCTGGTTGCGAAAGATGGAAAACTTGCAATTGGTTCTACGCCAAATCAGGATAATCCTTTGATGGATATCAGCGATTTAAAAGGTACGCCGATTCTGGGTCTGGATGTATGGGAACATGCATATTACCTGCATTACCAAAACAAACGTCCTGACTATATCAAAGCATTCTGGGATGTAGTAAACTGGGACGTAGTAGCTGATAAGCTTAAAAAAGCGTAATAGTATTCAAGGAATATTTCAAAGCGAGGCCGATACCGAAAGGTATTGACCTCGCTTTTTTTAGTTGCAGTAGGTGCCAATAACCTTGTATGCCTGAGAATACCCGAGCTCGCCTGCTTTACTTAGGTCAAGGCATCCGTCGTTGATTAGCCCCAAACTGTTCTTAATAATTCCTCTGATATAATATGCCTCTCCGAAATCGGATCGAAGTTTAATAGCACTCGACATATCCAAGGCTGCTCCAAACTGGTCTCCGGCAGCAGATTTCGTGAGCCCCCTGGCGAAAAAAGCAGATGTGTAGGTAGGAGTGAGCTCCACCGCGCTCGTCAGATCCTGTATGGCTCCTTTTGAATCACCCATTTTGGATTTGCTGACTCCGCGGTAAAAATATGCTTCCGTTCTTTCGGTGGTCAACTGATCTAATTTTGGACTCAACGGAATTTGAGATCGCAATTGATCCAATATATCTTTGGTTATTTTACCGGTATACTCGATTTTCTTTGAAGTGCCAATAAAAGGATTTTTAAGTTCGATCGCCTTATCGAAATCTTGAACTGATCCCCTAAAATCATTCAACCGACTTTTAGCATATCCCCGGCCGTAGAAAGCCTCATAGCTTTCCGGGCTCATTTGGATAGTCTTGTCAAAATCGATAATTGCTCCTTCGAAGTCGTCAAATTTACTTTTTGCGAAACCCCTCTTATTGTAGTAGTCGCTTTCGTTTGGATTAAGCTCCAATGCTCTTGTGAAATCTGCGGCAGCTCCCTGATAGTCCCCAAGTTCAATCTTCGCCAGGCCTCGGCTGGCATATGCACCAGTTCGCTTGGGGCTCAACTCAATCACTCTCGTGAAATCGGCAAGGCTTCCTGCATACTCTGCCAGGTCTTGTTTACAATTTCCGCGGGCATAAAGAGCAGAAATGTCGTCTGGAACAAGGGAAATTGCTTTGTCCAGATCGTTCATCGCCATTCTCAGATTATGCAGCTTTGCATAGCTGACGCCACGGTTGTAATATGATTTTGGCTCGTCAGGGTTTAATTCAATCGCTTTCGAGTAATCCTGCAATGCGGAACGATAGTCCTCCTGAATGCTTTTGCTTACACCCCGGCTTTGATAATAAACTGCCTCTTTTGGATTCAGTTCAATGGCTTTATCATAATCAAGGATCGCACCACGGTGGTCTTTCAGACTTGCTTTTGCCAACCCTCTGTTAAAATAACTAGGGGCGTGTGTCGGACTCATCGATATCACGGTTGAGAAAGCTTCCATCGCTCCGGCAAAGTCACCGGTTCTGGCTTTGGTATTTCCTTCTTCAAAATATTCAGCAGCAGATCGTTGGGAGAAAGCGGGAAAAGAGAGAATAAACAATAAAAACAATGCTAATGTGCGTAGGCTTGTAACTTCCATGAACGTATACCTGGTCCTCAAATCTGATAAGTTTAGTATTGGGTATAAAAGTATTTAAATTCCAAGAGGGCATCAAATTACAGTCATCGAATTTTGAAAACATCGGTTCTCTTTTGGTTTATCAGAATATCTTTACATTTACAGATCATTAAAGATGTAAACAATTAGATATGGAATCAGGCAAAAAGATTTTTTTGGTAGGATTGATATTGCTGGCTGTGGGAGCCGTTTATTTTGTTTTTTTTCGAAAGTCAGATGAAGTAGCCAGGCCGGGCGAAGTGGCTGAAACCATGCCTGTGGATCAAGGCTCGGTATATCTTGATCAATTGAAGGATTTAGAAGGCAATGGCGTGGTGATGGATCCAAACAAAGTAGTTTTTTTAAATGTTTGGGCAACATGGTGTGGACCGTGCAATATGGAGATGCCTGGGATTCAGGATTTATATGATAAATACAAAGACAACAAAAAAATAGCTTTCTATATCATTTCAGATGAAGACAGCGAGACCGTTAATCCGTTTATCGCTAGAAAAGGGTATAAGCTGCCATTTTATCAATATGCAGAGGCCTATCCACCTGCCCTGGACGGTAATGCGATACCTCGTACCTATATTATTCACAAAGGAAAGATATTGGTGTCAGAAACAGGTGCTTCGCAATGGAACAGACCGGAGATTATAGATCTGATTGAAAAAAGTATTGCAGAGATCTGATATGGTTTATTGGGCTCGGTGAAAATGAAAAAAGGTGGGTTAACCCACCTTTTTTCATTTTCATTACAACTTTAACAATATCTTATTCAACGATGAAATCACCTTTCATCAATGCATAGTGTCCTGGGAAGCTGCAAATGAATGTATATTTTCCTTTTTTTGGAGCTGTAAACTCGATTGTATCGCTTTCGCCACCGCCTACAAGTTTTGTGTGAGCAAGAATGTTAGCTTCCTCAGACTTAGGGATATAATCAGTTTCACGAGCAGCAGCAGCTTTCGATCCAAAAGCAGCTACATCAGTTCCCGGCTTCAAAAGTACCCAGTTATGACCCATTGCAGCCTTAGCTAGTTTACCGGAGTGAGTCAAAGTAAGCTTCACTTTTTGGCCAGCTTTTACTTTGATCTCTTTAAGGTCAAACTGCATAGCATCACTGCCTTTAATGACAATTGTTTTTACCTGCTTCACTTCACGTGTTTCGGTAGTTTTTACCACAGGTTTTGCGTTTGCAGGTTCCACAGCGGAAGCTCCAAATGCCACTACAGAAGCTAGGAAAAGCATTCCAGATGTTATTCTTTTCATTTTAAAGGATTTAAAAACTGATCTGTTTGAAATTAACTGGTGCAAGTTACTACATGGTATATTAAAAAAACAATTCGTTAACAATTGTTTGGAAACAATATTTCAAAACAACAGTTCATACTCATTCTTGACAGCCTTTCCAGCACAAATTACCGCGAGGGCGATCATATAATGGTAAACATCTACCGGTGGGAGGGGCAGGTTCAGTCTTGCAGATTTGCTGGATAATGCCAGGAACATCATCGAGAAAATGATCCACAGTGCGCTTTTTTGCCGGCCGCCAAGTCCCAGACAAGAAATTACCATTGTGATGACAATACATAATGATTGGACAATCATGCCAAAATATTCTACCTTGAACCAGGTGATACAATAGAAAAGCAGCAGGCCAATACTTATTGTCGATGACAATTGCATACTGTTTGTCTCACTTCTACGAATGAGCGACCATGATGCGGATACCAGGCATGTTGCCCCAAGCGTCATTTCGGCGGATTGCGTGATTCGTTGAACGCTTGTGAAAAAATCGAGTTCAGCATATGTGGCCAGGTGTACCAGCGAGTTGAGAGAGATGCAGAGGAGAAATATTCCCCACAGGATGCGATTATAAAGCGGAAGGTTTCTGAAATATCTAAAAAAAATGTAGATCGTAGTAGAAATTAAAATCAGATTTGACAAAAAATATGGATTCGATAGGATATTCATAAAATGTCTATGATCTAAGTTCTCAAAAAAGCAATTTACAAATTATGGTTACATTTTGCTACTTCGTGCTTTTCGTCCTACTTTTACCAAAAAAACTGATTTACCAACATGAGCGTTTTAGTTAATAAAAATTCTAAGATTATAGTTCAAGGATTTACGGGTTCCGAAGGTTCATTTCATGCTCAGCAAATGATTGAATACGGCACCAATGTTGTTGGAGGTGTAACTCCGGGCAAAGGCGGCCTTTCTCATCTTGACAGACCGGTTTTTAATACAGTTGACCAAGCGGTTCGTTCTACCGGAGCCGATGTAGCAATTATTTTCGTACCACCAGCGTTCGCTGCTGACGCGATAATGGAAGCTGCTGATGCAGGTATCGGCGTAATTGTAGCGATAACAGAAGGTATCCCTACGAAGGATATGTTGTATGCAAAGGAGTACATCAAAGGTAAAAACACTCGTCTTATCGGTCCTAACTGCCCTGGTATTATTACAGCAGAAGAATGTAAGGTAGGTATCATGCCAGGTTTTATATTCAAAAAAGGAACCGTGGGTATTGTTTCTAAGTCTGGTACGCTTACTTACGAAGCGGTGGATCAATTGACCCGTGCAGGATTGGGGCAAACTACCGCTATCGGTATTGGTGGAGATCCGATTATTGGAACTACTACTAAGGAAGCTGTTGAGTTGTTAATGAACGATGACGAGACTGAGGCTATCGTAATGATTGGTGAAATTGGTGGTAGCATGGAAGCAGAGGCAGCAAACTATGTGAAGTCGACTGGCAACAGAAAGCCGGTTGTAGGTTTCATCGCAGGAAAAACTGCTCCTAAGGGAAGAAGAATGGGTCACGCAGGTGCGATTATTGGCGGTGCAGATGATACTGCGGAAGCGAAAATCAGAATTATGCAGGAGTCAGGTATATTTGTTGCGGAGTCTCCAGCCCTGATTGGTGAGACAATGTTACTTGCTCTTGGAAGAAGATAATCAGTTTATTTGAAAAGACATATAAATAGGGCAGGGGGAACTCCGCCCTATTTTGCAATCATGCGGTCAGGTTCTAGGTTTTTAATATGGGTTTTGCTTCTGCTTTGTGCACTTTCTGGCAGAAATGCTCAATGCGCTGAAAAAATTCAGCCGCCAGGTAACTTGTTTCCGGTCTACAACTTTGAATACGATTGGCTGACTTATAATAGTCAATATAAAAACTATGTTCCTTTCTCTCAGGGTATTGATGAAGAAAGCAGGTCGGTCAGCGTGTATGTTGACCTGCTTAAGAACCGAAAGTATTTTCTTCTTCTGCAAACCAGAAATGAGGGCTACCTTTTTATAGAGGGAACGCTCCAACAAAAATTGTCAAGTGAAAAGTGGGTGGAACTTTCAGTTGATAGCCTCTTCAAAATTTATCGTAAAGGGGATATTCTTCTCACAGTTTACGGGAATCCCGGTATTAAGGATAAAACACTTCTTATATGTAACAAAGCGGCCAGCAACGCAGGAGAACTGGCGGCGACTGGGAGTTCCGGTCTGATCAATATCAAGCCGATCATTTTTTCGTCTTTCGGAAATCTGATCATTTTGTCAGCTCTACTGATATTGATTGTGTCCTCCTGGGTTTATAATGCTGATCCGCTGTCGTTTATCAGGTTTGTTAACCCAATGGAATTTTTTAATAACGAACCGCGGGACCAACTCTCGAAAGTCAACAAGCCATATAGTGCAACAGTTGTTTTTATCGTAGTAGCATCCGCAATGCTAATGAGCGGTGTGCTGGTGTTCCTCCGAACGGAAAAGATAAATCTGTTCTCTATTAATTCAATTTTTTCTGAGGAAAATAACACACTGCATTTCCTGCAGGATTTTTTCCTGCTGTCCGTCCTGTTTTTTTTATTTATATATAGTAAGTACATATTAATGGCTCTGGTAGGGAACGTACTGAACCTGGATAAAATCGTTGATGTAGTATTCCTCAAAATAGTGCAATCTTCTTATTTGTTTCATGCACTTCTTTTTGTTCTTGTTTTTGTAATAACGTTCAATCATTCGCGCTGGACGGAATTATGGAGACCATACGTACTTTTGCCTTTTTTGATTTTTTACTCGATCCGGTTTATCGCACTTTATGTTGTTGTAAAGCCCTCTGGTACGATTATTAATCTGTATTTATTTTCGTACCTTTGCGTCATCGAAGTAATTCCCCTTATAATTGGCGTGAAATTTGCGTTATAAAATGACAGTTTTAAGGGTCCGGGCTTTTAACTAATAAGAGTATTTCATGAGTGAGACTATCAAACTTGGCGAGGATAGATTGAAGAAGGTAACGAGTCTTTTAGTTAGCCAGTCTAAACCGGCAGACGAAAACTCCCCTTATTTCGAATTAGCAAGAAAATACAACATCAAAGTCGATTTTCGCCCATTTATTCAGATTGACGGAGTACCTTACAAGGAGTTTCGTAAGCAAAAGGTGAATATTTTGGATCATACTGCGGTAATTTTCACCAGCAGAAATGCGATCGACCATTTTTTCAGAATTTGTAATGAAGGAAGGGTGGAAGTTCCTGCAACGATGAAATACTTCTGTATTTCTGAGCAAACAGCCAACTACCTTCAGAAATACATAGTGATACGTAAACGAAAGATTTTCACAGGTACTAAAACTGCTGCGGAATTGATCGAGCTTATGCGTAAGCACAAAAAAGAGAAGTTTTTATACCCTTGTTCCGACGTACGTAAAAACGATATTCCGGAGTTTGCTGATATAGAGGAATTTCATTTTACAGAAGCTACGATGTATCAAACCGTTTCGGCTGATCTTTCAGATTTGGAAGATGTATTCTATGATATCATCGCTTTTTTCAGTCCGTCTGGGATAAAATCTCTTTATGACAATTTTCCGGATTTTCAGCAAAATTCTACAAGGCTGGCCGCATTTGGACCAACAACCGCAAAAGCAGTGGAGGCTGCGGGGTTAATAGTTGATATTCAGGCACCATTGCCTAACGCTCCGTCCATGACCGGCGCGCTGGAATTGTACATTAAAAAGGTGAACAATCCTTAAAAATATATATTCAGAGAAAGGCCGGGATTTTTTCCCGGCCTTTTTTTATTATATATCAATTTTTTTGACCAATATGCGTTATTGAATAGAATGTGACCGCTTAATACGGTATTTAAAATCCAGCATGGTATGACCCTTACTTTTACGGTTCAGAATATACAGTGGCGCAGCTTGGTCGTGGTGTTTTTATTGATCTCGACGACTGCATTTAGCCAGAAGGATCCACAATTTAGTCAGTTCCAGCTTAATCAGCTTTATTTGAATCCCGCAGCCGCTGGAGCGGATGGTGTCACCCGATTTTCCCTCATTCATAGAAGTCAATATGCCGGATATCAGGCTAGCAATCCTGCCGACGAGGGTGGTGGCTTGTCAACTCAGCTGTTCTCTGTGAGTATGCCATTTAAGAATTTTGGTCTTGGGTTTTATGCCGTGAACGATAAAAGCGGACCCCGGACCGATCAGGATTTCAAACTGTCTGCTGCATATTATATCCCATTAGGAACCGGTAAGCTGCAAGTAGGAGCAAGCGCAGGAATCTTTCGTCAATCGATCGACTATGGTCAACTAAGAGCCCGCGATCCGGGAGATCCCTTAATTCAAACCGGTGTTATTTCAGAAATCAATCCGGATTTTGCTGCTGGAGTAAGATATGAGGCGGACGCGTTTTATGTAGGGTTGTCGATGAACCACTTGTTAAAACCGAAATACCAGCTTGGAAGCGAAACAGGAACAAATCCACTGCCACGAACTGCTTATTTAAACGCCGGCTTTAATGTAGAACTTGGGTATTTACTTGATATACAGCCTATTGTGTTGGTTAAATCGGATATATCAACTGTGTCTGTCGAAGGCGGTGCAACCGTTACTTACAACAAACGTTATTGGATTGGTGGAACTTACCGACAACAGGATACCTATTTTATCGTAATGGGTGGAATTTATTTGTTGTCTGACCAATCTTTAAGGTTATCCGGAGCGTATGATATGGTAATCGGCCAAAATAAGACCAAAGCGCCATCGTCTTTTGAGGTGCTTTTATCCTATGCATTGCCATCCAAAACAGGCAAGAAGACGATTATCAGGACACCTCGTTTCCGTTTCTGAGAGAGGTTGTAACTGGTAGAGAAAAGTGAATATTTTGCATTAAAATAATCTAATATTTCATTTTTTGAATAGAGGCGTACCCTTTTTTGTATTTACCGGTGAGCAGACATTTATAAGATTGGCAAACTTTAATTTATATTTGTATAATTTTACACGAGCATACGAATTTTGAAAAACTTACGTTATCTGCTCAGAGTTCAAAATGGTGTGTTTTACAAGCAATTAGTGCTGCTGAGACCTATAAAATCATCCTTTTGAATTGTTACTTTTGTTTTTTTTACCAGTATACTATATAAACACTTGTCGACGTTTTTAGGCAGACAATATAATCCAAATATCAAAACCATTATGAATGTGAACGTATTCTATCGGAACGGAGTTAAAAGCCTGCTTTTGGTATCTGCACTTTTGTTTATGCAAAGTTGTGGCTTTATCAAGAGTAAGTTTGGTGGGGGAGGTAAGGAAGAAAGCGGTATCAGTAATGGTGAGATTACCGCCACTGAAAGAAAAGGTTTCAAGCAAACAACTCCGGCCGGAATGGTAGTAATACCTTCAGGATCTTTTATAATGGGCCAGGCTGACGAGGATATTGCTTCTTCAATGAACAATATGAACCGAAGGGTAACGATCAGTTCTTTCTTCATGGACGATACTGAAATTACCAATAATGAGTATCGTCAGTTTGTAAACGCGTTACTTGTTGACTCTATTTCCGTCATTGGAGAAGAGGAGATAATGAAAAAATATTATCCCGATACTACCGTTTGGAAAAAGGATTTTGCATATTCTAATGGAGATCCTTTTCAGGAATATTATTATCAACACCCTGGTTTCGATACTTATCCTGTTGTGGGTGTAAGTTGGTTAGGCGCTCAATATTTTTCAAAGTGGCGTACCAATTTGCTGCATGAGTTTCAGGCTCAGGAAGGCAAGTTTGCTTCTACAGGATTCCGTTTGCCAAGTGAGGCTGAATGGGAATGGGCAGCGAGAGGGGGTCGGGCAGTGGCTAAGTATCCATGGGGTAATCCATATACAATGAATGCAAAAGGTTGCTTCCTTGCCAATTTCAAGCCTCAAAGAGGAAATTACGATGCCGATGGATATCCATACACCGGTCCCGCGAACGCATACAATCCAAATGACTTCGGATTATATAATATGGCTGGAAACGTAGCCGAGTGGACATTGGATGCGTATACAGATAATGCTTCGGCCATCGTATGGGACATGAACCCAAAATATGATAATCCTGACGAACCTCGTAAGGTTGTGAAAGGCGGTTCATGGAAAGATATTGCTTACTATCTTCAGACCGGTACACGTACTTTTGAATACGAAACGGAAACAAGAGCTTTCATAGGTTTCCGCTGCGTAATGGACAATGTAAATGACAGAGGGGGAGCTCGTGCACGTCGTCGCTAACAATTAAATTTTCAGGGAGGCAGTGTATTTCAAATACTCTGCTTCTTTTCTATGAAACTTACCTCGTAACTTAATTTTCTAATATTTTTTTCATTCACTGTAACCGATTTTAATTCGTATGGCTAAGAATAGCGGACCTAGTTTTTTTTGGGATAAACTGGTACCTACAATATATAGTGCTGGTGCTGCTGTTGTTATTTTAGGAGCATTGGCTAAAATTCAACATTGGGAGTTTGGTGGCCCGCTTCTTACAGCAGGTTTGGGTACAGAGGTTCTCATATTTTTATTATATGCATTACAGACATTAACTCAGAATTCAGGGCAGGATCCGGATTGGACCAGAGTATACCCTGAACTTGCTGATGATTACAGCGGCCCGGCCATTACAAGAGGTGCTACATCAAGCAGCGGAATTACTGCGAAATTGGATGGTATGCTGGATAATGCGAAGATATCTCCCGAAATATTTGATAGTCTTGGGAAAGGTTTTAAAAATCTTTCGGAAACAGTTGGTAAAATCACCGACCTGACCGACGCGACTGTTGCAACAAACGACTACGCGAAAAATGTGAAGACTGCTTCTGTTGCAATTTCAGATATGAATAAGTCATATGGAGTTGCGATCAACGCGATGACTTCGATGGCGGACGCAACTCAGGATGCTCAAAGCTATCGTGAGAAATTCCAGGAAATCACCAAGAACATGGGCGCATTGAATGCAGTATACGAACTGGAATTGCAGGACACTACGAAACACCTTAAAGCGATGAACGCGTTCTATGGTAACCTTACAGCTGCCATGGAAAATATGGCGGATGCTACTAAGGAATCGCAGATATTTAAAAATGAGATGTCCAAGCTGACTACCAACATTTCTTCGTTGAATGGAATATATGGTAATATGCTGACGGCGATGCGTGGCAACGGCTGATCTCATTAACCCTAACAAGCACATATAATTAGTCTTTTAAGATCCTCTTTATAAATGTTTGTTTCACTAAACTATTTAATCACTGATAACTGATTACTGAACAATATGGCAGGTGGAAAAGAAACACCCCGTCAGAAGATGATTGGAATGATGTATCTGGTACTGACTGCGATGCTTGCATTACAGGTAAGTTCAGCCATCATTGAAAAATTCATTCTCTTGAATAATTCTCTGGAACTGTCTTCAAATGCAGTAAATAAAACAAACCAGGAAACAGTACTAAAAATAAAAGCGGCGGTTGATAAATCAGGCAACAGAGCTGCAGACGTTGCAGTGATGAAACAGGCGGATGAAGTTCGTCAGATTTCAGCGGCAATCGTTAACCAGTTGAATGCTTTAAAACAGGAAGTGGTTGCAGCTGGAGGTGGTTTGAATGAGGAAGGTTCGATCAAAAATCCACAGGAAGAAGCTAAGGTCGGTGAGTTGATGATTGGTGTGGGGAAAAGAGGGAAAGCTTTTCAGCTAAAACAAGATCTGAATCAGTACGTAGCCAAATTGAACGGATATTCGCCGACGAAATTTGCAAATATTGCATTAGATGGAAAAGAGGATCCGATTGCAAAAAATAATAAAGACCAAAGAAGCAAGGATTTTGCTGATTTAAACTTTGGTCAAACTCCTGTTGCAGCTGCTTTGGCAGTATTAAGTCAGAAACAAACCGATATTCGTAGAATGGAAGGGGAAGTTTTGACTTACTTGGCAAGTAAAGTTGGTGCAGCAGATATTAAATTCGACAGAATTCTGGCAATGGTTAGTGCTGATGCAAAAACTGTTGTTGCAGGTACCAAATTTAAAGGGCAGATGTTCATTGCTGCTTCGGCATCCGGTATCACTCCTCGGATGAGCCTGAACGGCTCACCGGTTAAAGTTGAAAATGGGGTTGGTTTGATCGAATTTACAGCTCAGGGTGGTGGATATAATGCGGAGGGCATTGCTAAAAGAGAATTGAAAGGCCTTATCACAATTCCGACTCCGTCTGGAAGAGATACCACATACTCAATGACCGAGGAGTATTTTGTTGTGAAACCTTCTTACCAAATTGAAACAGGAACATTGCCACCTTTATACCTTGGTTGCGCTAACAAATTGAGCATACAAAGCCCGGCACTTGGGGCTTTATGGGCACCGAGCTTTTCAACTGATGGTGGAGAGATTATTAATGAGGCGGCTAAGGGCAAGTTCACAATCGTGCCAAATAAGGCTCAACTCAATATCACAGTAAGTAACGCTGGAAGTGTATTAGGTAGTGAACCGTTTCGCGTAAATCGTGTTCCGAAACCTTCACTTGAAGTGAGAGTAAACGGTGCGCCATATGACGAGCGTAAAGGTGTGCCTGCTAGCGGTGCGAGAAGCGTTCAAGTTCTTGCTGTTCCGGATGAAAGTTTTAAAAATTTCTCTCCTGCTGACGCTCGTTTCCGCGTGTCGCAGATCGAGGTTTCTTTGGCAAGAGGGAACAGAAGAATTGCGGGCGTTACCTTGAATAGCGGGGGAGGTTCTATTTCGTCTTTGGCACAACAGGCGCAGCCTAATGACCGTTATGTAATTACTATTATTAAAGTTGAAAGACAGAACTTTAAGGGAGCAGTCAGTGATGTTGAAATGGGAACCCAAGTTCGTCAGGTTACTTTGTACTAAAAACTTTTTTTAGTCGTTGCTTAGGCAATAAACTATATGCAGGATATGAGAAGAATGAATTGTAAATCAATCGCATGGTCGTTATTAGCGATCTCCCTTGGAGCCGCTGCTGCTCACGCACAAGAGAGAGTCGACTCAACAGTGAATCAATATTCGGCGCGTCCCATAGCCGATGGTGATATTATGATGAAACGGACATTGTGGAGAAGGGTGGATCTTAGCGAAAAGCAGAATCTTTCAATGTTCTCTAAAAATAACGAGATTACCCGTTATTTGCTAGAGGCGGCAAAGGCAGGATTGATAGAGGCATATACGAATGATTCCTGCGCAACGCCTTTAACGAAAGAGGAATTGCATAAAAGAATATTGATCCCGAATCAAACTGCTGGACTTTCGGAAGAAGAGAAGAATGCTGGTTTCGGTGCTCCTATGGCTGTAGATGGTTGGGATGACAAAAAAACAAAAACGGACCCCAGTAAGCAGGCTAACAATACCGCCAAGGAAGATGATGGTTGGGGAAGTACAAAAAAGGATGCTAAGAAAGAGCCCGCGTTAGAGGATGACGGCTGGGGGGCTCCAAAAAAGAAATCTGGCAAGAAAGGTAAAACTGCGGTAGCGAAAGAAGAGCCACCAGTAGTAGAAGAGCCAGCAAAGGTTGAAGCAGCTTTTCAAACTGAATTGGCAACTGAGGAGGAATATTTCCCAAATCAGCTTTCGGTTTTAGAGATTAAAGAGGATTGGACTTTTGATAAGAAGAGATCAAGACTTTATAATGATATCCAAACGATCAGTATTATTCTACCGTCCGACCAAACTGCGACAGGATTGGAATTGCCGGTAGCATCGTTCAGATACAAAGATGTTGACAGATTATTCCGGAGCGATCCTAAGAAATATATTTGGTATAACACCCATAATACCGCGCAGAACAAGAACTTGGCTGATGCATTTGATTTAAGACTATTTTACGGACGTATTGTAAAGTATAGCAATGCAAGCGATAAAGCTTTCTTGGATATCTACGGGGGCGAAAAAGAAGCATTGATGAAGTCTCTCAACTACGAACAAGAATTAATGGAACTTGAAAGTGGACTTTGGGAATACTAAGAAATTAAGATTTGAATATTATAAAACGGGTCCAGCATTGGATCCGTTTTTTTATGCTTTAGAAGTGTCTTTTTAGAAGTTGGTGATGTTGTGGTATTGAAGGATGTATACGGGCTGCAACTGTGGATTTCATCCCCTATTGGCCACAAAAAAAGCAGACTGATCAATATCAATCTGCTTTATTCGATTGTTCTTGAAAAGATTATTTTTTCTTCAAGGAAATATTTTTAAGCTGTATCACTTTGCTTTCGCTCAAACCAAATTTAGCAACAACGTCTTCGTATTTTTTGAAGTCAACGTCAAGATTCTTTCTGCCGTCGCTTATTTCCTCACCTGGTAACAAGACTACACGTACATCTTCGAAGTCTCTCTCAGGGGCATCATCCACATCTTCTGACCAGTTTGTCGGAATGATTGATACAAAAAATACATCATCCTGAATGCCATGAACAAATGTAAATTGGCTAAGCGCTCCACCTCCGAAAGAAACGATTCCAGGCAAAGGCCAATAAACACCCTGAACTTTGACGTATACCAAAACTGCAGTTTTTTCCAAAGTCGCGATTGCGTCAGCATTAAGTCCTGATAATCCAGTGGTGAAGCCGCCGGTGGAATCAGTTGAGGTCGCTCCTGAAGATAAAAGTAGTGGGACCGAGCCATCAACCCCGTCAACTCCATTTGTTCCGTTTGTACCATTGGCACCGGCTGCTCCGGTATCACCTTTCGGCCCTGCTGGTCCAACATCACCCTGGTCGCCTTTGCAGCCAACGAATACTACAAACATGCCAACAATCAACATCATTGATAATTTTCTGAGCATAACAGTAAAGTTTAGAAATATAAAATGTAGTAAGATATTTGTAATTTAATATAACTACGCAAACTATCGGAGATTTGCTGACAAATATTTGCAATTTTTTAATGTTACTCTTTGCCAAGCGAGAGTATACTTGCGTTTGTCGGGAAGTACTTATTATGTTCTTCCAGACTTTGTTTGTTAGCCTCGGGCAATTGCATATCAATTTTCCAGTTCATGGTGGCGGCTAGTTGGAACATCATCAACTGAACCTGATTAGTCGCAATTCTTGGTAAATCGCTGTTAAGGGCTTTGTCGTTCATGGTCTGTTTGGCTTCGTTTAGAAGAGAGGTATAGTCATCTGTTTGAAATCTGTTCAACCAGCCTTGCTCTATATCATAAAATTTATAATCCGTATCCATTGAGAGAATTTCAGGCTCGGGGAAATAATCTATGATCATTTTTCTGTCAGTGTCTGAGAAATGGAATCTCATTTTTGCGAAGTCATAGCCGACCAGTACTTTGGCCTTAGCGATAATCAATGCTTTTTTCTTGTCATTGATCAAGTTCCAGAAATTTTTGTCGTTTTCGTAATTGTAGATTTCCGTGAAATATCCTTCGGCCATCACAACTTTGAACACTTTTTCGATGCTTTCGAGTAGTACCGTGGACTCAGCTTTAGTGATTTCTTTTCCGGATTTGTTCTTTGAGACCCAATTGTATACCAGCACGCCCAAACCCGCACCCAGAAAGAGTGAAATAATGAAAAAAATTAGTGTGCTGAAATTCATGGTGTATATTTTTGTGCAAATTAAATTTGAGATAAAAAGCCCAGAATGCCAAACTCCGCTGAAAAATTCCTGATCACTATTGCCGGTCCGACTGCGGTCGGGAAAACGGAGCTATCCATAAAAATTGCTGAGAAGCTGAAGACTGAAATTATATCCGCCGATTCTCGACAGTTTTTTAAGGAATTGAATATCGGAACTGCGAAACCAACATCTGGGGATCTTGCGAGCGTGCCGCATCATTTTGTAAATTCTCATTCGATATCCGAAACATATAGTGCGGGTGATTTTGAAAGAGATGTGTTAAAATTATTGATCGAGCTGTTTAAACAAAATGATACAGTAATCATGACGGGCGGATCGGGTTTTTATGTTAAGGCAGTTATTGACGGTTTGGATGAACTTCCGTCACCACTTCCCGGAGTCCGCGAAGCTCTCACTGCGCGTTTGAATGGTGAAGGGCTAGCCGTTTTGCAAAAGGAAGTCCAGGAGATTGACCCCGATTTTGCGGCCTCCACGGAGATTAACAATCCCCAGCGAGTGGTCAGAGCACTGGAAGTCTATCAAAGCAGTGGTGTACCCATATCGCAATATCAAAACAAAAAAGTGAAGGCGCGACCCTTCAATCAAATTCTGATCGGGCTAGATAGGGATAGGCAGGAGCTTTATGATCGGATTGATCTGCGAATGGACCAAATGTTGGAAGAAGGCCTTGTTGAGGAAGCCAGGGACTTGATCGCTTTTAGAAATCATCACGCCTTGCAAACGGTGGGCTACAAAGAGGTATACGGATTTTTTGACGGAGAATATGGGGAAAAGGAAATGATCAGGCTATTAAAGCAAAATTCCAGGAGATATGCAAAAAGGCAGTTGACTTGGTTTCGGCACCAGGCGGATTTCAATTGGTTCCATCCTGATGATATGGCAGGGATATTGAATTACATTGGAGATTTTATAAATACATCCAGTGCCGATCAGTGAGGGTAAATAGTTGGAAATAAGGCGATTTTGTGTCCAATGATTTAAGATAAAAATTTAACAAAAAAACACCGCCATCAAGCGGTGCTTTTTTGTTGGTAGGAATGGAGAATTAATATCCATCATTTTGAACCAGCTCTGAATTAGCCTTCATTTCGCGTTCCGGTATTGGAAATACAAGTTCATTAGCATCAAAAGGGAAGTCTCCGGTACTTCTCTGGGTTCTTTTGAAATCGTGTATTCTGAGTCCCTCGAAGCAAAGTTCTAAAACTCTTTCTTCCAGAATATTATCTACTGTCGCCGTTTTTAGCAAACTTGCCCCGGCTCTTGATCTGATCAGATTTACATCATTCAACGGCGTGTCACCTACTTTCGAATTTAGTCTGCCGTTGCATTCCGCTCTGACGAGATACAATTCGGCTAGTCGTATTACTGGAATATTCTGTCCGAAAGCTTTCCATTTTCCTGTATAATTCCGACTTCTGCGACCGACATAGATCAAATTGGTCTTTCTGCTATCTGCCGCTTCGTATTCATCCGGAAAAGCAGCGTTGATATATAAATCAGCCCTTCCTGTCCCGTCAGTTTGACCGGAATAGAATGTGGTGAGCCCGTCATTTGTCGTTCCGGCGTTATTTTGATCGTTTGCCTGAATTTCGAAGAGCGTTTCGTTGGTGTTTTTGTTAGCGAAGGCCGCCGTCACCGAAGTATTCAATGTCTTACCTGATTCTTCAATTACTGTATTCGCCATTTCAAGCGCTTTTGCATAGTTGCCCATTTGGAGATATACTCTGGACAAAAAAGCCATGGCAGTATATTTGGTAGCCTTGTGGTCATCGCGCTCCTCCGAAAGCTTTTCGGAAGCATCAGTCAGGTCTGTCAATGCTTGTGCGTAAACTTCTTCCACACTCTTACGACTGCTGACCGCATACGCATCGTCCGAATTGTCGACTCCTTTAAGCAGGATAGGTACGCCCGCTTGCGAATTAGTCGTGCCCGACTCATATGGAGATCCGTAAAGACGGGCTAATTCGAAATATAAAATACCTCTGATGAAGGCTGCTTGTCCCTCAATCTCTGTTTTTAAGTCGGCATCTTCAATTTTTGAACTGTTGTCGATTAAAAGGTTTGCTATATTAATTGTCTGATAAGCTGTTACCCAAGTATCGGCGACATCAGTGTTCGAAATAGTTATAGCCTTGGTGGCGATTTGACGATAGCTTTGAAATGTTCCACCCCATACACAATATCCCTCAAAGGCTTGAAGCTCTGCGAACATATTAAGGTTCGTTCCGTAAAGATTGCCGTCTGCCAGTAAACTATATGCTCCGACCACCGCACTATTAAAATCTCCATCTGTTTCTAGAGCGGTAGCTCCGTCAACAGCTTGTGTTGGATCAATATCCAACTGTTTATCACAGCTGGTGATACCAAATGCCAGAATGAAGGCGAGCGTTGATTTCCATATTATATTAAGTCTCATTTTTTTCAAGATTAAAGTCCTAGATTAACACCGATGGTAATTGTTTTAGCCTGAGGAGGTGTATAGAAATCGTGCCCCAGATTCACACTACCTGTGTAAGATGCGTTCACTTCCGGATCATATCCCTCGTATTTTGTGAACGTAAAAAGATTTTGTGCTGCCGCGAAAATCTTAAAATTCTCAACTTTGAATTTACGTGATACCGCCTTAGGTACAGTATAGCTGAAAGTCACGCTTTTCACCCGGAAATAAGATCCATCCTGTACCCAACGCGATGATTTAATAGAACCATTTCCATCTAATAAGCGTGGTTGAGGGATATCTGTGATATCGCCTGGTTTTTTCCAATATGCCATTTGGTCTTGCGACTGATTGTCATAATAGTCACCGTTGACGGATTGGTAGAAACCGGCTATGTTATACAAGTCATTTCCCTGTACAAATTGAGTTTGAACGTCGAGGTCAAATCCCTTATATGAAAAGTGGTTTCCAATACCGCCATAAAAGTTAGGATTCGGATTTCCGATCTTCTGCTCATATCCGTCAAAATCGTCCTGATCCACTACTTGCCCGTCGGTGTTGACGTATTGTGCATTTCCGTTGTCAGGGTTGACACCGGCATATTTAGGGCCATAGAAATACCCATATGGTTCACCTTCAGAAATACGCCCAATCTGTCTGCTACCTCCGTTGATAGTTGATCCGTTCAGATTTGTAATTTTGTTTCGATATGTAGAGAGGTTAAACGAGGTTGACCACCGGAAACTACCAATGAAATTCTGAGTGTTAAGTGTAAATTCCCAACCGTGATTTTCAAGATTGCCCACATTTCTCGTAATATCGACAAATCCATTTGTCGCAGGTAGGGGGAAGTTCAGCAATAGATCTGAAGTCTTTTTATTGAAATAATCAATTTCTCCAGAAATCCGATCATTGAAAAAACCAAAGTCCAGACCGACATCGAACTGATTTGTTTTTTCCCATTTTAAATCGTTCACGCCCACTTGATCCGGGATAATACCTGATTCTGAGGCATATGGATTTGCACTGTAAAGGGTCTGGTATGCAAAGTTTCCAATTTCGGCATTACCGGTAGTTCCATAGCTGGATCTTAATTTAAGGAAACTTAATGTTGTGTTTTCTTTCAGGAAACCCTCTTCTGATATAACCCAGCCTGCAGAGACCGCCGGGAATGCACCATATCGATTGTCTTTTCCGAAACGGGAAGAACCGTCCACGCGGAAAGAAGCACCCAGGAGATATTTATTCAGTAATTTATAATTGGCTCGGGCAAAGTAGGAAAGAAAGCTAAATCCTGTACCTTCCGAATTTCCGTCAGAGATGATGGCAGCACTGGCAATTTTCTTGAACTTATCGTTCGGGAAACTTTTGCCTTCTACAAAATTACTGCTTGAAGAGCTCTTTTGAAGAGAGAGGCCGGCTAATAATTCGAGAGACTGGCGGTCGCCGATCGTTGGGGTCCAATTGACAATATTGTTGGTGTTGTAGGTTAAGACCCTCTTTTGCGAATTAAATCCTCTTCCTCCCGGTTGTCCGTCCAGTGTTTCCCGGCCATCGTATTGATCTTCTTCATATTGAATGATATCGAACCCTACTTCTGAACGCACAAACAAGTTGGGCGTAAAGTTATATTGTGCAAATGCATTACTAATTGAGCGGAAGGATAGTGCATTATTTTTAGAATTTGCAATATCATTCAATACATTGGTATATAATGTGTTACGATTATAAGTTCCGTCCGGATTTTTAATAGGCTGAATAGGAGGGATGGCGTTGAGCTGCACCGGATTGGTAAACGCATTATCCGAAGCTACCCGGTAGTTCTCCGTTCTGTTCAACATCAGGTTGACACCTACCTTGAATTTATCATTCACCTGATGATCAATATTTACCCTGCCATTTGCTCTTGTGAGGCGGTTAGCCAGCAAAATCCCTTTTTGATCATTGTAACTTGCCGATACGAAGAATTTTGTTTTTGCGTCTCCTCCGTCAAGAGAAAAGCTGTATTGAGAGACACTTCCTTTTTGGAAAGCCTCATTCGCCCAGTCGGAATTAGCTGGTGTGGCCCAGTCGTCGGTACCACCGCCGTAGCTTTGCCAGGCTTCTTCCGGATTTGTCCATTCAGAGCCATTGTAAGATGAGTTGTTGGCTGCATCCGAAAAAAGCTGGATATACTCCTGACTATTCAGCCACTTCCTTTTTCTTGTTGGTTGGGAGACACCCGTGAAATATCCGAAATTGATTTTCGTCTTTCCTGCCGTTCCCGACTTTGTAGTTATCAGGATTACACCATTGGCTGCTCTCGCGCCATAAATTGCCGAAGCCGATGCGTCTTTCAGCACCTCCATTGATTTGATATCATCTGGGGCGATTGACGCAAGGGGGTTGTCCGGTTCTCCCGCGGTGCCTAATGACTGAGAGATAACCGGTTGACCGTCAATTACAAACAAAGGCTGGTTGGATGCGGAAACAGAGGATATACCCCGAACGCGGATATTTAATCCCTGACCCAATTTTCCCGATCCTGAATTAATGAATACACCGGATACCCTTCCCTGAAGTGCCGACTCAACGGTGGGAAGCGGAAGATTTTCAATATCTTTTGCTTTCAGAGTTGATATCGCGCCAGTAAGATCTTTCTTAATTTGCGTTCCGTATCCTACCACAACAACTTCGCCCAGATTTTTCAGATCCGACACCAGGTCAACATTGATCACACTTTGATTACCAACAGTAACCTCTTTTGATATCATGCCTATGAAGCTGAATATCAACACAGAAGTTGGGCCGGGAACCTGGATCATATACTTCCCCTCATTGTCCGTTTGTGTTCCTACAGAGGAGCCTTTAAGTTGAACCGTGGTTCCCGCCAATGGGGTTTGGTCATCTTTTGCTTGTACTTTGCCGCTGATTTGTACGCTCTGACCAGACGTCGTCAAAACTATACAAAACAAGCTCAGAAAGGTGAATAAAAGTTTTCTTCCCATAAGTATATTTTGTTGTTAGATGAGTTACCGGAACAAAATAGGGAGAAATTATATCAGCGCAAAATTACTAAGTTCGAAATGGGTTATTTTCGAAATTTGATAAAATTTAAAATGAAAAAAAAAGGTTATGATCGAACAGCCAAATTGGGGTATTCCGGGTGTTGAAGCACTTTTTAGGCGTCAGAACTACCAATATTTCCCATGCTGCCTTTTGAACAGGAAACCGCGCCACAAAATGACAATATGGTTAACGAGGGTAGGTATTAATCCGAAATGTTTTTTCAAAACCAGGAAACGGTCGATCAACGATTTTCGGTGATTTTTGACGGAAAGTCCTCCAAGTAAATATCTGCATAGCGTGAAATCCAGATATTCGATACGATCCGATTTTTTTAGGCAGTTGATTTCCCAATCAATATCCGCGCTCAGATTGTCGACCATATATGAATTGGCCACTTCTTCTTTAGCGATGAAAGCTTGATGACAAACCTTCATTCCCAAATCAAAATCTTTCCAGGTGAGTGAGCGAGGGAGGGTGTGAGGCGTAAATATACTTCGCAAACCAACTTCAGAGCCGTCCTCTTTTACAAACATAGCATCACTGTAATAGATGTCAGCGTTGGCTTCCAAGGCCCTTAAAAGATGCCTTAAGGTATATTGGTTATACATCTCATCGCCGGCATTCAAAAACCACAGATATCTACCCGATGCCAGTTGCTGACCTTTGTTCATGGCGTCGTAAAGCCCCCTATCAGGTTCGGAAACAACTTTGGATATAATCGAAGCATATTGCTCTGCTATTTTCAGAGTATTGTCTTTTGACGCCCCGTCGATGATCAGATATTCAATTGCACCTTTATCCTCAATTTCTGCCAAGCAGCGATTGACGCTTTCCAAGGTGCGTGGCAGAAATTGTTCGGCGTTGTAAGTGACTGTAATGATCGTGATCAGCGGCATTCCGTTAAGATTGGGTCAGCAGTTTTTCATAAAGTTTATTGTACTTTCTCGCAACGACTTCTTCTGTATAATTGAGCAAAACCTTCCCGCGCGCTAGGGCCGTAAGAGCACCTTTTTGGTTATTTCTGATCACCCAATTGATTCCTTCAGCAAGAGAAGCAGCTGATTTGAAATCTGCCAGATATCCATTTTGCTTGTGATCGATCATATCGCCAATTCCACCTGTATTGAAACCCACCGCCGGAGTTCCACAAGCCATGGCTTCCATAATGGTATTGGGCAGGTTGTCTTCCAACGACGGGACGACAATGACATCGGCTGCGTTATATGCCTTGACCATATCTTGCTGATTTGAGATCGTTCCCAGATAATGAACCTTCGCTTTAAGATTTTCAAATGAAGCAGGATTTGCTTTCCCAAATACCAAAACCTCATAATCCTGATCTGTCATATTCATCGCGTCCTGAAAATAGGTAAAGCCTTTGCGGACATCCTGCGTATTAGCACCGGCAAACAAGATTAGCTTTTTATCAACCGGAAGGTTGAATTGCTCGCGAACATGTGTCTTGTTATGAGGAGTAAAAACGTCGGTATCAAGACAATTAGGGATATTCAGTGCGCGATGCTTTCCAGTCAAAACCGCATTTTTTACTAACTCATTCAGCCACTTACTAGGAGAGACGAACGATATATTACTATCCTGGTAGATTGATCTTTTGGTTTCAAATTGCTGAAACGATATATCATATTCGTCAGGTCGACTTAGGTATTTGCAATATTGGCACTGCGTCAGGTATTTCTCACAGCCGCGGCTGTAATGACAGCCGCCCGTAAAAGACCACATGTCATGAAGTGTCCAGACGATAGGCTTACCTAATGCGAAAAGCTTTTTTAACGATTTTAGAGACAAAAGGCCAAAATTGATCCAATGGAGATGAATGATATCGGCCTCCTGAACCAGCGGATGTTGTGTGATATCCACTCCGACCTGAGCGGGCGAATAGGCGAAACGGACCGAACTATCCGCTTCATAAGGTAGATATGCAAGTCTTTCTCCGATGAAATATGCCCAGGCCTCTTTTTGCTGCCCTGTTGTCGCCGCCAGCGGGTAAACATTTTCTTCCCCGGTTTTGCTGCGATGTACAAGCATTTTTGACTCAATACCAGCGTGTTGAAGGGCTCGATTGAGCCGTGTCGCGGCAACGCCGGCTCCTCCTTCCAGATGAAATGTGCTGATATGCAAAACCATATTTATATTGCCGCTTTACTTTGAGTCTGCCAAAATTAGCAAAGCCAGCGTCATTTAGTTTGAATTAATCGTCCAAAGTGGTTTTTTTACCAAAACAATTTCCGGTTCAGTAAAGAGCAAGTCTGGTTTCGGCTAGCTTTGTTAATAATTTGAAAACTAACCGTGCGACGAATCGCACCTAAAAGCTAATCGCTAAAACCTATATATGGCCTTTGAAGATTTGAGTCACGATGCGCATTCGGGGTGGTTTGAAAAGAGATACTCGTCTTTAGAATTGCAGGAACAGGCCATTGAGCGATGGAAAAAAGATAAGCAGGATCAAACCATTAATTACTGGCTTCATAAAAGACTTTTTGATCTGACATTGCCATTTACGCAAAATACTGGTAAATCATGGCTGACGGTTGGTGACGGCTACGGTTTTGATGCCAATTACTTTTATGAAAAAGGTCTGAATGTAACAGCCTCAGACATCGCCGGAACGTTTTTGCCTCTGTCTGCAAGTCATCGTCTGATAGAAAAATACAGCGTTGAGAACGTAGAGAAATTGACATTTGATGACAATCACTTTGATTACGTTTTTTGTAAAGAGGCCTATCATCATTTTCCAAGACCTTATTTGGGAGTATATGAAATGCTGAGAGTGGCCAAGGAAGCGGTAATCATCATCGAACCTCACGACCCGATAGCCAGAATGCCCTTGCTATTGGCCATGCGCAATATTCTCGATCGATTTGATACCAAATTGTTGCAGCGATACTGGAAAAACAGATATTCATTTGAAGAGGTGGGAAACTATGTTTTCAAACTTTCGGAAAGAGAAATTGACAAACTTGCCAATGGAATTGGCTTGCCGATGATCGCTTTCAAAGGAATTAACAATAACTACTATAACCCAGCTGCCGGAAGTGAAAAGGCCGATGATTCATCTGCTGCTTTCAGGAATATCAAGCGAAAACTGGCGATCCATAATGCACTCGAAAAATTGACGCTGATGCCGTCGCAGGTGCTTTGTGCGGTTATTTTTAAGAAAACACCTGATCAAGAAGTTTTGCAGGAAATGAATAAAAACGGCTTTTTGATTCACCATTTACCTCCTAATCCATATTTGAAAAAATAGCTTTCCAGTTCGTAAAACTACTTTTGCGGACGATATCCGAATATGTTCAATTGCAGATCCATCACCGTGTTATCCCGGTAATAATGATTTATGAAAGGATTTTTGCGGTGTTGCATCGTATCAATCACATATCGGAAACCATTTTCTTCCAGGACTTTCATAACATCCGCCAGCGTTTGATGGTGATCCACATAAGAATGGAATTCCACAAAAATGTTCTGAACCTTTCCGAGCAAATGGCGACAGTCTTTCAAAACTTCCGTTTCGGCGCCTTCTATATCAATTTTCAGGAAATCAATATGGCTTTGGGTAGACAGAAAATCGGCCAAACGCTTGGACGGAACCAGCGTTTTGTTTCCACCCAAATACATAGAGGAAGAATCTGCCGACTCGTTTGAAAACCATATACCTTCATCATCAGTCCAAACTGCTTTCTCGATAACCGTCACGTCATGGATCGCGTTTCTTTCGAGATTTTTGTGGAGCAATTTTGCAATATTAGCCGAAGCCTCGAATGCCGTGATTTTCGAATTTGGAAATAGGCTTTTAAAATAAAGGATGCTCATTCCGATATTAGTCCCGCAGTCTATTATTACCGGCGCATCGGTTTTGCTGCTGAATTTATAACTGCCGTCCGCAAATATTTCCTTGTATTGATACAGAAACGACATGCAGTCGGGAACTTCCATTTGATATTTACCAAAACGAACTTGCGTATTGGTATACCTTGGTTTGTCGCCATATTTCATCAAAAGCTTAATAAACTCCCTGTCTTCCGGGGTTTTCAATGAATTATAGGGTTCTTTAAGCAGATAACGAAGCCAGTACATGCGTGATTGACAATTACAAATTGATTACAGGCGTCAAAGATATTACTATTACCGAATTTTATTTTGCTGAAAGGCCCGATACAGGATCTCGGACCAAGTATCTTTCCAGCAGGATTTTCTCATCATAATTAATATTTCTAGCTTTATAGCCCGGAAATCAAAATCCATTGTTCATGCCAGAAATAGGTTCAGTAAAAATTGCAGTGATTGGTCTAGGATATGTAGGCCTGCCTTTGGCGGTGGAATTTAGCCATAAATACCCCGTTTTAGGATTTGATATCAATAAAGAACGTATTAGTGAACTGGGCAGGGGATATGACCGAACGCAAGAAGTTGATTCTGCTCATTTGACTGACGCAAGCACACTTCGTTTTTCATATGAAATAGAGGATCTGAAATCTTGTAACGTGTTCATCGTTACAGTTCCAACACCCATTGACTCATATAAAAAGCCGGATTTAGGTCCACTTTTAAAAGCCAGCCAGACCGTAGGGAAAGCTCTAAAAGCCGGCGACATAGTGGTTTATGAATCAACCGTTTACCCGGGTTGTACGGAGGAGGATTGTGTGCCGGTTTTGGAAAGAGAAAGTGGCTTGAAATTCAACAGCGATTTTTACTGCGGATATTCCCCGGAACGTATCAATCCGGGCGATAAAGTGAATACTTTGACCAAAATAAAAAAGGTGACTTCTGGGTCAACGCCAGAAATAGCCACTTTTGTCGACGACCTTTATAAGTCAATCATTACCGCAGGAACTCATAAAGCAACAAGCATTAAGGTTGCGGAAGCCTCGAAAGCGATTGAAAATGCGCAGCGTGATGTCAATATTTCGTTTGTCAACGAACTGGCATTGATATTCGACCGCATGGGAATCGATACTACCGAAGTTCTGGAAGCAGCCGGAACAAAATGGAATTTCCTGAAGTACAAACCCGGCTTGGTAGGCGGGCACTGCATTGGCGTAGACCCATATTACCTTGCCTACAAGGCAGAATCTCTGGGTTATTATCCTCAGGTTATCTTATCCGGAAGGCGGGTAAATGACATGATGGGGGTTTTTGTGGCCAACAAGCTGGTGAAGCTGATGATCAAAAAAGGGCACAAGATTGAAGGGAGCCGTGTGCTGATCCTTGGTGTCACTTTTAAGGAAAACTGTCCGGATATCCGAAATACACGTGTGGTGGATGTATATTCAGAATTGAAAGATTTTGGGATGCAAGTTGAGATATATGACCCCTGGGCGTCTTCAGAAGAGGTGAAAGAGGAGTACAATATTACTCTGGCTGAATCCATTTCCGGAAAATATGAAGCGGTTGTTCTTGCCGTTGCGCACGAAAATTTTGTTGGACTTAACCTCTCGGATTTCACGGAAACGAAATCTGTGCTTTTCGATATCAAATCCACATTACCCAAAGAAACTGTCGACTCTCGGCTATAAAGTTTTTTCTACGTGAGAATTCTGCGCGATTGTGTACTTTTGCATTTTCCCAATGTAGGTACGACACATGCGTGTTTGTTTTGTCATGGCGGGTTTGCCGCATTATTTTACTTTGATTCTGAATAAAATGGTATCCGAAACCGGAACCGAAATTATTCTGATCAAACCAAGTGCCACCAGCAAGGCATTGGGCTCAGGTGTGAAAGAGGACACATCTTCCGTCAAATTTCAACTAATTGAACTTCCTGAATATTCGGCGTGGTATGGAAAACCTTTTTTTAGAGACTTAATTCCAACGTTGGAAAAGGTTAAGCCCGATATCGTAGTGATGTCTGCATGGCCTTATTTTTTGCAACTCGTTTTAAATCCGTTTTTTTATAAGAAGTTAAGAAATATCGGAGCAAAGCTTATTTGCCGCGATATTCCTTTTAATATATCCTATTGGGGAAAGAGCCGGGAATATTATTATTCCGGACAAAACCTCACAGAAGATATGGGCGAGGGTGGAGCAAAAAGTTGGAAAGGATATCTTTTTTTTAGAGCCATTACAATATTAAGGAGGTTATATCTCCCGCTTGCTGACGCGCACATTAACTATTTTGACGAAGCACGAAATATCACCGGCAGCTACGGCGTTCCGCAGGAAAAGATATTTGTGGCGGCCAATTCCCCCGATACAGATATTTTGCTTAATACCTATGCCGAGGTTTTAAAACAGCCGGTAATTCTCCCGGAAAACCCTTTCCGACTTGTCCATGTAGGGCGCTTAGTAAAATGGAAAAGAGTTGACATGCTGATCAGATCGGTAAAAGACCTAAAATCGAAATTCCCTCAGATTGAACTGGTTGTAATCGGTTTCGGGCCCGAAGAGGAGTCCTTAAAAAAACTCGCGGTTGAGCTTGATATTGCTTCGTCCACAAACTTTGTCGGCGGGGTATATGACTCGCTGACGTTGGGTAGGTATCTGCACGCGTCGTCTGTTTATGTCTTAGGGGGAATGGGTGGCTTGTCAATCAACGATGCAATGTGTTTCGCTAAACCTGTTATATGTTCCGTGGCGGATGGAACGGAAAAGCGTCTCGTTATAGAGGATTATAACGGATATTATTTCAAAAATGGCGAGCAGCAAAGTCTGAACGATGCGGTCGCGAGACTTCTTTCTGATCAGGATAAGTTGAAAACGTTTGGAGAAAACTCTTTAAGGATCATAAAAGAGAAGGTTAATATACATACGGTGTTGCAGGAGTATGATGCGGCGTTTAAGTATGTTATGAAGGAGGGGTGAAAGGGAGAAGGGACGAAGGGATAAAGGGAGAAGGGACGACGGGGGATTGAAACAGATATTTTGACTGGGATATAGTTGAATTTAAGTTGGATATGAAAATATTGAGTATAGTTGGTGCGCGTCCGAATTTCATGAAGGTGGCGCCTTTGCATCGCGCTTTTGCTGGCGATAAGGATATCGTTTCTAAGATTATACATACTGGTCAGCACTACGACGCTAAAATGTCGGATGTGTTTTTCAACCAGCTTGAATTGCCCAAACCGGATTATTTCCTGGGTATTGGCGGCGGGTCGCATACGGTGACGACGGCCAAAATTATGCTGGAGTTTGAACCCATTCTTTTGGCGGAAAAGCCTGATGTTGTGCTGGTTGTAGGAGATGTGAATTCTACCATTGCCTGCGCCATGGTGGCAGTGAAAGAGCATATCCCCGTTGCCCACGTGGAAGCCGGGCTGAGAAGCAATGACCGGAATATGCCCGAAGAAATTAACCGCATCATGACGGATGCTATTTCTAACGATCTGTTTGTAACGGAAAACGCTGGATTGGTAAACCTGAAAAATGAGGGAGTTCCAGACAGCAAAGTGCATTTTGTCGGTAACGTTATGATCGATTCATTGATTTATTATCGCGAAAAAGCGTCAAAATTAAATCTGGTACACGAACTCAATCCTGAAGGTAACCCATATGTGTTGGTAACCATGCACCGGCCAAGTAATGTGGATACGGAAAGCGGGCTAAGGAATATCCTGGAGATCGTAAAAAATACTTCGGAGAAACGAAAAATTTTGTTTCCGATTCATCCCCGAACATTGAAGAATATGGAGGTTTTCGGTCTGTTGGACGGACTGAAAAGTCTGGAAAATGTGCAACTTCTTGAACCACAGGGATATCTTGAATTCCTGCATTTGATGCAGCATGCCGAGTTAATTATCACGGATTCAGGTGGTATTCAGGAAGAAACAACTTTTCTGCAGGTGCCTTGTATTACATTCAGGGCGAGCACGGAAAGGCCAGTCACTGTTGAACTTGGGACGAACTATCTGCAAAGTGATTTAAACCCAACCTCGGTCAATGAGCTGGTTACTAAGATTTTGAATGGACAGGCAAAAAAAGGAACAGTGCCGCCACTTTGGGATGGAAACGCCGCGATCAGAATCCGGGAAATCCTAAAGGAGAAATATCTAGCGTAGCATAAGGCTTTCCGTTCGGAAGTCAGCAATCGGCATAAGACTGGAATTAAGTTTCGTACCGTGAACTGAAAGCTGATTGCCGAAGTAATTATGAACATTATTTAACCGCATTTTTGACAATTTGGGAATCGTAGTTCGACAGAGTTTAAAGGCCGGCCTCGGTGCCTATATAGGGGTTGGAATCGGAATCATCAACCAGATGTATGTTTCCACCAAATTTCTGTCGGTAGAGGAGCTGGCTTTGTACAGACTTTTGTTCGAAAATAGTTTGCTTTTTTCTGCGTTTGCTCATCTTGGGACGCCCTTTATCGTTGATAAATTCTTTTCCAACTTTCGGGATGAAGAAGAAGGTCACAATGGAATTCTGCCGTTTTTGCTGTTTTTGCCATTTATAGGAAGTCTCCTTTTTACGCTGGTTTATCTGGCGAGCTCCGATTGGATACACAGTTACTATGCCAAGGAGTCGCCGATGATATTACAGTATCATTTTTTGGTTATCCCGCTCACTGTTTTCTGGATTTATATCACAGTTCTCGAAGCATATTGTCGCAATAACGCGCGTATTGCAATTCCTAATTTTATCAGAGAAGTATACCTGCGTCTGGCTGGAATGTTGCTGATCCTCCTGTTTGGGCTAGGTTTTCTGAGTTTTGACGTCATGCTGTATCTCATCGTTGGATCGTATGCGGTGGCGATTTTGATATTGATTTTTTACATCAACAAATTGGGGAGATGGTACTGGCGGCTCCCCAATACCACCATTCTGACGAGACCGATGTTGAGGCAAATGTTGGGTTATGGTAGCTTTACGCTACTTGGTGGTATTGGCGTAAACCTGATGCTGTTTATCGACCGTTCTATGTTAGCCGGGGAGCGAGGCCTGATAAGCACGGGTATCTTTATCATCGCTGTAACGATGGCGAGTGTGATCGAGATTCCTAAAAAGGCAATTTCGCAAATATCCATCCCGCTGCTTTCCAATGCGTTGCAAAATGGTGATTACGACCATGTTCGATTGATGAACCGCAAGTCGGCGTTAAATCAGTTGGTTGCCGGTGGAGTGGTTTTTCTGCTGATTTGGGCAAGTATTGATGATATTTTTTTCCTGATACCCAAAGGTGAAACTTACGGGGAAGGGAAGTATGTCGTGCTTTTTATAGCGCTTACCAAAGTTTTTGATATCAGCACGGGGCTAAACACGGAGATAATCCTTTATTCCAAGTACTTCAAATTTGCCACGATATTCATCGTTGGGTCAGCCATAATCGGTTTTGTTCTCAACCTTTGGCTCATACCCAAATATGGATTTACAGGTGCAGCAATAGCCACAGCGGCGACAACCTTGATATACTCCGTTTCCCGCATGACCTTCGTTTGGCTCAAATTTGAAGTACTGCCTTTCTCCTACAAAACGATTCAGGTTGTTGTTGTTTTGCTGGTACTCTACGGCCTAACGCTGATTGTTCCGGCCTATCACAGAACCATACTATCGGCCCTGGCGATGATGGCAGTGCGATCCACATTAATTATTCTCATTTTTGCCTGGCTTATTGTCGCTCTGAGGGTTTCGGAGGAGATTAATGGGCTGGTAGATATGGGTGTTATGAAAATCAGAAATTTTAAGAAATAATTAAAAATGATCAGGTCAATCAAAAATGTGGTTTGGAGTATCCTCAACGGCCTTGGGCTGGGAGGTAGTGTGCAATTGTATTTGCAAAGCGCATTGAAGGACTACGGTTGGTTTAAAAGCTTTCATTCGAAAAGATCGGTGGATGCGGATGGCAATCCATTGCCTTGGTATACCTACTGCTTTATAATATTTTTTAGACCAAGAGTGCAAGCTCATTTTGAAGTATTTGAGTATGGTTCTGGGAATTCAACGCGCTGGTATGCCCAACGTGTCAAGGAAATAACAGCGGTAGAGCACGAAAAAGATTGGATCAATATAGTGAAACCACAATTACCGGCCAATGCCAGCATACTTGCCAGAGAACTTGGGTCGCCTTACATACAAGCAGTTGCCGAAAGTGGCAAAAGATACCATGTTATTGTCGTAGACGGGCGTAATAGGGTGAAATGTACGGATTTTGCTTCCGATTATCTTACCGCTGACGGCGTGCTCATTCTGGATAATTCCGAGCGTCCATTTTATCAACCGGCCAAGGATTTAATGCAAAAGAAAGGATTTAAAAGGCTTGATTTTGTCGGTATGGCACCTATCGTTGGCCATGAAACCTGTACAACAGTTTTTTATCGGGAAGGAAATTGTTTGGGTATTTGAAGAATGAATAATAGTAAATGCAGGCCGTCCAATATTTGTAGTATTCGGTTTGGCAAGGGTGCAATTTATTTTCCTGTCGTCAAATTCTTACGAATCTAAAAATACTTAACAATCGTCGTTTTTGCGCATTCCTCTGCTCCCATATTTACCTTGAAATTTGCCAGGCTGGGTTTGAAATTTCCTTCATGATCAAGAGATTGTCCAAGATCAAGAACCCGGATACCGTGCGACTGGCAATATGTATAAATGCAGTCATAGAGCATCACCATAGGACTGTATATTTTATACGCAGGCAGATCAGCCGGCAGAAAATTATACAGCACTTCTTTATTTACTAAAACGGTTAATGACAGTGCGACGATTTCTTCCTGATGCTTCACGACGAAAACGATGAATTGATCGGGAAATTCGGTCATCAATTTTGTTAGCTGACGCTCGGAAATCGATAGGGAGTATCCGTATATCAGCCGCGAAGTTTCGATAAAGTCGTAAAGATCCGCCGAGCTGATATCACAGATTCCACCACAAAAACTTTCGCGCTTACATTTAGCCAACCTCCTTCTTTCTTGCGGATCTATCAGATTTTCGAACGCTCCGGAATTGACTGGTAGATAGTAGTTGCGGTTTTCCTGAAACGTATTGAATCCGTTATCCTCGTAAATTTCGGCCTTGGTATTCCCGTAGATGGTGGGTGGTAGCTTGATTCTGAGGCAGACTCCATTCTGACTTTTGATGAAATCTTCTATACTATTCAAAAAAAAGGAAAGACCTTCGTTCGAACAATCCCTGGCAGATTCTATTCCTCCAAAAGGCGCGTTGACCGGGGAATGCCAATTTCCGCCAATACTTTCGTAGCAATGAAAAACTCCAATATATTCGGACCGTTCCATCTGAAAAAGATAGAAGGAAAGTATATTTTTTTGTTCATCGCCTTGTGTATTAATATACTGATGCCTAGCGTATAAATTGGGAACAAAGGGTAAGGTTCCGTTGGGAGGCGCATAGGTTTTTGTAAGAAATACTTGGTAAGGGAAACTTGCCCGAATTTTGATAGTATTGTCGATAATTGTAAAATTATTGTTACTTTTTTTATAATTAATGTCAAACATAGGCAATATAGAAAAATAGACGACTGTTTCTTTAAAATATCCTATCATTATCAGTTTTAATATAATAATTATACTTTAACTCGCGAAAGTTTTATTAGAAATTATGTGGCTTCTACAAAATATAGTAGTAGTTTACAGGAAAGTAGAGTTAATGGTATTAGTTCTTTGTAAAAAAAACTACGTTTTTAATAATAATTTGATGCTTTATTCTAACTTTGGAGTTAAGCGTATTACGATAGTTATTTGGATACAACCTCATACATGAAACAAATACTAATAGCCGAAGACCACGCAGTTGTAAGAATCGGAACGAAGCACCTCCTTCAATCACTTTTGCCGGATGCGGCGATATCAGAAGTGGCGGATTTTGATAAGATTATTCAGGCTATGGAGTCGAAACCATATGATCTGCTTATTCTGGATATCAACATTCCAGGAGGAAACAATACTAAGATGGTGGAGGCGATCAGGATTAAAGATCCTTCTGTAAAAATCTTGATGTTCTCAAGTTATGATGAACAACTTTACGGGCTTATGTATCTTCAGGCGGGTGCGGATGGATACTTGTCAAAAGACGCTCCTGAGGAAGAATTCAGGACGGCTGTGACAAGCGTGCTGGAAAACAGGAAGTACATGAGTCAGGATATGCAGCAATTGAACATCAACAGGCTGATCAACCCTAAGGAGTTTATGCCAGATCCTGTCGTGACTCTTTCTCCAAGAGAGACCGATGTAATGAATCTGTTAAAAGAAGGACTGGGAACAGCAAAAATTGCTGAAAAACTCAATCTTCAGCTTTCAACAGTAAGTACTTACAAAGCAAGAATTTTTGAGAAGTTAGGAGTTAACAATATCGTCGAGCTCATAACCAAAATCAAATAAAAAGAAAGAAGCCCAGTCAATACCAATTGGCGGGGCTTTTTTCTTCTCCTTCATTTCTTGCTCTTTTCCTCCCCATCGGATACTACCGGCTTTTTACTACGTTTGCAGGATCATATTTGAATATTGGAATGAGAAAGCTGCAAGTAGAAGAGTTAGATAGATTAAGTATTGAAGAATTTAAGGTTTCTGAAAAATTTCCATATATCATCATATTGGATAATATCCGAAGCCTGAATAATGTCGGATCATTTTTTAGAACGGCAGACGCGTTTAGGGCATCGAAAATGATCCTGGGCGGTTATACGCCGCATCCTCCCCACAGAGAAATAACCAGAAGTGCGCTCGGTGCTGAACTTTCCGTAGACTGGGAAAAGACAGAAGATCTGGTGTCATATATTGAAGCTATTAAGTCCGAAGGATATCAGGTTTTTGCAATTGAACAAGCCAGTGGCAGTATAATGTTGCAGAACTTCACTCCTGATTATCATAAACCTTGTGCCTTTGTGTTCGGAAATGAGGTTGAGGGCGTATCAAATGATCTTATCGCAATCTGTGATGCGTGTCTCGAAATCCCGCAATATGGCACAAAACATTCCTTAAATGTGGCGATCTCCGCCGGCATAGTTCTATGGGAGTACGTCAGAAAAAGATAACATAAATATAATGTCGATTATTTGGCAAATCGGAATTAAAAACTCAAATTGTCAGTTTGCCAAATGTTAATTTGGTCCGTTGATTATTTTACTGATAATCAGATACTTTATGTTAATACCAATTAAAACTGAGACTAAAATATTGTCCTTATGAAATCCGCTACGAAGAAATTATCAACCGAAATTACCGAGTCTTTACTGGGTACCCTTGAGTCAGTATCAGAGGGTTCCAAGAAAATTAAAAAGTCGATAGAGAAAGCTGCTCAAAAGCTTGCTAAGAAAGTAGCGAGATTTAATAAAAACGAGGAAAAAAGAAAAGAGAAAGAGAGCAAGAAAAAAGAAGGCAAGAAAAAATCTGACAAGAAGGAAAAGGTAAAGGCGGAGAAAAAGTCAAAGAAGACAATAAAAGCAGCTGAGAAAATAGAGGAACTTGTAGCTTCTGTAACAGCAGTTAAAGCGCCGGTAACTCCAACTCGGGCACCAAGAACCCGTAAAGTCGCTACTGCCGCTAAACCACCAGTGAAGAGAGCAGCCAAAGCGCCGGCGAAAGTTAATGGCAGTGGAGGGAACGAAGCCGCCACCGAAGTGAAGGAGAGCTAAGCTGAACCAACGATTGATATTCTTGACAAAGCCTGCCAGAAATGGTGGGTTTTGTCGTTTAAAGACATTTAACTGTTACTATATCGAATGATCGGCGTACCAAGGAGGTTAATCACCAAAGGTAATGTCGAGAAATATGTTAGGCAAGATTGTGTTTTTTGCGATTTGTTCGATCCCCGTTTTGGGGCAGTCGAAAACCAACAGTGCCACTACCGCCAGTGCAACTTCCCATCCGTACGCTGAGCCCGAGTTTATCAAATTGGGTAAAATTGGCATCACTCCAAACGGCGACGGCCAGGATGATAGTCTGGTTATCAACTATGAACTTGCGGGATCAGGTAATTTCTGTTCGATGCGTATTTTCAATACCAACGGTGAAACGGTTAAAGTTTTGTTGAAAAATGAGTCGATAACCGGAAATGGGAAGATCCTTTGGGATGGTTCAACAATCGACAATGGAATCGCTCCGGCCGGATACTATAATCTGGTCACAGAAGTCTGGAGTGAAAAAGGTAATATACGAAGGTTCCGTAGTCGTATTATCGTTAACCGATAGTCGATCGCTGTTCCCGAATACCAATCGTGGCGAGCATTCGTCCTGTTACTCCATTTTCAGATCGATAGGAAAAGTACACATCGTTGTTAATGACGGTGGAGTAAGGTGAAACTTCAATATTTTTTGACGGGATCCCTGTTGCAACAAGTTGGGATTTATTGCTGGATTTGAGATCGACGAAAAACTTGCTTTTTTCTCCATCCCAACGTTTGAAACTTGATTCAAAGTGCCGGGCAACATCTTCTCCAACTTCGAACGAGCATTCATCTATACAAGTACCAATATATGCGTAGCAGTTTTCCGATTTGGTTCCGTATTCAGAAATCATCATTTCAACAGCCTTTTTGGTGATTCCAGCTACAGTACCACGCCAACCGGCATGAATAGCCGCGACGGCTTTTTGGATCGGGTCATAGATTAAAATAGGCGTACAGTCGGCCACTGTAACAGCTAGTTGGATATTCTTTTGATTGGTTATCAATGCATCAAATCCTTCAAACCTTCCGGCTGTTTCAACTTTCAATATGTTGGCAGAATGAATCTGATGAGATTTTGCAACGTCGGCAAGGGGTACTCCCAATGAAGAAAAGAAGATCCTGTTATTTTCTGCCACGTTCTCTGGTAAATCGAGTGTCGATCCTCCCAAATTCAATGAGTTGTAAGGTGCTTTACTTATACCGCCATTTCGCGTGCTTTCCGCAGCTATTATGTTGGGAAATTGACGAAAAATGTCAGGTATTCTGGAGCAGTCAGAGTTTATTAATGCGTCATTCATAGCCAAAAATAGAACACCGCCGTTAAATTACAAGTCATAGGTCATACAAAGTAATCTATAAAGAGGTGTGTCATCCTCTCCGACCTTTTACTAATACCAATCCATTCTTTTAGAACAAATCTTATAAAAGGGTATCTTTGCCGGTAACTATACTAAAAGGAAATACACTATTCTGAACTATTGGAGTCATATAGTATTGATTTCAAGTTTTTTGAGTTTGAGTTTATGATAAAAGTGAGCGTGTGCGTGGTGACTTTCAACCACGAGAAATTTGTTGCAAAAATGCTGGATTCTATCTTGATGCAGCAGACCTCGTTTGATTTCGAGATTATCGTTGGTGACGATTTTTCAAAGGATCGGACAAGGGAAATATTGACGGAATATCAGCAAAAGTATCCGGACAAGATCCGACTCTTGTTGCATGATCGCAATATGGGTTTGAACGGAAAGTATAACGCACTTTCTACGTTTGCAGCTGCAAAAGGGGAATATATCGCCCAGTTTGACGGGGATGATTATCTGACCTCGCCGCATAAGCTTCAACGTCAGGTGGATATGCTCGATGCCCATCCTGAATATTCAGCCAGCTTTCACAATGCAGAGGCGATATATGACGACAAATCGGCGCCATCTCATCTGGTCAATTGGTTGACAAAGTCCGAATATACCGTAGATGATCTGATCGGGGAGGATGAGCTTTGTTATATAGCCACGTCCAGTCTTATGTTTAGAAGGCAAGACTTCGCTGACAATCCGGATCCGGACTGGACCAATCTTTCTACCAGCGGAGATATCCCGAGAAATTTGATGTTGGCCAGCAGAGGTAAAATAGGGTATATCGATGAGGTGATGTCGGTATATAGAAAGAATCGGGGAGGGGCGAGTTTCGCAGACAACCACCAAAGTGCGGATTTCCTGTTTAACAGGATACAGATGTATTCAAATATTAACAAACATTTTGGATACAAGTACGATAAAGTATTGCGCAAAAATATCGCAACTTATTATTATAAATTGTTGTACGCCAAGCAATACAAGGATCATTATTGGCGCCGACTGAGGTTTGCCATTAAATATCTAAACCTGGCCGAACCGGCAACGGAAAGAAAGAAGCAGGTGATTAAGGATTTTGTAGTCCCACCCTTTTTAATGAAGGTATACAGCTTTGTGGCTATTTCGTTGTACAATATTCGCTCCAAGGCTGAGGCCTAAATACAGGCTAAAGGGGCTGAGGATTAGCTCTGTAAGGTTTTGGCCTCGTCATTAGTTCCAAACATATATGAATGAAAAGACCCGGTTGTGATTCCGGGTCTTTTCATTTTTAGAATAGCATCTCCTGTGGTGGTGTAACACCTTTCAATCTGATGTAAACAGTGGCTTGTCCACGGTGGTGAGTTTGGTGCTCAAAAGCTTTGATGAAACCCATTCCTGCTGTCATTTCCTTTCCGAAAATTTTAACAGTCTTTCCGAAGTTTTCCGGAGAAACGCTTTTAAGCGAGGATATTACGAAATCGTAGCTATCCATAACCCCTTTTGTAATCGCTTCTTTTGACTGATCGGCGCCCTTTTCAATAGATCCAGTTGCAGGATTTTTTATACCCGATGCTGCTGCAGCAAAAGCTTGATTGGCATCTGCAAGGTGTCCCATTTGTTGGGCGAACGTGCGCATTTCAGGCGTTGGTTTTAGCGCATAGCCGTCAGCTGGCATCACATCCAGATAGGCCTTGGTGTAGGCTTTGGCTCTTTCCCATTCTGCCACTTGTACGTCGACAGGGCTTTGAGCAAAAACAGTAAATGCTGAGATCAGCATAAAACAGGCGGTGAATAATAATTTCATAGAAGATGTGTTTGATAGGTTTATATAAGTTCGAAAGGTACATTTATTGATGTCGATTTTCAATAAATCGTATTCGTATTTAATGATATTGGTGACTTTTTCCAGTAAACGGGTGCGGGAATGGTAGACCATTCAGATATTGTACTTTAATACTTTTCAAATTAGTTAGTTGTAGATGGCGAATTCTCAGGAAAAACGGGTTGAAAAATACCTGGATATGGGTCACAGTGAGGCGCAAAGTCATGCGAAAACGCAGCAAAAAGTATTTGAAAAACACGTAACTGTAGAAAAGGAGACTGTAACAAGGGTTATATCGGAGTTTCTGAAAACCAATTTGTTCGGTTTCACATACCACTATATTAAAAGCCGGTTTGGTAAAAGGCATCCATATCAGTCGTATCCTCGAAACGGAGATAACGGTATTTACAGGTTGCAGCCCGCAAAACCTGATGCTGAGGAAATCACTCTTTCACTTCTTTCCGACTGGGCCAGCGATACCGCTGAGTCTGACGCGATCGGAAAGTTGGTTGCCAGCCATATTCCTGACTATACGATTCATTTGGGTGATGTGTATTTTGTCGGTACTGCTTTTGAAATAGCAGAGAATTTTACTGCGCCATATGCGTCGTGGTATTATGGTGAATCGGGGAGCCTGGCGCTTTCAGGAAATCATGAAATGTATTCCAATGGTAATGCATTTTTTCAGCAGTTACTGCCTGCTATGTATGCAAGGGAGGGCGAAATCCGCAAGACCCAGCAGGCTGGCTTTTTTTGTCTTGAAAATGATCATTGGCGTATCATCGGCCTGGATACGGGATATACCTCCGTGGGGCGTCCATTTATGGAGGTGCTGTCACCACCGGATTGTCATCTTAAGAAAGAACAGATTTATTGGCTTCGGAATGTTGTTAGGCTCGGTGATCCCGAAGATAAACGTGGATTGATATTCCTGAGTCATCACCCATACCTGTCTTCGTTCCGGGATGATTATAAAAAGCCTGGCGAGCAGATAGAAAAAATACTCGGAGAATCTACACGACCCGTGATATGGTTTTGGGGGCACGACCATCGGCTGGTCTTTTACAAAGAGGGGGTGAACGGTAAAGGTCCAATGGCATATGGTCGGTGTATCGGGCATGGAGGACTTCCCGTCGAAACAAATCTTCCGGATTCAATGGAGGATACTCAACGTATCTTGTTGTACGACAGACGCGTACGTAAATCGATCAAAAAGACAATAAAGCGTTATGAGCTTGGTTATAATGGATTTGTTACGCTCAAACTGAAGCAGCATGAAGTCACCGCGGAATACCGAGATCTGGAGGATGTGGTGGTTGCCGAAGAAAGCTGGCATGTTGACATGAAAAATGGCCAGATTCATTGGGATAGCTTGACGCATCTTCCTGACCTGGCCATTTGAAATGATAATATCTCCTGTCGGTACTTAACTGACGGGAACGTGAAAGAGTTAAAACTCAATCAGTGATGTGAATCTCCGTGGGAATTGTCCTGATAAAAATAGGCAAATATTACAGCCAGGCCGATTGTTCCAAGAATGAAAACGAACAGGTCGCCGAAAACAACCAGAATTAATAGAAGGATAATAAATGCCAGGATATATGCTCCGCTGGATAGTCTTTTAATGGCGCTATGAACTTCTGTCATGGATTCTTGCGAAAAAGGAACTTGGTTAATGTCTCCGCGAAAATAATAAATGAATGTGAACTAAGCATGGTGTTTCGGCGAATTTTTAACCTATAACCAAGTGATACCCTTATTAACCTATGTAAAGAACGGGCTTTTATTTCCTCAAATCGAAAAAATAGTTGTGTTTTACTGAGAATAAAATGATAATATTAATTCTGGTATTACTATTTTAATGTAATTTTTTGTATTGTTTATAATCGTAATACAAAATATTATTTTGTATTTTATGTTATTTCAGAATATTGTATATTTGACTAAATGATGAAATCGATTTTTTAATTGTGAAGCGGAGTGCGGTCGATTTGTACTTAAATAATACGATCATGAAAAACACAAGATACACAATATCAAAAATTCTTTGTGCGGGATTCTTTGTCTTCGCATCTTATCAAGGAATGGCTCAAAATACTTCGGGAGGATCCGATTCTTTTTTCTCTGAATTTTATGTGATGCAGGTAAAGCCTATGGAATTTTTGCTGACCTATCATTATCCGATTACCGACAGGGTATTGGTAAGGATCAAAGATGTCGAAAACAATGTTCTTTTTGTCGAGAAAACATTGGTTTACAAACAGTATCGCAAATCATTTGACCTGTCGTCATTAAAGGATGGAAGTTATACTTTTGAGTTGACGGACGGTGAGGTGACTTTTGTGAAATCTTTTGATGTCGCCACGAGAACCAGAAGGGTGGCCGTGGCACTAACAGAATCTCGTTCTGAATAAATAACATTCACTCCGTCCTCCTTTTTTGGCTGTATTTAATACATTTGTTCGGAACTGGAACTTGTACCTGAAAGATTTCGGCTGCGAGCGATGTAAACAGATAGTATTAAATACGCACGGGAAATGTCATACATTATCGGTTGTGATATAGGAACAACCAACGTAAAAACCACAGCATTCGATTCATCAACGGGTTCGATTTTAGCTTCGCATAGTGTCGGTCACGAAATGTCTCACCCGAAGCCGGAGTGGAGCGAGCAGGACCCGGATGAGATTTTCAACGCTTTGTGCGTTTGTGTTACGAAGACGATCACCAAATCGAATACCGCTGGAAAATTGCTTGGGTTTTGTTTCAGCTCGGCCATGCACAGTGTAATGGCTGTGGATGAAAAGGGCAAAAAACTTACGCCATTAATCATCTGGGCTGACAATCGCAGCTCCAAAATAGCGGATCAACTTCGAAGCTCGGAAGAGGGAAAGAAAATTTACAACAACAATGGCACGCCAATTCATTCGATGACGCCGGTGTGTAAATTGATATGGTTCAAGGAAAACCAGAAAGATATTTTCGAATCGGCGGCGAAGTTCATCGGTATCAAAGAATATCTGATTTTTAAGCTTACCGGACGATTCCTCGTAGACTATTCGATAGCATCGGCGACTGGTTTATTCAATATCAGGGACAAAGTATGGGATCAATGGACGCTGGATTATATCGGTCTTTCAGAAGACAAGCTTTCTGCTGCAGTTTCTCCATATCACCAGGAGCAATTACCTGAAAATAATAGTTTTGGCGTTGACACAGGAACTCCTTTGATCATGGGCGCCAGCGATGGGTGTCTGGCCAATTTGGGCGGAGGAGCCATTAATTTCGGATCCATGGCAGTAACAATAGGCACCAGTGGAGCGGCGCGTATATGTTCAGACGAGGCATATTCCGATCCCGAGATGCGAACGTTCTGTTATTTGCTGGACGAAAATATTTATATCATTGGCGGACCTTCCAATAACGGGGCGGTCATTTTTGAATGGTTGATGAACACCTTTTTTGCAAATGAAGAATATGATACTGTTTTAAAGGAAACGACAAAGATTGCTGCTGGCTCAGAAGGCCTTATTTTTTATCCGTATTTGTTGGGTGAAAGAGCACCGTTATGGAACTCGGAAGTGCGTGGTGGTTTTTCCGGTTTAGGCATAGAGCATACGCGTTTGCACTTTGCGAAGGCTGTTTTGGAAGGCATATTATTGAATCTCGATTTGATCGCAGATATACTTTTTCAAATGCGAAAAGTGGATACGATATATGCCAGTGGCGGGTTTGCCAAGAGCCCGATCTGGGTACAAATGCTGGCCGATGTCTTTGGTAAAAAAGTAGTACTGAATGAAACAATAGAGGCAGGGGCGACGGGTGCTGCCATGATGGGGCTCAAGGCACTGGGGCTTTACAAACACTATTCGGAAATGAGCCAATTCACCGTTGTTGGGAAGGAGTTTGAACCGAATACAGAAATAAATCTGCGATATAACGATATTAGCAGGCAATTTAAGGAAGGAGCAAAGTTTATCCTTCATAAATGTCTGGAGGAAAAAAGCGGTCTGCTTTGAGTACAGACCGCTTTTCTAAAATTAAAACTTGTAGGTAACGCTGAGTCGATAATTTCTTGGCGGTTCGGTCTGGTAGTAATATGCATTCAACCAGTCGTAATATCCACCTGCGTATAAATATTTGTCAAGGATATTGAACACGTTCAAAGTCAGCTTGATCTTGTCTTTTTCCCAAAATACACCACCGTCGGCTTTGAAGTAGTTTGGCAAGTTTGTTGCCGTGTTGGTGTCACTCCAATTGGAAGTGGCTCTGTCAGCCATATAGGTGAAACCAGCTGATATTCCTGCTCCTTTCAGCGCGCCGCGCTGTACTTTATAGTTAAGCCATGCATTAGCCGTGTGTTTTGCATATCCCGGAATCACCTGCCCTTTTGTGTAATCTGTTACACCTTCCGCCACTTTTGAAACCTTCGAATCGGTCAAGGCGTAGTTGGCGATCAGATTCAGGCCATTAAATATGGTTCCTCTTAAGTCGAATTCAATTCCCTGTGCTCTTTTTTGCCCCAAAACGATATTCATCGGATTGTTCGGAGCACTGTTTGGATCAGAGGTCAATTCGTTGTTTTTCAGGATTCTGTAAAAAGAAACGGTGGTATTCCATCGTCCGTCTGCCCAGTCTCTTTTAATTCCTATTTCGGTATTGTTACCCGTGATCGGCTTTACAGATTCATTATTTGCAAGTCTGCCCGATTGAGGTATAAATGCCTGATCATAAAGCGCATATATCGAAGTTTCTTTATTGATTGACGCACTTAGTCCGATTCGTGGAGTGAAATGTTTTGCCTTGTCAGGAGATCCGCCCCAGAAAGACTGGGATACCGAAGTATATCTTCCGGCAAGTGTCAATCGAAGTGCATTGTTGAAGAAACCCAATTCATCCTGGAAATATAGACCTGTATAGGTTTGGTCCATATTACCACCGCCATTCACCGATCTGGCTTCCAGATTCAGCGTACGATCGAAAACAGGGAAACCATTTAATGGGGTACCGTAGGTAGGAGCTTTTGGATCGAACGCATGAAGCGTGTCTTCCAATGCATGTGATTGTGCCCAGTCAGCTATGTAATTTTTGTTTCCGGCATCAATTCCTGCCAAAATTCTGTGTTGAACTCCACCAGTCTGTACATTCCCATTTACAAAAACCTGAGCCATGGTCATTTCGCTTTTCGCATCCCATATACCTACGCTTCTGATTAATTTGCCATCCGGGAATACCGCATTGGGCCACATGCTGGATCCCGTCTGATTGTAATTGAAATAGGAAGCCTGAGCAGTCACTTTCCAGTCGCTGTTGATCTGGTGTTCAAGATTCAGCAATATGCTCTGATCTTTAATTTTTGTCGGAGCCAACCCCGGGGGCATTGTGGTGAAACCGATCGGAAGCGTGCCATATCCGTCGGTCGAGAATACGTAAAACGAACCGACATCTGACATTTTCGCATACTGCATCGTATATTCTGCCGTCAGTTTAGTCTTTTCATCCACCTGATAAGCGATAACCGGAGCCACGGTATATCGGTTGTTATATTCAAATGCACGGTGCGATTTTTTTTCCTGACCTGCCACATTCAGTCGATAAAGCAGTTTTCCATCCGCACTTAATTTGCCATCCAGATCCAAAGACGTACGGTATAAACCATAGCTGCCCAGCGTAAATGAGGCTTCACCTTTTGTCTGACCGGTTGGTTTTTTTGTGACCACATTATATAATCCGCTTGGGTCGCCATTTGCGAGCATAAAGCCAGCTGGCCCTTTTACGAATTCAACATGATCCACAAAGCTCATGTCCTCAGTCAGCGGTCCCCAATAAGAGGCTACCACGTTAAAACCATTTCTAAATGCCTGAATCTGAGATCCTCTCATCGTGATATTGGCATATAGATCACCCCAGTGTTCCAGCCTTGTAGCGCCGCTGACGTTTCGGATCAATCCATCGCTCATGCTGATAACCTGTTGATCAGCAAGCGTTTTCGAAGTTACAATCTGAATGTTTTGCGGAAGCTCCTGTAACGGCCCGGACAATCTCAAACTATTGGAGACATCCGTGCTCTTATATCGGCTCGCATCCTGCACAACCACTTCTTCCAGCTGGTTCAGGTTTTCGGTTAAACTGAAATCGACATGTGTGGTTTTGCCATCCTCCACCTGCACCTCTTTTTCCTGGGTAGCCAGACCGACGAAGCTCGCCATGAGGGTATACTGTCCAGGCTTGATTTTGTTCAAGGAGAAATTTCCTTTTCCATCTGTAGTAGCACCTAATCTGGAGCCTTTCAAACCGATGGTAACGTATTCAGCAGGTTCGCCATCAGAGGTCAATACCTGTCCTGTTATTTTGCCCGTTTGCGCCTGAACCATAAGGGTAAAGAGGCTCGAGAGCACCAAGAGATAAAGTTTTTTCATTCTATAATTAGTCTAAACATTCATAACACGAGGCGAAAGTCATACACTAATTCCAGTTTTCCAAAACATTATTGATAATAATTCTAAATAATTTTCATGGGGGAATTTTGATATACTTAAAAAAAGAAAAGTTTGAACTATTGCTGGTAGTCAGCGAGTTCAAACTTATCAAGGGAAGTGTTAAATTAAATGCGGCGTTATTTCTGTTTAATTTCTGCTACCATCTTTTCGGTCACCATTTTTTTGTCCGAAGAATTACCCCACGAATTCAGGATATAATTCATTACGTCGGCTATTTCATCATTACCAATTCCCGGGTTAGGCATCATATTGTCGTAGTCGACACCGTTCACTTTTATTTTTCCGTACAAACCGAATTTGATGGCTTTGATGGCATTGGTATGATCCGGGAACAGGTAGTCAGATTTTGCCAAAGGCGGAAATGTCGCGGTTACGCCTTCGCCTGTGCCCATATGACAGCTGATGCAGTTTTCAGAATATACCATTTTCCCTCGCTGTATACTTTTCGCCAGTTCGTCATCCTGCGATATTTCCAGATCAGACTTCATCAGACCGGGTCCATCCAGACCGGATCCATCCAGACCGGGTCTATCCAGACCGGGAAGTGTAGCGGAGCAAAAGATTAAACCTGATAATATTAAAAGAAATGATTTCATGATTTCGCCAATTATTTTTTTTGCTTTAAACAAACAAAACAGACAGAGATTGTGCTCTCTGTCTGTTTTATAACGTCACTTTTCAATATTTAAGATTTCGGGCTGATCTTTACAACTTTGCCGGAATTTTCAAGAACAACATATACGTTGCCGTCGTGTCCCTGGCGAACGTCGCGTACACGGCCTAATTTCTCAAATATGATTTCTTTAGCAGTCACTTTATTACCCTTCACGGTAAGGTGCTGGATATACATAAATTTGAGCGAGCCAACCAGCAAATCGCCGTTCCATTCCTTGAACTTAGGATTATTGATAAAAGTCACGCCGCAAGGGGCGATAGAAGGTTTCCAAAATATAACAGGCTGCTCCATACCGGCACGAACACTGTCTTTTGATATGATACTGTTGTCGTAGTCGATTCCGTAAGTAATCAAAGGCCAGCCATAGTTCTTTCCTTTTTCAATGATATTCAGCTCATCACCGCCCTGAGGACCGTGTTCATGTTCCCAAAGTACTTTTGTAGTCGGGTTTAAAACCAGTCCTTGTGGGTTTCTGTGACCATATGTCCAGATTTCCGGTCTTGCATCCGCCGTTTTAACAAAAGGATTATCAGTTGGAATTTTGCCGTCTTCAAACAGACGAACTACTTTTCCCTGATCTTTGCTCAGATTTTGAGAGTTCTCTTTTTGTCCACGCTCGCCCAATGAAAGGAAAACATAACCATCATTAAACACGATACGGCCGCCAAAGTGATTGCCACCTTTTACATTAGGAATAGCTTTGAACAGATGTTGAATTTCAACGAGCTCATGGCCCTTCAATTTTGCGCGCATCAACGCAGTGTTGGCACCTTCATCGTCACCAGCCTCACCTTCTTTTTTAGGAGAGGAATAACTGATATAAATCCAGCCATTGTTTTTGTAATCCGGATGCAGGTTAATGTCCAGCAAACCACCCTGACCTTTGTAATAAACCGGCGGAATACCTTTAATTGCCTCAGGATCAAGAACGCCATTGTGTACCAAGCGTAATTTCCCTGTACGTTCAGTTACCAACAAATCGCCGTTTGGCAACAAAGCCGACGCCCAGGGCATATCGAGACCTGTTGCAACAGTATCAACTTTCAGATCTGAAACGGAAAATTTTGCTTTTTTATCAGGAGCTGGCATATTGGAGCTCATCAGCGTGACTGAACCTGCCAGAAGAAGGCTTCCGAGTGCCCAAGGCGCTCCTTTTTTTAATATCGAAGAGCTAAACTTCATAACTTAAAATTTGGGTTAAGGATGTAAAGAGTTGAGGACGAAATTACTATTTTACTAATTCAACTTCATGTAAATAATTGTTAATGAGGCTGATTTCTTCGGTTGAAAGTTCGATATCTGCGGCTTTTGCATTTTCAATGGCCTGCGCTGCATTTCTTGCTCCGGCCAAAGCGATGGTAATTCCCGGTTGTTCAATGGTCCATTTCAGAACCAATTGCCCAAGCGTCGCATGTTTGTCTTCGGCTAACGGCTTTATTTTTTCAAGAAACGCGTTCACCTTTTTAAGATTCTCTTCTTTGAAAACGGGAAGAGTGGATCGGTGATCTCCTTCCGCAAATTGATGTCCTGGACGCATTTTGCCAGTTAATAATCCTCTTTCCATAGGACTGTAAGCCAATATAGAAAGTTGATTTTCAATGCAATATGGAACGGTTTGTTTTTCAATTCCGCGTTTTACCATGCTATATGGCACCTGATCGGAAACGAGATCGATATATTTGCGGGCTTCCGCTAACAGGTCCGCGTCATAATTGCATACACCTGCATACCTGACTTTTCCTTGCTGGATTAATGTGGACACCGCCTCCATCGTTTCCTGAATGGGCGTCGTTTTGTCATGCCAGTGAATCTGATACAGATCGATATAATCGGTTCCTAATCTTTTCAAACTCAGTTCGCATTCCTGAATGATGCTGTCTTTGGAAGCGAGCTTGTAGATATCAATGTCCTCGCCTTTGTTGTTTTTGCTTTTCATGGCAAAATCACCTTTGGCAGAAGTCCATTGCATACCATATTTGGTCAGTATCTGAACCTTGTCTCTCGGTATGGAACGAATTGCCTCGCCGACAATTTCTTCACTGAGCCCTTGTCCGTAAACGGGTGCAGTATCAATGGAAGTTACTCCCAAGTCATATGAAGCCCTAATTGCTTCAACCGCTTCGCTTCTTTCATTGCCTCCCCACATCCATCCACCGGCAGCCCATGCGCCGAAAGTAATAACTGAGACGCTTAAATCTGATGTTCCTAGTTTTCTATAGATCATAACTTTAGAGGAGTGAACGGTGACTTTCCGGCGTCAACCGGAAAGTCATGTTAAGTTATTTGCTTAAAGAGAACGGCGCATTTTCCGGCTTGGTTCCCCAGGTTTTAGAAGGTTTGCTGGTCATATCAAATTTGATACTACCACCTTTTTGAATATCAGCATGTTCCAGATATGTATTTTCATGTACTTTTCCATTCAGGCTGGCACCCTGGATATACATATTGCTGTCGCTCGAAGCTGGTGCTTCAACAACGAATTTCTTTCCATCTTCCATCGTCAAAGTCGCTTTCTTGAATAATGGCGAACCTATCACATATTGGGTGGTACCAGGTGTTACTGGATAGAAACCAAGTGAGGAGAACACGTACCAGGCAGAAGTCTGACCGTTATCTTCATCTCCGCAATATCCATCCGGGGCAGCCTGATATAGTTTTTTCATCACCTCGCGCAACCAGAATTGTGATTTGAAAGGAGCTCCGGCATAGTTGTAAAGATAGATCATATGCTGAATCGGCTGATTACCGTGTGCATAGTTGCCCATATTCATAATTTGCATCTCGCGTATCTCGTGGATCGGGAAGCCATAATAGCTGTCGTCGAATATTGGCGGCATTTTGAATACGGTATCCAGTTTCTGAACAAAAGCTTCTCTTCCGCCCATCAGGCCAACAAGTCCTTTCATGTCCTGAAAAACCGACCAGGTATAGTGAATGCTGTTTCCTTCTGTAAACGCATCTCCCCATTTGAACGGATTAAACGGCGTCTGGAACTTGCCATCCTTGTTCTTTCCTCTCATCCATTTCGATTCAGGATCGAAAAGGTTGCGATAGTTTTGGCTCCTTTTTAGATATACATCAACCTCATTCTGAGGCTTTTTTAATGCCTTTCCCAATTGGGAAATACAGAAATCGGCATATGCATATTCCAATGTCCTTGCAGCATTTTCGTTGATTTTTACATCATATGGCACATATCCAAGTTCGTTATAATATTCATGACCGAAACGACCCACTGAACTTACCGGGCCAGCGTGTTCAGTGTTTTTAAGAATTGCTTCATACAATTTGTTGATATCGTATCCACGAATCCCTTTGATGTAAGAATCAGCGATCAATGATGCCGAGTTCGACCCGATCATACAGTCGCGGTGGCCAGGGCTTGCCCATTCAGGAAGGAAACCGCTCTCGTCATATGCGTTTGCAAGGCCTTCCATGATATGGGAATTCAAGGTCGGGTACATTAGCGTAAAGAAAGGGAAAACAGCCCTGAAAGTATCCCAGAAGCCATTATCGGTAAACATATACCCCGGTTTTACTTCACCGTTGTACGGGCTGTAATGTACAATCTGATTTTTAGCATCATATTCATAAAATTTCCTCGGAAAAAGCATCACACGGTAAAGGCAAGAGTAGAAAGTGCGGATCTGGTCAATATTATCGCCTTCCACTTTGATACGCGAAAGCTCGTCGTTCCATATTTTTCGGCCTTTTTCGAAGGTTTGATCAAACGTATCATTACCCAATTCACGTTTAAGATTCAATTCTGCCTGTTCAGGGCTGATGAACGAAGAGGCAACCTTCAATCCAACTTTTTCACCTCTAACGGTTTTAAATCCAACTACTGCACCTACATGGCCAGCTTTCAGTTCAAGGGTATCTTTTGCCAAAGTTTTGCCGTGAAAAGCGGAAGAAAAAGTAAAGGCTTTGTCAAAAATCAGTACAAAGTAGTTTTTGAAATTTGAAGGAACGCCGCCGCTGTTTTTGGTTGTATATCCAATGATTTTCTTTTCTGAAGGGATGATTTTTACATATGATCCTTTGTCGAACGCATCCAGTAATACAAAAGAGCTGTCTGATTTAGGGAAGGTAAATCTGAATTGCGCCGCTCTTTCGGTAGGCGTTATTTCGGTAGTTACATCATAATCAGCCAGATATACTTTGTAGTAATGCGGTTTTGCAGTTTCAGCTTTGTGTGAAAACCAGCTGGCGCGGGCCTCTTCATCGATTTTCATCGTGCCGGCCATTGGCAAAATGGAGAACTGGCCGTAATCGTTTATCCACGGGCTTGGCTGATGGGTTTGCTTGAAGCCCCTGATTTTCTCAGCATCATACATATAACTCCATCCGTTGCCCATTTTCCCGGTTTGCGGCATCCAGAAATTCATGCCCCAAGGCAATGCGATTGCAGGGTACGTGTTTCCGGCTGAAAGGCTGAATTTCGACTGCGTTCCCATGAGCGTGTTGACGTACTCGACGGGCTCAGCGGTAGGCTTCATGACCTGACCAAAAGCGACGAAGCTGGCGATAGTTAATAAGAAGGTTAAAGATTTAATTTTCATCGAAGAAATAACTCGTTTGGATAGGAAATTGGGTATGTTAATTAAAACGTTTTACTAAGTACGCAAGTTAATAAAAGATTCTTTCTTGTATATCTTCCTGCCATAATGGCAAGGCATGGTTATTTACACTTCGGAAAAACGCAGTACATATCCGATCCGATTTGTCGTATATTGATGTTGCGTATCTAGCAAATTATTAAAGTAACTGAGTAAAAATGACTGAACACTTAAATCGCCTGACACCACGCCAGATTGTTTTTGAGCTGGATCAATATATCATAGGCCAAAATGACGCGAAGCGAAACGTAGCCATCGCACTAAGGAATCGGTGGAGGCGGATGAATAGCCCCGAGGATATCCAAAAGGATATTATTCCAAATAATATTTTAATGATCGGTGCTACCGGGGTGGGTAAAACTGAGATCGCTAGGCGATTGGCTAAAATTGCCGATGCTCCTTTTGTGAAGGTGGAAGCTTCGAAGTTTACCGAAGTTGGTTATGTAGGCCGCGATGTGGAAAGCATGGTTCGGGACCTTGTGGAACAGGCGGTGGCAATGGTGAGGACGCATAAAAAAGAAGAAGTGAAACTGAGAGCCGAGCAGGCTGTTGAAGATATTATTCTGGATGCGCTGATTCCCCCGGTGCATGGTTCTGTGTCACTAAAGCCAAAGTATGAAACCAATATTGCCGGAGACGAAACGCCGGAAGATGATGCCGAACTGAACCAGCGTACACGTGAGCGTTTTCGGGAAAAAATACGAAACGGTGAGCTTGACGCCCGCAAAATTGATATAGAACTTCAGCAAAATCAAATGCCGAACGTGGGTATGATCGGTGGGTCAATTGATGATGTTTCTATGATGAATATTCAGGAAATGATTGGCAATATGGTTCCTCGCCGGGGCAAAAAGCGTAAAGTCACAGTTGGAGAGGCCAAGAAATTGTTGTTTGACGAGGAAGCTTCGAAATTGATCGATATGGATGAGGTGAAGATCGAAGCCATTCAGAAAGCTGAGAATCTGGGGATTATTTTTATTGATGAAATTGACAAAGTAGCATCCAGTCGTTCGGGTGGAAGTGGTCCGGATGTGAGCCGTGAAGGTGTGCAACGCGACTTACTTCCAATTGTGGAAGGCAGCGCGGTTAATACCAAACATGGAGTTATCAACACAGACCACATACTTTTTATTGCAGCTGGCGCATTCCACGTAGCGAAACCTTCGGATCTGATACCAGAGCTTCAGGGACGTTTTCCAATCAGAGTGGAACTGGATAGTCTGACAGAAAATGATTTCTATCAAATTCTTAAAGCTCCAAAAAATGCCCTGACGAAACAATATGAGGCAATGCTTGAATCTGAAGATGTTGAATTACAGTTTCAGGACGACGCGATTCGCGAAATGGCGAGGATTGCGTTCGAAGTAAACAGTGAAGTAGAAAACATCGGAGCCCGCAGGTTGCAAACCGTAATGAGCTTGTTGCTGAACGATTTTATGTTCGACGTGCCAGACGTAATCGGGCCAAATGCACATATCGTTGTCACTGCCGAAATGGTGAGAGAAAAATTAGCTCACCTGGTGAAAAATCGGGATCTGAGTCAGTATATACTATAATTTACTTTGGCAGTCGGCTTTCGGCAGTCAAAATTTAAGGGCAATGGGCTACAAGCCTGTTGCCTTTTTGGATAGCCGGTTGCTGAAAGCCGGAGTCTAATTAAAAAACAACCACTTCAAGGCAATCGGAAATTCTTTTCCCCATCTTTCTTCGGTATGTTCTCCGTTCGGGTCAATGGAGGTATGGATTTTTACACGATTATAGCCAAATCCCTGATTGTTGATCGTATCTTCCAGATGGGTAACATTTGGTATCATATTGGATCCCTCTTTTCCGCCTCCGTAAAGATAAATTTTCGTTTCCAATGGCTCGAAAAAATGGATTGCATCAAAGTAAATTCTTTTTGATATCCACAACGACGGCGAGAATATCATAAGCCGGCCGAACACATGTGGGTACATAAGAGCTGCATAAATTGACAACAATCCACCGACAGAGCTTCCTCCCATTCCGGTATTCAAGCGATCCGGCAGGGTGCGATAAGCACTGTCAACAGCCGGTTTCAGGGTATCAACCACAAACTTCAAAAACAAAGCCCCTAACCCTTTTCCTAACTTCGCATTATCATAGGGTGAAAATTCCTGCACGCGATCGTCGTCGCCATGGTCAATGGCCACAATAATTACGTCTGCCTTATCTTCGTGAGCCAAACTGGCAAGGCTCTTATCAATTTGCCAGTTGCCATATGGTGAGCCGTCGCCAAAAAGATTTTGGGCGTCGGTCATATACAAAACCGGATAATGCCGGTCGGGTTGTTCGTAATAATTGTGAGGTAACAATACGTGGACTTTCCTCTTGCGATTCAGTTGCGGTATCAAAAAAGTCTCCGACAATACCTCAATGACCGGCATCATATCTGGTTTCTCGTTATTATCCTTCTGCCAGCGGGGTACAAAATCATTGATAATGCCATGTGTCGAATCTACAAAACGGTTTGGTTGCTCCTGTCCATATCTATCCAGCTCGACCTCGGTCCAGCTACCTCTTGTATATTTGTATTCAAGAGGATTTGGAAGCTCCATGTCTGCGGGAAATTCAAACGAATACTGACCCGGCCTGATTTCCTTCATTTTAAACGCTTCTGAGTCTGGAAACCAGCTGCAGAAATTGCCTGTGATGAAGACAGGTCTTCTGTCTGTATGTGGTGTTTTGAGCTCAATAACAAGCTGATCTGTCAATACGGAACTTTCCATTGTTGAGTTACTGGTCGGGGCGATTTTACGAAAGAATTAAGATACCGTTTTTTTTTCCAAGTCGATGAAATCAAAACTAAATTGATGTTTTTCATCTGCTGGAAAGTGAATTAGACTCTCTTCCGTCCATTCGGTCTCGCTAGGTATATTAAAAAATGTATCGCCCTCTATTTTGGTGTGCACCTTAGTTAGATATACTCTGTCTGTCAGTGACATAGCCTGTTTATATATCTCTCCACCACCGATTACAAAAGTCTCCTCATCGCCTCTTTTTTTGGCTTCTTCAATCGCGTGTTCCAGTGAGTTTACAACCACTACACCTTCCTGTTGAAAATCCTGCTGTCGGGTAATTACTATTGAGGTTCTCCCGGGAAGAGGCTTGCCTATGGATTCAAAAGTTTTCCGGCCCATTATCATCGTATGGTTCAAGGTCAGTCTTTTAAATCTCTTCAAATCTTCGGGCAGACGCCAAAGGAGTTGATTGTCTTTTCCAATAGCTCCATTTTCGGAAGCGGCAACAATAATTGATATCAGCATTTGAATCTGTTTTTTCGAGTAGTAAGGTTAAAAGTTTCCCTAAAGCTTAGCGCCCCTCAGAAATTCTTCAATACCCATTCGTTTTTTCCCCTCAAGCTGAAGCGTCTCGACCGCGAGCCAGCCGTTGGAAGCCCTAAAATGGAGGAATGTTTTGTGGTCGGTTCTATATTCTCCTGCGTCGGCGACTGTTTCATCTTCAATCACCTTCGTTTTGAAAATCTTACAGGAAAGCCCGTTCAAAGAAGTCCATGCGGCCGGGTAAGGAGCAAGTCCGCGAACGAAGTTGTATATCGATATAGCCGGTTGGTTCCAGTCGATCTGACAGGTTTCTCTGAATATTTTTGGCGCCGCTTTCAGCTGACCGTTATCCTGTTGATCGTCTTGCGGATAATTTCCTGCTTCAATGGCCTTTATGGTTTTTACAACCAGCTGCGCACCCTTATGCATCAGTCGCTCATACACACTTCCGGCATCATCGTCCACACTTATCTGTTCTTTTTCCTGAAAGATAATTTTGCCGGTATCAATTTCCTTTTCTATAAAAAATGTGGTAACTCCGGTTTCTGTTTCTCCGTTCATTACCGCCCAGTTAATCGGGGCGGCACCACGATATTGGGGCAACAACGAACCATGCAGGTTGAATGTCCCATATTCCGGCATACTCCAGACTATTTCCGGCAGCATGCGGAAAGCGACCACTACCTGAAGATTGGCATTCAATGCTTTGAGTTGTGACAAAAATTCCGGATCTTTTAATTTTTCCGGCTGTAAAACAGGAATTCCCTGCTCGATGGCATACTGTTTTACAGGAGACATTATGAGCTTTTGACCTCTCCCGGCAGGTTTGTCGGGCGCAGTAATTACGGCGACAACATTAGAATTGTTCTCGACCAGACTTTTTAGACTTGGGACCGCAAATTCCGGTGTTCCCATGAAAATTATTCTCAAACTATTTGACATGATTTACTCCAGCTTTGATCAAAATGGTTTGTTAGCGTTTACAAATATTGCTATTTTTGTCGTTCATACTTATGAAATATGATAAAGAATAAAGAACATATCAGCCGAAAAGGAAAGGTCTTTTAACCTTCTACGTGAGTTTGCAGTGACTCTTGTAGGACGGTTTAGATACCGTTCTTTTTTTTTACTTAAAATTGAAAAAGACACCTAAGAATTTAATAAACAAAATATTACCATGGCCAAGATATCATACTATACGGAAGAGGGATTAAATAGGTTGAAGGCAGAGCTCAATGACATGAAAACCAGGGGCCGCACCGCCATTGCAGCTCAGATTGCGGAGGCGAGAGACAAGGGAGATTTGAGTGAGAACGCAGAGTATGATGCAGCCAAAGACGCCCAGGGAATGCACGAAATGAAGATCGCGAAACTGGAGGAAATCATGTCCAATGCCCGCGTGATCGATGAGTCTTCAATAGATACTTCTCAGGTTGCAGTTCTTTCGAAAGTGAAGATCAAAAACCGGAAAAACGGAATGGAAGTTACATATACTTTGGTTTCGGAAGAGGAAGCAGATCTAAAAGCTGGCAAGATATCTGTCGGTTCACCGATTGGAAAAGGTTTGTTGGGTAAAAAAGTGGGAGAAACTACCGAAATAAAGGTACCTGCCGGAATTATGGAATTTGAGGTGCTGGATATCAGCAGACATTGATAGTGGTTTCAAATGAGAATCCTGCGGTTCACAATAAACAGTTTTCTGTATATTGTGAACCGTTTTCATTAAAATCTCATCCCACGGGTTAACATTTTTACTAATCCCTAACAGCTATTAGCTAAAGGCTAGCAATGCCATTCTCAGGTTTCAAAGTAAACATCTCCTTTCTTTGGGTGGAAGGCATGGCGATATACCCCTTTGTTTTTATCAAAAAGGGCAGTATCAGTCCTGTACTCTTGAACCACGAATGTATTCATTTGCGCCAGCAACTCGAATTAGGACTGGTGTTATTCTATATATGGTATTTCCTCGAATACCTGGTTCGGCTCGTTCAGTACCGAAATCATCACAGGGCTTATTTAAGTATTTGCTTTGAAAGAGAGGCATATTCGAATGAAAGAGAAAAAGAATATTTACAGAGTCGTAAATTTTGGGCATTTTTGAGGTACCTGCGCAACAAAAGTTAGTACAACTAATCACAAAGAGCTAACCGCTAAAAGCTCATAATCATTATATTTGAATTTGCCCTCAAGTGCATGCAAACGGGGGATATAATTTTGGGTCATTTTAATTTTAATATATGTCAGATAAAAGCACGGAATTTCTTTATAAGTATTTGAATAATGCTTCCCCGACCGGTTTTGAGTCAACCGGTCAGCAGATATGGCTGGACTATATCAAGCCATATATTGAAGAACAAATCATTGATGTTTACGGTACGGCAGTAGGTGTAATAGGACCGGGGCAGGATTATAAGGTTGTGATTGAAGCGCATTCGGATGAGATATCCTGGTTTGTAAATTATATCTCTGAGGATGGATATATCCATGTTCGCCGAAATGGTGGTTCCGATGCTGCCATTGCTCCGTCAATGAGAGTAAATTTGCATACCTCAAAAGGCGTCGTAAAAGGGGTGTTCGGCTGGCCGGCAATCCACGTTCGTGATACGGCGAAGGATCAGGTTCCAAAGGTTCATGAATTGTTCATTGATGTCGGAGCGGGGAAGAAAGATGAAGTTCTGGAAATGGGAATACACGTTGGAACGGTTGTTACTTTCGCCGACGGACTGGATGAACTTAATGAAAAATATTACGTCGGTCGCGCTTTGGACAACAGAATGGGCGGTTTTATGATTGCCGAGGTTGCCCGGATGTTGCATGAAAACAATGTCAGTCTTCCTTTTACGCTTTATATCGTGAATGCGGTTCAGGAAGAAATCGGTTTACGAGGGGCAGAAATGATATCCCGTCGTTTGAAACCAGACCTGGCGATCTGTACCGATGTGACGCACGACACGCAGTCGCCGATGTACAACAAGAAGGAGCAGGGTGACTTGAAGAGTGGTTCTGGTCCTGTAATTTGCTACGGACCGGCTGTACAGAATAATGTTCGTGATATGCTTATCAAGGTGGCAGAGGAAAAGAAGATTCCTTTCCAGCGTCAGGCTGTAAGCCGTTCTACAGGAACAGATACTGATTCTTTTGCATATTCTGCGGAAGGTGTTGCGTCGGCGCTAATTTCATTGCCTTTGAAGTATATGCATACGACCGTGGAAATGGTGCATAAAGACGACGTTCAGAATGTAATTCAATTGATGTACGACGTGCTTCTTTCGCTCAAAGGCGGGGAAGATTTTCGGTATATCAAGTAGCATAAGGTTGAGGGCTTTGGGCGAAGTGTGAGCTGAGGTTTTGGCTTCTTTTCCAGTCTTTTTGTTGCGGTGAGGGGTTTGGAGTATAGGGTTGGATTTTTATCAGCGCCTTACTTCATGCCTCTCACTTTTTTTGTTGGTAAATTAACTGATCTGTTCTCTGTCGAATTTTAATTTATTGATTTACAGTACAGTAAAATCTTGGCAAAATTTATTGTAATTTATAGTATCATTTTTAACAAATAATTTGTTATTTTTAGTATCATAAAAATCGCGAATATTACGTTAAAATTGGACTATGGAAAGGCCAAGAGGAAGAGGAGCTGGAATCAACACCGACAACAAGTTTTTTAAACAGCATATCGAATATACTTCGGAAGACTGGCAGAACTGGGAGGAGCCGGATCCTGGCCCGAAAACGCAGTTTTTTGATGAATATCCGAAAACGATCCTCAATATTTCCGATAGTCCGGATCTGGAAAATTTTCATTCAGTAAATCCATATCGCGGCTGCGAACATGGTTGTATATATTGCTATGCCCGGAATTCTCACGAATACTGGGGGTTCTCTGCAGGTATTGACTTTGAATCAAAAATCATTGTTAAAAAGAATGCGCCTCAGTTGCTTGAAAAGCTGTTCAATTCCAAAAAATGGCAGCCGGCACCCATCCATCTTTCAGGAAATACAGATTGTTATCAACCTGCAGAAAAGAAATTCGAATTGACGCGAAAGCTGCTGGAGGTATGTTTGCGATATAGAAATCCGGTTCATATTCTTACGAAAAATGCGCTTGTGCTGAGGGATATAGATGTTTTGTCAAAAATGGCTAAGCTAAATCTGGCACACGCAGCGGTTTCCATTACTTCTCTGGATGAAGATATTCGGAGCACTTTGGAGCCGAGAACGGTAACTGCAAAAAGACGTCTGCAGGTTATCAAAACATTGCACGAGGCCGGAATACCCATGGGAGTCATGACAGCTCCCATTATTCCCGGTCTGACTGACAATGAAATTCCGGCTATCATTCAGGCGGCTTCTGACGCCGGTGCCACGTGGGCTGGGTACACAGTAGTTAGGCTGAACGGAGCGATCGGGACTTTGTTTAAGGAATGGGTAAATCATCACTTTCCGGATCGGGCGGCCAAGATATTAAACCAAATCAAAGAATGTCATGGAGGAACGGTTAACGACTCAAGATTCGGACTTCGTATGTCAGGCCAGGGGCAATATGCCGAAAACATCCGGCAATTGCATAGCTTTGCCTGTCGCAAATATTTTCAGGACAAAATCACTCCCGAGCTGGATACTTCGTTATTTTTAAGGGGCGGACAAATGTCACTGTTCTGATACACAGATGGGTTCACGCAGAGTTTGGGGAGTTTTACGCTGAGTTCGCTGAGAGTAGTTCAGAAAATCTAAGGATTAATTGCGAATCTTAATGTTCCTTAACCTCTTAATGGTGAACAAGTTATTTTCGAATTCAACCATTATTTTACGTCAAACCTTTTTTGTCCGACTTCGTTCTAATATTTAGAAAAACTGATACCTAATTCCTAATAGCTAGCCCTTAATATGAAAAGAAATATCTTGTTACTTATAGTGCTCGGCTTCTGCGCTCATTTAAATATTGCTTGTGCGAGTTCAGGCCCTACATCTAGCGATGACGGGAGGAATAAGCCTAAGAGAAATGAAATTATCACCGGCGCTGACCAGACAACCAGCTATATTAATTATTTAAAAGGAAAACGTGTCGCCATTCTGGTCAACCAGACTTCCATTATTGGCAAAGTTCCGATGGTAGATAGCCTGGTGGCCTTGGGTGTTAATATTGTCAAGATATTTGGCCCCGAACACGGGTTTCGAGGTACGGCAAGTAATGGCGACAAGGTATCCGACAGCGTAGATCCAAAGACTGGAATTCCGGCGATTTCTCTTTATGGCAAGCAAAAAAAGCCAACCAGGGAGCAATTAGCAGATGTTGATTTGATGATTTTTGATATCCAGGATGTCGGTGCACGTTTCTATACCTATATCAATACCCTTGGTCATGTCATGGAGGCTTGTGCTGAAAATAACAAGGAACTTCTCATTCTTGACAGACCGAACCCTAACGGTTTTTTGGTGGATGGTCCTATTTTGGAAGATCATCTCCATTCTGGAATTGGCATATATAAAATTCCAATCAGCCATGGATTGACTGTTGCGGAATTTGCTCAAATGATAAATGGAGAAGGCTGGTTGCCCAATAAGATAACTTGTAAGTTAAAAATCATCAAAGTTGCCAACTATAAGCATTCACTTTTATATACCTTACCAGTTTGGCCCTCGCCAAACCTGAATACTCAGCAGTCGGTGATGCTCTATCCGCATATATGCATGTTTGAGGGGACGATCGTTAGTCAGGGGCGCGGAACTTATATGCCGTTTACGGTTCTGGGTGCCCCTTTGTTGAAAGGTAAATATACCTTTTCATTTACACCGAAAAGCATCAAAGGGATGAGCGAGTCGCCTTTGCATATGAACACTGAATGCTACGGTCTTGATCTTAGAAATTATGATATCGGAAATATCATAAAAACCGGCAAAATTCATTTGGCGTGGCTTATTGAAATGTATAAGGCTTATCCTGATAAAGAGAAGTTTTTTGATATGAGCCAAAGTAAGCAAATGGGGAATTTTGATAAGCTTTCAGGTACCGAAAATTTAAAGAAACAGATTATTGCAGGAGTACCTGAAGATGAAATTCGTAAAAGCTGGGAGCCGGGGTTAGGGGAGTTTAAAAAGATGAGAGCCAAATATCTAATCTATCCTTAGTTGCGTCTGCATATCAAGGTCTTTTAAAAGTGATATTTTCACATCACTAAAAAACAAAACATCTCCAAGGCAGATGCCAAAGAGATGTAAAATTTACTCAACGTTATTAAGAAAAATTTTGAACTAAGTAATTTAGTTTAAGTCTTATATATGTTTTATGAATTCCTGAATTTGTCTGATTCATTATCATAGAGCCAGGCATGGCAGATATTTTTTTAAAATTAAAGGATAAGTACCGGACCGATCTATCAACAATAAGGGTAGGTTATAAGCCAGATCCATATTTGGTACTATATGCTATTTGGAGGGTATATTATTTGTGCGATTCCAGGCGAAAAAGAAAATTTGCCCTCGTCCTGCGTTCATAGAGTGAATATAATAATTATTAGAATGAAAGCAAATATTAAGTTTGTAAAAATAAATCTTTAAATGTTAATAAAGGTTACAACATCTAACTACAACCCTTTGCAATAAATAAAAGCAAACGGTCTAAGAAAACGTTTTGATCCTGCTTAAAAGCTCCGCCCGGTTCTCTGCGGTGATTGGAATTTCAATTCCGTTAATCAACACATGAATATAGTTGATTGAAGTGATGGCATTGAGGTTGATGATATACGACTTATGAACCCGAAAAAACTGGTTCGAAGGTAGTTGGCTGATGATATTTTTCAGCGTTTCGCGAATCGTGTATTTTTTACTTTCCAGGTGAAGCTCCAGATAGTTATCGTCGCTACGGATATAGAGTATATCGGCTAACAGGATTTTGATGAACATATGCTTCTCCTTTATGAAAAGCGCATCCTGAATCACAATTGCATCTTCTTTGGATTCACCCGATTTTTCATGGAGCTGTCGGTCGCGATAGCTTTTCACGGCCAGTTTAACCGCAGTATAAACGGCTATTTTCTGAAAAGGCTTGTTAAGGAAAGCGTGTGGAGAGGTCTTCAAAGCCGCATTCACAATCGCCATTTCTTCATGACTGGTCAGGAATATAAAAGGCATTTTATTGTGTGTGCCTATATATTCCGCAACATCTATTCCTGTTTGGTGCCCGCTGAGGGTAATGTCCAACATCGTGAGATGGATGACCTTGGACTTTAGTATCGCTACCGCTTCTTCATAATTTGTCGCTATGTCCTCAGCCTGGTATCCGAAACCATTCAAAGTATATTGTAAATGTTTAGCAACTAGTGGTTCGTCTTCAACTATTAAAATATTCATTTCGATTTTAGTATACATGTAATAAGATATATCACATGTTGAGGGTAAGGGTTATAATCGTATGTCGAGCTTGCCAATAATGTTGGCTGAGTATAAAATAAACCAAAAAAAAGAAAAAAAGCGAGCTTTAAAGGGCTTGATAGGGAAATATCCTCAATTTTTTTCCAGCTATTTGTATTTGCGTGTAGCGATTACTCGGGTATTTATAATGTAACTTAGTTCTTATCTTTTAAATTTCTTTTGGTTGCGACAAAGAAAATTGCGATTAAAATAAATACTACAAAAAAGCTCAAACTTAATTTTGGGTTGTAGTATACGATCGCGAAAAGACACAATACTGAAAGTATTAACGCAACTGCAGGAAAATAGGGATATGCAGGTACCAAAAACGGTCTTTCTAAATTGGGCTCCTTGCTCCGAAGTTTGAAGAGAGCAGCCATACTAATGATATACATCACAATGGCGCCCAGCGCAGCAAGAATGATAACCTGATCCGTAGTGCCCAGGCATAGGGCGATACATCCAACCAGCCCGCCTACGATTAACGCCCAGTGCGGTGTTTGGTATTTTGAATTAACATTGCCCAGAATTGAAGGCAGATAACCACCGCGAGCCAGGGCGTATATCTGGCGCGAGTAGCCAATAATTGTTCCATGAAATGAAGCAATCAGCCCAAAAAGACCCAAACTCGCAAACAAGTGAGTCAGACTATTATTACGCCCCAAAACGATACCTAACGCGGCGGGCAGGGGATAGTCGATCGTGCTCAGATTTTTCCAATGCGTTACTCCTCCTGTTGAGATCATGACGGCAAGAGCCAACACCACCAGCGTCAGTATACCATATATATAACCCAGTGAAATTGTTTTCTTTGGATTTTCCACTTCCTCGGCCACCATTGCCACGCCTTCAATGGCCAGATAAAACCAGATGGCGAAAGGCAGCGCGGCAAAAACGCCAGCCCACCCGAATGGAAACGGGTCAGTTGTGAAAGTTGTATACGAAAAATGAGGGGTCACTATTCCTACATATAACAAGAGCTCCAAAACGGCGAGGATCGTAACGACAAGCGAAAAAGTAGCCGACTCTTTTATTCCAAAGAAATTGATAGCAGTAAATATGAAATAGCAGGTTATGGCCACTTCCAGAACGGAAAGCGATGGGTACAAAAAGTGGGTATAACTGCCCAGTGCGAAGGCGATGGCGGGTGGCGTGATTAAAAATTCGACGAGCGTTGCATATCCCGCTATTAGTCCGCCCCACCAGCCAAAAGCCCGGTGCGCATACGAAAATGGGCCCCCTGCCTGAGGAATAGAAGTAGTTAGTTCAGTAAAGCTGAAAATAAAAGTTACGTAGAGGACAGTAACGATCAGAGTCGCGATCAGAAAGCCGATTGTGCCGGAAACTCCCCAGCCGTAGTTCCAGCCGAAATATTCTCCCGAAATGACAAGGCCTACTGCAATGGCCCATACGTGAATTGGTTTAAGGACTTTCTTAAGCGTAGCATTTTCATCAATCGACATTCAACAGCGGGTTAGAAGTTTTACAATAGGAGCTAAGTAAAATAAGTAAAGGGCTTTAACTATCTTTATTTTGGCGCATTCCGAAGGTAATCGGCGAGCTCGGCGACTTTATCGGTATTCAGATAATCAACATTAAAAGACATCATTTTTTTCCATGCATTGACATTGTCCGGTGTACCCCAAAACCTGAATTTCTTGTGAAGATCATGGAACTTGTTCACTTCATTTATAATTCGTTTCTTTTGCGTTTTTCCGAGCTCTCCCTCACCGTTCCAGTTTGAATATTTATCAAAAGATTGGCTGATCAAAGCAACACGTTCGAGTTGAGCGGAAGTATATTTCACATCCGGGCGACCGTCAAAAAAGATATAAGAAGGGTATTTGTCGAATTCGGTCGGAGAAGGAGTGTTACCGCTGATGACTATTCGTACCGTGCCTTTCGGTTGCAGAATATCGGCATGTGGATCCAGAAGTTTTACCAGCGCAGCCAGCGTTTCTTTAGCCGGGGTTTTTAGGTCAATGAGAAGCTGCAGGTCATAATTTAAATTGGCATAAATCTTTCCGTTATTTTTTGAAACCTGAGCGACGATGGGATTAAGGTATAACTTACTGAAGGTGCGTTCTTTGGAGATTCCAGCGACATCGTGGGCAGTGAAAAGCGTGTCATTTCGTAAAATGACGTCGGCTTCAATAGATCCAAATTGTTGGTTATAAGCATCCCAAAATGCTTTGGGGTGCTCATAATCATTATGCGAATGAGCCTGAGCTGTCGTATAGTTGATTGCCTGGCTGGTGACCCTCGGTGCTATACCAATAACGAAAGCTAATATTAGCAGTAAGGCATATTTCATGTCAGGAACTAAAAGGTGTCTGGTAAAGATAAACTATTATCCCGATTATGAAAATGAGAAAGCCCCGGCTTTGTCATTTTACAGATCTGTAATTATACCTTCAGCCGATCATTTCAGGCCATTTCGCTTCCGAAACCCGAATCTGCGATGATGAGGTCAACAAATCGGAGGGGATTGCTGCTTACGATAGAGAATATAGTTATTTTAGCCGATTATATAGGTCAACACTCCATTTAAATCAAAGTTACATGAGTAGGAACACTTCTCTTTTTCGCAAAAAGTCTGTAGATCAAATTTTGAAGGATGCTCACTCGGGCGAAGGAGGGTTGGAAAAGATCTTGGGAGTCCGGGATCTGGTTTCACTTGGCATTGCAGCCATTGTTGGCGCAGGGATATTCAGTACAATCGGCCTGGCGAGCTTTAATGGTGGGCCGGCAGTCTCTTTGCTTTTTATTTTTACGGCCATTGCCTGCGTTTTCACGGCATTGTCATATGCCCAATTTGCAAGTACCGTGCCTGTGTCAGGAAGCGCATACACCTATGCATATGTGGCATTTGGAGAGTTTTTCGCGTGGATTATCGGCTGGGCGCTCATCCTCGAATATGCCGTTTCCAATATGGTCGTGGCCATTTCCTGGTCCAAATACTTTGTCAGTATGCTGGCCGGTTTTGGAATCAAATTCCCAGGCTGGCTTAGTATAGATCCAGGTTCAGCGGCGGATGCGTTTCACAAATTGGAAACAGTTGACTCTTCTCATTTGTCACAGGCTGAACTTCTGGCGGCTCAGGCGTATATGGCTGCACCACAATGGTTTGGGTTTCATATCATATTAGATCTGCCTGCGGGCCTGATCACGGGATTGATTACTGCATTGGTATATGTCGGGATTAAGGAATCGCGGACAGCCAGCAACCTCATGGTTGTTTTGAAAGTCGGAGTGGTGTTGCTGGTAATTTTCGCCGGTGCTTTTTATGTAAAACCTGAGAATTGGACACCCTTTGCGCCCAATGGTGTCAAAGGCGTTTTAAGTGGAGTTGCAGCTGTCTTTTTTGCCTTTATCGGGTTTGATTCGATATCGACCACCGCAGAAGAATGCAAAGATCCGCAGCGGGATATGCCGAAGGCAATGATTTATTGTTTGATCATCTGCACTGTATTGTATGTTCTGATTACGCTGGTATTGACCGGAATGGTCAACTACAAAGAACTGAACGTAAGCGATCCGTTGGCTTTCGTTTTCCAAAATGTGGGTCTGGACTTTATGGCAGGTTTGATATCAGTGAGTTCGGTAATTGCGATTACGAGTGCATTATTGGTATATCAATTAGGCCAGCCGAGGATTTGGATGACTATGAGCAGGGACGGTTTGTTATGGAAACGGTTTTCTAAGATTCACCCCAAATTCCACACCCCTTCTTTCGCAACGATCGTCACAGGGTTTCTGGTCGGTATTCCTGCTCTGTTTTTTAAAATGGATTTCTTTGTCGATTTGACGAGTGTGGGGACTTTTTTTGCATTCATTTTAGTGTGCGGCGGGGTGCTTTATCTTGACTATACGGGGCTTTCGAGCAGGTCAAAGTTTAGAGTACCTTATATAAATGGAAGATATCTTGTCGGACTTTTGTTAGCCGTTGCCGTAATCGGATTGCTTTTATACGGTCAGGAAACATTGAAAGAATGGGACGCGCTGACATTTATGGAAGTGATAGAACACAAGGTATTGACGATCGTATTTTGGCTGATATGGGCAGGACTTTCCTTTTTTAGCTACAAATACAAATTCTCGTTTTTACCTGTGGCAGGCATATTAACTAATCTATACCTGATGACAGAACTCGGGTCATCCAACTGGCTTATTTTTATAGCGTGGCTGGCGATTGGGCTTGTGATTTATTTCAGTTACGGATATCGGAAAAGTAAGCTCGCCAACTCGTGATTTGAGTTTTGCATTTGAAAAGTGTGGTCAGGGATTGTCAGGCATGTTCGACGCCCAGTCGGGGACGCCCAGTCGGGGACGCCAGTACATTTGGTTGTATGACGAGAAGGTTTTGGGATATATATTCCTTACTCTAGTGCCTCAACTTTGAGTTCTATCGCATAATTGGCCTTGATTTTTGTAGAATCAACAATCGGATATGAATTGACTTTTTTGAGAATGAAACGATATGGCTGATCAGCAAAAGTGGTGGTCAGCGTATCGATTTCGGTGAAACCCGATTTTTTACGTGGCATACGGCAATCACCAACACACATTACAACATGCTTCGTTACCCTGCCTTCGACGCTGATACCATTCAGTTCCAGATCAACGGTCGCATTTCCCGCCCAAATACATTGTACATTGGCAGGACAGCGGCTGTCTTGCACATCAAAAAAGGTAAGCGTAGCTTTGGGTATATCGTAGATTTGAACTGTCTCTTTGAAAAGAATTTCATCTTTATTTGCCTTATCGACCGCAGATTCGTCGCAGGCCGCTAGTCCGGCTAACGCCAACATCACCATCCATTTTGTAAAAACCTTCATCCTCTGCCGGGTTATAATTTGTAACATACTTTCTTAAAATCAAGAAGACCAATCCTCTATTAAGGTTGAAAGTTGCGTCCATTGATTGTTATAAAGTTATATTTTTTCGAATCAAATTACAATACTAAAGGTGGTTCCTTTTCCAACTTCCGAATTCACAATCAGGTTGCCGCCGTGCTGCTGCAAAATTTGGCGCGAAAGGCTCAATCCAATACCCGATCCAGTCTTTTTTGTGGTGTAAAAAGGGATGAAAATATTTTCAAGTGCCTCAGGTTCAATGCCATCTCCGTTATCCGTAACCTCGATGATGGTATTTCTCTCGTTGTGATATGCCTTAATAGTAATCATACATTCCCTTTGAGTAGAGAATGCTTCCGAAGCGTTTTTGATCAGATTGATCAGAACTTGCTGAATCTGATTTGAATCCGCTTTAATGGTAAGGTTTTCAGGTTTGATGTTTAATTGATATACAATGCCCGCTGAGGTGAGGTCGGCTTGTAAAAGTTGCAATACCTCGCTTACAATCTCGTCTACCAAAAGATTTGCAAAAATCGGTTTGGGCAAAGTCGTGAAGTCGCGGTATGCGTTCACAAATTGCATCATTCCTTTACTCCTTTTTTCGAGCGTATGCAAAGCTTCTTTCAAATCGGAAACAGCTTCCAGATCCGTTGTGGTTTTTTCAATATCCTCATTCACAATCATCCGCATCGTCCCGACGAGCGAAACAATTGGCGTCATAGAGTTCATTATTTCATGCCTGAGTACCCGCGTAAGGTTTTGCCAGGATTCTACTTCCTGCCTTTGGAGCTCAGTTTCAATGTTTTGCAGAGCCACGATCTTTACCCAATTACCCCGCAACTGAATAGCAGTACCCTGGAGGGCAAGTGGGTGGTCTGATGGAGTACGGTACAATTCTCTGACGCTGGCAGTTTGGTCAGAAAGGAGCTCATAGAGTTTGGGGTGCTTTTCCTGCAGTTCCGACAGATTGTGTAAACGATATAATCCCAGCAATCTTAGTGCCGCGTTGTTGATAATATTGACTTTACCATTTCCGTCGAATGTGATCAAACCAGTTCCAATCTGCTGAACGATCGTGTTCAGATACTGAAGGTTAGCTTCTTTTTCAGCACGCGCCTGTCGAAAAGCGAGTAAGACCTCATTGAACTGCTGATTCAATTCTTTAAAAGTCTTACCCATTTTATTATCAGATCGGAAATTGATCGTGAAATCAGAATAACGTACCGATTCCAGAAAATAGATCAGTTTCCGGTTAACATTCGTAACATATTGATATAGCAAAACCCCTTGAATAGAAATAGCAATCAAGCCGAGAATGATGATCAGGGTTCGGTTGGTTTCATGACCGGACAGCCAAAAGAGCAAAAAGCAGGAAAGAATGATGATACAAATCCTTGTTGCAACTACAAAGCTAAAATGACGAAGTCCAAACATGGTTTTTCTAAAACGTATAAGAGTTTTTACTGATTATTAAGGATATGCCCCGGCAAAGGAATTGACTTCGCTAAATATAAACTTTTCAAGTGAAGGTATCTTAAAATGCGCGATATCGAACTTTGGATTGTCGAAAACGTCGGGAGCCGGTACGCTAACAGTCAACATCCCTGCTGTATGTGCCGACATAAGTCCTGCATATGAATCTTCAAAGGCAATGCATTCCTGCGGTTTTACACCCAGTTTAGCCGCTGTTGCCAAATATACTGCAGGGTGAGGTTTGGTGAATTCTTCAAGAACACCTGAATGCCAGGTATCGAAGTACTGCAGAATGTCCAGCTTTCTCAACACATTCTCAATCAAATCCATATGAGAGGCGGAGGCGACAGCAAGCAATAATCCTTTGTTTTTCAGAGTGTCGAGCACTTCAATGACGCCGGGCATAAGGCTAACGCGCAATGGAATATGCTCGTGTGCATAATCGAGAATTTCAATTTCAAGATCTTCCAATGAGTATACGGCATCCCATGGCTGAAGTTTGTAACAATATTCAAGAAATAGTTGTGTGGAAAGACCTGTGGATTCTCTTTTTATTGCATCTGTCACGTCGAAATTTACTTTTCTCATGACCTCTCTGGCGGCTTCTGCCCATATCGGCTCTGAATCGATCAGTAGCCCGTCCATATCAAAAATTGCAGCTTTAATCATTAACAATGGGTTTATGGTTGATATTCGGGAAAAGCTAGCGAGGAGGATTTTACGAGCCTCACCCGACTTTGGTTTTCCCAGTTCTTTTTTCATATGATCAAAACTACTACTTTCGCTGATAAGAATGGCCTTAGGGGTGTCCAAAAACGGACTGAGATTTATACCCTTTGAACCTGAATTATAGAGAATTTTGTTCCTCATGATAACTGCAACACATTTTTTATGAGCATACAAGAGCAAATTCAATTGGATGTAACTGCAATTTCCGAGAACAGTAGGTTACAAACTCAGCTTTATGATTTTTTGAAGCTTTTAAAGGCTAACATGCCCTTAAATCGAAACAGCGACAAAGTTTTGTCTCATGCAGGAGCGATCGATAACGAATCGGCTCGCGAAATTACCCAAATAGTAAACGATGAGTTTGGTAAAATAGACAACGAATGGCATTAACCAAGATCGTTTTAGATACCAATATTGCTATTGAGGTTCTTAACGCTAATGCTTCCACAGTCAATTTGTTGAAACAGTTCGATCTGATTTATCTCCCAATAACTGTATGTGGAAAATTATTGTACGGAGCAAAGAATTCTTTAAGAGTCGATTACAACTTGCCACGATTTCAATCTTTTATTAATGACTGCCAGATCCTTGACGCGGTTGAGCCTGTGGCCATGGAGTATGCTGATATCAAAAAGCACCTTAAAGAAGCAGGAACTCCAATACCTGAAAATGACATTTGGATTGCAGCCATCTACTCGTGACCGTCATTTCTCCAACATACCTTCTTTGAAAATATTTGGGTAGAACAAAAACATTTCATTTTAAACTACTACTTTCGCTGATAAGAATGGCTTTAGGGGTGTCCAAAAACGGACTGAGATTTATACCCTTTGAACCTGAAACAGTTTATACTGTCGTAGGAAAAAGCGTTGAACCGGTGTAATTACCGAATTCCACTTTTCAAAACTGATATCGTATTCATAACGGAATAGGGTGCAGTGCTCCTTTCAGCTCATTCATAACCTTTGTTTAAATGTTATGCAATGAAATACAATCCGGAAAAGAATTTAGAAACACTCAGAGCCAAATCGCCTCTGGTCCACAACATAACGAATTTCGTGGTTATGAATTTTACCGCCAATGCCTTACTGGCTATTGGCGCATCGCCTGTGATGGCACATGCAATAGAGGAGGTGGAAGATATGGTTTCGATCGCGGGCGCGCTGGTAGTGAACATCGGCACTTTGTCGCCCGACTGGGTGGATGGAATGGTTCTAGCGATGAAGAAAGCGAAGTCTATTGGCGTACCGATCATTCTTGATCCGGTCGGTGCGGGGGCGACTCCATATCGTAACAATGTATTGAAAAGACTGCTCGACGCGGCTTCACCCACTATTATCCGCGGAAATGCTTCTGAAATTATGGCACTCGCCGGTCTGGACATTCAGACAAAAGGGGTGGATAGTTCTGCCGCTGTAAATGATAGTCTGGAAGCCGCCCTACAACTTTCTAACAATTACGGAAGCGTAGTCAGCGTTAGCGGCCCTACTGACCTGATCGTTTTCAAGGACAAAATTGCATATGTAAACAACGGTGTTTCGCTCATGACAGGTGTGACTGGCATGGGGTGTACCGCGTCCACTTTGGCGGGAGCCTTCGCGGCGATTCAGTCTGATCCTTTTGAAGCGGCCGTTTCCGCCGCTGCGACGATGGGAGTCGCTGGCCAACTTGCCTGGGAGAAGACCAACTCACCAGGTACTTTTCAAATGGAGTTTTTGAACGCACTTTATAATATCACGCCAGAACATTTGTCAAGGTTGGCAAAAGTAGATTAATGATATGGCAGAGATAAGGGATCTAATAAAACTATACCTCGTAACGGACGAGCTGGCTTGCCAAGGGCGGGACTTTTATGAGGTGGTGGAGGAGGCTGTCAAAGGCGGGGTAACGATGGTTCAACTTCGGGAGAAATCTTTGGGGACCAGAGCTTTTGTCGAGCGGGCTTTTCACTTGAAGGCATTACTGGCTCCATATGATGTGCCGCTAATTATCAACGATAGAATTGACGTGGCGCTGGCAGTAGATGCAGAAGGAGTACATGTTGGCCAGAGCGATATGCCATATGAATTGCTGAAAGAACTACTGCCAACCGGGAAAATTATAGGGTTGTCTGCTGAAAATCAGGAGGATGTGAAGAGGGCTGAGGGGTTGGATATTAGTTATCTGGCTGTCAGTCCGTTGTTTTCGACGTTATCTAAAATCGATGTTGAAAAGCCCTGGGAACTTGACGGTTTGACCTGGATTCGAAGAAATAGCCATCACCCGCTGGTTGTAATCGGCGGCTTGAATAAAGATAATATTGGCGAGGCATTTGCGCATGGCGCGGACGGAATTGCTTTGATATCAGCAATTTGCAGTGCAGAAAGCCCTTATGAAGCATCCAGTGAATTAATAAATATCATCAACACCAAACAACAAAAATCATGAACAAGTATCCAACTGTATTAACCATCGCCGGATCAGATAGCGGAGGTGGCGCTGGAATCCAGGCAGATTTAAAAACCATGACCGCACTCGGGGTATATGGCATGACGGCCATCACCGCTCTGACAGCGCAGAATACCCAGGGCGTCAGGGATATATTGCCAGTTCCGCCGGAATTTCTGGAAAGTCAACTGGATGCTGTTTTTGAAGATATTGAAGTCGATGCAGTGAAAATCGGAATGGTCAATACCATAAAAGTTGCCGAAGTCATTGGCAAAATTTTGGACAAATATAAGCCCAGATTCATAGTCTTTGACCCGGTAATGGTGTCAACGAGTGGTTCGCGTTTGATTCAGAATGAAACTGTTAGCATGCTTTGGAAGGAATTGTTTCCAAAAGTAGATCTTATCACGCCCAATCTTGATGAAGCCGAAATTCTGGTCTCCAGAAAAATCACATCAGTAGAAGAAATTCAAATGGCGGCCGAGGAATTGGTTCGCAGAGGCTGCAAAGCAGTGTTATTAAAAGGCGGGCACCTTGTCGGAGAGAAGCTTTACGATGTTTTGGCACAGAAAGATAAACCAAGTCAGATTTTAGAAACTGCATTTATCGATAGTTATAATCTCCACGGAACTGGCTGCACGCTGTCATCGGCCATTGCCTCTTTTGTTGCATTGGATTTCGGGTTGGAAGACGCCATAAAAAAGGCTAAGGAATATGTGTCTTTGGCAATAGAAGCAGGAAAAGATATCAAGACCGGGCATGGACCGGGCCCGCTCAATCACTTTTTTACCTCTAAAATATAAATAGATGAAATTTACGGAACACCTTTGGAAGGAAGCACTACCAGTATATCAAAAAATTGAAACGCATCCGTTCAATGCCGAAATGATGAAAGGAACTTTGCCAGAGGAAAAATTCAAACACTATATCTATCAGGACTCACTCTATCTCGGGGAATATTCTAAAGCGTTGGCAGTTACCGGATCGCATGCGTCTTTCAGTCAGGAATTCCTCGATTTTCTGGGGTTTGCTCAAAACGCGATACTCGTCGAAAGAGCGCTGCACGAAAGCTATTTTACAGAATATCACATCGATCATAAAGGAGGAATGTCGCCGTCCTGTTTCGCATATACGCACTATTTGCTAGCTACGAGCACATTCGAATCTTACGAAGTAGCAGTTGCGGCTCTTTTGCCCTGCTTTTGGATCTACAAAAAGGTGGGAGATTTTATTTACAAAAATCAGGCTTCCCCCAATCCATATCAAAAATGGATCAGCACCTATTCGGGTGAAGCCTTTGCGAAATCTGTTCAAAAAGCGTTAGATACCTGCGATCGTGCTGCTCAGCAAGCCTCTGAATCAACCCGTTTGCAGATGACGGAAGCGTATGTAATGGCTTCGAAACTCGAGTATATGTTTTGGGACAGTGCTTATAAATTGGAAAAGTGGCCAGTTTGAAAGCAAAGGAAAAGTAATCCAGGGATCAGTTGGAATGGTTATTGCCGATATGCCTGATATTAGACAAATATCAAGATACACGCCATTTCAACCGACACCAACACCATGAAATTCTCCAAAACCGTTATTGTAATAATAGTCGTTTGCGTCCTGATAGGCGTTGGAACGATCGTATTTTTTAAATACAAAGGGGAACATGCCGATCCGGTATCGGGTTTGAAGCCGAAGGTGGAAATGGGTATTGGGAGAATTAGCCATATGACCGATAGTACTGTCGATTTATCGCTTAAATTGTTGGTATATAATCCATTACCGGTCGGGTTCGATATAAAGGGTTTTGATTACTTCGTAAAAATGAATGAGGTGACGATTCTGGAAAGCAAGTATGAAGAGCCGTTGTTGCTAAAAAAAGCAGACTCTTCTACCATATTGCTGCCGACGCAACTGAAAATTAAAAAGCTGGCCGAAGAGGGGAAATCAGAAGCTGGAAAAGGGGAGGATAGTGCAAATTATCATTTCGAAGCGCTTTTTCATTTAGCAAAACCTTTTCTCGGAAAGGATACCATCCGGCTAAGTTCGGACAAACGATTGCCACTATACCGTCTTCCGAAAGTGAAGATGCTGGGATATGATATGGAGAAATTTCGCCTCAGTAAGTCGGAAATAGTGCTTCATCTGGAGTTTTCAAATCAAAATGCCTTTCCTGTTCAGTTTAAAAACCCCTCATATGCGGTTGATCTGGGAAAGCAGAAACGACTCGCAGCAGGTAAGAATCCCGGCTCAACGAAGGTTCCGGCTAAAAGTACCCAGGTATATGATATTCCGCTGACAGTCGATATGGGAGAACTTCTGAAGGCCGCTGGACAGATGCTGAAGCAAGGTAAAAGCTTGCCATTTACACTCTATTTCAAGAGTAAACTGGTGTCAGATAACGATATTTTTAAAGACAGCGATGTCAATATCATTGTCAACGGAGAGCTGAAGGATTTGGAAAAAGTTAAGAAGAATATGAGTCGTTAGATTCACGCAAAACTTTGTCCAAATCCTCACCAGTTATATTATAAACCGTATTTTTCGAGCCTTCGATATAAGGCAGCACGACTTAAGCCCAGCTCGCGGGCGGTATCGGTAATATTGCTATTGTAGCGCTTCAAAGCTTGTACGATCATGGTTTTTTCCATATCCTCAAGGTCAAATCCGGTTGCCATGGCTGGCTGATTGGAATTGTTTTTCAGGAATATATCGTCCGCTGAAAGGGTTTGGCCCTGGGTTAATATGACTCCTCTTTCGATGGCATGCTGAAGTTCGCGGATATTACCCGGCCAGTTGTACTGTTGTAATTTTTTTATCAATCCAGGACTGATCTCACTGATTGGCCGGTTATATTTCTGGCCATATTCCTTCACAAAATATTCCGCAAGCGAAGCGATATCTTGAGGCCGTTCACGAAGCGGCGGTATGTCCAGCTCAATGGTATTGATGCGGTACAGCAAATCCTGTCTGAAAGCTTTCTCGGTCACCATCTTTTCTAAATCCATATTCGTGGCGCATAAAAGCCTGACATCCAGATTGACAGGTTTATTTGAACCGACACGGGTTACCTTTCTTTCCTGGATAACGGTCAGCAATTTGGCCTGAAGCGATAATGATAAATTTCCGATTTCATCCAGAAAAATTGTACCACCCTTGGCCTCCTCAAATCTCCCCGCACGATCTTCTTTTGCGTCCGTAAATGCCCCTTTTACGTGACCGAAAAGCTCGCTTTCGAAAAGGGTTTCGCTCAGTGCACCCAAATCTACAGTGACAAAAGGTTTATCAGCTCGTTGAGAATTATGGTGAATATGACGTGCCAGCTGTGTTTTACCAGTTCCGTTTTCACCCAGTATCAAAACATTCGCATCAGTTGTAGCGATCCTTTCTGCTGTTTGCATCAACTGCTGCATCGCAGGACTAGCGACAATAATCTGCTCTTGCGCGGTTTTCTTGACTTTCTTAGTATCCTTCTTTTCTTCGGCTATCTCGGCTTCGGATGGGCTAGCTGCTACCTTGTTGACTTCCAGTGCATTGGCGATGGTTGCCACAAGCTTTTCATTTTCCCAAGGCTTCAACACAAAATCAGTAGCACCGGTCTTGATCGCTTTAATCGCCATTTCGATATCACCATATGCCGTGATCATGATGACGCGTGAGGCAGGCTTGATATCCAGAATCCGGTCTAACCAGTGAAAACCTTCTCGTCCACTATTCACATCCCTCGTGAAATTCATATCCAGCAATATGATATTGTAATCGCCATTCGTTACAAGAAATGGTAACTTTTGCGGGTTTTTCTCAATATCTACTACTTTAGCATGCCGCTTTAGAAGCAATTTGGCGGCACTTAAAACATCAACGTCATCGTCAACAATAAGGATTTTGGCTTGGGATAATTCCATGAAGGTGTTATTTGTATAATCAGACCGAAGTTAGGTAATTATGTTTTTTTTCTTGGGATAATAATATAAAAAGCCTCTGCGGGTTCTGGTGACACCATTCCGGATTGACAAATTTATATAAATAAAAAGCATACCGAACGCCTAAGTTACTAACTGTTAATATTTTACGGAATTGAGCTCTTTCGATATTGTTCACGGGCGTACAGAATTGTCCGTTATCGGACAGATTTTAATATATCCGAAAGTTTTTTCTGGTTGATAATCAGTATGTTAGTGTATGGTTTGGTTTCTGGCACAGTGATTTGATAGTAAAAGGCAAATACACAGAAATCAAATAGCCATAATAATGGAAGTCAAGACACCTAACTCGCCGGCATCAAGCAACGGATTTACCGGCGGCTCATCAATGGATAAAGTTAAACCAAAGAAGTTCTGGACCACCCAACGCATCGGTATCATCTCCGGTAGTGTTCTGCTGGTTAGCTTTATAGTATATCAATTGTTCTTCGCTGATCAGAGAAGCAAGCTAAATGTTGAGCAGGATAAACTGACAATATCGACTGTAAGTCAGGGCAAATTTGATGAATTCATCGTAGTAACCGGGGTTGTTCAGCCTTTGAAAACGATACAATTGGACGCGATAGTTGGTGGGTATGTTACTGAGAAACTGATTGAAGGCGGTAATATGGTGAAGCAAGGAGATGTTTTGCTAAAGCTTGAAAATCAGAATCTTAAACTTAGCTTTTTGCAGTCTGAAACAGAAGCGAGCCGTTTGGTAAATGACCTTCAGAATACGCGCCAGGGTTTGAAAGTAGCGAGGTTTACACTACAGAAAACATTGAGTGACCTGGATTTCCAATTAGATCAGGCGAAGGACGCATATGAGCGGAATGTAAAGCTTATCAAAGACAAAGTAATTCCGGAGGCTGATTACCTGAAGACAAAGCGTGATTATGAAAAGCTTGTAAGACAACGTGAAATCGAAATTGAATCGCAGAAATATCAGGAGGAGAATGCTAAAATGCAGATTACGCAACTGGAAGGTACATTAGCAAGTACTCAAAAGAACGTAAATCTATGGAAGCAAACCCTTGATAACCTTGTTGTTAAAGCGCCAGTATCAGGTTTGTTATCTTCGATGAACGTAGAAGTTGGTTCTAATATAAGCCAGGGACAAAACATCGGTCAGATCGATGACTTGAATGGTTTCAAGATGCGTGTGAGTGTTGATGAGCATTATATTTCACGAATTTTCGTAGGGCTGCAGGGTTCAATGGATTTCAACGGAAAAGAATACCCTTTGAAAATCATCAAAATATATCCGGAAGTAAAAAGCGGCCGGTTTGAAGTTGACATGCAATTTGAAAAAGCACCTGATTTGATAAAAAGAGGTCAGTCTGCTCCGATACGTGTGCAATTGGGTCAACCAACACAGGCATTGTTACTACCAGTTGGCGGATTTTTCTCTGAAACAGGCGGAAACTGGGTATATGTAGTGAGCAACGACGGAAAACGCGCAGCAAAACGCAAAATCACCCTGGGTCGCAAAAATCCTGAATATTTCGAAGTACTGGAAGGCCTGCAAAAAGGCGAGAAAGTGATCACAAGTTCTTATGAGAACTTTGGGGATAATGAGGTGCTGGAATTTTGAGTTAGCTGTTAGCTGTTAGCTGTTAGCTGTTAGCTGTTAGCTGTTAGCTGTTAGCTGTTAGGAACTGACGGATTGGCAAGTTAGGAGTTTTTAGGTCTGGTGTTTAGTTTTTGGATGAAGCTGTTTAGCATTTTCCGAATTTCGACAAGCTTGGTTTGAATAGGTTCGTAGTCAGTTTCGGAGATGTAATTTAGGTCGCGAGCAAGCAAAAGTTGATATTCTAGTTCTGACGATGAACCGCTTGCGATAATGAGGAATTGAGAGAATTCTTTGACTGAAAAACGGCCACATCCTTCGGAGATATTGGAGGGAACGGAGAGAGCTGAACGACGGATTTGACTTGTAAGCCCATAAGTTTCATGTTTTGGAAACGCTGCTGTTAGCTTATAAATTTCCAGTGTAACCGAATGACTTTTTTGCCAAACTAGTAAACCTTTAAAGTCCTTCATATGGAATATCTGATTAAAATTATGGAAAAGGAAACCATTGATAAATTCTCAACCGGAAGTTTTAATTAGCTCCTAAAAGCGAGTCGCTAAAAACTGAAACTTTAGAATATGAAAACGGTAACAAGTAACTCAAATAATCATCAATAACTTTAAAACCGAACGCTTTTAGGAACAGCTAAAAGCTATTCCCGAAAAGCTAAAAAATAGCCAATAATAAATTTTTCAACCGGACGCTTTTAGCTAACCCCTAAAAGCTAATCACTAAAAGCTGAAGATGATTAGAATTGCCAACATGCATAAGATTTTCTCTACCGAAGAGGTGGAGACTACCGCGCTTAACGGTATTGACATGGAAGTGAAAGATGGCGAGTTTGTCGCTATCATGGGACCCTCAGGATGTGGGAAATCCACATTGCTGAATATCCTTGGACTACTGGATAATCCAAGCGAAGGTTCTTACGAATTCTATGGCACCGAAGTGGCCAAAATGTCTGAGCGTCAGCGGGCGCAGATCCGTAAAGGTAATATCGGATTCGTATTCCAAAGCTTTAACCTGATCGACGAACTTACTGTTTATGAGAACGTTGAACTTCCGCTTCTGTATCTGAAAACCCCTCCAGCCGAACGCAAGGAAAAGGTCGAAGCAGCGTTAACAAGAATGAATATGATGCACCGTCGTAATCACTTTCCACAGCAGCTTTCGGGTGGTCAGCAACAACGTACGGCGATCGCGAGAGCGGTAGTGGCAAATCCTAAAACAATACTTGCGGATGAGCCGACGGGTAACCTTGACTCCAAAAACGGGGAAGAAGTGATGAACCTCTTACGGCAGTTGAATGATGCAGGAACGACGATCCTTATGGTGACGCACTCGCCTTACGATGCAGGATTTGCTCACAGGATTGTCAATCTTTTTGACGGTAAGATCGTAACTGAAAATATTCACGTTTAAAATTAAATGGCGGGGCGTCGCACGTCGAACTCTTGCGTCTGCGTCCTATATAGCTCCAACGAAGTATCCAAAAGATCGTAACGTCCTCACGGACTATGATCTTTTGGTGTTTTTTATCTGATACAATTCGGTTTAAAACCTGGTACCAGCAATTTTTTACTAATGAAAACATACTTCACTTTTCTTCTTGCCGGTATTACTTCGTTGTGTTTTGCTCAAAACCGTAACGAACTTACCAAAACCTTCGACGACGATGGCGTAACGCTTGCCATCTCCGTTAAAGGCAATATCAACGTGCGTCCCGTTGAGTTTTCCAAAACCTTCAGTGTGGCCGATATGGACGACGATGAGAAGGAAGAATTAAAACTTCATATCCTTGATTCACTGGGAGTTAATCAGATTCGGGAAGCCCATGCTCAATTTCGATTCGAGCGCGTTGAACCGAATATCGTAGTCACTTTGGACAACACTATGGACATGAGTCAGGAAGAACTTGAGCCAACAGTTGCTCCGGAAACTGAAGCGTATGCGAAACCGTTCAAGAAAGAGATCCGAATGGATTCGGAAAAGGGCGAGCTGTATATGCATTATAATTTTGTAAAAGAAGGAGAGGAGTTTTCATACGAAAAGACCGTCAATATTACGGACAAGTCTGACACTGAAAGACTTCAGATCATTAGCGATTACGAGCAATCGATTAATCTGCCTGCTCGGACGATTCAATAACCTAACCTCGAAATTTTCATAAGTTTCTCCTGAAAATACCCCAAGTGAATGGGTAGGGTGAACTTTGTCTTCCAAATGAAACATTCTGGACTATCGGCCGTATTTAGCCCCAACTTATATGCTACAAAATTATCTGGTCATCGCATTCCGTAATCTGTCGAGAAACAAAGTTTTCTCGATGATCAATATGATCGGCCTTGCTGTCGGTCTTTCTTGTTGTATGCTGATTGTTTTGTATACGAAAGATGAAAATAGTTTCGACCGTTTTCAGGAAAATAAAGACAGGCTTCACCGGATTGTGGTGACGATATCCGACCAAAAAGAAACGCATAAAATTGGTAGCACGAACTCTATCCATGGACCGAGTTTCAAGATGGAAATTCCTGAAATAGAAGATATTGTTCGTGTTCAGAGTAGTTCTTTTGTATCCAGGTTGGGGAACGACCTGATCAACGAAAATGTGATTTTTGCTGATCCCAATTTTTTTAAGGTGTTCTCTTTTCCGTTAATTGAAGGAAATGCAGACCAGTCGTTGGCAAATGTGAACTCGATTGTATTATCGGAAGATATGGCTGAGAAATACTTCCATACTACGGCGGCATTGGGCAAAACCATCGACTTGAAGATCAATGACAACTTCGAAACGTTTAAGGTGACCGGTGTGGCGGAGAATTGCCCGCAAAATTCATCGGTTCAGTTTAATGCTGTCTTATCCTTTAAATTTCAGGAATCGCGTGGCTGGCTCAACAATGAGTGGCTCGGGTTTTATATGAATACCTTTGTTTTACTTCATAAAAACGCTGAATATCTCAAAGTTGCTCCCAAACTTGATAAGGTTTTTGCCAGCAAGTCTGCGGAAGAAACCAGTAAAATCAAGGATTTCAAACAGACATTCCATTTCGATTTGCAACCGTTTTTATCTATCCATTTAGGTGAAGATATTCAGGATATGTACAACGGGCTTGAATATGGTAGCAAACCGATTTATTCCTATATCCTTTCCGGTATTGCCATTTTCATTCTGGTGATCGCCTGTATTAATTTCGTGAACCTGACCATCGCACGTTCATTGAAGAGAAGTAAAGAAATTGGTATTCGGAAGGTGGTGGGCGGTTTGCGGAAACAGCTCATTGTTCAGTTCTTGAGCGAGTCGTTTATGTTGTCGTTTCTTGCATTTTCGTTGGCCGTCGTGATCACTTTGATAGTATTGCCGTCTTTCAATGAACTGGCGAATAAGCGGCTGTCTTTGACGTATCTTTTTGATTTTAAACTCGTTGCCGGATACATCGGTCTTTTTTTCCTAACCGGACTTTTGGTTGGCTTTTATCCTGCGCTGGTTCTGTCAGGATTTAATCCGGTGGCAACATTATATAGCCGCAGCAAGTTTACGAGCAAGAATTTCCTGACTCGCGGATTGGTGGTGTTCCAATTTACTTTATCAATATGTTTGGTGATCGGCACGGTGGTGGTTTACTCCCAATTCAAATATCTGCTCAATAAAGACCTGGGTTACAATGAGAGGAATTTGTTGAGTTTCAGTTTGGGCCGTGGCGGTGCCGGGCGTGAGAAGCTTAATTTGGTACGGGAGCAAGTGGAAAAACTGGCCGGAGTGGCTTCGGTAGCTGCATTTAACGGAAACTATAATGGTACGGTGGCCAAAGTAGGCGATAGTGAAGTAAGCTTTGGATATATCGGCGTGGACGATAATTTCCTGTCAAACCTTGAAATACCGCTGCTGGAGGGCCGCAATTTCTCTCAGAAATATGGCGCGGATCCGGTAGAGTCGGTGATTGTAAATGAGGCTTTTGTAAAGGAAGTGGGTTGGAAAAACCCTGTTGGGCAAGAGATTGATTTTACATGGAAGAATCAGAAAATGAAAGTGATAGGCGTTGTAAAGGACTATCACTACAAGTCATTAAAAGAGGAAATTAAACCGCTGCTAATGACCCAGGATCCAAACTATGGTTTAGGAACCATATATGCCCGCCTTCGGCCGGAAGACATACCCGGAACGATCAAAAAAATTGAAAAGATCTTCAGATCACATATTACGTTGATGCCTTTTGAATACAAGTTCGAGGCAGAAACCAATAGGCAACGATATGAAAGCGAGGCCAAATGGACGCAAATGATCACGCTCGCGGCGGTGATATCCATATTCGTTTCATGTATCGGATTGTTTGGTCTGGCAACATTCAGCGCCGAAGTAAGAACAAAAGAAATGGGGATACGGAAGGTAATGGGTGCATCTTCTGCTGCTATCGTCAGGTTATTGACGGTTGATTTCCTGCTACTTGTATGCATCGCAATATTCTTTGCAATACCATTGGCATACTTTGGCGCAGAAAAATGGCTCGAAAATTTCCCATACCGTGAGGCAATTTCCGTTTGGTACTTCCTATTCGCATCCGTTGTCGCAGTCTTGGTAGCCATGCTCACAGTAGGATATCAAAGCGTCAGAACAGCCCTGATCAATCCGGTAAATTCATTAAGAAGCGAGTAGTTTTCGATGAAAAGAATTTATCAAGATCTGTGCATTGACTGTCGATTTTCTACATATTAAAAGCTAATCCCTAAAAGCCAACAGCTAAGAAAAATGTTCAAAAACTATTTAAAAATCGCCTGGCGAAATGTTCTGAAAAGCAAGCTCTTTTCAGGCATCAATATTCTGGGTCTTTCAGTTGGCCTCACTTGCTGTATGTTGCTGCTGCTTTATATACTGAGCGAGACCTCGTTCGACAAACATCAGGAACACGCAAACGAACTATATCTGGTAAGGAGTGAGAATGTTCGTTCGGCAAACGACAAAATGGACAACCCGCGGGCGCCTTCGCCTTATGCGCAGGCATTCAAGGAGGAATTCCCGGAAGTCGTTCAGGTGACACGCGTATGGCAAAACTTTCTGGAAGGCAAGACTTTGTTTAAAGTGAAGGAGGCTGGAAAAACGATCAACTCCGTTTATGAAACAAAAGGATATCATGTCGATTCTACCTTTTTTGATATGTTTAGCTATCATTTTCTGGAGGGTAATCCTGAAACGGCGTTGAAAGATCCGCACTCGGTGGTGTTGTCAGAGGAGGTAGCCAAAAAGCTTTTTGGTGATGTATCTCCTATTAATAAGACGATTAATATCGGAGGAACTGACGGTAATGGCGAAAACTTCAATATTACCGGCGTGTATCGCGACGAAAGTGCTCGCTCGCATATCGACGCCCGATATTTCCTGCCGATGCTGGCCGGGTGGGTTGGTAATTATATTCGGCAACCGGATCAGGATTTCACGAACAACAATATGTTTTACACCTATATCAGGGTAAAACCGGGAACAGATCCTTCGAAATTTAATAAAAAGCTACCGGCTTTTGTTGATAAATATGCAGGAAAGGATTTGAAAGCCGCTGGATATCAAAAGCATATGACTTTGCTCGCCGTGCCTGATATCCATTTGTTCAGTCTGATAGAGAGTATTTTAACGCCAACGACCAGCACGACTTATCTTTATATACTGGGATCCATTGCCATTTTTACGTTATTGATCGCTTGTATAAATTTCATGAATCTGGCCACGGCCCGCTCCGCTAAAAGAGCTGCTGAGGTGGGTATGCGCAAGGTAATGGGGGCTGGAAAAACCGGACTGATCGGTCAGTTTTTGGGCGAGTCATTGGTATTGACTTTCCTTTCTCTTTTGGTTGCGGTTTTACTGGTGGTGGTGTTGCTGCCTCTGTTTAACCAATTGGCGGATAAGACTTTACTCGCTTCTGATTTATTCAAACCGGAAATCATCGCAGCTTTTATATTACTGGCGTTGTTAACCGGCTTGCTTGCAGGTAGTTACCCGGCATTTTATTTGTCGGTATTCAATCCGTTAGATGTAATTAAAGGGCGGTTCACCAATTCGGTTTCGGCAACAACATTGCGTCGCGGACTGGTTGTTTTTCAATTTGTGATATCGATTGGTCTGGTCGTAGCAACGATGGTGATTCAGACGCAGATCAAGTTTATGAAAGAGCAACCGCTTGGTTTTACCAAAGATCAACAAATTGTTATACCGTTGAGAAGCGAGCAGGCGAAGAAATCATATGTAGCACTTCGTGACGAATTTTTGCAAAGCAATCAGATTTCGGCAGCTTCGGGAACTTCATATTATCCTGGAATTAGGAATCCAAGCGATATGTCGGTTTTCCTGCCGGGGCAAAGCATAGAACAAGCGGGTCTTGTTAAAACGAATTGGGTGGCACCTGATTTTATGAAAACGATGGGTTTTAAAATGGCCGCCGGTAGAATGCTGTCTGCTGAATTTCCCGGAGATACTAATAATCGAATGGTTGTAAACGAGGCAACAATTCGAAAATTCGGAATTCCCCTGGATAAAGCTGTTGGTTCAAAACTTAACTTTAATACTAATGAAGGCAAACCGCAATCGATCGAAATAGTGGGGGTTGTGAAAGATTTTCATTTCGCGAATTTGCATGAAGCGATAGAGCCATATGCATTATTCCCTTATTTTGGAAACGAGTTCAATTATATCATCGCGCATGCAAGCACCCACGATGTAGCGCAGGTTCTGGCATATTTCGAGTCAAAGTGGAAATCCATGGTGCCGGATGAGCCGTTTACATATAGTTTTCTGGATGAAGATTTTCAAACCAATTATAAAGCAGACTCGCGCACTGCTGGTATCGTGAACGTATTTACCATTATATCCATCCTGATTTCCTGTCTGGGATTGTTCGGCTTGGCAGCTTTTGCAGCTCAGCAACGGATCAAGGAAATCGGGGTAAGGAAAGTACTGGGTGCATCGATCGGTAGTATTGTGGGTATGTTGTCTGGAGATTTTGTGAAACTAGTGGTTATTTCACTCGTCATCGCTACCCCGCTGACCTGGTACGTTATGGACAAATGGCTGCAAGACTTCGCCTATAAAATCAGTATCCAATGGTGGATGTTCGCTCTGGCCGGAACGCTGGCCATAGTAGTCGCGATAATCACAGTCAGCACCCAGGCGATCAAAGCAGCATTAACGAATCCGGTAAAATCTCTTAAAAGCGAATAGGGGAGTAAGGAGGATGGACGAAAGGAGGAAAGGAGCGAACGATCCTGCCTTTCGCCCATCATCCCTTCTTCCTTTCCTCCATTTTCCCTTTAATCCCCTATCGCCATGTTCAAAAACTATCTAAAAATCGCCATTCGCAATATCTGGAAGAGTAAGGGATATGCGGTTATTAATATTGTAGGCCTTTCGGTTGCGTTTTGCGTGAGCGTTTTTCTGTTCCTGATCGCCTACTTTCAACTGACTTTTGACAATTTTCATAAAGATAAAGAACGGATATATCAGACGTATTTGTTTGCCCATGATCCCGAGAAGCCTTCCAAGGCTACGTCTATGCCGCTTCCGCTCACACCCGCGTTGAAGACTGAATTTCCGGAAATTGAAGGCATTACACGAATTATCAACGGAAGTGATGTCGTGGAATACAAGGGCAAATATTTTGATAAGCAGGTCAAGTTTATCGACCCGGATTTTCTTAAAATATTCACGTTTCCGTTGGTTAAAGGAAGCGCCGAAACCGCTCTTAGCGATTTGAGCAGCATCATAATCAGTGAGCATATGGCCAAAGCGGTTTTTGGAAGCGAGAATCCAATGGGTAAGCGGCTGATGCTGGGAATGGACGCACGCAAGCGTGAGTATATCGTTTCGGGTGTTTTGGCTGATTTTCCTGAAAACTCGACGATCAAATTCGATGCGTTTGTCCGCACTGAAAATTCGAATGAATATCCGCAACAGAAAGATTATTGGGATGCGTATTCTCACAACGTTTTCCTGAAATTAAAACCGAATGCTGATCAGCTGGCAGTTGAAAAGCGGATGAAGTCTTTTGTCAAGAAATATTTCCCGGAGAACATCGCCAGCTTGAAGAAGAAAGGTGCGAAACCGGACGAAAGAGGCGATATATATGCACTCAGGTTACAGAAAATGGCGAATGTGCATTTTGATAGGGATATATCAGGCGGAGCTCCCATTGCTTTGGTATATGCGTTGATGGGTATTGCAATCTTTATTTTGCTGATCGCGAGCATCAATTTTATCAATCTTAACGTCGCCCGATCATTCATCCGTGCGAGGGAAGTGGGCGTCCGCAAGTCGATGGGTGCGTTGAAAACGCAGTTGTTTTTTCAGATATGGGGTGAGGCGGCCGTTATTTGTTTCCTTGGATTTACAGTAGGCTTGGTATTGGCAGTGCTGTTGCTTCCCAATTTCAATGCCACTTTTCAGACCAAACTGACGCTTGATTACATCTTTGAACCCGACAAAATTGCGCTTATAATTGGCATTTTTGCAGTAGTAACGTTACTGGCCGGCGGATATCCTGCATGGCAAATGTCGAAATTCAATGCGGTTGAAGTGTTGAAGGGAAAGGTGACCATGAAAAAGCCAGGTATACTTCGCAACTCGCTCATTGTCACTCAGTTTGCTCTATCCAGTTTGTTGATATGCTGTACCATTATTGCCGTGCAGCAGGTAAATCATTTGAAGACACAACCACTTGGTTTTCAGAAAGAAGAAGTGATCAGTATTCCGGTTGGGACAAAAGTAAGCGGCCAAAAAGCAATAACGCTTTTAAGAAACAAACTCGCCGGAGATCCGCAGGTCGTTGCGATAACGGGCGCTGGTGTAAATATGGGCGTAGGTCAGGATCGGAGCACATCGCGGAGCGTGCTTGGCTTTACATTCAATGAACGGGACGTATCTACAGACTGGCTGGGTGTTGATTATGACTACCTCAAAACGTTGAATATCAAGCTGCTTGATGGTCGTGAGTTTAGCCCTGCATATCCAAGCGACTCGCTCGACAGAGTGATTATCACAGAAAGCATGGCCAAAATGATTGGAGAACCTGATCCGATTGGCAAGTTCTTCCAAACCGACACGGCAGGTGCACGAATTCAGATCATCGGGCTCGTTCCTGATTTTAATCTCTATTCTTCCAAAAATGAAAAGAAGCCTATCACAATGCACTTGTCACGTGATCCGGGCTACATTTTCGTGAGAGTAACGCCGCAGAGCTTAACTGCTTCTATGGAAAAATTGAAAGTTTTATGGAAGGAAATTACGCCTGAATCTGAGTTTAAAGGTACATTCCTGGATGAAAATACAAACAATTGGTATCAGGAAGAGCAACGTCTTTCGCTTGTTTTCAGTTTAGCATCCGGCATCGCGATCTTACTTTCCTGTCTGGGGTTATTCGCCGTGGCGATGATCGTGATGGAGCAGCGAACAAAAGAAATCGGTATTCGCAAAGTATTGGGCGCCAGTATCCCGGGTCTCGTTTTAGTATTATCGCGCGATTTTGTAAAACTTGTTATAATCGCCATAATCATTGCCTCACCATTGGCTTGGTTTTGCATGCAGCAGTGGCTGAAAGATTACCCATACCGTATTGAAATTAATCCTTTGGTATTTGTTGGCGTTGGATTTGCAGCAATATTAATAGCAATTTTGACAGTCAGTTTCCAAAGTATTAAAGCCGCGCTGCTCAATCCGGTAGATTCCTTAAAAAATGAGTAGGGGAAGATAGGAGATCTGGCTGAAAAGAGCCGTTTGGTCGACGAGAAATAGTTGTTTGTCTGTTCGAAAGTGTCATTCGTAGATTGCGCCTGATAGTACATTAAACTCAATCGCACGAATGCCCTCTAAAAGACATAACAAACAATTTAAAACTTGGAAACCATGAAAAAGATCATTTTAGCAGCCGCCGTTATTTTAAGTGTTACAGTTGGAAACAGCTTCGCGCAAAAAGCATATTTTAATGACCGTAAGCCGGTTTACAATTCTCGCAGCGATAATCGAATCGAAGAGTTCAATATCAATAAGTTGGACAAAATTGTTGGATTGAGCCGCAAACAGGAGAATCGTATTAAGAAGATTGAAAATAAATATGATCATCTGTTGAGCGCCAGATATGCCAATCCAAGAGATTTGAATTGGAAAAAAGAGCAGGAAATCATGAACGTCCTTACTCCTGTGCAACGCCAGCGTTTGGTAGCTTTCCAAAACGGTCGCCCAAATCATAATTTCAATCGCCGCGGCTAATCGCCCCGAATAACCATTGTCCACTTCTGAACTTTTACATGTTCGGAAGTGGACAATTTTTTTTGTTTTTTAGTTTGTAACAAATTGATATTGTGTATGTTATGTGTATGGTATGAAATTGTTACAGTTGTGGTTAATTGTCGAAAACAAAGAAAAGTGCTCCGCTATGATCCAAAACTATCTTCGTTCATCGTTTCGCAATCTGAAACGCGACTGGAATTTCTCCGTTATTAATATACTAGGACTCACCCTTGGGCTGGCTTCTTGTATTGTCATTTTCTTTGCAGTACGTTACGAGCTTAGTTTCGATACCCATCATCAGCATTATAATGATGTATATCGATTTGTAAACGAGAATAAAAAAGGGGTGGGGAAGGGACTTGGCGTGGGCGTTCCGTTGCCGGTTATCGACGCGCTTAGGAACGACTTTCCGGAATTGAAAGATAAAATCTCCTGTACATATGGTATCCGAAATGCCCTGTTAACTGTCACTAAAGGAAATGAGAAAGCGAAGTTTTCTGATCCGGCATATGCCGTTGCGTTTCTCGGACCCGAATATTTCAATCTTCTGGACTACCACTGGGTGACCGGGAGTCCTAAAACAAGTCTCTCTTCTCCCGGATCTGCGGTTTTAAGTGAGAGTCAGGCTAAAAAGCTATTTGGCAATGTTGACGCGATAGGCAAAATTTTCAAAGTAAATAACCAAATGGACTTTACGGTGACAGGTATTGTAGCTGATGCGCCCTCAACGACAAGTTTTCCATTCAATACCATGCTTTCGTTTTCGTCCCTGAAAAATTATGGTGCTTTCACAAACTGGGATGACTGGATTTCGACCTATGGCGGCGGACAATTGTATATGCGTTTGCCGGAAAATATCAGTGAGGCGAATATGAATCAACGCCTGAAGGCATTTGCCAAAAAATACCGTTCAGAGAAAGATTTTGCGGAAAACGACTGGAAATTGCAGCCCATCAGCGATATCCATTTTTCCACCATATCCAATAACTACGCCAATCGCTCGATCAGCAAAGGTATGATTTGGTCGATGATATGTGTTGCAGGTTTTATTCTTATATCGGCTTGTGTCAATTTCATCAACCTGGCAACGGCGCAGTCGCTTCGCCGATCGAAAGAGGTGGGTGTTCGTAAGGTTTTAGGAAGCTCTCGTGGTCAATTGCTGAAACAATATTTATCGGAAACTGGCTTTCTGGCCGTTCTCGCTATTATACTCGCACTGCTTTTGGCGCAAATTACAATGCCTTATATTGCCAATACACTCAATATTAATGCAGATGGTATATCATTCTTCAGTGATGCGCAGGTCGGACTTTTTGTAATTGCTTTATTCTTATTGATCACCGTTCTGGCTGGTTTTTATCCGGCTTTGATAGTGTCCGGATTTCAACCCATTCAGGCTTTGAAAGGTAAAATAACCAAGTCTGGTAGTGGGCAGGGCAATTTACGACGAGGACTGATTGTGTTACAGTTTACAATTTCCCAGCTTGTACTCATCGGAACGGTTGTGGTATATTCTCAGATGAAATACTTCCGCACGCTTGATATTGGTTTTGAAAAAGAGCAGATCGTCAATTTACCATTACCCGATAATCAGAACGGAGAGGTAGATAACCTGAAAGCCAAACTGGCAGATATCGCTGGGATCAAATCGATGAGTTTCAGTGCATTTACTCCAATGTCAGGTAGTAACTGGCAGACAGGATTTAAATATGAAAACCAGGAGGAGTTTCTGGATTTTGAAGTTGTAATGCGGCCTGCTGATAGTGCTTATATCAAAACATACGGTTTGGAGTTGGTGGCAGGGCGCACATATTTGCCGGCGGATACTATGAGGGAATATGTTGTCAACGAGGCGTTTGTGAAAAAACTGGGACTGAAAACTCCTCAGGATGCGATTGGAAAACGACTCGCAATCGGTGGCTCGGATTATAAACTTCCAATCGTGGGAGTTGTTAAGAATTTCAACACATACAGTTTGCATCGAGAGATCATCCCATGCGTTTTGACTACTTCGAGGGATAACTACGGGACGGTTGGTCTGAAAATAAATGGCCAGATGAGTAAGGAAATGCAGGCGTCGGTGGAAAAAGCCTGGACTGAAGTTTTTCCCGACTACCTTTTTAAATACACCTATCTGGACGAAACGATCAGCGCGTTTTATGAAAAAGAGGAAAGACTTTTCTCGTTATTCCGCATCCTCACTGGCATCGCCATCTTCATCGGCTGTCTGGGTTTGTATGGAGTGTTGGCATATATGGTTGAATCACGAACCAAGGAAATGGGGATCAGGAAGGCCATCGGAGCGACGGGCTTCAATATATTCAGCTTGTTTTCAGTCGATTTCCTCAAACTGGTTGTGGTCGCGTTGATTGTCGCATCACCTATTGCCTGGTATACCATGTCCGAGTGGCTGCAGGGTTATAATTACCATATCACATTGAATGTCTGGATATTCCTTTTCTCAGGTATAGCCGCGATTGTAATCGCGCTACTAACAGTAAGTGTTCAAAGCCTGCGAGCTGCGAGGATGAATCCGGTAAAAGCTCTGCGTACTGAATAAATCAGACTCAGTCGGGGCGGTGACATATCTGCCCTGACATTCTAAATTTTTGTAACCCGGTTTGCCAACTTTTGTCGGATTAAATTGTCCAGTAAAAACAACCCGGCAATGGCCACGAACGTGAGTTGATATTGAAGCGGAATAAGGCTGATTTTAGGTATGGCTCCAAGTATTAGCTCATCGACTCCCGAAACGAAACCTGGATTCTGTTGCCCGGATTCTGAAGTTTGGCTCGCAAAAGCGTAAATCAGTAATCCAGCAAAACTTGCCGCAATGAAATACCAGACCTTTTTGCTGATGATCGGCATTTCGGCTCTGGATGGATAGGGTTCCAGTTTGGCGAGTACGTTTTTGTTAAAAGACGCTGAAGGTGTTTCAACAGGATTTTGTTGCAAAAGTTTAACCAGACGAATTTCAGTTTCCGCCTGCTGTTGGGCAGCAGCCTGCACGGATTTCATCACAATCGAAGTAAAATCCGAAGGTGTCACTTCTGTACCAGCCTTTTGAATCAGTTTTTTGAAATTATCTTCTTCGTCTTTTTCCATATTTCAAACCGTTCCGACTTTTCTACAACAAAAAACGTAATGAATTCTCTAATATTTTCCTCGCTCTGAACAGCCGCACTTTGATATTAGACGCCGTCAAGCCTGTAATATCTTCAATTTCTTTGATCGAATTTTCATTCATATAATATAAGGTAATCAACAGCGCATCAGTTTCAGGAAGATTGTCAATTGCCTGCCTAACATATTGCTGCTGCTCTGACGCATGTATAATGTCCAACTGCGGCGACGCGAAATCATCAGAATAATTTTCTGTAATCTCCTCATTGATAGCTAATAAGAATACGCCACGCTTCTGCAATTTAGAAACAGAAGTTCGGTAAACAATGGTATATAACCATGTCGAAAATTTGGCTTTACCTTCAAACTGATGAATTTGCTGATATGCTTTCACAAAACTTTCCTGTGCAGCATCTTCGGCGTCTTCCGTATTCCTCATAATCTTCCGGGCAATCGTGAAGGCCATATCCTTGTACCGGTCAACGAGGAACGAATAGGAAGCCAGGTCTCCATTTTTTACCTTATCAATATATACCTGATCTTCCTTGTGCTTCATCAATAGCGAGGCTTATTTTGAACGCAGAGTTTCTAATGAGTTTAGGCAGAGTCGCACGGGGTTTATCTGCTAAACTCTGTGTTTAACTCCTTAAACACCGCGTTTCTACATGTTAAGGATAAGAGTACCAGAACACACAACAGGTTACACAAAAGACCAGATATTTTTATTTTGTATGAAAATAATAAAATCTGTAACCAGTTTTGCTAAACCTAGGTCATATGGTGGTAAGTACAATTTTAATAGATCATATCATGAATGGAGTTCTTGTTTCAGTCGCAGCCTTTATGGCAGTTTTTGGGATAGCATATGTATTTTTAACCGGGCGCCATCGTGAACGTATAGCCATGATCGAAAGAGGAGTAGATGCGAAAATTTTTGCCGAAGAAAATCGCTCGGTGTCCTATACTCTGAAATTCGGGATGTTTTTTGTGGGCATTGCACTGGGAATTATAACGTATAGTTTAATTGCCAAATATTACTTTGTCAACGATTTCATGGTTATGGGAATGATATTTCTCTTTGGAGGCCTAAGCCTCATTGCCAACTTCCTGGTAGAGCGTCAACTTGAAAAAAAGAAAGAGTAAAAAATGAGCCTCGGTTAAATTTTGTGACTCAAATTTAGCTATAATCCGCTCATTCCTTGCGACTTGTTGTAGCCACACGTGTTGACATGATCATAGGAAAAAATCAGAACCCACAATCCTTTAAATCCTGAAAGGGCGGCAGTCGTCCATTTAATGGAGTCTCAATATCAATCATTCCGAAATCACGATGATGACTAATGCTAATTTCTTGCCAATCATCCTGAAATGATACCGTTTATCACTTTGCTAAAAATCTTTCACCAAGTACCTTGCAAGACATAGTACCTTGATATACCTTTGTTGTATAGATATTCGGAGAAAGCGTAAATAGTGCAGTTAATGCGTGGTCGAATCCTGAAAATTGGAAGACCTGAGTAAGTGTTTTATTACCACAACAAATGCCTTGAAAGCCAGAAAACGCATTGTTTTCGAGCAATATCCTTGTGCCCTTTTAATCTGTTAGCCATATTTTATCACTTAAAGATGAAAACATTTATTCTCAATTTTTTCCTGATCTGCAGCCTCTTCTCGCTGTTGGGCAATCGTGCGTTCGCTCAAAAAGTAGTCGGCCAATATTCCGTCACCGGTTTTGTTACCGACTCCTTGTCGTCTAAAAAGCTGGATTTTATTACCGCCAATTTGATGACAGATCCGAATACGGTCATTAAAGTCGACTACACTAAGGAAAATGGAAACTTCGCTTTTACTGGTTTGAAGCCCGCAAAGTATACCGTCGTGATCGTTGGTGTAGGATATCGCTCAAAAAGCATCGAAGCCAATTTGACTGATTCAACTCAAAAGGTGCTCGATCTCGGAAATATTATATTGAGCGCTGAAACGATCGGGTTAAAAGAAGTCAAAGTAGTTGCAGCGAAACCGATAGTCTCTCAGGAAGTGGATCGTATATCATATGACATGCAGGCCGATCCGGAAAGTAAGGTCAATAGTGTGCTGGATATGATCCGGAAAGTGCCGTTGCTGTCTGTGGATGCGGATAATAATATTTTTATGAAAGGAAATCAGGATTTTAAAATTCTGATTAATGGCAAGCCTTCGAGTATGATGGAGCGTAATTATCGTGATATTCTCCGCAGTATGCCAGCGTCTTCAATTGTAAGAATTGAAGTAATTACAACTCCTCCATCTAAATATGATGCAGAAGGTCTGGCTGGGATTATTAATATTATTACCAATAAAAAAATTGATAACGGCTATAACGGTTCATTGAACGCAAGTCACAAATTTCCGGCTGGCGGGCCCGGAATGGGCGGTTCTGTGACGGCGCGTTTGGGAAAATTCGGTTTATCAGCTTTTGGTGGGGCCAGTATCTATAATACCCCTGTGATTACCAGCATCAATCAAAGAGAGACGACCGGAGAAGTGCCGTCTTTACTAACGCAGCCCGGAACGGAAAAACAAAACAGCCGCAGTGGATATATGGGATATGAGCTTTCCTATGAGCTGGATAGTTTGAATCTTTTCTCAGGTCAGTTCAATCTTAATGGCGATCGGTTTAACAACTGGAGTTTGCAGGAAAGCAATTTGGTGCAGAATGATGAATTATATCAACGCTATGTTTTGCGGAATGGTTTTACCGGAAAAGGCCTGGGACTGGACGGCGGATTTAATTACCAGCGTGGGTTCAAAAAAGATAAAAACCGTATGCTGACGTTCTCTTACCGCATTTATGGATACAAAAACGACCGTACGAACAACATTGGAATCACGGATAAGATTAATTACGATATGCCTGATTACCGACAGTTCAACGACCAGAGTTTTGGAGAACAAACAGCTCAGGTCGACTTTGTATATCCTCTCAAAAAGTTGAGTATTGAAGCTGGCGTTAAGGGTATTTTCAGAAGCAATAAAAGCAAATTTCAAACCAGCGTAGCGACAGGCGACGGGGGAGATTATGTAGTAGATCCGAAGTTGAGCAACGATTTTAATAACCAGCAAAACGTGTTCGGTGCATATAATACCTACCAGTACAATTTAAAGAAGTTTACACTTAAAGCAGGCGTTCGTGTAGAGCAGACCATCATCAAAGCCGATTTCATGTCGACCGATTCGAAAGTTGCCAGAAATTACTTTAATGTAATACCTTCTGTATCAATGAGTCATAAGATTAATGACAAAACCAGCTTCAATTTAGGCTATTCGCAGCGCATCCAGCGTCCTGGAATATGGCAGCTGAATCCGTTTGTTGACAAGTCGAATCCGAACTTCGAACGCACGGGAAATCCAGACTTGAGGCCAGCTTTGGTGAATGATATTCAACTTGGTTTTACCTGGTCTAAAAAAATATCGGTCAATGGAAGTTTAGGATTAACATATTTTAAAGATCTTATTTTTCAAGTACTTACCTATGATTCTACCACCAATATTACCCGCACTTCATATGGTAACACAGGAACGGCAAAGCTCCCGATGTTGAATGTGAATATCAATTATCCAATTACGAAAAAGTGGAATGCGAGTCTCAATGCACGGGTTGCCTATGGTTTTGTCGAGGGGCAGGTTGAGGGTAAGTTGATTAAAAACAAGGGAGCTATGTACGGCCTGGCGCTGACGACAGGATACCGATTCGAAAAGGGATGGCGCGCGACTGCGAGCTTCTACGGCAACGGACCGAACCTGTCATTTCAAGGAACAACGAATGCCTTCTTTAGCAATTCATTCAGTGTAAACAAGGATCTAATCACTGATAAATTGACGCTTTCAGCTTCTGTTAACAACCCTTTCAATAAATACCGGTATAACCACCGGGAGTCATTCGGGACTGATTTTACTCAATATACCGACCGTTGGGACTATTTCCGGTCGTTTAATTTCAGCGTCAATTACAAATTCGGGAAACTGAAGGACGGTATCAAAAAGAGCCGCCGCGGTATCCGGAATGACGATGTTCAAAATGGGGGGTAGGGTTTGTCAGGAATTGTCATAATGTGGTCAGTTTGTATCAATGGTTGTCATTAGTTGCGGTGACGTGGCCATTTGGATTTGAAATGAGGGATATGGTTGTATGGCTTACTCGGTTTGAAAAGTTTTACGGGACGGATATATTCTGGAAATATGGTAATATTAGGTTTGAATTTGATATGAAAACTACCCGGATATGTTACCTGAATATACCGTTCCCGCTCAGACCCGTATAGGTCATGTTCATTTGAAAGTCTCTGATTTAGACAAGGCGCTGGAGTTTTACTGCGACTTACTTGGTTTCGAAATAACTACCCGGTATGGACATCAGGCTGTATTTATTTCCGCCGGCGGCTATCACCATCATATTGGTCTCAATACTTGGTACAGCAAAAACGCACCACCCGCGCCAACCCACGGCGTGGGTTTATTTCATACTGCCATTTTATATCCGACGAGAAAGGATTTGGCGGTGATATTCAAGAGATTACATCTGGCCAACTATCCCCTCACCGGTGCCAGCGATCACGGTGTATCAGAAGCTTTATATCTCAATGATCCCGATGGAAATGGTGTAGAGTTATATTGGGATCGCCCCCAGGAAGAGTGGAGTTATCTTGAAGACGGATCTCTGGAAATGTACACGCGTAGCTTAAATTTAACAAGTTTGTTGGCAGAGTTGGCTTAGAATTACGATCTGTTTACCATAAGACTTATAACCAGAATTCCTGTTCCATATAAGCGGAACAGAAATTCTGGTTTTATAATATTCATATTCAACGGCTGTCTAGCAATATTCCCCGATCCTTCGGACTGTTAAATCAATATTCATAAATTGGGAAAATGATAAACTGATGTAAAGCTCTGTCGCTGTTTATAATGCCAATAAAGCTTGGTCAATACAATTTTAACTAACACCTTATAGCTAAAACCTAATACCTAATGAAAAACCTATCCAGTCTCGCGCTAGGACTGCTTTTGAGTACCGCACTAACCACTTTTGCCCAGAAATCCAATCCTGTGGTTGACGCCATTGTGAAAGAGGCCACTGAAAATTCCCAAATTGAAAAGCTCGGTCATGAGCTATTGGACGTTGTGGGGCCCCGACTTGTCGGCACGCCGCAAATGGCGCAGGCACATGAGTGGGCAGTATCCAAGTACAAAACCTGGGGGATCGCCGCCAGAAATGAGAAATGGGGCGAATGGCGTGGCTGGGAACGAGGAGTGACGCATATTGATATGGTTTCCCCGCGTGTAAAATCGTTGCAGGGAATGCAGTTGGCGTGGAGCCCGGGTACGGGAGGAAAAACAGTGACCGGAGACGTGGTCATTATTCCTGATCTGGCGGATTCTCTGGCGTTTGAAAAGTGGCTTCCTTCTGTGAAAGGTAAATTTGTGATGATATCGATGTTGCAACCCACCGGCCGTCCTGATTATAACTGGGAGGAATTTGGAACGAAGGAATCATTTGAAAAAATGAAAAAAGACAGAGATGCCCAAACGGAAGCCTGGACAAAAAGAATTGCAAAAACGGGTTATACCTTGAAAACGTTGCCTGTTGCGCTTGAAAAAGCGGGAGCAGTCGGTGTCGTGGCTTCATATTGGTCAAAAGGATTTGGAGCAAACAAAATTTTTGGAGCAAATACCAAGAAAGTACCGACGGTTGATATTGCGTTGGAAGACTATGGTCTGCTTTTCCGTTTGGCTGAGTCAGGTCATACACCGAAAATCAGTGTTCGAGCAGACTCAAAAGAAAATGGCGTGGTGCCGACTTTTAATACTATTGCTGAAATTAAAGGAACGGTAAAACCTGACGAATATGTGATTCTATCGGCCCATTTTGACTCATGGGATGGAGGAACAGGTGCAACCGATAACGGAACCGGAACTTTGACGATGATGGAAGCGATTCGAATTTTGAAAAAGGTATATCCGAATCCAAAGAGAACCATATTGGTTGGTCATTGGGGAAGTGAAGAGCAGGGGTTGAACGGTTCACGTGCGTTTGTAGAAGACCATCCGGAAATTGTCAAGAACATCCAGACGGTTTTCAACCAGGATAATGGAACCGGGCGTGTCGTGAATTTGGCAGGACAAGGTTTCTTAAACTCATATGATTATCTGGGTCGCTGGTTAACTGCGGTGCCCGAGAATATTCGTAAAAATATTGAAACCAGATTCCCTGGCGCACCAGGTGCTGGCGGTTCTGACTTCGCATCTTTTGTGGCTGTGGATGCTCCAGCGTTTTCTTTGAGCTCGCTGAACTGGTCATATGGAACTTATACCTGGCATACGAACCTAGATACGTTCGACAAAATCGTATTTGATGATGTAAGAAGCAATGCGATCGTAGCTGCGATTATGGCATATCAGGCCAGCGAAGATCCTGCGACAACTTCGAGACAAAAAATAGTATTGCCAGCGAAACCAAACGGCGACCCGGGAACCTGGCCTGAGCAGAGGAAGGCGACTAGGAGAGGTGGACTGGATTAATTTTCGGAAGTATGATTATCTGGTAATTCAGCCGTGGTTTGGTATAGTCCGAATCGCGGCTGAGTTGTAAATTGGGAATATCAATATGCAGGAATTGACATTGCCTAGATAAGCCTATTTATTGGTTTAAAAAGTCATCTACTAGAGCCCTGCGTTCGTCTTTAATCAGTTCAAAAAATGAAGGCGCTTTTTGAATTCCCGCTGACCTTCATAGCTTTGAGGATATATCAAAGAATACAATCTATCATGCATATACAACAAACTGTCGATCCGGCGAGCGGAAGTCTTCTTATTAAAACTTTTGAGTCGGAAGCTGCGCCTGTTCATGAAATTTTCAAAGCAGGCAAGGACGAACTTTGGTGGCAATCAGAAAAAGAATTATGGCTGGGGCTTGGAAAGACGCCGAATTTGCCAACGCTTTTGACGATATTCCGCTCGGTTTTTCATAAAAGAAAAGACCGCTGGCCGGTGGATATTACGCTGGACGGCAGAGGGAAAACTGCGGATTGGATCGAGATGGCGGTGAATGGTATATTACTTGGTGGATACGATATCCAGCTATATAAATCATCACCGAAGCCACTGAGCGATTTTTTCGGAGAGGGTGGAAGGCTAAATATATGGGTGGATGAAATTTCTGATTCAATTGAAAAAGGAATATCGCTGGCGCAGAAAACGGCAGGTGTTCAGGTTCGTATAATGGATTTAATGAACGCTCCGGGAAATTTTAAAACCCCGGCAGTTTTAGCAATGTGGGCTGAAAAATCTGCGGCCGCGAATGGATATAAATCTGAAATAATAGATAAATCAGGTCTGGCGGAAAAAGGGCTGCATGCCTTACTTTCTGTTTCAAAAGGAAGTGCAGAACCGCCCTTTTTGATTGTGACCGAATATGCTCCTGAGCATTATACCAAAACTGTAGCGCTAGTTGGAAAGGGTGTTACGTTTGATACCGGAGGAATTTCGATTAAGCAATCGGCCAATATGCACCTCATGAAGAGTGATATGGGTGGAGCCGCTGCTGTGCTGGGTACTGTGGAGCTTGTTGCGCAATTAGGCTTGCCGATTCGCGTAATAGGTGTGGTTCCCGCAACTGAAAACTGCATCGACGGCGAATCGACAAAACCTGGAGATGTGATCAGTTCATATGCTGGCAAAACCATTGAGGTGATCGATACCGATGCGGAAGGGCGACTGATACTCGCCGATGCGCTCACATATGCCATTAGAAATTACAGCCCGGATACTGTTATTGACTTGGCTACATTAACTGGTAGTGTCGTCCAAACGCTTGGATATGAGGCGGCTGGTTTGTTTACAGCCAATGATGACCTTGCTCTGGAAATAAATATTGCGGCTGAGGAAACCGGAGAAAAAGTATGGAGGCTCCCCATATGGGATGAGTATAAAGAGGAGATCAGCTCGGATATCGCCGATGTGAAAAATTACCATGGAAAACCGTTGGCAGGAGCCATTGTTGCTGCCAAATTTTTGGAAGTTTTCACAGAAGAGCACCCGCGTTGGGCGCATCTTGATATTGCAGGGGTAGCTTTTGGAGATATCCAATTTGTGCCAGGTCGGGCAGGAACAGCATATGGTATTCGCCTGCTAAGAGCTTATTTGTCAAAGCTTTCAGAGGCGTGATTCTCTTTAATTTCTGTAGGTATAAGGTTCAAATAAGCTGAAATAAAATATTAAAGAGTTTCAAAAAAGCAGGTACTTTTTGTTAGATTTGGGAAAGGACGTATTGCGTCGGGAACTCCATTGCACACCAACAGCTATTTTATGACGGGAAATCTTACTTTTCTTTGTATATCAACTTTTTTCAAGGGCAACGATTTTTTAAAAGCTTGTAAGGAAGCTGGCAACAGGGTGTTTCTGTTGACCGACAAAAGACTGGAGAACAAACCGTGGGTCAGGGAATGTGTAGACGAGTTTTTTTATATTGAAGTAGGGGAGGATGGGGCTTATAATATGGATCAGATCATCGTGGGGCTTTCTCACGTCATGCGAACCAGACCTGTTGACCGAATCGTCGCCCTGGATGATTTTGATGTTGAAAAAGCAACACTTTTAAGAGAGTATTTCAGGATTCCCGGCATGGGGCAGACCACCGGAAAGTATTTCCGTGACAAACTCGCCATGCGGACCAAGGCGCTGGAATCGGGGATTCGGGTACCGGGCTTTTCTGCGCTGTTTAATGATGACGAGATTAATCGATTTATTGCAAAATATCCCGGTCCGTGGATGATCAAACCGCGATCGGAGGCGTCCGCGACAGGTATTAAGAAACTGAGTAACGCGGATGAGCTTTGGGAGACCATTCATAGTCTGGGTGATAAGCGCCACGCCTATCTGGTCGAACAGTTCAAACCAGGTGACGTATATCATGTTGATTCTATCTCTTATAATGGCCGCGTGGTTTTCATATGGTGCAGCAAATACCTCGCTCCCCCGTTTGATGTTGCTCATGGTGGTGGAATTTTCCGGTCCGTGACCGTTCCTTTCGATTCTTCAGAAGAACACGCACTTGAAACGCTTGCGATCGATTTGTTAAAAGCATTTGGGCTTCGTCATAGCGCGTCGCATACCGAAGTGATCCGTTGCCATGATGACGGTAAATACTATTTTCTCGAAACTTCGTCCCGGGTGGGTGGCGCACATTTATCTGAAATGGTGGAGGCCGCTTCGGGCATAAACCTTTGGAAAGAGTGGGCCAAAATGGAAACCTGTGAAGCTTCCGGGATCGACTATAAATTGCCACCTGTTCGAAAGGAGTATTCAGGAATTGTGATATCGCTGGCTCGGCAGGAATATCCTGATATCTCCCGTTTTAACGACATGGAAATCGTCTGGCGTATGTCTGAACCCTACCATGTTGGGTTGGTCGTTCGCGCCAATAAACTCGAAAAAGTAATGGAGTTGTTGGATAAATATGCAGAGAATATCCAAAACGACTTCCATGCTTCGGCTCCAGCACCCGACAAGCCAACACATTAGGGAGTTGTTAGCTAATAGCTATTAGCTTTTAGGGCGGTTCGCTAACAGTTACTGATAAGTTTGGCTCAGGGGTTTTTCGAGTAACAGTGAATAATAATTGCGGCAAAACCTTCCGTCCAAAGATTAATTACCATTATTGCGAGTTAGTGAGTTATTAATCTTTGGTGTTCCTTTTTTATCTCCTTGATTCTCCGTCTCACCACCATAATTTCCTATGGTCGAACCCTTGTGTCCATTGCGTCCATTGCGGTTAAATAATACTTCCGGAATATTGGTTATTTCGACAGTCGTTATCTATTTTTAACCAAATCATTTCGACTAAAAATTTATTAAAATATCGAAGAATGGCTGCCAATGTGAATCGCAACTATCCTGATGGATACCGAATGCCGCGTAAAAATGTATTGCTGGTAAGTTGTATGGATCTGCGTTTGCTTGATGAAATCGTCGGATTTATGGAACATGACAATCTGACTAACCGTTATGACCAGTTTATTTTGGCGGGCACTTCTCTAAGTGCGTGTTTCGCGGCGTTTTCGGAAGATTATAATCATGATGTCACAAGTAAGTTTGAGGACTTCAAAAACTGGAAAGGTTCGCTGTTCAACCACATCGGTCTTGCGATCGATTTACACGGAATTGAGGATATCTATATTATGGAACATCGGGAGTGCGGAGCTTATAAATCATTCCTGAACGGCAGTGAATTTTTAACCGACGATCATGAAAAAGAGGCACATACTAAATATGCGGCGAGATTGACAGATGAGATTATTACCAGTGATTATCACCCGCAGATGAGATCTCTGCATGTCCATAGTTTTCTGATGGATCTTCGTGGAAATGTAGAATTGCTGCACACCACTGATCCGGAAAGCGCACTTTCCGGGCTTAACTGATTCAATATCAAGACTTACGTTTAAGTATATCCGGTTCGGTTTTAAGGAAATTTTCAAGGTTGTTGAGGATATGTTCGTCAACATGGTAAAATTGACATAATGAGTTTAAAAAAAATCCTAATCATATCAGGAGGAGTACTGCTTCTGATCTTTGGGTTTCTGCAATCGTTTGAATTAGGTGGATCTACGACTTATTGGGAAGGACAAGTGCCTGTTACACCCGATAAGAAAATGAAAGTCATTTTGACGATACGAAAGAACTGGATTGGACAGGCTACTGGGAAAATCACCTTGTCTGAAAAGCAACTGTTCAACCATCGCATCAGTAGTTGCAGAATGTCCGTCGACTCTTTGTCATTTATGATCGAGGATGCGGCTCCTGAAATTGAATTCCGTGGGGGCATCAAAGGCGTGTCGATTGATGGCCTATGGAAAGCAGGTTCTCAGGTTGAGACAAAAGTTACCTTTTTACAGATGGACGAGATGGTTGTAAGGCAAGCAGAAGCAAATGGGATGATTTTGTTTGCGAAAGAAAATTCGCTTTATAGAAAGAATGTTAATTGGGACAGTCTCGATCATATTCGATATTTCAGCGTCGATGGTGTGCTGCCTGACTCGGTTCTGAATGTGACTTATCACAGGTTGTGGACTGTTTTGAAAGATAGTCATGGAAACCTTATTTACAAGGGTAAGCCAAGCTCTAATCCATATACTCTGAAAGTCAAAAGTCGCTCCAAATTCAAGCTGATTAATTACTTTTATCTGTTCCGGATGTCTCCTCAGATGTTCGATAGGAATATTGCCTACATTCACATTCCAGCGATGACTCCTCTTGGACAGGAGGATATAGATAATGCAGCAGCGGAAATTCAGAAAGCTATTTGCAGTTTGGATTACAATAAAAATACCAGCTGGATTATTGATTTGAGGGGAAATAGCGGAGGGAATTTTAACGCCATGATAGTCGGTCTAGGAAATCTGGTAGGCAATGGGGTGGTAGGCTACTTTGTTAAAGACAGCACGAATCAGGAATTGCTGCTGACCGACAAAGGATTCTTTCAAAATGGCCAATTGGCCGCAAGCAGGTCTTCTGAAAATTGTTTGATTCAAAACTATACCCCTCGGATCGCCGTGATTATTGGGGGTGGAACGGCGAGTGCTGGTGAAGATATATGCATTGCCCTAAAAGGGCGGCCTAATACGAAATTTTTTGGCGAACCTACCAGAGGGCTGGTTTCAGTTACATCAGTTTTAACACTCGATCCGGGGCGAGATACACGATTTGTTCTGGCTACTTCCAATTTCAAAGATCGGACCGGAAAGACATATCTACAGGCAATAGCACCGGATGTTGAATTGACTACGGATGACGATTTTAGCGATTTGAAGCATGATGGGAAAATTTTGGCGGCGATCAAATGGCTGAGATCAAATTAGTTTTATCGACCGAGAAGATAAAAGCATTTTTTTATTTATAAATCAATACTTGTTTTTAAACAGCTGGAAAATTTGAAGTCATGTAAATCTCTACACAAAGAACAGGTCGCATCAACGCTATTGATAGTGATGTGTTTGACCACTATGTTCTCTCAGCCATCTTTCGCACAGCATTTAGGAGAGAGAGTTGATAGTCTGTTTCAATTTTACAATGACAAGAAACCCGGTGGTCAGTTGGCGGTGAGCAGAAACGGGGAGGTTATATATTCGAAAGCTTGGGGGTTCGCAAATTTGGAAAACAAAACTTTGGTCACAACTAAGAGTTTAATTGAGGCGGGATCGGTTTCAAAGCAATTTACGGCTGCTGCCATTCTGATATTGGAAGATCAGGGATTGTTATCGCTCGACGATGCTATTTCCAACTATGTTTCGGATCTGCCTTCCTACGGATCCAAAATACTGATAAGGCACCTAATTCACCACACCAGCGGGTTGCGGGAATGGAGCGATATAGCAGAGCTTGCAGGATGGCCGTTAGTGCTTAATATTCCGGATAATCGAAGTGTTATGGATATGATTCGTCGTCAAGGCAAGCTTAATAGTGTGCCCGGTGAATTATACAATTACAGCAATTCCAACTATATTATATTGGCTCATATTGTTGAAAAGGTGAGTGGATCGTCATTGCCTGACTTTACAAAGAAGTATATTTTCGATCCTGCCGGAATGGCCCACACGCAATGGCGCAACGATTACTGCAAGATTGTGCCCAATAGAACCTATGCATATGAGGTTGTGAGTGGGGAATTCAAAATGTCAATGCCCGAAAACAACATTTATGGTCCTGGTGGTCTATTGACTACCGCTGAGGATCTTCTGAAATGGAACGAGTTTTATAGTAATGGAAAATTGGGAGGCAAACTGAAAGAGAAGCAAATTGCTTCGGATACTTTAAATAACGGTGAGGTCAACAATTATGCAGCCGGGCTTTTTATTGGCGGCAAGGGAGCTGATCGCACTTTTTATCATGGTGGTGCCACCGCGGGATATCGAGCCAAACTTATTTGTTCTCCAAATCAGCAATTGTCTGTGGCTTGGTTGAGCAATACTTCAATGCTGGATACTACGGGGATTGATCCCGCTATGGACGTTTTCCAAATGCTTGCCAGGGGAGAAGGGGATTTTTCTCCAATCGAAAAAGAACCGAAGGGTGTTGCCGATACTGAGAAACTTAAATCTTATGTCGGCCTGTACAAAAGTGGACAAAGTTCGAGGGACGTAGATATAACATTAGGAGCTGACGGGCTTCTGTTATCAGAAACGATATTGAAGCCGCTAGACAAAGCACAATTCAAATTTTACAGTATCACTTTATCCTTTGATGGTTACGGAGGGTTGATTATCGCGCCTCCTTTTTCTGACCTGATGCGTTATCACATCAGCTCTGTTGAAGCTAAAAAAGACCTGAAAGAATATTTGGGAAAATACTACTCAGAGGAAGTTGGCGGCGTGATCGAAGTTAGAAAGAAAGATGATAAAATTGAGCTGCAGCTAATTTCGGGGCCTGCATATTTGATGGAACCGTCTTATGCAGACGGATTTCTCGTTAGAGGTATCAAAGCGGATCTTCTTTTCAAACGGTCGAAAAAGAAAAAGATTCAGTCTTTTGAAATTAGTACCTCCCGAAGCTGGAACATCGAATTTAAAAAAGTGTACTAGTCTTCAGGATAACTAAGAGAGGTGCTCCTGAAAGTTAAAATTTCAATTTCCGATGGCTCTTAAAAATTAAAGGGGCGTTGCTATCTTTTCCTCCTGCAACTTCTTCGCATGCGCGTATATACTGACCAGGATATCATAATCATCTTTTACCCATTTACCCGTATTGGCTCCTTTGTAGGAATTGCTGCGCAGGTAACTTTCATATAGATTGTATGCCTTCATCGCACCCTCTTTTGAGTGAAATGTATTGATCCACGACTCTGGAATATAGTTAACAGAAACGATACCAATGCCTCCGTTATATATCCTGATTATTCCTTCTGAAAATTGCCAGGATACGATCGCCTGGTCGCGGTCGGTGGCGGCTTTTAGGATGTAGCAATTGTGCTGGATATAGTTGATCACCTTGGCCTCGAGTTGCATGTCGCTTTCAGCAAGGGTTGGTTTTAAACGCCAGTTATTGTTTTTGGAATGAAACGGATCTTCCGAGAAATTTTCCAGGGGTCTGGCATATTCTGAAAATGTTTGAGACGCAGCCGTTTTATCAGATTTTAACTGAATCGTTCTGCGGCCATATGCGTCGGTACCGAATATGATCAGCACTTTGCGGACTTCCTTTTCATCTTTCAAAGTAAGTGTTTGCTCACTGATGGAATATCCTCCAAATTCATAGCGACCGTCACCGTAGATTTCCGTGAAAGTACTATCGGGGAAGAATGAAATGACCATGCCATTTTGGACAGCTTTCTGTTTCTTCGCATCTGCTAGTAATCCATCTTCCTCCTTTTTATTGACGATTTCCTTTTGATCTACTTCAGCCAGCAGCCAGCTGCCTTTTAAATCCTGTTTGTCATTGAGCTGGCTGGTTTGAAGTGACTTGTCGGCATCTGTCAGCGTCTGTTTATTGATAATGTGGCACTTTTCCAGCATGATCAATACGAGTAGAAATATGATTTTTATGTAGGTCATTTTTAGGGAGGTTGTTGATGGTGAGGTTATTAGGGTTAGCTGAATTCGAGCTTTGATGTTTCGAAATTACGAGATATCTTTTTTAAAACATAGAAGTCAACAAGCGTGTAGGTTGTCAAACATGAGATATTTAAATACCATTTTTCTCGATTCTAAATTTTGTGGAATGGAATTTTTTGACAAAAAGTTTGAGCAACTACAACCGAAAACTCAGTTTTCTGCCATACTTATGTAAATAATTCAAAAAAATCTCTAATTTGCCCAAAATCTTAATTTTAGCCATAGCCATGAATACTGCCATGTTAACTTTCTTCCTTCGGAAGACACTATTCTTCTTGTTTCTGTTGATTGCAGTTTCCTTTTTAGCCGATGTAGGATTTGCTTTGCTAAAAGGCGGGCTTTGGAGTGTAACCTTCGGTAAGTGGCTGGGTGCACTTAGTATTTCGAAGCTGGCTTTATATACAATTGCAAGTATGGCAAATGGACTTTACCATACTTACAAATTGCGTAATAGTCTGAAAAGCGAATAGGCGTTACGGCAACTTAAATGCCTGACGGCCTAACAACAGCCATTCTCCTTTTACTTTTTGCCAAACCATAAAAACCCCAAGTTTAACAGATGCGGGGTCTTTTCCTTTGTTTTCGGTATTGCCCATCAGCTTGTGACGGACAGTTGCCACATCTCCAGACAAGACAACGGATTGATCCTGCAGTTCAATTTTTGTAAAGTTGGATTCGCCGCTGATGATCGCCCGAATGAACTCCTTTTTGTCTTCTAATAAACCTGACGAGTGGCCATAATTGAGTAAGGGAGATGTCAGTTTCCCAAGTTCGGCCTCGTTGGCATCTATCATGGCTACGCGTAGCTTCTCAACAGCAGCGGCAATCGCTTGTTCATCTTTCGACTGAGCAAACGCGCTGAAAGTTCCAATCAAGATCAACGCAGTCAGTATAAATATCTTTCTCATTGTTTTTAAAATTTAACAGGATTTAGTATTACTATTGAAAGCAAAACGTTTGCAATATATAACGTCCCGCCTATATCTTAACTTCTTCCATTTTAGGTGCAAACAAATGCATGACCACCCACGCGAGCATATATGCACAACCGCACAACACGAAAATGATATTATAGCCACCTCCAATATTCCCCGCCGCTTTGTAATGATCTAAGATCAGGCCAACCAAAAGCGGAAACAAAATACCTCCCACTGACCCAGCCATGCCGCCGATACCCACCACCGAACTCACTGCTCTTTTGGGAAACATATCACTTGCAGTGGTGAAAATATTAGCACTCCAGGCCTGATGTGCCGCTGCAGCAATACTGATCAGAACTACTGCCTGCCATATATTGGTGGTATATTGAGCCAGCATAATCGGCATTACGCATACCGCGAATAGAAACATGGAAGACTTCCGGGCTTTGAATACAGGCCAACCTTTATTGATCAAATAGCCTGAAAGATAGCCACCGCCAATACTGCCAATTGTCGTTGCAGTGTAAACGATCACGAGCTCCAGACTCGGTCTGGAAAGATCGAGTTTAAATGCTTCAGCGAAATAGGATGGAAGCCAATACAGGAAAAACCACCAGATAGGATCGGTGAGCATTTTTCCAAAAACAAAAGCCCAGGTTTGTCGGATTTTAAAGAGATCAAGCCATTTTACAGGAGTTTCATTTCCTGTTTCTATTTCGTTATCGCTTGTGATATATGCCTTTTCAAGATCGTTTGAGAGTGGCTGCCGGGCGGGTATTTCATAATAACGGATCCAGAAAAATAGCCAGACGAACCCGATAGCCCCTGTTATCAGAAACGCTTCCTGCCAACCATATGTGCCCAATACCCACGGAACCATAATTGGAGCAACGACCGCGCCGATATTGGCTCCGGAATTAAATATCCCCGTCGCAAGTGCTCTCTCCTTTTTTGGAAACCACTCCGCGGTAGCCTTGATAGCCACAGGAAAGTTTCCTGCTTCGCCAAGCCCCAGGAGGGCCCGCATGAAGGCAAAACTGAGTGTTCCAGTCGCTACTGCATGTAGTAAAGCGGCGATACTCCAAACTACGACGGCGATAATATATCCTAATTTGGTGCCGATTCGGTCGATGATCGCGCCAAAACCAATCAGAGAAATAGCATATGCAGCTTGGAACGCCATGACTATATGGCTAAAGTCCGATTCTGTCCAACCAAATTCGGCTTCCAGTGTTGGTTTTAAAAGTCCCAGAACCTGACGATCCAGGTAGTTGATGGTAGTGGCAAAAAATAGTAGTGCGGCTACGCGCCAGCGGTATTTCGTCATTTGGGTTTGCATGAATGAACGGATTAAGAAGGTATCTGGGAAAGGTTTTTGGCGTAATGATTATACAAATTCAACTTTGTTTATGAAAGAAGTTAAAGCTGAATATGGCTCCTGAGCTATTAACATCTTGATATATTGAACGATTTGGGCCTGCAAACCAGGGATATCAGACAGGTTAATGCCCCATATTCTGGGCTCTGACAGTATTCTGAAAACCGTCTCTTTAATGGAATCCTGATGCCAGTGCTGGGAAACAATCGCGGCATTTTCGTCATTGTACAGATAATAACTATTGTGGTTTTTTTGTGCAAACGAAGCGCCGTTTTTCCTGCCCGGTTTAGTGAGTAAAATAAATGCAGCCATACCGAAGGTGATATATTCAGGTAACGACTTGTTGTCTGCCACATATTTCAAAAGGATCGGAACCACACGAGCCTCCATTTTGGCGGAGTAATTATAGGAAATATGTTGCCATTTATGTTCCAATAAGGTATTTCTGAACCGGTCAAGAACCATTTCCGAATACTTTTGGGCGGTATCAGCATCGATAGAATAGGGGATCGTCCGGGCTATTTCGTTCTGCATCAGATTGGTGATAAAAGACGAAAATACAGCGTCTTCCATCGCTTGCCGTACCGTCTGGATATCGCACAAATGTGCTAGTGCGGCACATAAAGTATGCGTTCCATTTAGCAAACTGAGCTTTAATGCAAGGTATTGGTTGATATCTTCTGTTACGACAATACCATCGTCAGCTTGGGTGAAGCCCAGTTTTTTAACCAGATTTTCATCGCCCTCAATAGCCCATAGACGATAATGTTCGGCAACAATCATCAAGTCGTCCCGATAACCCAGCTCCCTTTCAATTCGCTCCCGTTCTGCCTCTTCAGGCAAACCGGGAATTATCCTGTCGACAATTGAATTGCAGAACGTGTTGTGCTTTTCCAGCCAGTCGATAAACGAACTTTCCAGACCGTTACGATGAGCGAGTTCCATCACGATCGCCTCCAGTCGGGAGCCATTTTCATGAATTAGTTCGGTTGGAATAATGACCAATCCGCTTTCTGGACGGCCGCCAAAGGTTACGAATCGGGCATATAAAAAGGCCAGTAACTTACCCGGGTATGAAACGGGCGGCCATTGGTATATGTCATCCTGCACGAGCTGAATTCCCAATTCGGTCGTGTTGGAAATGACTAGTGAGATATTCGGATTTTTTGCACAATCGAGTACCAACGACCACTGTTTTTTTGCTGAAAGAACGCGACTAATCGAAGTGCATATGGTCGTTTCTTCAATCAGTTGGCCGTCTTCATATCCCTTGGAATATATGGTATATAGATTATTTTGCTTGGCAAACGTCTTAATATCAGTTTGTTCTGTTGTTTTTACAATAACCACCCTTCCGTTGAATATGCCCTGCCTGTTAGCCTTATCGATAAAATAGTCCGCAAGGCCTCTTAGCAAAACCCCCGAACCGAACTGCAACACCTTTTCAGGTAGCCGTAGAACCGATTCTTCGGCGATCTGCACCTTGGCATTCTTTCGAATGTTGTTCAAATTCTCACGGAAAAGATGTGTTTTCATAATGTGTATCCTCAATTTTAGGGCAATGTCAATAGCCAGCGCGCAAGGTCTTTCCCTGCCTGGAAATTTTGAAAGGAATTATCAATCCGTCGGCCGTCCAGATATTCGTTGTACAGCCATGGGTCGCCCACAGCAAACACAGTTCCTTTCCCTACTTTCGAACTGGCCAAAATAATATCACCGCCGTCGATCAGTAGTGGTTTTGCCGGGGCGGTCAATTTTAGTGGGGATAATTCTTTGATATATAGCTTGTCTTCATTTTTGAAAACTGATTTGGCAGCCGCCGAAACGATAATTTTTCCCTGTTCAAACTGTAATCCCTGAACCATATTTCTATTTTTTGCCGTAAACTCGATTCCGAATTTTTTGGCTAATTGATTAAAATGTGGGATCTCGCAGTTAGCAGTGTCGTTGGCCATCAGCACCAAAACTCCGCCATTTTTTACCCATATCTCAATTGCAGATATATCTTCTTTCTCGATATAGTTGGGATTCGGCGATTCCTTTTTGGTATCCGGATCACAGATAATATAGACATTCACGCCAGCAAGCGATTGGGCTGTTGGCCTGCCTTTAATGGATGTGGTTTTGGCACCCAATTCACGAAACGTGTTGCCCCAAAGCCAGAATCCTGAATGCATTCTATCCTCCCAGGTATAATGGAATGGCTCATCATTTCCCAGCAGATTTTTACGCGTCTCTTTATTAAAATGATAATCCAGCCCAACCGTTTTTCCTTTCCCGACGGTATTCTCATTCGCTATTTCCATTTCCACGCTTGCAAAAATGAACGGCCCGATTCCTTTCAGATCGTTTTTTCGGATCGGTTCACTTAGGTAGTATTCGTAGCTGCCATCGCGATAGGGGGTGCCACCAAGGCCGCCAACGCTCACCGTTTTATTAAGGCTCACCGTTCCATCTTCTTCCTTTCCGATGAAATTTTTCAGAATACCAGCATACCCCTTTTGGGCCGCGGCCGTGTATGTGGCAGGGATATAGCCCATGCGCGCCCCTTTCGCCAAAGCATATACGAACATACATGTTGAAGACGCCTCAAAATAGTTGCCAGCCCGGTTGCCCTGATCGGTGATTTGATACCATAATCCGGATTTTGCATCCTGATATTTTACCAGAACAGGCGCCAATCTTTTAAGATATCCAATTAATTCAGGACGTTTTGGATGATTTGCAGGAATATAATCCAGCACTTCAACAAGTGCCATAGCGTACCAACCAATCGCCCGCGACCAGAAATGAGGCGATAAACCCGTTGTTTTGTCGGCCCATTTTTGTTCACGGGTTTCATCATATCCATGATAGATCAGTCCTGTCTTTTTATCAACCGCATTTTTTTCGATCAATGCAAACTGGAGTGCGATGTCGTCAAAATGTTCCGGATGGTCAAACAGAAGTGAATACTCTGCCGAAAACGGCTCGGCCATAAAAAGTCCATCTAACCACATTTGACCCGGATACCTTTTCTTATGCCAGTATCCACCTTCTTTTGTTTTCGGTTGATGCTCCAGCTGCGCCCAAAGCTTATCTGCCGCTTTTTTGTATTTATCCTTATCCGGTAAAGTTTGTTGATGAAGGGTTAACAAGATACGGCCTGTCGAGATGTTGTCGAGGTTATATTCATCTTCTTTATAACTTCTGATCGATCCGTCGGCACTTACATATTGGTCAATATCCTTGCGGATATATTCAAAATATTTTCCTTCGCCAGTCCGATACCACACTTTTTCAAGCGCTTTGAGCATAAGTCCTTGTTCATAATCCCAGCGTGTAAAATTGTTTTTTCCTACCAGGATCGAGTCCTTATGAGTTTTCATAAAAGAATCAGCCATTCGAACTGACCAGGGAGGCTCCGACTGCGCAAATGCACCGAAAGAGAGGAAGAAAAATGCTGTTAATATGCGGCACGAAAGGCTGGATGACATGGGTATATTCTTAAGATTCGAATTTTAGATTACAAAGTCCTCGCGATAAGGATTGAACACGTCGACCAGAACCCCTTTTTCCAAACAAAAGGCTCCGTGTACAAGATGGGGAGGTATATAATAAGTATCTCCGCCAACAAGTGTCTCCGTTTTTCCGTCGATTGTGATTTCAAAACTTCCGCTTTCCACGTAGCTCATCTGCGTGTGATAATGGCTGTGCAGTGCACCCACACCTCCTTTTTCAAAAGCCACTTTGACAATCATCATATTTTCGTCATAAGTCATGATCTTTCTTTTCAATCTTCCTCCGAGTTCTTCCCATACGATATCGTTGTCGTGGGTAAACCACTTGTTTTTTACTGTCATTTTTGGCTGTTAGCTGATAGCTATTAGGTTTTAGCAATTAGTATTGTATCTGTTTGTCAATTAGTTATCTCGCCTTTCTTTGGGAGTAATTTTCACTTTAAACTGCGGCTGTATTAGTTTTTTACAAATGCTGTTTTTGGTGTTTTCTCGCTTAGCTCGACTACTTTCGTTGTTCCTTTTTCGTTGGTATTGATCAGGCGGATGTTTTTGCTTTTAACGCCATCTACTTTCAGTAAAAGCGCTTTTCCGCTGGCGTATCCGATATTGTCGAGCGTCACATTCTGGCTGTTATACACCTGCATGACGGTTTGGTCTTTGGTACGAAGCTTTACGTTTTTCAGATTAATGTTCTCGCCTTCAATGCATATCAATCCCTTATTGCATTGAATATCAACATTTTGAATTCTGATATCTTTTATACTCATCTCAGGCAATCCGCGAACCATGATGCCGGTTTCTGCTCCCTTGCAAACTAGATTGCTGATATTGAAATTTTGGAAAACAGGCGTTCCTGCATCAACCGGCATGGATTTCACTACCGGCATTTCCGCTTTCTGACCGGCTTTTGGAACGGGATCAACGGCCATATAATACATATCAAACAGAATGGCTTCACCCGGAATATTGGTCATGTTGATATTTGAAACATAAATATTCTCAACAACGCCTCCCCTTCCGCGTGCTGTTTTGAAACGTAAGCCGACGTCAGTTCCCAGGAAATTGCAATTGTTGACATATATGTTTTTTACGCCTCCAGACATCTCGCTGCCAATCACAAAACCGCCATGTCCATGAAAAACAGTACTATTCTGCACAATCACATTTTCAGTTGGCCTTCCGCGTTTTCTGCCTTCTTCATCTCGTCCAGATTTGATGCATATCCCGTCATCACCGACGTCAAAAGTGCAATTGTCGATAGACGCGTAAGTGCAGGATTCAAGATCCAGCCCGTCACCATTTTGGGCATACCACGGATTCTGAACCGTCAGATTTTTGATCGTGATATGGTCGCATAGCATAGGATGAAGGTTCCATGCTGGCGAGTTGCGAAACGTAACGCCGTCCAGAAGGATTTCACGGCATTCAGTAAGACGGATCAGATTTGGTCGGAGATAAGAACGGAAAGGTTCGGCATTTTCCACAGTATACCCCGCCGATATATTACCTACATTTTTCTCGTTGCTCCCCTTTTTAATAGCCTCCGTAGGGTACCAGGTTTGTTTATCTTCTCTCAAAACTCCGCCTGAAGTTACCAATTTCTGCCACTGACCATCAGTCAGTTTCTCCTTTTTAACGGAACGCCAAACCTGGCCGGCCCCATCGACTATTCCTGATCCGGTGATGGCAATATTCGTTGCACCAGTCGCGCTTATAGGCGATTGGCAACGGATTGCATCCAATCCTTCCCAACTGGTTTTGACCAACGGATAATCCTCATATTGATCGCTGAACTGAATGAGTGCTCCCTGCGCTATATGCAGATTAACACTGTCTTTCAATACAATAGGGCCAGTAAGCCAGAAGCCCGCGGGGATCAGCACTGTTCCACCGCCATTCAAATTACATGCAGATATTGCTTTTGCAATCGACTCAGTATTAAGCGTAACGCCATCGGCTTTTGATCCATATTGGCGTATATCAAAAGTATCTTTTTTGAACGCCGGAGTAATGATTCGGGGCAATTCAAAAACATATAGGTCCGTATCTCCAAATTTGGAAAGTTGCTTGCCCAGCTCGGGAATGTCTTTTAATACTGCAGAGGCCACGAGAGAGGCGATTGATTCGGCACCATATCTTGAAAAATGGGTGTCGTCGTGAATGCCTTTTGGAAATTTCTGATAAATACCGCCAGCCAAATGTAAAAAGAGCGATTTTGATTTTTCAACTCCCTGATTTTCAATTAGTTTTTGGCTCATTGCGTGCAAATCTATCAAAGGTACTTTCTGAGAAGCCGCAACTGCTTTTACAGCCGCCGGATATTCGCCGTGTGTATCGTAGAATTTACCTTTTTCATCAAATCTTCTTCGTACGACCGGCGTCAGCAACACAGGATTGCCGCCTTTTTTTCTCGTTTCGGAAATGAATTTGATGAGGTTGTCACGATAGGCAGACTGCGGAGCGGCATATCGGCTGGTATCCTGATCTTTGGAATCGTTGTGACCAAATTGTATGAATACCCAATCGCCCCCTTTCATTTCATCCACTACCTTTTTCCATCGTCCTTCCGTTATAAAGCTTTTGCTGCTCCTGCCGTTCATAGCATGATTCTGCACCAAAATCTTTTCTGATTGGAGATATTGCTGAAATTCCATTCCCCAACCAGTTTCGGGTGCGTCGCCCGGTGCCTTGTTTGCCATCGTGGAATCTCCGACAAGAAAGATCGTCGTTTTTTCGGATGGGACGAAAAGCATGGCAACCAATACGAACGAGGCAATAAAACTATGCATAGTAAATGTTGTCTTATTTATAGAAATGCAACAGGATATAGTATAGTGCGGGATTCGAAAAGACAAACCAGTTTATATGTAATAATTATAATTATCAAATAATAAATTGTCTTTTGTTGTGCAATCGTTATCGGGAACGTTGCCAGAAAGCCTGCGAGATGGAATTGGAGTGAAATGTTTTGCTTCAGACCTGGTCTCAGAAGCATATGCACAGAAATGCCGGAAGTTGAAGGCTGAAATATTTTTGCACTATTCCGATATATTGAAAAAAGCGAAGCCGATTGTATTCATCAAAACAACCGGCTTCAAATCACTATTTAATATCCGTGTGATTAATCTAGGGCACATGATAGCCGAAAGCCGACAGCCCTACCTCAATCCCGTAATCGCTACCGCGTCCATATCAGTATAGTCTTTATTTTCTCCTGCCATTCCCCAAATGAATGAATAATTAGCGGTTCCACAGCCAGAATGGATAGACCACGGCGGGGAAATAATAGCTTGTCTGTCAGCCACCCAAAGATGCCTTGTTTCTTCAGGAGCGCCCATTAAATGTAGAACACGCTGCCCCTCCGGTACATCGAAATAGCAATACGCTTCCATCCGACGATCGTGGATATGCGCCGGCATGGTATTCCAAACACTTCCCGGACTTAATACCGTCAGTCCCATCACCAACTGGCAACTTTGAATACCCTGCATATGGATATACTTGTATATCGTGCGCAGGTTAGAAGTTTCTGAACTGCCGACCGTTACCGGTGTGGCTTCTTCCTTGGTGTAAAGTGTCGTGGGGTAAGTTTGGTGCGCTGGCGATGAAAGCAGGTAAAATGCGGCTGGGTTAATTGCATCCACGCTTTTAAAGATTACTTCCTTTGTCCCTTTTCCAACATACAAACAGCCCAGTTTGCTGATCGAATATTCTGTTCCGTCGGCAATTACGACACCGTCGCCACCAATATTGATAATTCCAATTTCACGACGTTCCAGAAAATACTCGGCTTTCAGGCTGTCACAAGTTTGTAAAGTTAAAGGTGCCGAAACCGGTAGCGCGCTTCCGATCAAAACCCTATCATAATGTGAGTACACAAATGATATCCGATCTCTCTCGAACAATTGTTCTATCAAAAAGTTATCCCTCAGAGACTTCGTGTTCATTTGAGACACTTCTTTAGGGCTTGATTCAAATCGTATTTCCATAATATATTGCGCCTGGCGGCAAATTGTTTAATGTAAAATTCAGGTAAGATGATCATCGACCATTGTTCACGTAACCGTTAACTTTTCTGACTTTATCTTCCCATCCAGCCGCCATCCACAGTGAGAATGGTGCCGTTTACGTAGTCAGATGCAGAGGAGGCCAGGAATATTGCAGGGCCTTTGAAGTCCTCTGGCAGACCCCAGCGGCCCGCCGGAATACGATCCAATATAGATTTACTTCTTACTGGATCTTTTCTCAACGCTTCGGTATTATCGGTGTTGATATATCCCGGAGCGATTCCGTTGACATTCACGCCTTTACCAGCCCATTCGTTAGCCAAAGCTTTGATTAATCCGCCGATAGCGCTTTTTGCAGCAGTATATCCAGGGACATTGATTCCTCCCTGAAAGGTGAGCAGTGATGCAGTGAAAATGATTTTTCCATATCCTCTTGCTATCATTTCTTTTCCCAATTCACGGGAAAGTATAAACGGAGCATTGAGGTTGATATCCAGAACGTTATCCCACATTTCGTCCGGGTGTTCGGCTGCTGGTTTTCGTAAAATAATTCCGGCGTTGTTGATCAGGATATCAATCACCGGATGGTCGGCTTTGACGGTTTTTAAAAACTCGTAGATCCTTTCGCGATTTCCCAGATCGACGGCATATGGGAAAAACTGACGCCCTAAATTGGTCACCTCCGTTTCCACCTCACTGCCGGTTTGAATGGAAGAAGATATGCCGATGATATTGGCACCGGCTTCGGCGAGGGCAATAGCCATGGCTTTTCCAATGCCTTTGTTACAACCAGTGACGAGCGCGGTCTTATTACTTAATTCGAATAACTTTGAGATGGACATTATGTGTTTGTAAACTAGTTTGCGGCCCCTATCGACTTATCTTGCTTTTAAAAATTACAGATGGGAAGTGCAACGAGTTTAGGGTAGAAAATGTTAGAAATCAAACATTTAATTGTCTTTTTTTGTGCAATCGTTATCGGGAACGTTGCCATTCACTAAGTTGTGCCAGTAATTTGAATTTAATTTTGCTTTTTTAAATGAGAGGAGCAGGAACGAGAGGTGTGTCAGGTGCAAAGTGGATCAGCCAGCAAGCCGCACACCCATCAAGAATGTCGCTTGTAAGTATATCAATGTTTGGTTCTTGGTTACTTTTAACAAAAATAGGTTTACTTGAGATTATGCAATAATTTCAGTACCATCAACCTAACTCAATAAAAGGAAAATCATTTTATTTTGGAGACTATCACGATTAAGGATATTGCAAAGGCGTTGAATTTGTCAACTTCTACGGTGTCACGGGCACTCAGGAATAGCTACGAAATTAATGTCGAGACGAAGAGACTGGTGATGGAATATGCCGAAAAAATGAACTACCGGCCTAATCCGATTGCACTAAGTCTGAGAGACAGCAAAAGCCGGGCTATAGGCGTTATTATTCCTGAAATTGCAAATTCATTTTTCTCGCAGCTCATCAATGGAATTGAATCGATCGCTTACAATATGGGCTACCATGTGGTGATTTTTCAAAGCCACGAATCGTTTGAGCGCGAGGTGACCAATACCCATTATCTTGTTTCCAGAAAAGTTGATGGACTTCTGGTCTCATTGTCAAGTTTAACGACTGATATTGACCATTTTAAGGAATTGATACGGAAAGAAATGCCGATTGTGTTTTTTGATCGGGTACCAAATGAGCTGGAGGCGCACAAAATTATCGCTGATAATTTTCTAGGAAGCTATGAAGCAATTGAACACGTGATCAAAACCGGTAAAAGACGAATTGCGCATATTACCAGTCCAAAATATTTGTCAATCACCACTGAACGCTTGGCTGGATATCGTAAGGCGCTGGAAGACAATGGTATAGGGTTTGATGAGTCATATGTAAAATATTGCCACCACGGAGGAATGGTCGCCAGTGAAAACGAAGAAGCCATTCAGCAATTGCTGGACATGCCTGAACCACCTGATGCTATTTTTGCTGCTTCCGACAGGCTCACAACAGGATGTCTTGCCGTTTTGATCAAAAACAAAATTAAAATTCCCGAGGAAATTGCGTTGCTGGGCTTTACCAATATCGCAGTAGCCGATCTTTTAAATCCACCACTAACAGCCGTTGTGCAACCCGCTATCGAAATGGGGCAACAGGCCACCGAAATGCTGATCCGGCTAATCGAATATCCTCAAAAAGTAACTGGTTTTGAGAAAAAAACCATGAAAACCTCGCTCCATATCAGAGAGTCGACGGTTGGTTCCGCAATCGGCGCGAACGTTTGATATCACAATATCCTGATTCTAAATATGAATGGAGATTTGGCTATATGCTTACCAGTTGGAGAAGGATTGTTCAACTATCGGGTGGCTGGAATTGCTGTACGGGAGGGGAAAATTCTGCTTCATAAAAGCGAATCAGATAGGTTCTGGAGCCTTCCCGGTGGACGCGTTGATATGTTTGAATTTTCTGCCGACGCGCTTGCCCGCGAAATGATGGAAGAGTTGAACAGCGAAGTGACGGTGGGAAATCTTATTGCAATCGCCGAAAATTTCTTCGAATATGAGAATAAACAATACCACGAAATCGGCCTTTATTATTTATTGGATATCATTGACTTCTCAGACTTTTCAGATAAAACGGCAGTCGAGGGAAACAACACACTGCTTTTCAAATGGCACGATCTCAAAACCTTTGACGAGGAAGCCATATACCCCAAAATACCGCTTCGGAAGCTATTGTCGGGGCAGGGTGGCGTTAGTCATTTTCGATTTGGGCTGGAGGTTTTGGAGGAGAAGATATGAGGATTACATCCCGTTTCCTGAAAACAGAAAAGTACGTTAAGAAAATATTTTTGATATAGAACTCATAAATCATGCCCCATTCTCAAATCCAGATCCCTTCCAAACTACCTTTCGTTGGTACCACCATTTTTACAAAAATTTCAAAGTTGGCCGAGGATCATGGTGCTATTAATTTGGCTCAGGGTTTTCCGGAGTTTGACTGCTCACCAAAGCTTACAAGTTTGGTGACAAAGTATATGCAGTTGGGCAAAAATCAATACGCGCCTATGGCAGGGGTGATGCCCTTACGGGAGGCAATCGTGGAAAAAGTATTTACAGCTACGAAATGCGAATATCGGGCGGATACCGAGATAACGATAACGAGCGGTGCCACAGAAGCACTTTACGTAGCCATATCGGCAGTTGTTGAGGCTGGCGACGAGGTGATCGTTCTGGAACCGTGCTACGACAGTTATGTTCCTGCGATTGTGATGAATGGGGGAGTGCCTGTTTTTGTCACTTTGTCGCCAGTTTTTCAATCGATTGATTGGGTGGAAGTGGAAAGCAAAATTACGTACAAGACAAAGGCAATTATCGTAAATACACCGCACAATCCGTCTGGCTATGTTTTCACGAAAGAAGATTTGAACAATTTGTCAAGAATTGCCGAAGCACATGATCTGATTGTGATCAGCGACGAGGTTTACGAGCATATCGTTTTTGATGACAGAGAACACATTTCCGTTTCGTCCATTCCAGCCTTGGCTGGCCGCTCATTTGTTTGTGGGTCTTTTGGCAAGACGTTTCATATTACAGGATGGAAATTGGGATATTGCCTGGCACCTGAAAATCTGATGGTTGAGTTCCGTAAAATTCACCAGTTTATGGTGTTCAGCGTGATCACTCCCTTTCAATTTGCGATTGCGGAGTTTCTGCAGGATCCTGCCCACTATCAGGAGTTGTCCGCTTTTTATCAGCAAAAAAGAAATCTGTTTTTTGACGCGATCAATCATATCGGTTTTAATATGAAGCCAAGTTCCGGAAGTTTTTTCCAGAACGTTGATTATAGCAAATTGTCGGATCAGGAAGATGAAGCGTTGGTCGAACGGCTCACAAAAGAATATGGCGTGGCCGCGATTCCGGTTTCAGCGTTTTATTCCAAACCAGTTATTTTCAAAACTTTACGTTTCTGTTTTGCCAAAAATGATGACACGCTTCTTCGTGCCGCCGAGAAATTGGAAAAGGTAAAATGGTGAGCCCTACTTTTTGAATAACAGCGCCTTCACAGGCTGAATGCGGGTGATGATCAGCGTTGGAATCAGAAGAATGAGTGCTGAAACTATTACTGTAATTACATTGACCAAAGCTATAATGGGCCAGTCGAAAATGATGGGAACGGTATCCATATAATAGTTTACAGGATCCAGCGGGATGATATGAAACTGATATTGCAACCAGCAAAGCGCGAGTCCCGTTATATTTCCGATAAGTAATCCTTTATTAACCATATGAAGCCCGACCCGGAAGAATACCATTCGTATCTGTCGGTTGGGGCTCCCCAGCGTCTTCAAAAGGCCGATCAGCGGAGTGCGCTCCATAATCATGACGAGCAAAATGGACACCATATTGAAACATGCCACGAACAGTATTAAGGAAAGAAAAACGGCTGTGTTTCGATCTAGTAAAACCAGCCAGTCGAACAGAGGTCTAAACGAATCTGTCACTTTTGATAGATAAACCCCTGGCGGTAGCACACCTTTAAGTCTCGTTGTAACCTCATCCAGTTTAGAAAAATCTTTGAGATATATTTCGTAGGTGCCAATAGAATCCTTTCCCCATCCATTCAAACGTTGAACCAGACCCAAGTCGCCTAATATGAGCAGATTATCGAATTCTTCCATTTGGGTGTCATAAATCCCGGAGACGGTCAGTTTTCTTGGCCTCGGCGGATTTTGCAGCGAATACATAATTACGTCGTCTCCAGGTTTTAGAACGAGCTGGTCTGCGATTTTTTTACTGATGATTACCTGTGAAGAATATCCGTATTTGATAGATGAGGAATCTTTATAGTCAATGATCTTTCCAGCAACCAGATTATTTTTGAAAAGGTCCCAGGTATAGTCCTTCCCAACGCCTTTCAGCACTATTCCTTTGATTTCGTCTTTGGTTTTAAGTATCCCTGATTTGTGAGCAACCACATTCCAGTGGTCAATTTCAGAGATTTTTGGAAGTTCGTCGGCGATTGGATTTTTAATCGGAAGGGGGCCTTCCTCATAGGTATTCCCCAGGATATAAGCACTGATATTAATATGCGCTCCGAAAATGAAAACCTTTTGCCTGATCGTTTGCTTGAAACCCAGCAGTATCGAAAATGCCAGAATTCCCACAGCAACGCCGATGGCGATACTTGCTACACCAATCCCTGATACGGTAGCCGAAAAGGAGCCTGCTTCATTATGCCGGATACGTTTGGCAATAAAGTTGGGAAACTGCAAAAGAGAACTGATTAAATTGAAACTTGACAAAAATATAAGAAATATGGGGTATCTCGTTGTAAGTTCTCTCATGAGAAAGAAATTTGAACCAGATCTGTCATTTCCACGATGTAATTGTGGTTCGCGCCTTGTCCTCTCCAAATGAAGTATATCTTTACATTTGTAACAAAATCAAAAAAATCGGATTCAATATATGCCGTTGATTAAAGTAGCAGCCGGGGTTGTCAATCAAACGCCTATGGCGTGGGATTCGAATACTGAAAATATTATCCGGGCGATTGATGAAGCCAGAAAACACGAGATCAGTTTACTATGCCTCCCTGAGTTATGCGTTTCCGGATATGGTTGCGAGGATTATTTTTTCGCTCAGGACCTTGCCGATCAGGTGCTGCATGCACTATCCGAAATTGTAGCCGCCACAAGTGGGATCGCGGTTTCCTTGGGTTTGCCCATTCGCCATAATAATCGACTGTATAATGCTGCTTGTTTGATCGTCAATCGCCAGATCAGCGGGTTTTACTGCAAGCAAAATCTTGCCAATAACGGCATACATTACGAAACCCGTTGGTTTCATCCGTGGCCTGCGGGACTGGTTGAAAATATTGAAATTAATCAAATCAGCTATCCGATAGGTGATGTAATTTTCGAGCTGGTTGGTAACCATACATCTGGAGTAAGAATTGGTTTTGAAATCTGTGAAGATGCCTGGGTGGCAAATCGTCCCGGGCGCAGACATTATGAAAGGGGCGTAGATATCATATTAAATCCAAGCGCCAGTCACTTTGCTTTTCACAAATTTATGACCCGTGAACGGCTTGTTATCGACGGTTCCCGGTCATTTGGATGCAGTTATATATATACCAATTTATTGGGAAATGAGGCCGGACGCGCAATATATGATGGCGATGCGATGATTGCCTCCAACGGAGATTTGCTGGTATCCAGCCCAAGGTTTAGTTATGAGGAATATTTTGTGACTAGTGCAGTTATCGACACCGACAATACCAGGTTAAACCAGATTCAGAATCGGGTACAACTGAATAAGGATAAAACATGGTTGGTTAAATCCCGTTTTGATTTTCCCGATATAAATCCTGTTGTACCGCAAGTGGCTGAATTGGAGGCGTTTGAGAAGGGTGGCGCGTTAAAGGAAGAAGAGTTTGCAAGGGCAGTTTGTCTGGCTTTGTTTGATTATTTACGAAAAAGCCGGTCTAACGGTTTTACCATATCACTTTCTGGCGGCGCGGATTCCTGCGCCTGCACGGCACTATGCGGACTGATGATCCGGCTGGCAGACGAGAGTATTGGTTTTGAAAAGTTAAAAGAAAAGCTAAAGTATATTAAGGGAATAGAGTCCGCTAAAACGGAGGAAGATCTTGCTTTTGTACTTGTTCACAACATTTATCAAGGCACGGAAAACAGTTCTGAAGATACTTTGGAGTCTGCCCGTTCGCTGGCTGAATCAATCGGATCAAAGTTTTACAATATCAATATCAATGGGTTGGTCGAAACTTATAAGGGCTTGATCGAAGATCAGATTGGCAGAAAACTGAGCTGGGATACTGACGATATTGCCCTGCAGAACATTCAGGCTCGTGTACGCGCTCCGGGTGTCTGGCTTTTGACGAACCTGTCTAACCATTTGCTTCTGGCGACTTCGAATCGCTCGGAAGTTGCTGTGGGATATGCGACGATGGACGGCGATACTTCTGGTAGTATCAGCCCGTTGGCGGGCATTGATAAACACTATTTGCGACAATGGCTGAAATGGCTGGAATTGGTTGGTTGTGAGGTGAAAGGAAAACATATCCGGATCGAAGGCTTGAAGAAAGTCAACAGCTTGCAACCCACTGCTGAACTTCGCCCACTGGAAAGAAATCAAACCGATGAAGCCGATTTGATGCCTTATGACTTCCTGAATTACGTCGAAAGGCTGGCCATTCGTGACAAAAAGTCGCCTTTGCAGGTATACAAAACTATGCAGGTGCAGTTTAAGGGACTATATGACGAAGAACGGATATTGAATTGGACCCAGCGCTTTTTCAGACTTTGGAGCCGTAATCAATGGAAAAGGGAGCGCTACGCACCATCATTTCATCTGGATGATCTCAATCTGGACCCAAGGTCCTGGTGCCGTTTCCCGATTCTTTCAGGCGGTTTTGAAAAGGAACTGGCAGAACTGCGTGAATATGTGGAAGGTAGTTTGAGATCAGGCAGTCGAAAACGGATTGGCTTTTAAGCATTATTCTTATTGAATCATCAACAAGTTCAGAGTGGCTAAGTTTCAATTATTGAGCTACTTAATGCTCCTCAATCACTTAATGGTGAAAAAGAAAAAACCTTCTTAGTCGAAAATCGCATTGACTATCAAATGCCAAAATTTCATAATATATCAAATCAAAAACAGACAACGCTGATGGCAAAGAGACTTCTTTTTATGTTATTGATGAATTTGCCATTGTTTGTTTTTGCCCAGGAGAAGGCTGTCCCTCAAGAGGTTATGCAACAAATCTACGACGAGATTAAGACGCCGTATAAATATGGGCTGGCGATAGTGCCTTCAGACGATTCCAGGCAAATTGATTGTCCAACCGTTTTCAGAAAGGGAAAAGATTGGTATATGAGCTATGTAGTTTTTGATGGCCGTGGCTATGAAACTCTTTTGGCCAAAAGTCATGACCTGCTGGAATGGCAAACGCTCGGCAAAATCATGAGTTTTTCGGATACGACCACCTGGGATAGCAATCAAAAAGGTGGGCTTGTGGCTTTACAGGATCATCAGTGGGATGGCGGGTATCAATTAGAAAAATACCAGGGTAAATATTGGATGTCATATATCGGCGGAAATCACCGGGGTTACAAAGGCGGGCCTGTAGCAATCGGTCTCGCTACGACGAAGGATCCATCGATACCGCAAGAATGGAGCAGAATGAATAAGCCGATCCTTATTCCAAACGATACAAGCGCAGGTTGGTGGGATAATGCCAAGCTGATGGAGAGCACTATCATTTGGGATAAGAAAAAAACTTTGGGTTACCAGTTCGTGATGTATTATAATGCCACCGGCGACAAGGAACACAACACGACTTCAAATTTGCCCGGTTTTGAGCGAATTGGTATGGCGGTTTCGAATGATATGATCAATTGGAAGCGTTTTGCCAAGGATCCGGTGGTATACCGAAAGTCAGGCCTCACGGGAAATGCAGTGGTCAGAAAAATTAATGACGTGTGGGTGATGGTTTATTTCGGTGCTTTTTGGGAGGGTCGAAAAAATGCATATAACCGCTTTGCATGCAGTTACGATCTGGTCAACTGGACGGATTGGAACGGCGATGACCTTATTAAGCCATCAGAACCTTATGACGAAAAATATGCGCACAAGAGCTCGGTGGTGAAGTACAACGGGATCGTATATCATTTCTATTGCGCTGTAAATGGAAAAAACCAACGGGGAATTGCCGTGGCCACGTCTGTCGATAAAGGTAAGAGTAGGCTGATTTTCAATAATAAATAAGCTGTTCGTCAGAGAGTTACTTAATCATTCCATAAGTAGCTTTTGCTTGCATTTTCGACATTCCGTCAAAATGCCACCATTCGGTCGTGTTAGTCGTGAAGCCTGATGCGTTCATCACTTTTCGGAGAATTTTACGATTCTCGATCTGTTTTTGAGTTAACTTTCCCTGGTTCAACATCTGCTGTTCCGACCGCGGATAGGCCAATGGGCCGAAGTAGTCATATTTCGTACCCATATCCAACGGCTTTCCATTCTTGTCCACAACGGTAAGATCGATAGCGCAGCCAAAGTTATGGTTGGAACCTTTTTTGGGGTCGGCCACGTACATTGGCTTCTTACCTTCCGGGATTTTCAGATCGTCCAGCGCATCCCAAAGCGTATATTGAGCTGAATTTGGTCGGGCAGCATCATATACCAACAATTTAAATCCCGGATAAGATTTGCTCAGCATTGCACTCGCTTTAGCCAGTCTCTTTGCCATCTCCGGTTGCAGATATGCCTTTGTCAGGTCTCCGTAGACGTCCTTTTTTACAAAATTGTCTGTTGTGGAATATTTGAGCTCGACTAATATTTCAGGAGCAATTTTTTGAATATCAACCAACCCCTGGTCGATCATTTTCTGCTCAAGTGCCGGGATGTTACTCTGTTTTTGGGCAGAAGTTTGTAGTGTAATAAAAGATGATAATAATAAGATTAAACTGCAATCTGTAAATTTCATATAATCAAAATGCTGATATTCAGCAGTAAATATATTCTTGAAGTAATAAATGCAAAAGAGCCAGGGAAACCGTCCCGGCTCTTTATGGGCGAAGATATATAAGTTTGTCAGGCTTTTCCTTATATGACCATTTCCTGACAACCGCTGACTATTGACTGACAATAATCCCACAGCAAGTAACTACCCGTTTATCACCAACAACAATTCATCCAATCGCTCCAGGGTCGACTCCATTCCGGCTTTCATACCCATGTTTATAACAGTCTCCAAATCCGCACGTGAATTGTATTGTACTATGGTTTGGACGATTGCATGAGCTCCCAGATCTGAAAAGGTAACCTCCCAATTTGCGCGCGGCAGTTGCTCATTGACGGTGCCGTTTGCATCACAAAACGCATCCAGCGCAGTATATTGGTCAATCGGCTGAATGGTTAGGTACTCAGTATATCCCCAATATTCGGTACCATTCGGGTCGACCATCGCATATAGCCAGTGTCCGCCCACTTCGAAACTCATTTCCTTTGTTTTGGTCGTAAGAGGTTTAGGGGCAAACCATTGGTCTAATAATTCACTTTTTGTGTAACAGTCCCATACTAGTTGGCGGTTAGCCGCGAATTCACGCCTGATGGTGAGTGTGTTGTCGTCGCTATTTACCAGAAAATCAAATTGCAGATTACCTTTCATTCTGTTTGTTTTTAAGATTAATGAGAATTTAGGAGAGGAGGAAACGGCTTGTCATCTCCTTCAGTATTATGTTAATTTCAATTAGTCCCTTCAGCAAGCAATTCGTCAAGATTGCCAATTGCTGCTGCAAATCCTTGTTCAAAGCCCATATCAATAATTGTTTGCATCGCTTCCGCGCTTTGATAGGTAATTTCAACTTTTACAGTTGTGCCCTCGCCCGAAGATTGAAATTCATTGTGCCATGTCATGGATGGAATATCTGAATTTGCCGTTCCATTCTCATCACAAAAAGCGTCATATGCATCATAGAACGCTTGGGGAGAAATAGCGGTATAGTCCGCGCGGCAGTATTGTTTGCTGCCATCCGGTCCCAGCATATGGTAAAGCCAAAAACCGCCGACCCGGAAATCCATGGATTTGGTGACAGCTTTCCAGGGTCTTGGTGCCCACCATTGATCCAAAAGTTCACTTTCTGTCCAGGCCCGCCACACATTTCTCACAGGAGCCGCAAATTCTCTTATGACAGTTATTTTGTTGTTTTCAAGATCTTTTGAAAAGATCGTTTCTTTGTTTCCAATCATGATTCCTTATTTTTCAGGTTAATTAATAGATTATCTAATTGATCGAAGCGGTCCTCCCACATCTTGCGGAAAGGTTCCAGCCAGTCTGCTACTTCCTTCATTTTCTGCGCATTAAAGTGATAGTAAATTTCCCGACCAGCAACTTCCTGCTTCACAAGCTGGCACTCCGTCAGTATTTTAATGTGTTTTGATACAGCCTGTCTACTGGTATCAAAATGTTCTGCCAATGCGTTCGGCGTCATGGCTTGTATTGATATTAAAGCCAAAATCGCCCGTCTGGATGGATCTGCAATCGCCTGAAACACGTCCCTTCTCATTACTGTTTTATTTAGTTGCAACTAATTGGTTGCGAATATATGTGCAACTAATTGGTTTCGCAAGCGTTTTGGGGAAAAAATTTGGGGGGAAAGGGAGGATGGGAAAGGGGGAGCAGGTGAAATGGTTAATGGGATATTGATGAGCTCTGAGTGACTCTGCGAAAAAACTCCGATAACTCTGCGTTTGAATACCAGTTGATCAGATTTTAAAAAATTGCTGCCATTAATATCCTTCGGAAGGGATAAAAAGCTGGTGAAGCGGGGAATTCGGTTTTTAAAAAAGATTTATATCTCGAGATAAAATCTGGTCTTGCAGTTTCGGGGAGTTTGGCAAGGTAGGGGAGTAAGGCCGTTCCTGATACCCAGTCGAAGATGGCCTCAGAATCCGGGACTATGACCGGATATATTTTTTCGAATACTTGGATCGACTTACCGCCGTATGCGAAGATCAATTTGGCATAAGTATCGATATCTAACACAGGAGAGGTCCTTTTCCAACCATTCAGGGATGTAGCAAACGGCGATTCTTTAGCCAACTCGTCTAGCAATATGTTAGTTATATTCCGGGGTTGGTTGGGTATTTGGATGGCAAGTTGTCCATCAGGTTTTATGCGGGAAATGATTTTAGGGATCAAATCAATATGATTATCAAGCCATTGGATGGCAGCGTTAGAGAAGATCAGATCCCATTTTTTATTTGAATCCAGTTGCTCCATAATGCCTCTGTTTTCAAAACTGACGCGCTCATTAGCAAAAGGTTTGGAATCCTGAAGCATATTGGGAGAGGAATCGACGCCGAGCACTGTCGCGTCAGGCAATAGGTCGGCAAGTTTTCCAGTTAATTCACCAGTGCCACAGCCAAGATCCAGGGCTTCCATATTAGGCTTGACCGATATCAATGCAGCTAGATCGTAAAACGGCTCGAAACGTTCTGATTTGAATTTGTTATAAATACCTGGGTTCCATTCCATATTGTTTGTATTTTAAACGCAGAGTTTGGGGAGTGAGGCGCAGGGTTACGCTGAAAAAACGCTGCGGACACTGCGTAAAACTCAATAAAACTCTGCGTTTAAACAACATTCAACTCAGCCGGACTTGGAAAAGATCTTTGGAGCGAAGGTATATCCAGCTGACAACGGCAATGGTGACCGCACCTCCCAACATCACTGATGGCACAGTTCCAAATGCTTTTGCCATCACACCGGATTCAAACGCACCCATTTCATTAGATGAACTTACGAAAATCCCGTTTACCGCAGCAACCCGTCCACGCATTTCGTCAGGTGGGTATATCTGTAAAATAGTTTGTCTAACGATTACGCTTACACTATCAAATGCTCCGGTAGCGAACAGTGCTGCGCAGGAGAGGATAAAATTTGTCGACGCAGCGAAGATGATGGTGAAAATACCAAAGCCTGCAACAGCGAGTAACATATTTCTCCATGCGTTTTGAGTGGGTGGAAAATAAGCCATCAAAAACATGGTCAGTAAAGAGCCAACGGATGGCGCGGCACGAAGTACTCCCAGTCCTTGCGGCCCCACTTTCAGAATGTCTTCCGCGAAGATGGGAAGCAGTGCAACTACTCCACCAAAAAGAACAGAAAATAGGTCTAACGATATGGCGTATAGCACGATACGTGTTTTGAAAACAAACCGAAAGCCTTCTTTCAAACTCTCCATAAGTGGCGTCGAAATCTTGGGGAATTCAGGCCGTGTTTTGATCATACCGAGCAATATCCAGCATACAACAAAGCTGGCGATAACGACAAGCAAGGTGTGTGTGAGACCGATATATGCATAAAGAAAACCCGCGAGAGCCGGGCCAGTGATTGAGCCTGCCTGCCAAAACGAACTGCTCCAGGTGGAAGAGTTGCCATAAATGTTACGTGGTACCAGAAACGGTTTCAAAGAACTCGACGCCGGAGAATAAAACCCTTTGGCAAAACCTATCAAACCAAAAACCGCATATACTGCAATCAAGTGTTGTTTTGTGGTTAAGGAGTTGAAAATTGAGGGTTGAAAAACCGTATACAAGATCACCGAGCCAAGAATAATGACCACCAGACTGATATGCATAATCGTAATCTTGTTCTTCTGATCTGCCACATATCCACCAAACAGCGAGGTGATAATAAAGGGTATTACTTCCGCCAAACCGATCAGCCCTAATGCGAGCGGATCGTGTGTCATTTTGTACAATTCATAGGCAACAATCACTTCCTGAATGAGTATTGTCGCCGAAAACAAAAAGGTATTGGAAATAAAAAAACGAAAATCAGAAAAACGAAGCGCTGCGTAAGGATCGTGGGAAGGCAGATTTTTCAATAGGATATTGCTGTTGTTCGCAAGGTTAACGTCAGAAATACTCAGGAATGTTCGCGTAATTTGCGCGAGGTAAATAAGTTGTTTTAATAGTTTAATTTTTAGGTGGAATAGCCATATTTGGGAGGAAGGGGAGAAGGGAGGAGGTAGGAGGGGACGCCGGGAAAAAGAGTTGGATGGAAAGTGTTAGTTTGGCCGTGTTTTCTCGTTCGCTGCCGTACACATTTGTGCGATTTCGGACGGTGTTTAGAAAATGATATATATTAATTAGTTGATTTTTAGTTAGTTGATGTATTGGCAAGGCTTTTTAATATGGATATGCAATTGAATTTATAACTACGATAATCAGCGGTTCGTAACGCAAATACCAAAATTTATGATCAAGCTAGAAAAAATCTCGAAGTATTACCCTGCCGGTTTCGGCAAAACTTATGTCTTACGGCATATCGATTTGAATATCAAAGAAGGTGAGTTTGTGTCGATTATGGGGCCCTCGGGTTCTGGTAAATCAACGCTTTTGCATATCCTCGGTCTGTTGGAAGAGCCGTCAGAAGGTGAGTATTTATTTCTGGACGAACCGGTTCAGAAGTTGTCGGAGAAGCGACGGACGGATTTACACAGACACCATATCGGATTTGTTTTTCAGGCTTATCATTTGATCGACGAATTGACCGTATATGAAAATATCGAGACGCCCTTACTATACAAAGGAACTTCATCTTCAGAAAGAAAAAGCCGCGTAGCTGAACTGCTCGACCGGTTCAATATGGTTGCCAAAAAGGATCTGTTTCCACATCAGCTTTCGGGCGGACAGCAGCAGTTGGTGGGTGTAGCACGGGCGATAGTTCATAATCCAAAAGTCATTTTCGCCGACGAACCGACAGGGAATTTACATTCCGAACAGGCGATTGAGATTATGGAGCTTTTCCAGAAATTAAATCAGGAAGACAAAGTAACGATCGTACAAGTGACTCACTCAGAATTGAATGCGGGTTTCGGCAACAGGGTAGTGAGGTTGAAAGACGGTTGGCTGGCTTGAAAAAACATTAACAGATATCATATATAATACCATTTCAGTCATGAAACGAATACTAGTTTTACTCTGCATGCTTCCGGGATTGGCTTTCTGTCAACAGACATTGAGTCTTAAGGAATGTGTGGAATTACTGGCCAAGAATAACCTGTTATATCGCCAGGGACATTTGCAGTATGAAAGTGCGGAGGCCAATTTGCGTCAGACAAAATCGCAGGCACTTCCTCAAATCGGTATCGGTTTTTACAACAGTATCAACCTTGGCCGGAGCATTGACCAATATACCAACGCGTATATTGACGAGGTTTATAACTACAGCTCATTAAATGCGAACTTGTCCATGCCGATTTATCAGGCAGGCAGGATACAAAATCAGATTCGCCAAAACGTTCTATTAAAAGAATCAGCAGCAGAAAACAGAACGGCAGTTCTCAACGCGCAAACGGTATTGCTACTTCAGGGATATGTAAATGTTCTTTCGACAAAGGCCCTATATGAGTCTTATTCTGAACAGGTTGCATCTTCAGAGGCGCAGGTTGAAAAAGTGCAGAAGCAGGTGGACGCTGGTGTGGCAGGTAGCAATTTGCTTTACGAAATAAAGGCGCAGCTGGCAAATGACCGGTTCGACGCTGTAACTGCGTTGAACAATCACAAGACCGCAAGGCTTGCATTATTCCAAAGAATGAATGTAACGCCCGACAATCAGATCGAGTTTGACACGCTCACTTCTTTATATTCCGTCATCGAAAAGGTGAATGCAGAGGCACTGTTTCAATCGGCTCAGGGAGTATTTCCTGAACTGAAAAGTGCGGAGTTATATTACAAAAGTTTTAGTTATCAGGTAAAATCCATTCGTGCGCTCAACTTCCCCTCGTTGACACTGGGAGCGAATTTAGGGGCATTTTTTGCTTCGACGAATAAGTCACTTGACTATTTTAACCAGCTGAACGCAACGCGTAATGGATCTCTGAATGTGAACCTCAGCATTCCGATTATGGGACGCTGGGTAACCCGGCCGCGTGTCGAAATAGCCAAGGTGCAGGAGCGACTAGCAAGAAATCAGATGGATATTTCAAATCAGATATTACGTCAGGCGATGGAACAGGCGGTATTGGACCTGAATTCGACTGGTGACAGGTATGCAGCCGCTCAAAGCCAGGCTGAATCACTAATGGCGAGTTTTAAAGTAGTGGAAAGCAAACTTAGCGCCGGTACTGCCAATATTTTCGAATATTCACTAGCTAAAGCCAATCTGTCGAAAGCCCAGGCAAATGCTATTCAGGCTAAATACGGTTTTTTAATGCAACAACGATTGGTTCAATATTATCAAAATGGAAATTGGTCAGGAATCTTCTGATAAGACCTTTTCATTAATTGGGATTTATAGTTAGGTTAATTTTGGTATTTGGTAGTGCTTAGAGGTTACATTGTTGTAACCTCTTTTTTATTAATTAGTGTTAAAATAAGTACAAATAATTCTATTTGATATATATTTAGTTTTATTTCAGTGTTAGCCATTTTTAAAACCACACCTTTCAAAACCATGAAAAAAAATATTATTGGCTGTTTCATGCTCTGTATATTATGTTCCTCCGGCGGCTGGGCACAAGTAGTAAAAGCGACGAAGTATTGGGGCGCTGGAATTAGTTTGTCCGGTAGCAATACGCATACAAAAGAGGAAAATACAGATAATGAATACAAGAGTACGCAATTGTCTTTTGGCCCTTCTCTCCAGTTCGGAAGGTTTTATAAAGACAACCGTTTGTTTGGAGTGGCATTGTCTACTACGTTTGACGGATATTCGTATAAAACAGAAAATAGTGACAGGCAAAGTCAGAATTTGACCAGAATTGGCTTGTCTCCTTTTTTAAGACAATACAAAACATTAGGAACGAAGTGGTTTTTGTTCCTCCAGGAAGCCGTACCGATGGGATACACATTTTACAAAAATGATTTTAATACCAATGATAAGAATGGTTTTGACGCCGGCATCAGCGTTGTGCCAGGAGTTTCATTTAAAGTTTCTGACCGTTTCCTGATCGAGTCAGATATCAATTTGTTGTCTTTGGGTCTTAACTATTCAGACCAGCCTAACAGCAAATCATTTTCCTTCCAAAGTTCGGTTACGTCCGGTATTCAGAACACATTCGGGATCAGAGCGACTTGGTTTTTGTCTCCTGAGGGGAAGTAAGCTATTGAAAGGATATTTTAAGACAACTAAAAAGAAATTCACATGAAACGAATCATATATTTAATTACGCTTTCAGTGTTGGCCAGCACGGCTTCATTTGCCCAAATGATAGGAAAGAAGTTCATTCAGGGAAATGCGATGGTCAATTTTGGCGACACGAAATATGATGGAGTACAAGACGGTATGGAGGCAAATAGTTATGGCTATTCTTTTGATTTACGGTTAGGGAAATTCAAAAAAGAAAATGTCGCAACTGGATGGCTATTGGGTAGTTCGCTCGGGGGTGGGAAATCGAACTTTATCCTGTTTTCTGGCGGAGATCTTCAGAAAGTGGACAAATCCGGAATCAATAATGTGGGAATTTCCGCTGGCAGATTCTGGCATTTTTACAAACCTTTTTCTGACAAATTTGGCATATATGGCGGCCCGGATGTACGGCTTTCATATAACTACACCAATAATTATGAGACTAGTAATTCTAATGACAACCAATACCTGATACAAACCAAATCAAACGCGGCGAGTATTTCGCTGGGCTTGACTGGAAGTATATATTACTCGTTGTCGGATAGATGGTGGCTGGAAGCAAGTTTTGCTTATGCAAATCCAATCTTTCTAAAGTTGACGGGTTCTCAAAATGGCAGAGACGGGAATCTGAATCTCAAAACGACTACGTTCAGCTACCAATTGAGTCCTCAGTTGACACTTCCGAGTGTTGGCTTAGGACTACGATACTTTCTGGAATAACCCTAAAAAATCAATTACTTAATACCTAAAGCCGTTAAAAATCTCAATTTAACGGCTTTACTTTGTGTAAAATTAAAAAATGGAATGAAACGGTATATTTTCCTGATTGCCCTGGTGGCAATTCTTAGTTGTCGCAGATCCCACTATTCCTCCATAGCTCCCCCGTGGACTCCTGATTATCAGGTGGATAGGTCGGAAGAGTCGATCAAAAGATTTGAAAAAGAAGATAGTTTGAATATGCCTGCCTCTGGAGGTATCGTTTTTACCGGAAGTTCTTCTTTTACAAAATGGACAACCGCAGCGGAAGATTTAGCCCCGTTACCGATTATTAACCGGGGTTTTGGTGGTTCCACTTTTCCTGAAGTGATCCATTATGCCGAGAGGACTATATTTAAATATCATCCGGGAGTGGTCGTGGTATATTGTGAAAATGATATGTTCGGGTCAAAGGAAAAATCGCCGGAGCAGGTTCGGGATGCATATGCTGAACTTACCGGCATGATTCACGACAAGGAGCCGAAAGCGAAAATTTATTGTATTTCGCTGAAACCTTCGCCGTCGCGCTGGAAAAGCAAAGACAAGGTTATTAAAGCCAATCAACTTATTCAGGATTTTATCAAAACTGTACCTAATCAGCAGTATATCGACGTGTGGCCGGTGATGTTGAAAGACGGAAGGCCGGATCCGAGCTTATTTGTAAGTGATAGTTTGCATATGAGCCGGGCTGGATATGAACGTTGGATCAAGGTGATCAAACCTGTTTTGCAAAAATCGTAACCAAAGTTTTAGCACCAAAAATCAGTTTATATTGATATTATAACTAAAAAACTGACTAAGGGTGCGGGTTATAAAGTAAAGTCATTATATTAACCGAAAAATAAATATTGGTTAATTCCCTGGATAGCAATTTTGATAATGAAAGTAACTGCGGTCTTTGATATTGGGAGAACAAACAAAAAATATGTTCTCTTTGATGAAAATTACGACATAGTTGAAGAATTTTCCGAGTCTCTTCCTGAAACCAGGGATGAAGATGGGTATCCTTCTGAAGATATTGATTTGCTTACCAAGTGGGTTCAAGACCGATGGAAAGCATTGCTGGCCGATGAGCGTTACGATATAAAGGCTGTCAATGTTGCTGGTTATGGCGCGAGCCTGGTACACCTTGATGCATCCAACAAACCGCTGACTCCGCTTTATAACTACCTAAAGCCATTTCCGGCCGATTTGCTCAATCAGTTTTACACTACATACGGTGATCCGACGCGTATATCGTTGCAGACAGGTTCGCCTGCGATGGGTATGCTTAACTCAGGTATGCAGCTTTATTGGTTGAAATATAAAAGACCGGAAGTTTATAAGAACATTGCGACCACGCTGCATTTGCCGCAATATATACTATACCTCCTGACAAACAGAAAGGTTAGTGATTATACCTCGCTGGGCTGTCATACTGCACTTTGGAGCTTCGAAATGTGGGATTATCATGAGTGGGTAAAGGCAGAGGGTATTCATAAAAAACTGGCGCCTGTGTTGGCTTCTTCATCGTTCATATACAGACATGGCGACAAAGGGATTCAGTCTGGCTTCGGTTTGCATGATAGCTCTTCGGCGTTGGTACCTTATCGGATGGCCATGAAAAAGCCATTTGTGTTGCTTTCAACTGGTACGTGGTGTATTAATTTTAACTCATTCTCCGCCAAGCCGTTGACTTCATATCAGCTCGAGCGTGACTGTATGAATTATTTGACTCCGGAGGGAAGTGGCGTTACTGCATCACGTTTATTCATGGGCCGTGAGCACGATTTTCAGGTTTCACGTATTGCTGAATATTTCAGAGTTGCTCCTGACTTTTACAAAGGAGTGAAGCTGGATGAAGAAATACTTAAAGCAGATGTTCCTAAATTTTATACCGCTTGCATGACGGGCAATGGTCCTTTCCCTGAACCTAGTCCGCAGGAATGGCAGGTTAGCGCATTCGCCAGTGCGGAAGCTGCCTATCACCACCTGATCAACGGTCTTGTAGGGTTATTGAAAGTTTCTTTACAACTGGTTGGCGTTGACGATGTTAAAAGTATTTACATTGATGGCGGGTTTGCAAGAAATGAGATCTTCGCGAAGTTAATAGCGAGAAACTTTCCAAATCATAAAGTATATACTTCAGAACTTCCATATGCCACCTCGCTGGGTGCCGCGTTACACGTGACCCGTCCAACGAATTTTGAGTTTAAAGGGGAAATCAGGGAAATTACTGCTTAGACATCGGCGGTCGGCTATCGGCTGCCGGACTTTGCACAGTTTTAACTTTTTGGCTTCGACATTAGGTTTGTCGAAGATAGGAAAATCTAATTTTGTGGCTAAGTAGCTCTTTCCACGATTCAACGCATTTGGTGTGCCCAAAGTCTCAAAGCCGACTGGCAAAAAATCAGCTTATCCTGCTCCAGTTTGTTTCTTCTTTTCTTAAGTTTTCCAAATGGCTTTTGATCGGAAGGTTTTCAGGCTGGATCAGGTTCGGATCCGCTCCTAATATCTCTTCTGCAGATTTTCTGGCTGCTTTCAGTATTTCAGTGTCCTGGGCCAAATTGGCTACCAACAAGTCTGTAATTCCGCTTTGCTGTGTTCCCGAAAGATCTCCGGGACCTCGCAGTTGTAAATCCACTTCCGATATCTCAAAACCGTCATTGGTCCTGCACATCGTCTCAATTCTTAGCCGGGTATCTTTACTGATTTTAAAGGAGGTCATTAATATGCAGTACGACTGCTCCGCCCCCCGGCCTACACGACCACGCAACTGATGAAGCTGTGACAATCCAAATCGCTCTGCATTTTCGATGACCATCACAGACGCGTTAGGAACATTTACGCCAACCTCGATCACAGTAGTCGCTACCAGAATTTTGGTTTCATTTCTTGCAAAACGGCCCATTTCATAATCCTTGTCCTGAGCCTTCATTTTTCCATGCAGAATACTCAGCGGAACTCCGGGGAAGGACCGGGAAACGCTTTCGTATCCATCCATCAAATCCTTCAAATCCATCTTTTCAGATTCTTCAATCAATGGATATACCATATAGATTTGCCTTCCCTTTTGAATTTCTTCTTTTATAAAACCGAAAACGGAAGTCCGGTGCGCGTCATATCGATGAACCGTTTTTATGGGCTTTCGGCCGGCTGGCAATTCATCTATTGCCGATATATCCAGATCCCCATATAAAGTCATCGCTAGCGTGCGGGGGATAGGGGTGGCCGTCATGACCAGCATATGCGGATATATGCCAGGATTTTTCGCCCAAAGCCTCGCGCGCTGCGCCACTCCAAAACGATGTTGTTCATCAATAATACAAAGACCCAGGTTTTTGAACTGTACAATATCTTCCAGCAGCGCATGAGTACCGACGATGATATGCAATTCTCCGCTCAACAGCTGTCTATGAATAACTTCACGTTCCTTCTTCTTGGTCGAGCCCGTCAGTTTTGCGATGCCGATGCCCAGCAATTCGGCAAACTTTTTGAGTCCCTGATAGTGCTGGTCGGCCAATATCTCAGTTGGAGCCATGAGACATGCCTGAGCGTCATTGTCCAAAGCGAAAAGCATCGTTATAAAAGCGACGATCGTTTTTCCTGAGCCTACGTCGCCCTGCAGCAATCGATTCATTTGCTGTCCGGATTTCAAATCCTCGCGTATCTCACCGAGAACTCGTTTCTGGGCATTGGTAAGGCTGAAGGGAAGATGAGTTTCGTAAAACTCCTTCACCAGCGTTGTTTTGCTGAAAACCAGACCTGGAAATTCGGTTTTGTGCAATAACTTATTCTTGATCAGCCTGAACTGATTGTAAAAAAGCTCTTCGAACTTAAGGCGGCGCTGGGCCTGATGCAACCAAGCTTGGCTTTGCGGATTGTGGAAATTCCACAACGCATCCTTTTTGGATATCAGCCGGAATTTTCTGGTGAGATTTTCGGGAATGGTTTCCCGGATATGAGGCATTGCAATTTCCAGGAGATTTCGAATCATCCGGCCGATGGCTTTGCTGTCCACAAATTTGCGCCGTAATTTCTCGGTAAGAGGGTATATAGGCTGCCAGTACCCGCCAGACTCGTTCTCTGGCGTCAATAGGTCAATTTCCGGATGTGTGATGCTCCATCTCCCGCTAAAATATACTGGCTTTCCGAAAACAATATATTCTGAATTTCTTCGCAGATTTTTCTCGAACCAGGTAATTCCCTGAAACCAAACCAGTTCCAAGATGCCTGTTCCGTCTGTGAATTGGGCTACCAACCTCTTTTTTGCACCTTCTCCGGCAATCGTCCAATCGCGTAGTCTTCCTTTGATTTGAGCAGCTGGCATCTCTTCATTTAGCTCGGACACGCGATGGAAGGCCGTCCGGTCTTCGTGACGAAAGGGATAGTGTTGAAGTAAATCGCTGTATGTGAATATGCCAAGCTCTTTATTGAGTAGTTCAGCTTTTTGCGGACTGACACTCCTTAGCGATTCAATTTTGGTGTCAAAAAAATTCAAGCTTTAATTGGGGTTAATTAGCTGGTGATTCGATCAAAATTACGAATTTTGATTTAACGACTGGCCTTGACAACTTTTCAAATGCTGGTTCGTTTGAATTAATATTCCAATCACCTATCAATTTATTCTTTATTCATGAAAACTTCTTTGTTATCATTGTTCTTCGCAATCGCTGTTGTCGGTCTAACTTTTGGCCAAAGTCCGCGTGTTACTGCCGACGGAAAAAACATCAGTATTGCATATGGTCAGCCATCTAAGAAAAACAGATTGCTTTTTGGCTCGGAAGAAGCCTCAAGCCTTGAGAAATATGACAAAATATGGAGAACTGGCGCGAACGAAGCTACTGAGATTACGTTCAAGAAAGACGGCCAATTTGGCGGGAAGGCAATTAAGGCGGGTACTTACACGCTGTTCACTATTCCGGGTGTGAAGGAATGGACAATTATTCTAAATGGTGTGACAGGCCAGTTTGGTGCATATGACTACGACAAACACAAGGACAAGGATGTTTTGAAAGTAACTGTTCCGGCAAAGAAATACAGCACTTCGGAAGAGAAAATGACGTTTACCGTTCAAGACAAATCACTTAATTTTCAATGGGATAAGGAAGGATTTTCAGTTCCGACGAAGTTCTAGGCTGGGATTTGCCACAAAGTCACGACGGCTGGAAGAGTTTGAGCAGTCGTAAGCAGATCCTTCGTGTGGTTAGGTCTTAGTGGTAATTCAACCGTATTGGCAAAAGAAAAGGCGGTTATCGGGAAGTTCCTGGTAGCCGCCTTTTACATGTTTTGACGAATCATATTTTCGAGAACCTGAAGATGGTCTGTGAATGCTTTGTGACCCAGTTCAGTAGCCTTATAGGTGGTCAGAGGTTTTCGTCCATTAAATTGTTTTTGAACTTCTATATATTGAATTTCTTCGAGTGCGCGCAGATGCGATGCCAGGTTGCCATCGGTCAACTGAAGCAAATCTTTCAGGTCATTGAAACTTATCGCTTCGTTTACAACGAGAACTGACATAAGCCCAAGCCTGATTTTACTCTCGAATACTTTATTGAATTTTTCTAACCATTCCATTCCGTTGCACAAGTTACTGCATCAGGCATATTATTTGCCATTATCCATAAAAATCATTGCATCGCGGTTTCGTAACCACACAGCCTGATCTCTCAAATTATTTGCCCTCGCAGTGATCAAAGTAGACGTGATCCCTGTTCCGAGCGAAACCCAGAAGAATTTCTTAAGGGCATCTCTATTTCCATTTATAAGTGTGACGATTGAGCCGACTGATCCGGCAACGGATATCACCAATGCAATATTTCGCGTCCTGCGCGACTTGATATATAGCTCCATTCCACCCGGACTGATCATAAATTCCTTTTTGATAGCCTTCTGTCCGGAATAAATCATGTCGTTTTTTACATAACTATTGCTCCCCTGAAGGTATATGGTTTCCTTGTCGTACCACTTTCTGGTTTTCGAAATTGCGGCAGTGTCCAATGAAAATTGCGCTGAGGCAGATTGTGAACAAACTCCCCATGAACTGACGATTAATAATATAGCTAAAGTTTTTAAGCCGGAATTTGGAGAAGAGTCGCTGGTTTTCCGGTCATACCGATTATGCATTGCGGTTCCGTATACTATGTGCAAAATTCCGAAGCCAGCTGCCCAGAAGAAGATCGCGAATTGTGTTAAAAAGAGCGCAATGCAACCTATCACTATTTCGCACAGGCCGAGGTAAAATAATTCAGGATAGGTAAATCGGCTCGCACTCACAAGAGCCAGGCCATAAAACAGCAATGTCGCCGGGAAAACCAACCAGATAAAGCCATAATATAACATTGCAATGCAGAATATTCCACCGGTTGTCAAAGGTACCAGTACGGCCAGCAACATTCTTTTCGATGTGCTGTTCCACACATTAAGCCCGCGTTTTTTGGCTTTTTTGATCGTTAAAAATATTGCCACACACAAGGAAGCCAGAAGAACCAGTACGCCATCCCAGACCAGAAAGGAGATAATTTCGGTCTTGGTATTTCCTTTGTATGCAATGACTGGCGCCATTGCTTCCACCAACCAGTCGGTTCTGAAACGGGCGTATGCAAACCCCGCGCCGATCAGTGCAAATATGCCCGCGAAAACACCGCTTAATCCGCTTAGTGACAAGAATTTGGAAGATCGTTCCATTAATTCCCGTATCTCGGAGAGTGTTTGCAAAGATTCCTGTTGTGACGACATATAAGTTTTATATAGACTTGTTGAATTAAGTTCAGTTAAACCAATCTGAAACCCAGAAGCAGTGTGATTTTGGGTAAGAAAATAAATAATCCGGTGATCACCGCCGCTATGGTTAAAATGAGCACACCCGCTGCGGCCAGATCTTTTACGGATTTTATTGCCGGATGATATTCGGGCGAGACCACATCGGCCAATTTTTCAATAGAAGTATTAAACGCTTCGGCCGCCCACACTAACCCTATAACGATCGTGATACATATCCATTCAGTCGTATTGATAGAAAAAAATATGCCTGCTATTGTCACCAAAATAGCCATCATCAGGTGTATTCGGGCGTTATTTTCATTTTTAAAAAGACTGTAAATGCCTGCCAGCGCAAACCGAAAGCTTTTGAACGCCTTAAGAAAATTTATGGGTTGGCTCATTTTTGTTTATTTCGGCAAAAGTATGAAATGCAAAGTATAATAACAGAAGCACAAACGAAAACGCAAAAGTGTGCATAACTGCCATTGGATTTCGGATACTACCCATAATTCCCCAGAAGAGGTTTTGTGGTTGCGTGACTATATCCCATGAATTCCAGCGGCCATATCTACCCAAAAATATACCAAAACCGCTTAAAAACATGGCTCCCGCAATAATAACCCAGCATATAATAGTTTGAAAACGGTTTGATAAAATCCGGTACACGATTCGCATTGAATATAAACCGGGGAGCAAACCGGCTATCGCAAATGTGAAAATCATCATTGCGTCATACCATATTTTGTTTTCGGGTATTCCACTGAGATGTTTCAGATCGGTAATGATGTACGGTGCGTTTGGGAAAAACAGCAGCCATATGGTCAGGGTGAATATCAAAACCAAGGGATGAAGCGATTTTCGTTTGTCGATTTCTGATACCCATTTGATAAACAACAGCGGAACCCACGCCAGGAAGAGATTCCATAAGAGGAAATCGAAACCCATATTTCGGGAAAAGAGCATTCTAAAAAATAAAAGAGCACAAGCGGATAAGCTTAAAAAAGCCAGGAGTGCGATTTTGTGATTGGATTTTAGATAGTTCAGTATGTAGTCTGTGTTCATGTGTATTTAATTAAAGTACTTTGTTTTGCAAAGTAAATTAATGTTCAAATTGAATCCAAATCTTTTCTTAGCGATGTTTGGGGAAGAAGGTATTATTTGAGAATCAGCTAGGCCGCAGTGAGCGCTAAGTGACACAAAGACAAGAAGATACAAAGGAACTGATATCCCAAACTGTTAACTTGAAATGTAACTGATATGCTGTTTTAAATGTGAGTTATCAGAATTTCCCGCTGTAGGGTTATGAAAAAACTCCGCGTTACACTGCGGTGAACTCTCGCAAACTCTGCGTTTAAATAGCACAACACAATCAAACAAAATCATTTCGAATTAGAATAGGCCTCCATCATTACCCATTCTCTGCCGGGGTGTTTGACACCGAATGTCTCAATACAACCGCGATCCTGCAATGTGATATAGGCAGTTTTTCCATTTTTGCCGCCGAAGCATATATTGGAAACCTTTTTGCCAATGGTTTTATAAGTGTGAATCACTTTACCCGCGGGTGATAGAACAGCCACTTCTCCGACTCCATGCCGGGCGATATATAAATTTCCCATCTGGTCACAGCGCATGCCGTCCATGCCGCCATCTGCAAAATTATGAAAGAGACGTTTATTAGTGATTTTTCCGTCGGCCGAAAGGTCAAAGGCCCATACGTTTTTCTGCACACTTTCATTGACATACAACGTCTTTTCATCCGGACTCACCTCGATTCCATTGGTAGTACCCATATCGCCATACGCAAGTTCAATTTCCCCTTTGGGGCTTACATGCCAAATTTGTCCGGTATTATCTTTCCAGTTTGGGTCGGAAGCGAAAATGTGTCCTGTTGTAGTGATTGCCAGGTCATTAGGCTGATTCATTTTAGGTTCATTGACCAATACTGAAATATCTCTTGTCAACATGTTGACTTTCAATATGTTGTGACCTGTGAAATCAGCTACATAAAATGTGTTTTTATCTCCAAAACGGATTCCGTTCCCCGTGCTTCCTTTGGGTAAAGTGAGAAAGAAACTCGTACGGCCTTTCTTGGTTATTTGAGCGACCGTACCATCCCTGGCAAAATTGACCGCATATATATTGCCCTCCGAGTCCACAGCCGGACCCTCGCAATTGTTGGTAAATTCACCCTCTGTCGACAAGGTTTTACTTTGGGCATGCAGGATTCCGTTAGTAAGGCAAGCAATTAAAAGGGGTAATAGATAATTTTTCATTCGATGGAAAGCGTTTAAGTCGGTCTTTTAGTTTTTCCATTTGATAGGGCAGCCCACTGGTTTGGTTACGGTCGTTACTACCGGTTTATTTTCAAGCAAACTAGTTGCAGCTTCGTCGATATAGTACTTTAAAACTCCTTGCGGGTCTTGCGGATTGTCGTCAATCATTCCAATATAAGTTACCACGAATGCGCTTCCTTTTTTCAGAAGTAAAAAAGCCTGCGGTTCGCGGGTGGCTCCAAACAACTTGGCGACTATCTGGTTGTCGTCTGAAAGATATGAAAAGTTATAACCCTTCGTATTGGCCCTTTCCTTCATTTTTTCAAATGAATCATCCGGATGCAGGCTCTTGTCGCTGGAATTGACTGCCAGCAGCTTGATTCCCTGCGGGCTGAATTTGCTATTGAGTGCAATAAGCCGATCCTCGTATGCTTTGGCAAACGGGCAGTGGTTGCTTGTGAAAACAACGATAACCCCTTTTGAAGAATTGAAATCGGTAAGCGAAACATTACTCCCGGAGGTGCTTTTCAAACTAAAATTAGCCACCTGATCGCCCACCTTGAGTGTTTGAACAGCAGCGATTTCGGTATTTTCAATAATATTCGTTACACTTTGGCTCACGATTTCTGCTGAGGTGTTAACCCCGTAAAATATCATGACAACCGACAAAATAATTTTCATTTTGATAATATAATCTCTCATTATACTGCTAAATGGTTATTCAATATAAAGGTAACTATTTCGATTGTTAACGCTTGTTAAGATCGGAGGATAGACTGACTAAAACAAATTTCCTTCATTTTAGCTATAACGGTTGCGAGGGGATTTATGAGATAATAGCGAAAAACAGCCACAAGTGATTGTGACAGAATTAAGAAGGTGACGTACTCAAACAGTGTTCCTATACTTGTTTATGCTACGACGATTCTATTTTGATACATCAGTTTTCGGTGGAGTTTTTGACATTGAATTTGAAAGGGAGACCGCTTTGCTTTTTGAAAAGGTTGGGCTGGGTCAGATCAAATGTGTTTATTCCAACTTGACGGAGAGAGAATTGATAAATGCACCTGAGAGAGTGAGGCATTTTTTTGCAGATATTGATGAGTTCTGTAAGTAAAAACTGATGGTGACACGCGATGCACTTCAGCTTGCTCAAAAATATATTGAAGAAAAGGTTGTTGGCGAAACAAGTTTGGACGATTGTATTCATATCGCCTTAGCCACTTTAAGTCAGGTTGATATGCTTGTAAGTTGGAATTTTAAGCATATAGTAAATGTTCAAAGGATTCATGGCTACAACTCAGTAAATTTACGTTTGGGATACAAAACATTGGAAATATATTCTCCGAAACAAATCTTGGAAAATGAAAGCAGGTACTAAACCGACGAAAGATTTTGATACAGTCAAAACATTTCGCGAGATAAAGGATAAGATTTCCAGAGATATTAGAGGTATGAGCTTTGAAGAACTTCAAGCCTACCTTGAAAAAAATAAGTTGAAAGCTAAAGGTGCCTAAGTCGGAGCGTAAAGGTTTTGGCAATAAAAGTTGAATAGAAATAAATCAGCCAACACTTGATAATAATATTGTAAATCAATATCTTTGCACCTCATTTTCGAATAAAATAACGATAATTTATTAAAATGTACGCAATCGTAGAAATCGCAGGTCAGCAATTTAAAGTTGAAAAGGGTCGCGAAGTCTTCACGCATAGGCTTGAAGGTGACGTGAACGCTGCACTTGTATTTGACAAAGTCCTTCTTGTAGACAACGAAGGCGCTGTACAGGTAGGCGCGCCACTAGTGGCTGGTGCCTCTGTAAAAGCAACCGTTCTGGAACACCTTAAAGGTGAAAAAGTGATCGTCTTCAAGAAAAAGAGACGTAAAGGTTACAGAGTTAAGAACGGTCACCGTCAGTATCTGACAAAAATCAGCATCGACGAAATCGTAGCTTAATCATTTAACAGAGACATTACATTAAAAGTTAAGATATCATGGCACATAAGAAAGGTGTAGGTAGCTCAAGAAACGGACGGGAATCAGAAAGTAAGCGTCTTGGGGTAAAATTATTTGGAGGAGAAATCGCGAAAGCAGGTAACATCCTGGTTCGTCAACGTGGTACTAAGCACAATCCTGGTAACGGGGTAGGTATTGGTCGTGACCATACATTGTTTGCTTTGGTTCCTGGTAAAGTTGTTTTCCGTAAAACTCGTGAAAACCGCTCTTACGTTCACATCGAACCAGTTGCAGCTCCTGCTACAGCCGAAGCATAATCACTTCGCAAGTTTTTGAAAAAGCGTCTGTCGGTTTCCGGCAGGCGCTTTTTCGGTTTAATCGGCTCGATATCCAGGATATATTAATAACCAGTTGGTTACCAAAGAATAATTCCTTGCAAAATATCGGGATCTTATGTGAGGATATGCTTGAAAGTTGCGATTGATTTTAATAGCTTCACAGATATTGTTCACTTCAATCTCAACGCTTTATGGAATCAAAACTTCCACTCGAAAAGGAATTAGAGCCTATTTTTCTTGAAAAATTCCCGGCCTTTCCGGAAGGGATCAAGGAAGGAATCGCGCAATTCGGGCCTTACGTATTGCTGGTATTTTCAATTCTGGGAATCATAGGTCTGCTCGGAGCAGCCGGGATTGGAGGATTGGCCATCGGGTTGGGGGGATTTCCGTTGGGTACCGGATTTAGATATTATATCGGTATCCTTGTTGCTATTCTTATCGTAGTAATGTATCTCATGGCCTTTTCACCGCTTAAAGCGCGGAAAAGATCCGGATGGAATCTGATATATTATGCGTTGTTAGTCAGTTTGTTAAGTAGTTTAATCCAGTTTAATATATTTGGCTTTATAGTAGGCGGCCTGCTGGGTTTTTGGGTTTTGTTTCAGGTTAGGGAGAAGTATAGTTAAATTAGATCATACCAAAAATGCCCGCTTCTGATCAGGAGGCGGGCATTTTCTTCATATACTGGGGTTGATATTAATTATATCCTGGATTTTGAGTTAATACCGGAACGCCATCGACCACACTCATATCGATCTGAAACTGAGGGATAGGGTAGTAATTGTTCTTGCCTGTAATAAACTTCCCTCCATTCAGATCCGTCGTGATTTTAGATTCAAAACTGAAGAAGCTGTTCATGCTTTGCTCAGCAATTCCCCAACGTACCAGATCAAAGAAGCGATGTCCTTCCATTGCCAGCTCTATGCCTCTTTCGTAATAGATCGCTTTTAAGGCATAATCTTTCCTCTTTAAGGTAGTAACACCGCTTTCGATCACGGTCACGAAAAGCGTTTGCGCGTCAGTATACTAAAAGTATCCTGCGTAATCTCCTCAGCAATTTCTGTGGATTTTACCATTCTATGGGTCACATAAAGTAACGTTTCCCAATAGGGTTATAAATTTCGTCAAAGGCAGTTTTATGACCTTCGGCAGTCAGAACAACTAGTTCTTCATCGCTGAGATTTTTAAGGTTGGTCATATTATAACGTTGTCAAAGGCGGTGTCGCTTCGTCAAATTTAATGTAAAATATGACTTGATACCTTTCTTTGTAAATGATTTGCCAAATAAAGCCCTGTCTATTTGTATTTTTTCAGAATTATCAAATTATATATGCTTAAAATTCAATATTTAATTTTTTGAAGAATTTTACGCCGCTTGATTTTACCGTTCGACTGGCTAAAAATGCAATTTGTCACTTCCCGATTTGCAAACCGTAATATCCTTTGCATCTTTGGCAACTCACGGAGCGGCAAAGGCTGAACTTCGGGAACTCGGAATACTGAAACCTAACTATATCTGCTGATTTCTTTTATGGACATTCTTGATATACAGAATATTACCAAGGATTACGCGAATCATCGGGCACTCGATGATGTAAGTTTGACAATACCCAAAGGATGCATATTCGGATTGTTAGGTCCAAATGGAGCGGGCAAAACCTCCCTTATCCGCATTGTAAATCAGATAACCGGTCCCGACAGTGGCCGTGTTCTTTTCGATGGAGTGCCTCTGAACCAATCCCATATTTCGAGAATTGGCTATCTTCCTGAAGAGCGTGGATTGTATAAAAAAATGAAAGTCGGCGAGCAATTGCTGTATCTGGCGCAGCTGAAAGGCCTTTCGCAAAAGGAGGCGATGGAAAAGCTGAAAATCTGGTTTGTGAAGTTTGATATCAAAAGCTGGTGGGACAAAACGATATCTGATCTTTCTAAAGGTATGCAGCAAAAGGTGCAGTTTGTATCTACCGTATTGCATGAACCTGATCTGATCATTCTGGATGAACCCTTCTCCGGGTTTGACCCTATCAATGCGAACCTGATTCGTGATGAAATTTTGGAATTAAGACAGAAAGGCAGCACGGTTATTTTTTCAACGCACAGAATGGAGACTGTTGAAGAGCTTTGCGACAATATTGCCTTGATCCACCGTTCCAAAAAAGTTCTGGATGGCTCTAAGGCGAAGATCAAGGAGGAGTTTAAAACCAATACTTATTTTGTTGAATATGCGGGGGAATTAGGAGAAAGACAATCCTGGTTTTCAGTAAAGAATAACAAGACGGTTGGTGACGGACTGATTCGCGCGGATATCCAGCTGGAGGGAAACACATCGTCAAATGACCTTCTGAAATTCCTTATTAACCAGGTTGAAATCAATGCCTTCGGCGAAAACATCCCTACCATGAGCGAGATATTCATGCGTGTAGTGAACGAGGTTCCGGAAGGGTGAGGAAGGGAGAATGGAGGAGAGGGAGGAGGGATGAAGGGAGAAAGGGAGAAGGGAGGAGGGACGAAGGGGAAGAAACTCAGCGAAGCTCCGCGTCTAACTCCCCTGACTCTGCGTTTAAATCAAAAAATCTAATACCTAACAGCTAAGAAAATGCGCAACATATTTCTAGTCATAAAAAGAGAATACCTGGTCAGAGTGAAGAAAAGGTCGTTTTTGATCATGACTTTTCTGGGGCCATTACTTTTTGCCGGATTCTATGCGGCGGTAATATGGATCGCGGTAGGGTCTGTGGATACTAAAACAGTTCAGGTCATCGACGAAAGCGGCTTGTTTAAATCAGAATTCAAAGATTCAGAGTCCATTAAGTTTGTTTATCCGGACACTGATTTAGAAAAGGCTAAAACAGGATTTACAGCCAGCGGAGCCAATGCGCTTGTGTTTATTCCTAAAAATGTCATTGAACAGCCTAAGGGAGTAAAAATTTACGCGGCGAAGAATGTGAGCATGGAACTCAAATCGGATATTGAAAAAACGATTGAGAAACAAATAGAGGATATTAAACTTTCGCGGGCCGGTATTACACATCAGATATTGGAGGATTCGAGAGTTAACGTCAGTTCGGAAACCATTAGCTTGAGTGCAGAAGGGGAGAAGAAAAGCAGCTCGGGAGCTGCCACTGCGATTGGGACGATATGCGGGTTTTTGATATACCTGTCGGTTTTGATATATGGAACGCAGGTGATGAGGGGGATTACCGAAGAAAAGACCAACCGGATTGTGGAAGTGATCATTTCTTCCGTTCGGCCATATCAACTGATGATGGGGAAAATTATCGGTGTCGCGCTCGTTGGATTAACCCAGTTTCTGTTGTGGATTCTGCTGACTGTCGGTATTAGCAGTGCTGCTTCAAGTTTCATTGCAGATAAATTGCCAGCAGATACCAAAAATATTGTGCAGGGTGCCGACAGAATGCAGGCAGCGGAAGCCGCCATGAAAGCGAATGGAAACAACAATCCGGTGGGTGAAATCCTCGGAGCTGTGAATAGTCTTAATATCCCGTTGATTATTGGATGCTTCCTGTTCTACTTCATTGGTGGATATTTGCTTTATAGCGCGCTCTTCGGAGCCGTTGGAGCGGCGGTTGATAATGATGCCGACACGCAACAATTCATGTTTCCGATCACGATGCCCATCATATTTTCCTTCGTTTTTGCCCAGTTTGTACTCAGAGATCCTGACGGCGGCCTGGCATTCTGGACATCCATTATCCCACTCACCTCACCAATTGTGATGATGGTAAGAATTCCTTTTGGTGTACCAGTGTGGGAGCTGGTTTTGTCAATGGTATTGCTTGTCTTCGGATTTGCAGGGACCATTTGGGTAGCTTCCAGAATATATCGCGTTGGTATTCTGATGTACGGTAAAAAGGTGACATACAAGGAGCTTGCGAAGTGGATATTTTATAAATAGTCGTCCAAAAAGTACGGTTTCGAATACGGAATTTTTGTAACATCTGACAGACAAAACTCCTGAATTAACGTTTTTTAAGAGCGGCTTAAACTTGCCGTTGGCGTTATTTTGCTAATTTTGCCCCGACCATAGGTATGTGTGCTCCATTGAGTGTATAAATCGATGCTCTTTTCGAAGTTCACCTTTACAACTTATATTACTTAAAATGACCCGTTTTAATCGTTCCAACAACCTTGCGGGTTGGATTGTATTCGCAATTTCATTTATCACTTATGCACTTACCGTCGAACGTACCGCCAGCTTTTGGGATTGTGGGGAGTTCATTGCCTGTGCATTCAAGCTTCAGGTTCCGCACCCTCCGGGCGCACCGTTTTTTCTTCTGATAGGTCGTTTATTCTCCCTTTTTGCATTTGGAGACCTTACCAATGTCGCTTATTGGATCAATATGGTTTCGGTATTGAGCAGCGCATTGACGATCTTGTTCCTTTTCTGGACGATCACGTTACTGGTTCGTAAATTCATCGGAAAAACTGACGAAGAGCTGACATCTGGCGATATCGCTTTGCTGATCGGTTCAGGCGTAGTTGGTGCATTAGCATATACCTGGTCGGACTCATTCTGGTTTTCGGCTGTGGAAGCGGAAGTATATGGAATGTCGTCTTTCTTTACCGCGATTGTAATATGGGCTGTATTCAAATGGGAACGAATTGAAGATCCGGCGGCTGAAAACAGATGGCTGATTTTTATCGCTTATCTTGTTGGTTTGTCAATCGGTGTCCATTTGCTGAACTTGGTGACTATTCCGGCCTTGGCGTTGGTATATTACTTCAAGAAATATAATAAGCACTCGATATGGGGTGGGGTTGCAGCGTTTGTAGGGGGATTAATCATACTGGCAATTATCAACTCGGGTATCATCCCTGGCCTTCCAAGTATGGCGGGCACGTTTGAAATTTTCTTCGTCAATACGCTGGGATTGCCTTTCCGTTCAGGTGTGATATTCTTTATCATCCTCTTCCTTGGTGCGTTGATCTGGGGAATCAGATATGCCCATAAGAAACAAAATGTGTTATTGAACACTGGCCTCTTGTCGCTTGCATTCGTATTGATAGGATATGCCTGCTACCTGATGGTGTTGGTAAGAGCGGAATACAACCCGCCGATCAATGAGAACAATCCAAACGACGTACTAAGCTTTGTATCTTACCTGAAAAGAGAGCAATATGGCAGCCGTCCTTTGTTATACGGACCAACGTTCGTATCGAGACCGATCAGCCAGAAAAGAGGTGCACCTATGTATCGCAAGCAGGGTGGAAAATATGTAATTTATGACTATCGTCCTGAGTATGAGTATGAACCAGGCATGAATATGCTGTTGCCTCGTATGTACAGCACTCAAGGTGGGCATCCGGAACTATATCGTCAAATGACAGGTCTGGTAGAAGGGCAAAAGCCAACAATGGGGGACAACCTCTCCTTTATGTTCTCTTATCAAATCGGGCATATGTACTGGCGATATTTCCTATGGAATTTCGTGGGTCGTGAAAGTGATGAAGAAGGGGCAGGAAATATGCTACCGTGGGATGCATTTAAGAAATATCCTGAACCGATCGCGAACAATAAGGCGCACGATAATTTCTTTATGTTGCCGTTCGTATTGGGTCTATTAGGACTTGTCGTTCAGTATACAAGAAGACAGAAGGATATGCTGGTATTGGGTCTGTTGTTTTTTCTGACAGGAGTTGCTTTGGTTGTATATCTGAATTCACCGCCAACTGAACCGAGAGAGCGTGATTATATTTACGTGGGTTCATTCTATATCTTCTGTATGTGGATTGGAATGGGAGTTGTAGCTATTGCCGACGGATTGAAAAGAGTCTTCTCCGATGCTAAAACAGCAGCCTTTGCAGCGACGGCAATCGCCCTGGTCGTCCCGGCGATTATGGGTTTCAAAGGTTGGGATAACCACAACCGCGATAACCGTTACCATTCAGTTGATTTTGCGAAAAACTTACTGAACTCCTGTGCGCCAAACGCCATACTTTTCACAGGAGGGGATAATGATACTTTCCCGTTGTGGTATGTTCAGGAAGTAGAAGGTTTTAGGACCGACGTGCGGGTTTGTAACCTGAGTTTGCTGGGCACCGACTGGTATATCGACCAGATGAAACGTAAAACATACTTATCAGAAGCACTACCGATTTCGCTTGAGAAAGAAAATTATGCTTTTGGTAAAAACGATATTGTTCCTTTTTATGAAGTGCCAAGTGTAAAAAGTGGTATCAATTTGAAGGAATATCTAGGTTTGGTAAAGCAGGAAAACAAGGCGATCCAAGTTCCACTAACCAGTGGCGATATGACATCGATCTTGCCTTCGTCCGTGCTATTCCTTCCTGTGGATGTGGATGCGGTTAAGAAAATGAATATCATCAAAAGTGATTTAATCCCTTACATGAGCGATTCATTGAGCTGGACGATTGGAAAAGGTGATTTGTATAAGTCAGATCTGATCATGCTTGACATTATTGCGACAAACGACTGGAAGAGGCCAATATACTTCTCCTCAACTTTGGGTGGATCAAGCTATTTGAGTCTGAAGGAATATATGCAGCTGGAAGGATATGCATATCGCTTGCTTCCCGTAAAAGTGCAGGGTGCAACCGACGGATATGTGAACTCAGATATCATGTATAAAAACATGATGAACAAGATGTTCTGGCGGGAATTGGATAATCCGAAAGTGTATTACGATAATACTTACCTGGGTTCTCCGGTATTCACCGCACGTATAGCATTCTTGAGATTAGCAGGCCAGCTGATGTCTGAAGGGCGCAAGGATGAGGCTAAGAAAGCTATTAACAAAGCGATGGCTATAATGCCTGATAAGAGTATTCCATACGATCAGATATCTGCCAGCTTTATCGGACCCTTGTTTGAATTGGGTGAAACCAAAACCGCATTGCAGGTATCAGAAACGATGGCGACTCGCGCTGACGAAGTTTTGACTTGGGCCAAAGACAATGGAACCACGAAACGCCGTGACGCGAATGTTTATCTTTATATCCTCCAGACCATTGTTCAGGAAAACAGAGAAGCAAAACAGGAAGCCGCTGCCAAGAAATACGAAACCATTTTCCAGAAGCATCTCGCGGCGTTTAATATGTACGGCGGGCAATAGCTGTTGGCTACTAGCTATTAGGTTTTAGCTTTTAGCAAATGGTGCCTGAACTTAGATTTTAGACTTTATTTTTAAAGAAAACCAAAACGGCCGAGTAGATGATCCTACCCGGCCGTTTTCTTGTAACCGCTAACCGCTAACCGCTAACCGCTAACCGCTAACCGCTAACCGCTAACCGCTAACCGCTAACCGCTAACCGCTAATCGCTAATCGCTAATCGCTAATCGCTAATCCACTTTAAGTTTCGCCCAAACCAACCTATGATCTGAACTGGATTCTCGTTTTTCTACCAAATCAGCCATCGGTTCGCCCGGTGCAGGCCAGAAAACACCATTGTCTACAACTTGAAAACCAAATCTGGAAGGCAATACATAATCTGCCCTCATACGCCAAAAAGCCGTATGGTTCAATGCATTTGGGTTATTGGGCGTGTGTGCTGCTCCGCCTCCACTTGCCGGTACTTTTTCTGAATTGATTTTGGGATCGTTCAATAGTAGCTTAATGCCATCGGTAATCGCATTTCCTTCAACTGGAGAAGCGTTCTGATCACCCATGATAACGAATCGGTTGTTTTCAGCCAGGCCACCCTTTTTACCTTTGTCGTCATAGATATAACCTGCCTGCGACGGATTGATGTAGTCTGCCCAAAAACGGATTTCGTCGTGATTTCTCTTGCCATTACGATCTTCGGCGCCATCAAAGGAGGGTGGAGTAGGATGACTTACGAGAAAGTGCACCGCTTTGCCATTGACAGTAATAGGGACGTCCCAATGAGATTTAGAAGACAGCGGAAGCTGTTCCCAGGCTTCTTTCGAATACCAATCGCTTCCATCGGCTTTTTTGGTACTCAAGGCACCTGGCATGTCCTTCCATTTAAAATGCTGGAAAGTACGGATATCGGTCGTTTGAATCGGATATTTGGAAAGCATCATCATTCCATATTGCCCCGGATACAACCCAAATCCCCAAGCATCGGCTCCATACTGTTCGGCTTTTCCATTATTGTCCAGGTCGTATGGCGACGGCTGCCCGGTGTTGACAGTTGAATAATAGAAATAAGGATATTCAATCGCCTTCGAACCATTCTGATCTTTGGACAGATAGTTTTTAACAAAGGCCTTCACTCCTTTTTCAGGATCAGGGATATAGTCAAATTCATTCAGAACAATCACGTCCGGTCTTACAGTCTGAATAATTTTCGCAATGTTGATAATCTGAGCGTTAGTTCCGGACATGAGCTCTTTACTCAGAATTTGTTCTGAAATTCCTTTCGTACCTCTCGGAACATAGTTTTCGGCTTCCATACTAACGTTATAAGTAGCCACGGTGAGCTCATTCATACTTTTGCTATTTTGAGCATATGACTGAAACGTGCAGCATATGGAGATCATCAGAAATATTTTTTTCATAGAATTATAGTGTTCAATGAGGATGTTGTGATTAGCTGCAAATTTAAGATTTAGTAGTTTCAAAAGACCAATATGTAAAAAAGCCGCCACTTTCGGTGACGGCCCATATTATGATAGTTTTACTTTTCAATCTCAATGAAAGAAATCTTTCATTTTATCAAAAAATCCTTTCTCGTTCTTACCAGGTTTTGGCTGGAAATTAGGAGCTTGTCTCAGCGATTCAAGCGTTTGGCGCTCATCTGAGGTCAACTGTTGTGGTGTCCACACATTGATATGCACCAGCTGATCGCCTTTTCCATATCCATTAATATCCTTGATGCCCTTTCCTTTCAATCTCAGGATTTTGCCAGCTTGCGTTCCAGCGTCGATCGTGATTCTCGCCTTTCCGTCGATCGTCGGTATCTCTGTTGAGGTTCCCAAAGCGGCATCGATAAAGCTCAGGTGCATATCGAAAACGACATTGTTACCATCACGCTTCAAATTCGGATCTTCTTCTTCCTCAATGACGATCAAAAGGTCCCCTGCAACTCCACCACGTGGGGGCACATTTCCTTTGCTTGACATCGAAAGCTGCATACCTTCTGCAACTCCGCCAGGAATATTGAGCGTGATCAGATCGTCTTGTAACAAACGTCCTTCTCCGGCACATGAATCACATCTTTCACTGATGATTTTTCCGTCCCCATTACAAGTTGGACAAGTGCTCGTCGAAACCATTTGACCAAGCATGGTGCTTACAACTTTCCGAACCTGGCCTGTTCCGTTACAGGAATTACAGTTGGTTAGAGAAGTGCCATGTTTCGCACCATTACCACCACAAGTGGTACAGCTCACATGTCTTTTAACCTTAATTTTCTTTTCAACGCCATTCGCGATCTCTTCTAGATTAAGCTTTAGTTTAATCCGAAGGTCAGAACCTTTTCTCACGCGACGGCCACCCGCGCCGCCGCCAGCGCGTCCAAAAATGTCTCCAAAAGGACTGCTATCTCCGAAAATATCTCCGAATTGAGAGAATATATCATCCATAGAAAATCCGCCGCCAAAACCACCTGCTCCTGCACCGGCAGCTCCACCAACTCCAGCATGGCCAAACTGGTTGTACCGCTGACGTTTGTTATCGTCGCTCAGAACACTGTAGGCTTCCGCTGCTTCTTTGAATTTGTCTTCCGCAGTCGGGTCGTCCGGGTTTTTGTCTGGGTGAAACTTAATGGCAAGTTTCCTGTATGACTTTTTGATTTCGTCGGCCGTTGCGCCACGGTCAACTCCTAATACCTCGTAATAATCTCTTTTCTTAGCCATCTTGTTTGGTCAAACGTATAGTTCTATGAAAGCTTGGTAATCAAGAGCTTTCACTCCTTCACCAAATCAGACATCTTAATCTATTATATATAAACCTCTGTACTCCAATTGCTTGGCGGACAGAGGCGCTTTTTAATTTTGTTGGTCGCTAAACCAAATACTTTACTGATATATTCTTATAACGCAATTAGCGAATATATTCGGGATCCTGAATACTAACCCCTAAACACTAACAGCTACGCCCCGACAATCACCTTCGCAAACCTGATCACCTTATCGTTCAGGAAATACCCTTTTTCGATTTCATCCACCACTTTTCCCTTCAGATCTTCTGAGGGAGCAGGGAACTGCGCGATTGACTCATGGAGTTCTGCATCAAAAGTTTCTCCTTTTGACACCATTGGCTTTAAACCTTTGGCTTCCAGAGTTTTCACCAGTTTAGTATATATCAAATCCACCCCTTCACGAAGCGCATCGATATCAGTACTATTGTCGAATGAAGCTTTTGCTCTTTCAAAATCATCTACAATAGGAAGTATAGCTTTCACAGTATCCGAACCAGCACCCGCGATCATTTCCAGTTTTTCTTTTGAAGTTCTACGTCTGAAATTCTCGAAATCCGCGTAAAGCCTCAAATATTTATCTTTTAACTCAGCAATCTCTGCTTTATACGATTCGATGGGATCTTTTACCTCCTGTGCGTCCGAAGCCTCCACGTTGTCACCATTGTCAGAAGTCACTGTGTCAGTACCTTCAACCAATTCTGCTTCGTTTTCCTCTTTGTCTATGTTGAATTCTGTATTTTCCGGCATAATTAACCTGTATTTGGGAATCATTATTACAGGGGCTCCTTACAAAATTACTTTGCCAGAATATCAAAGGCTGACAAGATGGCATTTATCTTGTTATTTGTAACTTTGTAATATGACAACACAGGACATCGTAAAGAGGGACAGGAGCGTTCGGGTTAAAGCACTTGCGGTGGAGGCGGGATTCGATTTTTGTGGAATATCCAAAGCAGAATTTCTTGAAGAAGAAGCACCCAGGCTGGAGAAATGGCTGAATAAAAACCATCACGGTGCGATGGGCTATATGGCCAATCATTTTGACAAACGACTGGACCCGGGCAAATTGGTTGAAGGAGCAAAGAGTGTCATATCTGTCTTGCTAAACTATTATCCGGAAAAACGACTGCCTGAAGGTCCTGATGACCTTAAAATATCGAAGTACGCATATGGGGTCGATTATCACTATGTTTTAAAAGACAAACTCGCCACACTTTTGGCGAGTATCAGAGATGAAATCGGGGAAATTTCCGGTCGTATTTTCGTGGATTCTGCACCGGTTATGGATAAAGTGTGGGCTGCAAAAAGCGGACTGGGATGGGTCGGCAAACACTCAAATTTGCTGAACCGGGACATGGGGAGTTTCTTTTTTATCGGAGAAATTATCTGCGATCTTGAGTTGGAGCCAGATACCGCTGTTCGGGATTACTGTGGCACATGTACCCGCTGCGTAGATGCATGTCCAACTGATTCAATTACAGCGCCTTACGTCGTTGACGGCAGCAAATGTATCAGCTATTACACCATTGAATTAAAGGATGCAATACCGCAGGAAGCCCGTGGAAAATTCGAGAATTGGATGTTCGGATGCGATATATGCCAGGATGTGTGCCCATGGAATAGATTCTCAAAGCCTAATAAAACGCCCGAGTTTGCGTTATCAGATCAATTGAGTGGTTTCTCCAATTCGGATTGGGAAGAGATTACCCAGGAACTATTTTCAGAAATGTTCAGACGATCACCTATCAAGCGGGCAAAATTTGATGGACTGAAGAGAAATATTTCTTTCATAAAAACGGATATCGATAGTACTATTAATTCACAATAATATCATATTTTGCTCGCTGATTATTTGGTTAGTATAACAATACGAATAAATGAGAAAGCATGCAGTAAATTTATGGGCTGTTCTGGTGTGTGTTGTAATTTGTCAGATCATCCCCGCACTATGGTATGGATACTTTTCGGACATCTGGTTATCTCTCAATAATCTGACGATGGAACAGGCCAGGGCGGGCGAAAGTCCGGCACCTTATCTGGCCAGTATAGTTTCCGCTTCATTTTCTATGTATACCATGGCATGGATTTTCACCAAAATACCTATCAGAACCTTGTTGGCCGGCTTCCTCACCGGTGGTCTTTTTGGCTTGGTATTCGTTGGTTTCGAGGGTGCTGTGAAAGATTTATTCACTTTCAAGCCCGTGCTTCTGTCCATCATTAACGGCTCGGTGAGTGCGATAACTTATGCAATCAGCGGTGCTATCATTGGTCTTTGGAAAAAGTTTGAATAGTATGATGCGGCTTTAAGGCGAATCATCATAGAATATCACTCAAAGCACCAGAAATTAAATACGAAGAGCTCAAATTATTCGATTTAAAATCACGGCGAGCTTTGCTTGCATTCCATTGCTTTGCGTGCAAAACTCAGAGCAAAAAGTAAAAGCCCGTTCCAAATTCCTTTAATGGTGTATCAAATCATTCAAATCCCCGGTCCGGGGATATTTTTTGAGTAGGCATTATGAACAAAGGATTACTGATATTGGGATGTGTGGCATTGGCGGTGATAAGTTTAGGGCTTTCCAGAACAACGTCTGATAAAAATATACAAGCGAACATACGCCCTAATATCATTCTGATCCTCGCAGATGATTTGGGGTTTTCGGATTTGGGATCATATGGTGGAGAAATCAAAACGCCTAATTTGGACTACCTCGCCTTTAACGGTATTCGATATCAAAATTTCTATAACGCTTCCCGATGTTGTCCAACCAGAGCCGCCCTGTTGACAGGGCTCTACAATCATCAGGCGGGTATCGGGAAAATGACGGATTCTGAGGGGCAGCCAGGATATCAGGGCCATATCACACCCAATGCCGTGACTTTGGCGGAGGTTTTGAAAACCGCCGGATACGCTACTGCCATGGTCGGGAAATGGCACGTTTCCAATACATTAGCTCAAAAGGACAAAGGAGATCAGCTGGCCTGGCTGAATCACCAGAAAGATTTCGGTAATTTTTCTCCAAAAGAACAATATCCCACGAAACGTGGCTTTGACAAATTTTTTGGCACGCTATGGGGCGTGGTCGATTTTTTTGACCCCTTCAGTTTAGTAAATGGTGCGGATCCGGTAAAAAATGTCCCGAAAGACTATTACCATACTGATGCCCTCAGTGATACGGCCGTTTCTTATGTCAATCAGTTTGCGAAAAGTGACAAACCATTTTTTATGTATCTGGCTCATAATGCGCCACATTGGCCGCTAATGGCTTTGCCTGAGGATATTGCTAAATATAAGGAAACCTATAAACATGGATGGAAAGCAATTCAAGACAAGAGATATGCGCGGCAGCTGGAACAGGGTTTGATTATTAAAAACACATCACCGCTGCCGGAAACGCCTGATTTGGAACAAAAGTGGAAGAACAATCCTGATCAAAAGTGGGATGCGGAAGCAATGGCGGTTCACGCAGCGATGATCGATCGGATGGACCAGGGGATTGGGAGGTTAATTGAAGCGCTTCGTAAAAATGGACAGCTGGAGAACACACTCATTATTTTCCTCTCCGACAATGGAGCAAGCTCGGAGAATTGCGCCAACTACGGACCGGGATTTGATCGGCCAAGTGAAACCCGCGATGGCAAAAAAATAGTATATGCAACCAAAAAACAAGCGATTCCAGGCCCTCAAACCTCATATACCTCCATCGGTCCGGATTGGGCGAGTGTTTCCAATACCCCATATAGATACTGGAAGGCACAGTCTTACGAAGGCGGCGTGCATACTCCGATGATTGCATTCTGGCCGAAAGGAATTTCTGCAAAAAAGGGGAGTTTCAGTCCACAGGTCGGTCATGTTATGGATTTCATGAAAACCTTTTGTGAGATATCAGAAGCAAAGTATCCTGAAAGTTTTAATGGACATAAAATAATACCTTCATCAGGCGAGAGTCTGGTGGCCAGTTTTAAGGGAAAATCAGAAGGGCATCAGCAATTGTTTAATGAACACTTCGGAGCACGATATGTGCGATCCGGAAACTGGAAGCTGGTGGCGGCAGCCGATACCGTCTGGCATTTGTATGATTTGGCCAAAGACAGAACCGAGACACGCGATTTAGCGAAAGCTTATCCGGAAAAAGTAGCTGGTCTGAAAACACTCTGGAAGAAATGGGCGGACGAACATGAGGTATTTCCGAAACCCTGAGGATATTTAAACAAAAACGGGTAAAAAATCTTTTACTTTTTCTTCGTATTTTTCATAAAATCGTATTGTTTTTAACTTCACCAATTGGTTGAAGTTTTTTTATTTTTTGCAACCGGACCTTCTCAACGCCAAAACGGTCAAATGAAAAAACATTACGCAGGATTTCTTCTAAGTTTGATTTTCTTTTGCCCGAACGAGGTGTTTGCGCAGAATAAGATTTTTGAACTTCTTCCGGCCAAGCATACGGGTATAGGGTTCGTCAATACGATCGACGACAATGAGAACCTCAATATCATGGCTTATGAATACTTCTACAATGGCGGCGGCGTTGCAGTTGGCGACGTGAATAACGACGGTCTCGACGATCTGTTTTTTACTGCGAATATGTCTGAAAATAAGCTGTATCTCAATCAGGGCGGGATGAGATTTAAGGATATCACCACCGCGGCGGCGAAAGGTTTGGAAGGACGGAAGGATGGATGGAAAACCGGGGTGACGATGGCCGACGTAAATGGTGACGGGCTTTTGGATATCTACATTTGTTATTCAGGCAAAGTAGAGGATGAGAGGCGCAAAAATGAGCTGTTTATCAATCAGGGAGTAAGCAAAGGAAATGTCAGGTTTGTGGAGCAGGCCGCTGCATACGGTCTTGATAATGTCAGTTACAGTACGCAGGCAGCCTTTTTCGATTACGACAAAGATGGAGATCTGGATATGATGCTGCTAAACCATACGATCAAGAAAATTGATAACATGGAACTTGCCAAGTTCAGAACACAGACTGACGCACTCGCCGGCAATAAATTTTTTGAAAATCAGAGCAATCATTTTGTTGATGTAACCCAAAAAGTGGGTATCAATCAATTTCCGTTGACGTTCGGTTTGGGCATTGCAGTGGCGGATATTAATATGGACGGCTGGCAGGATATATATGTAACGAACGACTACAACGAGCCTGATTACCTATATATCAACAATGGAAACGGCACTTTTCGTGAAGATTCTCAAAAGTGTTTCCGGCACCTGGCGCAGTTTTCAATGGGTATTGACATTGGCGATTTTAATAATGACGGATTGCCGGATGTCATGTCGCTGGACATGCTTCCTGAAGATAACCGTCGTCAAAAGCTTTTGCAGCTTCAGGAAAATTATGAGGCTTTCGATCTCATGATGAGCCAGAATTTGTACAAACAGTATATGCGTAATATGCTGCAACTCAACAACGGCGACGGCACTTTCAGCGAAATAGCTCAGGTTTCCGGTGTTTCGAATACGGATTGGAGCTGGACTCCGCTTTTTGCTGATTTTGACAACGATGGTTTTAAAGACCTTTTCGTCAGTAACGGCTATTATCGGGATTACACCAACAAAGACTTTCTGCGATACTGGGGCGATTACAAGATTCGGCGCGCGGTGGACAAAAAGCCTACTCAACTGATGGATTTGGTCAATGCGATGCCTTCCACGCGACTTGCAAACTATATTTTCAGGAACAATAAAGACTTGACTTTCACCCAAATGCAGGAAACCTGGGGTATGCCCGAAGGTTCAGTTTCCAGTGGTGCAGTATATGCTGATCTTGATAATGATGGCGATCTGGATTTGGTCGTAAATAATATCAATGATCCGGCATTTATTTACCAGAACAAAACCAGCGAACTCAACAAGCTGCCTTATATTCAGGTTAAACTGACTCAAAAATCGGGCAACCATAATGCAATCGGGGCGAAGGTGTTGTTAACCAGTAAGGGCAAAAAGCAATATCAGGAAGTGAGTCCGAGCCGGGGATATTTGTCGAGTCTGCCGCTGACGTTGCATTTTGGATTGGGTGATTGGAAAGGGGATCTTGACGCGATTACCATTACCTGGCCCGATGGCGCGGTACAAGTACTAAAGGAAATCAAGCCAAACCAGCGATTGATCATTGAAAAATCTGAGGGTGCAGGAAATGCGGCAAAAACGATTGATGAAAGGCCTGAGTCAATTTTTTCGAAAGCCACTTTCCCGATTACATATAGCCATAATGGTTTTGATGAAAACGATTTCAAAAGACAGCCTTTGATGTTATCGATGTATTCTCAAACGGGGCCCGTGATTGTAAAAGGAGATGTGAACAAGGACGGACTTACCGATCTGTTCATTTCGGGTGATGAGGATAAGCAGGCTACGATATGGATTCAGAAAAAGGATGGGACCTTCGAGCCCAAACCGGGTTTTGCAATCGGTGATGAAAACGTTTCTGCCACTTCTGCTGCTCTTTTTTTCGATGCGAATGGGGATGGATATCAGGATTTATATGTGGCCAAGGGTGGATATTCCATGTTTGAACCCAACACTTTTTCACTACAGGACGAAATATATCTTAGTGATGGAAAAGGGAATTTGAATCTGGCTGTGTTGTCACTTCCTAATATGAAGGCTAGTAGCAAGTCGTGCGTTCGTGCTGCTGATTTTGACAAGGATGGTGATATGGATCTTTTTGTGGGTGGGAGGGTGGTTCCGGGCCAATATCCTGAAACACCTCAATCATTTCTATTGGTCAATAAGGGCAAAGGGTTGTTCAGTGTTAAACAAACACCTTTTTCTAAACTGGGAATGATTACCGATGCAAAATGGGTGGATATGGATCGCGATGGTAGAACGGATCTGGTTCTTTGTGGAGAATATATGGCCGTCAAAATTTTTCTGAACACGGCGATTGGATTTGTTGATAAGACATTACAATTTTTCAACGAAGATGAATCAGGCTTTTGGAACACGATATTGGTTGAAGATCTCAATGGCGATGGAATGCTGGATATTGTGGGTGGAAATATGGGGCTCAATACGCAAATCAAAGTCTCCCGCGAAGAGCCTGCAACCTTATATTTTGCTGATTTTGATAAGAACGGATCGCTGGACCCCTTCTTTTGCTTTTATGTTCAAGGCAAATCGTATCCATTCGTCAGTCGCGACGAGTTGAACGATCAGATGTTCCCGATGCGTAAAAAATTTACTTCATATAAGGATTATGCCGAAGCCGATATTCATGCCATAATACCAGATGAACAATTGGATGGGGCGGAGAAAAGAGAAATGACAGAGGCGAGAACAGTCTGTTTTTTGAGCAAAAATGGCAAATTTGAGAAAACGATATTGCCGCTCCAGGCTCAGTTTGCACCAGTAACACATATCACTTACGACGACTATGATCAGGATGGGAAAAAGGATTTGCTTTTGTTAGGTAATAAGTCCGATAACCGTTTGAAACTAGGAAGTATGGACGCAAATTTTGGTTGTCTGCTGAAAGGCAGCAGTGATGGGAAATTCGAATATATGGATCAGGTTCACTCCGGGCTTTCCGTTCAGGGTGACGTCAAATCGGTGCTTGAGTTAAAAGAAAATGGAAAGAAAGCGCTCCTGATAGGCTCCTTTAACCTGCCATTTCAATTTTATCAATACAAATAATGAAGTATATCATCGGGCTCTTTTTGTTGATTTCGGTAAAGCTGTTCGCTCAAAAAAAAGAGCCTTTAAATAAACATTTGCAACCTGCCGTATTCGCTGCCACGATGGTCATGATTCATGACGTAGTAAACCCACCAGCTGCGAGCAGATTTTATACATATTGCATGCTTGGTGCATATGAGATTGTTTCTCAGGGAAATAAAAAAATGGTGGCTCCAGGTCGGTTTATCAAAAGCATGTTGCCGATCCAGGTTGAACCAGGAAAAAATTATAACTACCAGATCGCAGCTTTATATTCAATTCTTGAAACAGGGAGAGTGATCCTGCCTTCGGGATATATACTAGAGGAAGATGAAAAAAAGCTTATTATTGCGTTGTTGCGTGAGGGATATGGTCAGGCCGAAATTGACGCGTCCGTAAGTGTTGCGGAGGAGGTCGCCAAAAAGATTGCCGCATATGCCGCAAGCGATAATTATTTGAAACTGAGCACCCGTTTACGATATCGTCCAAAAAAAGGAGAGGCATATTGGTATCCAACTCCTCCCGGATATATGGAAGGGATTGAGCCTAATTGGCGGACGATCAGGCCGATGGCGATCGATACCTGTACGCAGTTTGCTCCCGCTCCTCCAATTGCATATAGTGCGGATACGTCAAGCCTATTTTACAAACTCACTTATGAAGTGTATAAGGAAGGAAACGAATTAACGGACGAGAAACGATTCATCGCGTCATATTGGGACTGTAACCCTTTTGCAATCAATACTTCGGGCCATATGTCGATCGGTTTTAAAAAGATCAGTCCGGGCGGGCATTGGATGAATATCACTGGAATTGCGACCAGCAAAGCGAAATTGGATGTGGATGAGGGAATTTTAGTGCACACATTAGTTGCTATTACACTGATGGACAGCTTTATCAGTTGTTGGGACGAGAAATACAGGAGCAGTCGCGTGCGGCCGGAAACGGTGATTAACCGCCTGATCGATTCGCGTTGGCAGCCTTTGCTTCAAACACCGCCTTTTCCTGAATATACCAGCGGACACAGCGTGATTTCGACGGCGGCGGCTGAAATGCTAACCTACTTGCTCGGAGATAATTTTGCTTTCAGAGATGATACGGAAGTAATATTCGAGCTGCCCACCCGTGAGTTCAAATCTTTCAAATCAGCAGCAGAAGAAGCTGCAATTTCCAGATTATATGGCGGAATTCATTACCGTGACGCGATTGAGCAAGGACAAATTCAAGGTAAGAAGTTGGGTGAATTTATTGTCAAAAAAGTGAGCAGTGTGGGTATCAAGCCTTTGAAATACTGATAACAAGCGTAGGTTCGTCTTGTTCGTGGGATATTCTTTTCTAATTTAGCGTTCGCTTTTCGGTTGCCAATTGAAAAAACATGGACACAATTCGACGGCTGAAATCTTCTAACAGGATATTTATTACGTGATCAGGACTTATATATTTCTTGCGCTTTTGTTATCGATGGCTGGTTTTTCTTATGGCCAGGATCTGATCGTCACCGTCAAAGGTGATTCGATTCAGGGGAAAGTAATCAGGCAGGATAGTATTTCGGTTCGTTTCACGGATGTCAAAAAAGGAGGTGCGGAATGGGAAATGAGCAAAAGCATGATCAGCGGCATCATCATTGACTTTTACCTCAAAAAAGCGGAGACCTCTACAGACACGCCACTTAAAGTTTCAACATCACAGATTGTTTCGGCACCCCGGGATACCATTCCGATGGCAGAACCTGATAGTGTAGCGTTTCTTGATTCAATTGTTGTCAAAATTTCCCGCCCCCATTACTGGCGTTTCAACTTTTACGGTGGGCTGGGATATCGCTTAGCACGGCCGCAAATCAATTCAACACAGGCTGAGCTGGAATATATCAAGGATCTCAAATCTGGTACGGCTTTTGGAACAGAAATATACTTTCTAAGATGGAACAAAATTGGCGTTGGCATGAGGTACGATATGTATATGTCCAGGGGAGCCATGAATCAATATAACAAAGATGATATACGGATCTCGTTTACAGGTGCTTCAGTGGTTTATCACACTAAACTAAAAAATGAAAAAAACGAATTGATAACCGGCTTCTGGCTCGGATATCAGCCATATAAAAATAAGGCAGTCCGCGACAGTGTTGATACCCGTCTTTCGGCCAAAACTATGGGTTGGGGCGTGTCTGTCGGAGTTTCACATCAGTTGAGCAAGAAATTTGCAATTAGTCTTACCGGGGCTTGTTTTTTGAGTACCGCCTACAAACTCAAACAAACGGTTAGAGGTCGTGAAGAGGAGATTGAGCTTTCATATGATCATTTCAAAGATCTGACCCGCGTCTCCCTGACGCTGGGCCTGACGTTCCGTTAACTTTTTGTGTGCAATTGAAGTCGCTCTCATCATGATTCATCTGATTTTGTAAATTAAGAAAGCGTGGAAATTTGGTCTTCCCGGGCATAAACAATATCTTTTTTGGTGAAATGCCCGTTTGACTAAGGGAGAAAATGCACATTCGAGTCTTAATCTAATAGATTCAGTTGTGATATTCTCTTGAGATTTTGTTCTGACAAATTGTCGAACCGTACTTACGGAAATCTCACTCCTGCATTCACCCAATTCCTAAACCAAAATTTACGTATGCGCACTCACATTCTGAGAGCATTGGCTCTTGTATTGACTTTCGCGAGCCTTGCTTTCTCCAATGATTCAATGCCTGACAAAGGCAACTCAAAAAAGAAACCGCTTATTGTTTTCGTCACTGGCGATCATGAGTATAGCGGAGAAGAAACACTTCCGATTCTGGCGAAAGATCTGGAAAAAAACTATGGCATGCGCACTGTTGTGCTCAAGGCATATCCCGATCATAATAGCGAAAAGAATATCCCAGGTCTTGAGATATTAAAGGATGCAGATCTGGTCGTGTTTTACCTCAGATGGCGCCAACTTCCTGCCGACCAGCTTGCCCACATCGAGGCATATCTCAAAACAGGGAAGCCTGTTATGGGTTTCCGAACCACTACCCACGCTTTCAATTTTCCCAAAGGAGATCCGAGCGAAAAGTGGAATGCATTCGGCGAATTTGCGTTAAATGCCCCTCCGGGATGGGGTGGCGCAGCCAAGCACACGCATTATGGTCATAACAGCAGTACAGACGTTTCTGTAATCCCCGATCAAGCTAAAAATCCAATTTTGACAGGCGTTGATCCGTCTTTCCACGTAAGATCATGGCTTTACAGAGTCTTGCCGGATTATCCGACTAAAGGCTCAACATGGCTTTTAATGGGGAAATCTGTCAATCCTGACAAGGCGGCAATCGAAAATCCAGTGGCCTGGACGGGAGTTAATAGTTTCGGAGGAAAGGTTTTTATGACTACGATGGGTCATCCGGAAGACTTTCAAGTAGAATCTTTTCAGCGACTGATCGTGAATGCTATTCATGTAGAGCTGGGCATGAAGGTTCCGAAACAATGGAAGGGGAAAATTGATATCCAGGTACCTTACCGCGTTGCGAAGTAATCGCTCTCCTCATTCCATTATCCATTTTTGACTTTTCTATTTCTTTAAATAATCCGCAAATGTCTAAACCTGCAAAAAACAGTTTTTATATCCTGGCTATGGTGCTGGGATTTTCTGTTGTGGCTTTTACAGCCTTTAAATTTGTAAAACCCGAAACGCTGCAAATAAAGAAAGGAAGGAGTATCGCATTGATTGGTGGCAACCTGGGCTCCAGGATGATGCATTACGGTTATTTCGAAACCGAATTGCACACACGATACCCCGACAGCTTGTTATTTATCAGAAACATGTGTGACGGCGGTGATACCCCCGGATTCAGGCCGCACGCCAGCAGAAATACACCCTGGGCATTTCCGGGAGCCGAGAAATTTCAGACAGTGTTCGCAAATAAATCGGCCAGCGAAGGGCACTTCGACTATCCGGATCAGTGGCTGACCAGGCTAAAAGCGGATGTCATTATTGGCATGTTCGGGTATAGTGAGTCGTTCCAGGGCAAAGAAGGGCTGGAAAATTACAAAGCTGAGTTGGACGCTTTCATCAAGTATACGCTGAATCAGGTATATAACGGAGCCAGTACTCCGCAACTGGCGATCGTTTCTCCGATCGCTTTCGAAGATCTGACAGCTAAGTATGATCTTCCGGATGGCAAGAAAGAGAATATCAATCTGGAATTGTACATGAATGGCATGAAGGAAGTTTGTGCGAAAAACAACGTAGTTTTTGTGGACGCATTTACTCCGTCAAGGAAATGGTACGAAGAGAGCACACCATACCTTACTATCGATGGTTCCCAACTGAATGAGGAGGGGTATAAAAAGCTGAGTTTGCTACTTACGGATCAGATTTTTGGCAAAGCTCCTGAAAAGGCGGCATCCAGAAAGGATTTGATTCGGGCTGCCGTGAATGAAAAAAACTGGATGTGGCACAACGACTATAAAATTCCAAACGGGGTACACGTTTATGGTCGTCGATATAACCCATTTGGACAAGACAATTATCCAGCTGAAATCGAAAAGATCAGGCAAATGACCGCGATCCGTGATACAGCAGTGTGGTTGGCTGCATCGAAAGGTGAAAAGAAGGATCTTGCTGCTGCTGACAAAAACACGTTGATTTTGCCATCCGTAAAAACGAACTTCAATCCTGATAAGAACGGGAGTCTGACTTATTTGTATGGAAAAGATGCCCTCGCAAAACTCAAGGTTCCTGAGGGCTTTAAGATCGAACTTTTTGCGTCGGAGGAGGAATTTCCGGATTTGGCAAAACCAATGCAAATGTCCTTTGACAATAAAGGAAGGCTATGGATAGCAACTATGCCGAGCTACCCGCATTACAAACCGGGCGATTCCAAACCGAACGATAAGATTATTATTCTGGAAGATACAAATGGAGATGGTAAAGCTGACAAGCAAACAGTTTTTGCTGACGGACTACATCTTCCGATTGGTTTTGAAATTGCCAAGGAGGGGGTATATCTTTCACAGGGTACCAATTTCGACTTGCTGATTGATAGCGATGGTGACGGAAAAGCGGATAAAAAAGAGGTATTGCTAAGCGGTTTTGATGACCATGATACACACCATAACAGCCATGCATTTACTGTTGATGCATCCGGTGCGATTTATTCCGGAGAAGGAGTATTTCTTCATACCAACGTGGAAACTCCGTATGGAACGGTGCGGGCAACCAACGGTGGTTTTTATAGATATTCCCCTCAATTGCACAAGCTGGAAAGGACAGCTCAATTGTCAATTCCGAACCCATGGGGTATTGCGTTCGACGACTGGGGACAACCGTTTTTTGCGGAGACGTCAAGTCCGGATGTTCGCTGGATGATGCCAGGGAGTGTGTTACCGAGATATGGACAAGCAACGCATAAGTCGAAGCAATTGGTAGAGGAAGCCCACCGTGTACGCCCAACGTCAGGTTTGGAGTTTGTCTCAAGCCGCCATTTTCCTGAGGAGTATCAGGGCGATTTCCTGATCAACAATACCATTGGATTTTTGGGTACAAAACAACATACTTTGGTAGACGATGGAACGGGTTATAAAAGCAAGCATCGCATGGATTTGCTGGTAAGCGAAGACAAAAACTTCCGTCCGGTAGATATGGAATTTGCTCCTGACGGCTCACTGTATATCATCGACTGGCACAATATCCTGATCGGCCATATGCAGCACAACGCACGTGACCCTTTGAGAGATCACTCGCACGGACGTGTATATCGCATCACTTATCCTTCGCGTCCGCTGGTTAAACCTGCAACTATCGATGGTGCAAGTATCGAACAATTGCTTGAAAACCTTAAACTGCCAGAGTACAGAACAAGGTACCGAACCCGCCGTGAGCTGAGAGGCAGAGATAAAGCCCAGGTTTTATCAAAAACCAAAAGCTGGGCCCTGCAGCTTGATAAAAAGGACCCAAGATATGAGCACAATTTATTGGAAGCTTTGTGGGTAACATGGGGTATGGATAAAGTGGATCAGCAACTGTTGAAGCAAGTCTTGAAAGCGAAAGATTACCACGCACGTGCTGCAGCAGTGAACGTCGTAAGATATACTGGCCACCAGGTTCCTGATCAGGCGGCATTGCTAATGCAGGCGGCTCAGGACGAAAATACACGTGTGCGTTTGGCTGCGATTGTCGCAGCGTCTTGGATCGGGAAGGAGAAGGGCCTGCCTGTTTTGGCAGAAGCGGCTAAAAAGCCTTTGGATGACTGGATGGTCAACGCATATGAGACGGCAGTTGCGCATTTAAATGGGGAAAATGTAAAAAGTGAAAAAGAGAAAGTGGCCACTTCTACACTGAAAGGAAAGGATCTCGAGTCGTTTAACAAAGGAAAAGCAATCTATGCCATTGAAGGATATTGCACCACCTGTCACCAGGCCGACGGTAAAGGTCTTACTGCATCCGGCTTCCCGCCGCTAACAGGTAGCGAGTGGGTATTGAACAACGACGAGCGACTTATTAAATTGGTCTTGAAAGGACTGATGGGGCCAATTGAGGTGAAGGGTGTTAAATACCCTGGGCAGGTTCCGATGACCCCGTTCGGTGGTTTGCTCAACGATGAAGAAGTTGCGGCTGTTTTAACCTATGTTAAAAACTCATTTGGCAACAACGGCGGAGTGGTCTCTGCTGAGAAAGTGAAGCAGGTGAGAGCAGCAACTCAGGCGAAAAAGGACTTTTATACTTCTGAGCAAATTCTGAAAGAACACCCACTAGATAAGAAGTAATTTAACTTTTTTTGTCAAAAACATTTGAACATAACTTTTTTGTTCTAATCATTGTGGTCGAATAAAAAACAAAACATGTGACGGTGACCAATACCATTTGAGCCGTCACATGTTTTGTTCGATTATTTGGTAGCTGATATTACAAATCACTACACACTAAGATTAAGAATGAAAAAAACGTTTATCCTTCCAGATTTCCCAATTTATTTTATTGCATTAATACCGGTTATAACCTACCTGATTTATTCCTGGTATAATTCCTCGCCACTGTTTCTGGCAGATGACTTTCACCTTTTAAAGACTATCCTTTGGGCTAAGCAGGAACCCAGTATATGGGGTAAATTCATGCTGTTATATGATCAGCATAATGAACACCGTATTATTGTTCCGCGCCTGCTGACTTATTTCAATTATGTGTTGAATGGCCATATAAACTGGCCCGGTTTGATCCTTTTTGGTAATTTATTGTGGGTTTCTATCCTGTATTTTTTATGGAGGATCTTTGCATCGTTTGGTCGCAAACCGTGGATGTTTTTGCCGGTTCCCTTCATATTGCTTCAGCCGCAATACTATGACAATGTTACATGGGCGATCAGCATACTCCAGCAGTCTGTAATTGTCGCGATTTATGTACTGTTAGCTTATCTGCTTTCCCGGAAAAATTATAAAAAGGCGTTGTTCGTGTGTCTCGTTGCCACATTTACGCACGGCAACGGTATCCTGAGTTTTCCATTGGGTATCTTAATGATCGGTGTATTTGAGAGGAACTGGAAGCAGGTAGGTATTTGGAGCCTGACATGGCTCATAGTCTGTGTAGCCTATTTTTGGAAGTTCAAATCGGGTCAGAATTCCAATTTCGCTGCCAGCCTGGGCGACCCCGTTCGCCTGATTGCATCCTTCTTTGCATTTTTTGGCGGGGTGTCAAAAGCAATAAGCCCAAACCCCTATTTTGCCTCCGTAACAGGTTTTATCCTGATGTCGATCACCGCTACTTACCTGATCAGGAAGACATATGCATTTGTCAAGTATGATCGACCCCTGCATTCGTCGGAGAAGTTCTTCATGATGATCTTTATGTTCCTGATCATTACTGCTAGCCTCGTTTGTATATCAAGGAGTTGGTCAGGTATAGAGAGCATCCTGGCACCACGGTACATACACTATTCGCCGTTTGTCTTCTGCCTGGTTTACATTATTTTGATAAAGAATATTCCCCTTCGGTTCAGGAAATCAGTGGCATTGGTGGCAATTCTCGGCGGAATAACATTTAACCTGATTTGCTATTTTAAATACCATGAAGACATTGTCTATCGAAGAAACGCCCTTTTTGCAGACAGCGAGAACTGGAATAATCAGGAGGTTTTTCTGATGTATGAGAAATCATTCAACTCGAATATCCACGATACCTACCGTGATGCGATTAAGGAGGGGATTTGTGTCAGGAACGGATCGCCTTTTCTGGCACCGTCAGATACCGTTCAAACAAATCCGAATGAAGTCAGCATTTCGGATACTACCTTACGCCTCGATAATTCCGGCACGATAACCCACCCGAAAATAGGTACTATTTCGAGCAACTCCCTGGTGGGAAAGGATGTGTATGTTTACTTCGTATCCGATCGTGATACATTCGTACACGCGACGAGGCGGAAGCGCAATGGAATCAAGAGTTTTCTTGTCGGAGAGGGATGGTATACCCCCGGATTTACCGTTGACTTCTTGCATGAAAATTTGCCCAACGGATATTATCGCATCGGTCTTCAGTATGACGGAAAATTCTCCTGGGTAAGAAAGGATTATCTGATCTCTAATTTGTGACCGCAAATCGAAATTTTGATGAGTTCGGATAATAACAGAAAATCACTGCGTTATATGTCTGATACGTTTAACTACCAACCCGTATTTTTCAGATCTGACTAATTCACACAGTAAAATCAGGGGTGATAATTAGCATATGAACGACTGATTTTGACAAAAAATACTATAGCACATTCTCAGTTAAGTATAATTTGTCATAAGCAAGGAAACGAGCAAAAAAAGACGTATCTTTACGTGTTGAAATGACCCTTTGTGGGCTGTTTTTCTTAAGAGTAAAGCAAACTGTATGTCAAACGAAACAACATTAGAAGTAAGTAATTATTCAGCTGATAATATCCAGGTACTTGAAGGTTTAGAGGCCGTACGTAAGCGTCCGGCGATGTACATTGGAGATACTGGTTTTAAAGGGGTTCATCACTTGATTTGGGAGGTTGTTGATAACTCTATTGATGAGGCGATGGCGGGTTACTGCGACACAATCAATGTAACTATCGAAAAAAACAATTCCATTACAGTGCAGGATAATGGCCGTGGTATCCCCACAGGCATTATGGCAAAAGAAAAGAAATCTGCATTGGAAGTGGTGCTTACCGTGCTTCATGCGGGTGGTAAGTTTGATAAAGACACATATAAGGTTTCGGGGGGTCTGCACGGAGTAGGGGTATCCTGCGTGAATGCGCTTTCAATACACCTTCGGGTTGAGATCCACAGAGAAGGAAAAATATTTGAACAGGAATACAGCGAAGGTAAGCCTTTGTATCCGGTACGTGTCATCGGCGACTCGGACAAAACGGGAACGTTTATCCACTTCAAGCCGGACGCGACAATCTTCACTGTTACCGAGTACAAATATGAAACTGTGGCCACTCGGTTACGGGAACTGTCATATTTGAATAAGGGCATCAGAATTACGCTGGAAGACAAACGTGAGGAGGATGAAAATGGCGTGTTCCGCGGAGAAGAGTTCTATTCTGAAATTGGATTAAACGAGTTTGTTCTGTATCTCGAGGGAACTCGCCAGGCATTGATTCCTGATCCGATTTACATGGAGAATACAAAAGGTTCCGTTCCTGTGGAGATCGCTATGATGTACAACACTTCGTATAGCGAAAATGTATTTTCATATGTAAATAATATCAACACCATTGAAGGTGGTACGCACGTTCAGGGTTTCAGAGCAGCCTTGACAAGAACATTGAAAAGCTACGCTGAGAAATCGGGTGTGTTGGCGAAAGAGAAGATCGAGATCAGTGGTGATGACTTCCGTGAAGGGCTTACCGCCGTTATTTCGGTTAAAGTAGCCGAACCACAATTTGAGGGTCAGACCAAAACGAAATTAGGTAACTCGGAAGTAGTTAGCGTTGTAAGCCAGATTGTGGCGGAAATGCTGGATACTTATCTGGCGGAGCATCCAAAGGAAGCGAGAGTTATTATAGATAAAGTTATTCTTGCAGCAAAAGCACGTATTGCAGCCAAAAAGGCGCGTGAGATGGTGCAACGTAAGAATATCCTGACGGGTACCGGCCTTCCTGGTAAGCTTTCTGACTGTTCTGAAACTGACCCTGCTATCTGCGAGCTATATCTTGTCGAAGGGGACTCGGCGGGCGGAACTGCCAAACAGGGCCGTAACCGTGCGTTTCAGGCTATTTTACCGTTGAGAGGTAAAATTCTTAACGTCGAAAAAGCGCAGGAGTACCGTATATATGAAAATGAGGAGATCAAGAATATGTTCACCGCAATGGGTGTTCAGATCGGAAAAGATGGTGATGAACGTGCGTTGAATATTGACAAATTACGTTACCACAAGATCGTAATCATGACGGATGCGGATATCGACGGTAGTCACATTCGTACTTTGATTCTGACGTTCTTCTTCAGATATATGAAAATATTGATTGACGAAGGGTATATATACATTGCTCAGCCACCTTTGTATCTTGTTAAGAAAGGTCGTGAAGAAAGATATTGCTGGACCGAGGCACAGCGTGAGGCTGCCATCAAAGAAATTGGTGGAGGGCGTGAGGAGTCAGTTAACGTTCAGCGCTACAAAGGTTTGGGAGAAATGAATGCAGAGCAGCTATGGGATACAACCATGAACCCGGAGAAAAGAAGTCTTAAACAAGTAACAGTAGAATCAGCTGCGGAAGCGGATCACTTGTTTTCGATGCTGATGGGCGACGAAGTGGCTCCTCGACGGGAGTTTATTGAAAAGAATGCAAAATATGCGAGGGTAGATGTGTAGCCGATAGCTATCTGTTTGAAATACAACTACGGATGGCCGCAATTTGCAGTCATCCGTTTTTTTTGCTGAGGTCCGATTTTGTTAATATATAGGACATCAGTTAATAAGATATTATGGTAATCTTCGTTGAATTTTTATTCAACTAATAACTGAAAAGCTAATAGCGTAATATATGTCCACCCCTTTGGATCCAACTAATCATAGAGATAAAAGAGGTAAATTCTCTAATTTGTTTTCCTTTTTCAAAAACAATAAGGAAGAGCCAGTTATGGAAGATTCGAAACTTTTGAGTTCGGCCGAGAGAGTTAACACGCTGGTACAACAGAGTGATATGATCAGCCGTGACCTGAGCTGGCTGAAGTTTAACGAGAGAGTGCTCGAACAAGCTGAAAACGAAGAAAGAAATCTTTTCGACCGACTTAAGTTTCTCGCCATCACCTCTTCCAATCTGGATGAGTTTTTTACGATCAGATTAGGAAGTCTTTACAACTATATCGATTTTGGAAAAGAACGTACCGACTATTCCGGGCTGAGAGAAGTGCCTTTCCGTAAGCTCCTGATGCGTAAGTCGCAGGAGTTTGTGAGAAGACAGAATGAGTGTTTCACTGATAAGTTGTTACCGCATTTTGAAGCCCACGGATTTGGTATTGTAGGTTTTGACGCGCTTGATCAGTCCGAAAAGCAGGGTGTAGAGGAGTATTTTGAAAGAACGGTATATCCGATGCTTACGCCCATGCTCTTTGATTATACCCATGCTTTTCCTGTGCTTTTGGCCAAGGTTTTGGTATTGGGCGTTGTTACTCAGGTGAAGGGCTCCAAATCGGAGGAAGACAGAAAGCTTTCTTTTGTTCAGCTTCCGCTGAATCTCCCACGATTTTACTCGATCGAGCGGGAGGGAGGAATGTTGTTTCTGCCAATCGAGACCGTTGTAAGAGAAAATATTTACAAGCTTTATCGTAATGTGGATATCATTTCCACTAATCTCTTCCGGATCATCCGTAATGGCGATTTTTCGTTGGAAGAAAGCGATGATATCGAGTCGGACTTCATTGATGAAATCAAGCAAAAAATCAAAAACCGGCGTTTGGGAAGGGTTGTGCAGGCTGCTATCGAGCCGGGGTTTGATCCCGAACTACTGAATCTGATCAAGAAACGGTGGGAGATCGATGACCACAATTTTTTCGTGAATCAGGGACTTATCGACTATACTGCGCTTTGGAGTATTATTAAAAATCCCGAGTTTAAGGATCAGATTCCACCAGTTCATCCTCCTGTTCCGCCGCTTGGTATTGAACGTGACAAAGCAACGGATATATTTGACGTGATGCGCGAAAGAGACATTCTTTTGCATCACCCATATAACAACTTTGAACCAGTCCTTCAGCTATTGGAAAAAGCAGCTGAAGATCCAAAAGTATTGTCTATTAAACTGACAATCTATCGTCTGGCAAAGAACTCACGGGTTACGGACGCCTTATTATTGGCCGCTGAAAACGGTAAAAGTGTTGCTGTTTTATTTGAAGTGAAAGCCAGGTTTGACGAAGAAAACAATATAAGGGAAGCGCAGCGTCTGCAGAAAGCAGGATGTTTCGTCATATATGGAATCGGTTTATTGAAAACTCATACCAAACTGCTTCTTATTGTCAGAAACGAGGGCACCAAAGTATTAAGGTATGCGCATTTGTCCAGCGGAAATTACAACGAGGATACTTCGCGGTTGTACACAGATACCGGTTTGCTGACCACAAATGAAGAATATACAGCTGATATTTCGGAGTTTTTCAACGTAATAACCGGCCATTCTATTCCCTCCGAATATCAGAATCTGATTACTGCGCCGCGCTATATGCGGACCAGATTATTGGAGTTGATTCAACAGGAAGCGGAGAATGCAAAAGTTGGTCTGGCAAGTGGGATTTGTATCAAGATAAACTCCCTTGAAGACAGGGATACCATATGGGAATTATATCGTGCGTCTCAGGCGGGTGTGCCTATTAAATTGATTGTCAGAGGAATGTGTTGTCTTCGTCCTGGCAGGGCGGGGTTGAGCGAGAACATTACGGTCCGTTCGTTGGTAGGAGACTTTTTGGAACACTCAAGGTTATTTTATTTCCATCAGAACGGCGAGCCTTTGGTATATGGAGGTAGCGCGGACGCTATGGTGCGAAGCTTTGACAAACGAATTGAATCTTTATTCAAATTGGTAGACATTCGTGTCAGGCAGCAAGCTATCCACATTTTGTATTATAGTTTGCAAGATAATGTGAACGCATACGAGATGCAGGAGGATGGGGATTATGTAAAATGTGAACCGAAAGAGGGAGAAGAGGAATTGAATATACACAAAGCATTCTATAACGTCACGGTTGAGCAGGTAATGGCGACTAAGCTGTTTGAACAAAAACCGCAGACCGTTGAAGACTCTACGAAGACAGCAGTGGTAGAAGAAGCCGAGGAAATCGGGAAGAAAGAGATATAGTATTTGTAAATAACAAAAGCGGGATCAGATGTGTTAAAACCTCATTCCGCTTTTGTATTTACGGATTACTTATTCTTTAAAAAACACCCGCTTCACTCGCTCGCCAATTCCGGTTAAAATCTCATAAGGTATGGTGCCGGTACTTGATGCCAAAATCGTAATAGGCATTTCCGGACCGAAAACAATTACTTCGTCTCCTTCGGAGGCGTTCGCTCCGGTGATATCCACCATCGTCATATCCATACAAATATTGCCGATTGTCGGGCAATTTTTTCCATTGACTACTACCTTTCCCACGCCATTTCCCAGTCCTCGGTCGTAGCCGTCGGCATATCCTATGGCCAAGGTTGCTATTACCGCGTCGTTTTCTAGTTTTCCCTTTCGGCTATACCCGACAGTTTCTCCCGCTTTCAGATATTTGATCTGGGAAATAACGGTTTTAAGTCGACCAACTGACTGTAACGCAGCCTGTTCCTGTCCGGTAGCTTCCACTCCGTAAAGTCCAATTCCCAGTCTGACCATATCCAGATGATATTCCGGGAATCGAACGATCCCCGCTGAATTGAGTATATGCCTGATCACTTTATAACCTAATGCCGCTTCGACTTCCGCTACCCCCTCAATGAACCGATCATATTGAGATCTTGAAAATTCGTTATGAACGCCTTCATCGGCTCCCACCAGATGGCTAAAAATGGACGATACTTTCAGACCGGGATTTTTACTTAAAACATCTCTCAGCCATGGGTATTCAGATGGAACAAAACCAAGACGATGCATGCCAGTATCCAACTTCAAATGGATGGCAGGAGCAAGCACCGGTTCGTTTCTTCTGTTGAGATAATTGATCCAGTCGGTCATGACGCGCTGACTGTATATCTCAGGCTCCAGGTTATATTGCCATAGTAGGTCAAAGGTTGCTGGTGAGGAATTCATCACCATAATCGGCAACGTAATTCCGCTTTGCCGGAGCATAACGCCTTCGTCAGTATATGCAACTCCCAGATAGTCAACTCTATGATATTGAAGTAATTGTGCTATTTCAGTGCTGCCACTTCCATATGCAAATGCCTTCACCATAGCCATTATTTTGGTTTGGCTTCCGGCTTTATTGCGATAGTAATTTAGATTATTTGTTACCGCATCCAGATTGATTTCCAGAACTGTCCCGTGAACTTTCTGTTGGAGGCGATGTACGATTTTTTCAAATGAAAAAGGTCGCGCACCTTTTACTAGAACTAAACTGTCAGCCAGACTTGGAAATGCGAAATTTCTAAGAAATGTGTCCGTGTCTGGAAAAAATTCTTGGTCGGCAAAATCAAATAATGAAGCCTGGTTCAAAAGCTCAGGTCCTATACCGATGAGGCGGTCTATTTGCTTCTCTTTTAATAATGTTGCGACTGACTGGTAAAACTCGTAAGGTGGTTGACCGGAATGAAGAATATCAGAAAGAATAACCGTTCTATGGTTTCGCTGCTCCTGTTGTGACAGAAAGTGAAGAGCCATGGTAACTCCTTGGAAATCATTATTATAGGTGTCGTCTATAATATAGCATCTGTTGATCCCCTCTTTTAATTCAAGTCGCATCGAAACCGGGCGGAGCAATTGAATACGCTGCTGAATTGTAATATCAGTTATTCCGCGATCAACCATAAACACAATACAGTGCGTCAGGTTTTCAAGCGACGCTGCGTCGCGGAAGTGCGTTTCAAAGCGATGCTCGCCGTAAATTCCGGCAAGGGATATAAATGTCTTATCTTTTTGAATACCGTAAACGACAGAGATATCGGCGGCTGATTGCGGACTACCCCAACTGATGGTTTTCAGAAAATTATTGACAGGTTTCAGAATAACACTGATCTCTTCATCGATTTCAGTGTAGTCTTTCCGGTATATAAGCTTTTTGGCCTTCGTAAAAAGGCGAAGTTTTTCAGTGATTTTCTGCTTCCGACTTTTAAAACCATCGTCATGTGCGGATCCGATATTGGTGAAAATACCGATCGTTGGATTCATAACAGGCTGCAAATACTCCATTTCATGCGATTTGGAAATACCCGATTCGAATATCGCCAGAGTGTGCGCGGCGGATAGCTGCCAGACAGACAGAGGGACTCCAATTTGAGAGTTGTAACTCTTAGGGCTGGCAATGATATTTTCGTCAGGTGTCATCAATTGACTAAGCCATTCTTTTACAATCGTTTTTCCGTTGCTTCCGGCTATACCAACTACGTCCAGTGAAAACTGGCGGCGGTGTAGTGCTACCGTTTGCTGTAAAGCACGAATGCTCGATTGCACCAGCCATATCGTTGCATCTGCCCATTTTTCGGCAGTTTCTTTAACAAGGCCGTTAAATCCGGCGGACTCGACTACAAACTCCCTAACACCGTGATGGTATAATTCGGGTAAAAACTGGTGGCCATCGTGTCTTTCACCTTTAATCGCAAAAAAGATACTCTGGTCTGGAAATGAAAGCTGGCGACTGTCTGTCAGCAAATATTTGGCGCTGGTACGTATACCTTCCTGTGTACTGTTAATCACAACAAATCCGAATCATTGATTTCGGTGCAAAGGTAGCTTTTGGCTCGTAGCTTTTTTGAATTCTCGTCAGGTATTTGAGATAGGGTGTTTAAAAGCGGAGTTGAAACCGATTTGTTTCGCGGAGTTACGCGCGGGTTTTATTTATAACTCGGCGACTGAGGGTTATTTTTGAGTTGTCTTTTTCATCAAACCCACTGGTATATCAACCTGAGCCGCATCATCAGATTGAAGGCTAAATGATTTGAATACATCCTTTTTGGACACGAAAGTGCTTGAATCCTTCAAGGTTAATAAGGTACTGCCAAATTTGTTGCCCTTATTAATATTTATATATGCTCCATTCTGGCCCGTGATATTCAAATTCTCAAATTGGTTGTTTGACAATAAAACGCCCTGGCCGGATTGTTGAATGTTAAAGTCGGAACTTTGCCAGCCTTTGACAATACATGGAACAAGGTTTGAGGTTAGTCCAGCAATTTCTGGTGCTGATATATAGACGGATGGATTTATCTTGAAAGTCCCGTCCCATAAAGTGCCCCTAGGCCCATCTCTCGTAAACGAAAGTATTAGTGTGTCGCCGCTGATAAAATGACTGACTTTTGGGTGATCATTGTAATTACGAATATCAATCATGCGCATTTCAAAAATCTTCCCTGGTTGTAGCTGAACGGTGCCGAAGGCATTCCCCGTAAGTTTAACATACCTGAAAGGTGGTAGTGTGTCGCGCGAATATCCCAGATATGGATCATTCATGTCGATTTTGTCAAACTTTGATTTTAGCGAAAAACTTGAGCCAATGATTGACACAAACAGGAGAGCGAACAGTAAAAGGATTAATTTATTACTTGTTTTCATGATTTCGAATTAGGTTGTAGGATATACCTCATTTACGTATGCCTGATATCTCGCTTGAATTTCTTCCATACTAATATTAAGCAGATATAGCGCGCGGAATAATTCCGGGAGTTCACTTTCCAGAAATCGCTCTTTTCTATATGCCAGAATCAGTTCATTTGCATTTTCGGAAGCAGAATACCCAATCCCTCTTTTGTTGAATATGATATCCTTGCTTTGCAGGAAATCATAAGTTCGCATGACGGTATTCGGGTTCACTTCCAACATGCCACCCAGATCGCGGACGGATGGTATTCGCTCGCCGGGAGGCCATTTTCCGAGCAAAATCTGCTCGCAGATATAATCGGCAATCTGGAGGTATATAGACTGTTTGTCTTTGAATTCCATCGGTTGTTAATTAAATTTCTTTCTCACAAAGTCTTACGTAAGAGATGTACCAAAGCGCGAGCAACAATAATATTGGAAAAGAATAAACCATGTACTGAACTGTTTCGGGATAGTCCACGTAGTAGTTTTTGCCGGTTTCTTTATACCAGATCCTCCAGCTGATGAAAGGGAAGGTTACGATATTGGTTGGCTTGGAAGTAGCGTAGTAACCAAATAGCCAACTAACTGTTTCAGAAGCCAATGCTATGACAATCAGCAATGCGGCTGTCTTGATATAAGCCAACTTACTGAAATAGATAGATCCCAAAAACATAGCTCCTTGTACAATCAAATGCAACGAGATGAGATATTGGAGTATGCCTCTTGGAATGGGCTTGTACTTCGAGATTTCAGGGCTTAAACCGCTGTTGGCGACATCGAGTGTCCAATAGTGTAGTTGAATAAATATAAGTAGTAGCGGGACTGTCAACATCAGATTTAGAAGCAATGCACTCAGATATTTCTCTAACCTGGAGGCAGGAATCATTAGTGCGGCAATTCCGGTGTCGGTCGTGGCAAACTTGTTGAATGCATAGATGGTGTAAGAACTTCCGCCAAAAATCACGACCATAGCCAGGGCTAATAAATGGAGAACAATAAGAATCTCGCTATATTGCTTCGACAAAGTAATAGGGAACATAAACATAAAAAGCATCCCTATCAATAATCCGCCAGTCAATAGATAGCTCTTTCCATTTTCGGAGAGGTCTAGCTGTAAAAGGAGCCGGAAACGATGAAAGTTGAATATCTGGTTCATAATATGGAAGTTAAAAGGGGAGAACGGGGTTAATGAACGGTTGTGGATTGCTCATCAGGATATATGCCAATACCACTAGAATCAGCCATAGTATTTTCATGACTTCTGATGAAAAATTTGTCTGATCCTTGCCGGATTTTCCATCACTGCCTGAAACAGATGCTCCAGGTCAACTCTGCTTTCTTCCTGCAAATAGTTCTCAGCCACAGCCTTATACCCACGGAGAGATGGCTCGGCATATAGTACATGAGCGTTATTATCCACTTCGGGGAGGGTCCCAAAATACAACCGCTCGGCAACATTGTCCAGCGTATCCTGAATCAATACCTCACTGTTTTCCAAAATAATAATGCTGTCGATCAGATTGTCCAGATCCCGCACCTGGTGTGTGGATATCAAGATCATCCTGTCAGGATCGAGTGCCGTTGAAACAATTTTCCTGAATTGACTTTTGGAAGGTATATCAAGACCGTTAGTAGGCTCGTCCATGATCAGCGTCCGGGTATTGGTGGCAAGTGCAAAAGCGATGAGCACCTTTTTCTTTTGCCCGAATGACATGCCCGTCAGCTTGTTACCTTCCGGAATGTCGAACTCTTTAATATGCTTCCGAAATTGAACTTCATCGAATCGTGGATAAAAAGGCGCCACGGTATCAAGATATTGTTGGATAGACACGGATGGCAAATAGATTTCTTCCGGCATAAAAAACACATCCTGCAGGAAAGCCGGTTGGCGTTTGGCGGGCGTATATCCATTGACATCAATTTTGCCATTTAATGGAAAAAGTAGCCCGACGATGTTTCGCAGCAAACTGGACTTCCCAGCCCCGTTTTTTCCCAAAAGACCATAAATATGCCCTGGCTCGAGCGTCATATTCAAATTTTCGAACAGCTTGATATGCTTGCTATACCCAAAGGTTACATGACTCAGTTGGATCACAATTCAGACGGTTTAGTGTTCTAGTGTAATAGTACACCTCAAATGTATATGATTGAAATTGAATTAACAAAATGAATGGTGAAATATTTTTGTAAAAGAGATATTACCATCTTGCCGAAAGTGCCTGAACCTGGTGGCTGAGGTTGCAAAAAACCAGCAATAACCCAATCGATATTGCTGGTTTTTTTTATGAACTTTTATGTATTATCACTGATAATCAGCTAGTCCACATATATCATCGGAACCCCTACATAATTGGCGGCACCGGAGCTGAAATTCAGCTGAGCATTTGAACCTCCGCCACGTGCGTAGACGTAAAAGGATGCTGTTACCCGGATATAAGCCCGATCGGCTCCAAACAGCGACGAATAATACATTGTTCTCCATCCGTCAAAACGATCATTCACATTTATGTTCTGACTTCCCATGGCGAAGACATTCGTAGATGATGCTGCTTTATAGTTATACTGGAAGCCGATTGTGGTCAAATCAATCCGTGATTTAGCCTCCTTTGATGTAAAAATACCATCATCTGCTTTAAGGATATAGAATCCATGAAAGGGTACCGAAACTCTATGGCTATAATTCCGATTTTCAGTTGGGCGATAAGTAAACCACCAGTCCATGTACATTTTAAATGACCCGGCGCCAGTACCAGCCAGTCCACTTCCTGCACCGGAAGCCGAATCAGACAGATTTATATTGCCGGGATTATATCCCTGCCAATAGATGGTGCCATTGGAACCATGGAGAGTGCCATAATAGGGAGCGATCGTGCCGATCGAGCCTGCAGCTAAAAGTTGCCCACTGATTTCATCGGGAAATATGGAGCTCTCATTCTCAGTTGGTTCTTCGGAAAGGACAAGTTTCTTGGAAAGTTTTTCGTTTTCAGATTTTACCAGTTCTGCGGCTTCATAGTGATCCTTGTCGAAGCTATCCAGGGTAGCCAGAAGATCTTTCGGGAGCTTACCCTTTAGATTTTTCAATTGTTCCTGACCACGGGTTTCCAAGTCTAAAAGCTGTTTGGCTTCGGCTTTCTGCAATTGAACTACTTCTTCACGGCGCGCATTTACCAGTTCTTTTAAGGTAGCATCCGATGCTCTGAATTTATTTTCCACGGCTTTATCATTTATTTATTTTGCCTACTCTTGAAACTGTTTTCGGCGACCCAGTTGCACTTTTTTAAAAAAATGAGATTTTGATGAGTTGACTTTATCACACGCCACGGCTTCCACGGGATATAGAATGACCGTCGCCGATTGATGAAAATTCACCAATCTTACTTCTGTCCTTGGCTTGAATGTGAAAATTTTATTTGACTAGCTGTTGGTGGATGCTTCTTTTTCAGGAGACCCTTGGTGGATATACAACTAAATCATGCTCAATATGTTAGTCGATATTCGATATGTTTATGGGAACACCGGTGAGAAAGATTTTCTCTCTTAAATTGTGTTAGAAGAGCATTTTCTAATGCCAGATAGCAGAAAAGCCAGATTTGAGGCAGTGAATTTTTTTGAAGATGAGGAAAAGGTCAGCAGCGAAATTCTAATCATCAAGTAGATTTCGATAGTCCTGATCGGTGTCAATGTCAATTTCGCCTTTAGGAAAAGGGACGGAAATGATATCTGTCTCAAACTGTTTCAGGATTTTTTTGGCTCCGTGAGCTTCATTCAGGCTAAAAATTGCCGGGAAATATTTTTCTTTGAAAAGGACAGGCGTGCCTAATGTATTACCATATGCACTTGCTACAATACCTGCGTTATCGGATTCTGCGGTTTTAATTAGCTGGGAAAAGAGAGTGGCTGAGACGAAAGGCTGGTCGCTGACTGACAGAATGACTTGATTTACAGTTGGATATAGGTCAATCAATTTGCCCAAACCTGTTTTGATGGATGATCCCATTCCCGTTTCCCAATCAGCGTTATAGGCAAAATGAACGGGCGAATGTTGTAATTCGTCTGAAATTTCGGAATGATAAGACCCGGTAACCACCACAACCTGCTGACCAACCACTTCATGTGCAGCGGTGTAGGTATGCTGGATCAGGCTTTTATCCTTGTACTTCAATAATTGTTTCGGCTTTCCCAATCTGGAGGAGCTCCCCGCAGCGAGTATGATAATGCCGGTTGATGATAATTCTGTCATTTTCAGAATTGTCCGGATTGGATCCCGCACATAAAACTCTCTTCCACTGACTTGGAGTATTCGATTTCTTCCCCCTGATCGGAACGGCTGTGGATCGGCTCCATTTTATCTCTGAGCGAAGTGCCATTTTTGTGTTGAAGAACTGCCTGAATCTCCGACAAAACCGATAAGGCAATTTCCTCAGAAGTTTCCGCACCAATATCGAGTCCTACTGGTCCGAATACCTTTTTCTTATGTTCGTCAGTTATATAGAAACCTTTCTTTGCTAACTCATCATACATTTTTTCGAGCTTCTTCTTTGGACCCAATGCGCCAATATATGGACAAGAATCCATAGGGAGCAAACTTTCCAAAAGCGCCAGATCATAGTTGTAGTTATGGGTCATGAGCAGAAAAAAAGTGCGCTCATCACATTTCAGCTGATTCAAAACCTGGTCAGCTTTGCTCTGTATCAATTGTTTGGCGTGAGGAAAACGCTGTGCGGTAGCGTATCCTGTACGACCGTCGACGATTGTCACATCCCAGCCGAGCACCGATGCCATTTCGCATAGCGGGATCGTATCATTACCTGCGCCGGCTATTACAACCGATGGGGCAGGAGGTAAAAATTCGACAAATGCAGTATATCCATTATGAGAGTTGGTAAGTTTCCTAAAAAACGCATCTTTTTTGCCAATCGCTTCCTGGCTCAGCGCTCTGAACTCAACCAAAAAATCTTTTGAATTCTCCGGATCAGCAATTTTTTCAATATTGGTTTGGTACAAATATCTTGTTCCCAGCTGTGTGCCAGTTGGTGAATTGAGAGAAAACAGAGTGATTAATACTGCGTCAATTCGTTGGGAAACTATTTGTTTTAGTAAAGCGATCGGGTTGTTTTCCTGCTCGATTTGGATCGGTTCAAACAAAATATGAACGATTCCGTTACATCCGAGCTGAACGCCAAGACTGGTATCGTCGTCGGTGGTATCGTAAGTAACCAACTTATTTTTTTGCTGGGAAATAGCCAGGAGTGCCTTCCTCAGAGCATCTCCCTCCAGGCAGCCGCCGCTGATTGCACCCGTTAATTGACCATCGTCAGTCACAAGCATACGCGCCCCCGGTCTACGATACGACGAACCTTCTACATGGACAACCGTTGCCAATGCCATTCGCTTACCGACCAAAAGCGCAGCTTCATATGCTTTAATGATCTGTCTGATTTCCTTCATAATATCTTTTTTAAACGCAGAGTTGCTGGAGTTATACGCTGAGTTTCGCAGCTTTTTTTACTTGATACAAGGTTCAACAATTTACGTCTTTCTCTTTTAGTTCTGATTTTAAGGTTAATGGCCTTCGCGGCTTTTGGCGAAAATCATATTTGCAAAACACTAGTCTGGTATATGCCTCTTTCCTGACGGTGTTCGGTTATCAATTTAGCTACACATCGGGCGGCTTCCATCGCATCGCGTTCAGTAGAAAACCGGCCAAAACTAAACCGGAATGAATTATGAATCGCACCGTCCGCTAATCCCATCGCATTGAGTACATAACTGGGCTCAAGTGTGGCGGAAGTACAAGCCGAACTTTGGGAAAATGCCAGCTGATTACTAGCCTGTAGAATCAATTTTTCGCCGTCAATATCTTCAAAAGTCATATTGACACAATGGGGCAGGCGATTTTCCAGATTTCCATTGATATGGACATTTTCCAGATCCAGCAAAGATTTTTCAAAAATACCTCGTAACCTTTGCAGCCGAGTCGCTTCTTGCTCCATTTCCAAAAAGCAAAGTTCCGCAGCCTTCCCCAGACCGACGATACCAGGTATGTTGAGGGTTCCGCTTCTTAAAGCTCGTTGATGTTTTCCCCCGTGGATCTGTTCGGTTATTTTTATTGCGGGTGATTTTTTTCGAACGTAAAGCGCTCCGATACCCTTTGGTCCGTAAAACTTATGGCCACTTATGCAAAGCAGATCTATATTATCAGCTTCAACCTGGATCGGAATTTTACCAGCTGCCTGTGTTGCATCGCAGAAGAAAAGCGATCCGTTTGCTTTGGCCAGTTTTCCAATTTCTGCAATGGGCTGAATAACCCCGGTTTCATTGTTGGCATACATAACCGCAATCATCGCCGTATCGGGACGCAACGCGGATTTCAGTTCGGATATGCTAAGAGTACCATCCGGATTGACAGGTAGATGCGTAATCTCATATCCATTTTTTTCCAGAAAAGCGCATGTGTCTAATACAGCCTTATGTTCGGTTTGGCATGTGATGATATGCTTTCCTTTTTCAGCTTCGACTCCTTTTAGTGCCAAATTGATCGCCTCGGTCGCGCCTGATGTGAAGACGATTTCTCCAGTATTAGCCCCGATAAGTTGCATTATGTGGCCTTTGGCTAATTCAACAGCTTCCTGCGCTTCCCATCCATACACATGAGAACGACTCGCCGCATTTCCGAATTTTTCTAAAAAATAGGGTAGCATCTCTTCCAAAACCCTCGGGTCCATGGGAGTTGTAGCGTTGTTGTCGAGATATATCGGAGAATGAAGCACCGGCTCTTGAGAGAATGGATGTGTTTTCAGATCAATAATTTAACCAATTTAACACAAATTACGTCAAGATTGTTTACTTGATTCGTGGCTATATCTGATTTTGCCTTAAAGTCACCAAGTCTCAAAGTGTTGTAGAGAATAAGATTTTTCCTGGTGCTGTTATC
>NZ_JBXHAQ010000005.1:0-440435 GCF_056895215.1 Dyadobacter sp. HNCC25DJ184 | reverse complement strand
AACTACCATCCAAATACGAGAAGAATCGAAAACGAATCTTCATATTATCACTAACTAAATCCGTAGGGATTAATATTTCGGCATTTTCGACTGTAAAAGGATAACCTTGAGTCGTGTTATTTTTCTCCCAAACTTTATGCCATGATGTTCCAGACCACACTTGTACCTCGGCTATTGGCAATGCTTCGTCACGAACCAAATGAAGAATATGTGAGAAGCTCAATTTGATTTCAGAATATCCAAGTGAATTAAATGAAGGCGATTCTATTTTTTGATCAACACTGAGATTTTCTCCTCTAACTTCAATAAAGCGAATATAGAGACCCCAGTTATTTGGAGTTGGATCCTCCTGCCCAAACAAGTTAACGTGCCATTGCGTATTATATTCAGCATCATCTGCGACCCAATTCAAAGGTAAAATTGATGAATCAAAATTTTCTGAAAAAATCTCGTCAACTATATACCCTTTGTCGCGATCGTCATCCTCGATATTAAGTATAAATATTCCATCTCCGAAAGCGTCACCCAATGTTGAAACTGTGAAACCCAATTGAATTTTCTCGTCGCTTTCCGAGTATCTGTCATTATAAACTCGGATAGTGATATCCTTCGTCAATTCATCTGCCTGTAAAACTACCTTTTTTGGAAAAAAGGTGTAATCATTACCTGGCTCTCCCTCAGAAGGGACATTCAAATCATCTTCATAATATCCTGTTGGTGCAAATAAAAGGGTGACGGGTGCACTTGGCTCCTTATCAATCTTTACGGTGACTGCGTAATCTACATAGCTGTTGCACCCATCCGGGCCGTTCGCTGCATCGCCCTCATTTACAGTCGCTTCTGTCAATACAAAATGAACCTTCGGTTGGGCTGGGGGAATCGGTATGATTTCCGAAGTGATTTGGATATTATCTATGTACCAACCTTCAACTCCATTGCATCCATCTGTACCCATATCCCATCTGAACTGGATAGTTTTCGAAGCTCCTACACCCAAATTATTCAAATGTACCACGCTTGTGCTCCATGTATCGGTCGCTCCTGAAAACGCTTCCTGGCCTGCCAAAGGATTATCGCTTCCTGCTTCTGAAGAAATGAGAACAGAATTGTAACCATTTAATTGGAATGCCGTTTGAGGAACAATCAACCACTGTCCTCCATTGAGACTATATTTTAGATTTCCTCCATCTAATTGATACTCCGAATTGAAGTAATGGTCGAAGGCCAAATAGTAATTGCTAGCAGGTCCGTCCGGAATGTCTATGACCGGGCTGGCGATGCTTATTATGCCATTTTGTAACTCGTCCATACAATCTCCTCCTTGAAAATCAACCCCGAAAGCGACCGTGCCTGTGTGCCCAGCTGGAGAAACGGAGCTTAGAACCCAGTTTCGCAAGGTGAATGATTCTGAGGAGCTAGTATATGACGTTATCCATTCTGCTAATCCGGACTCAAATCCCTCGACGAATATCCCGGCCATGGCGGGCAAGGTTTTGGGTTCCAGCATTGATTCTTTTCGGCCGGACAGTAAACGTTCACTCACAATCTCCTTCTCATTTTCACTACCATATTCGGCGCGGAGGCAAAAGCCAACGTAGAGCATAACGACAGAATAACTTGTATATATTTCTTCATAACGTTTGGTTTGATTTATATATGATCACTATATAAAATCATATATCTTTTACAAATTATCTACTAATCGGGGGATTGTAAGATGTAGTATTCGTTTTGATAGAAAATACTGGTTTTCCATGATATCACTTTTTATTGGCATTCTGAACAGTCAGATTTCTTGTAAAAAAGCGGGATGGCCTCGACTAAGGCCATCCCGCTCAAAAAAAGTTGGCAGTAATACTGATATTATTGCTTCACAATTTTATATTGATATTTCTTCTTACCAGTAGTTAAAATGGCTTGATATACCCCGGCTGACAGTCCGTTGGTGTTGTGTTCGGCCACTCCATTTTTGATTTTTACACCATTGACTCTGGAGACTATCTTCCCGGAAGCATTTACAATCTGCAAATTTCCGAGGTCGTCACCGTGCTCGTCGACCTCCAGCGATACGACGTTGCGAACCGGATTTGGAAAGGCCCGGGTCGACAGGATGACACCATTATCAATAGCCACAATTGCGGAAATTGCGAATTTCCCATCGATATCAAATTGGCGCAGACGGTAGTAAGAAATCCCGTTTCCATATTCAGTATCCGTAAAATGATATGTATATGCGGCGGACGAATTACCTTGGCCCTGCACCTTTCCAATTGCCGTAAAACTCTTCGCATTGGCAGACCGTTCGACCTGGAAATAATCGTTGTTCACTTCTTGCGTTGTTACCCACAGAAGCTGATTACCTTCCACAGTGTGCTTCCCTTCAAAACGAGCCAATTTGACTGGCAGAGAGCCGATTGGTGGCGCATCAGAAAGCCCAAATCCAGAAAATCCGGAATCAAACGTTGCCGTATATGCAAAATCCGTATTGAAAGCTGACTCAATTTTTACTTCGGCATAAGAAGTTTGCCGCTCATTTCCTACCCCTATTCCTCCTTCGCTTTTACCCATAGATGTCACATTATCCTTAAACGCGCCAAGCTCAGCTTCAGTGTAGTACAGCGTTATTTCGTAAGTACCGTCGGGATTAGGATTGGTAGGCGTAACCTTGAAAGTTTTATTCGTGATATTGTAGCCACCCAACCACTCAACCTCCCCATTTCCAACTCTGTCGATTTGAACTGTCGTACAGCCATAATCGAAGCTTGACAAATTCTTGATTTTCACCAACAGATTGCCGGAAGAAGGATCATAGAAATAAGCTGTTTCATTTGGGCCTAAATATTGTTTGTCCGGCGTAACCGTCAATATGCTTTCAATTTGAGTCGGTATTTTACCTACAATTTTGACATTGTCAATAGCCCAATAATTGTCATACTCAGCAATATAATGGAACCTGATTTTCATCGCAGGATTTGCATAAGCGATAGGGATTAGCAATTCGCGTTGCGCGGGAGCTGAAAATGAGCCAGAACTTCCAGAAGCTTCGGTGTTAACCAAAACAGGTTGCCACAAAGCCCCATCCCAGACTTCTACAAGTGCCTGCTCTGCAAAACCTCCGTTGTACACCGAAAATACTTCAAGATAAGTCAATGCCAACTCCGAAAACCCGGTAGTATTAAATGTTCCTGATTCCACAGTCTTGTCCAAAGGAACATCGCCAGCAGCATAACTGCTCAAAAAGAGCAATGGCTTCCCATCCGGATCCAACTCCGCATTTGAGAATTGAACAACGTCCCAATTATTAGGGTATTGACCACCACCCGGAACAGTCCAGGTAGCCGGAAGACCTGCATTGAACCCCTCGTTTACCAGTTCCACGAATTGTGCTCCGGGAGTTTCGTCGTTGTCCTTAATTGTAAAGGTATGGCTCTGGTTAAATGTTTCGGCATATGCATCACCTGTTGTTGATAAGGAATAATTCAACGTAAAGGTCTCATCACCTTCCACATACGCATCATCATAAATCCTGACAATTATATCCTGAGACAAATGTCCCGCCTCGAGAACTAAACTCAGCGGAGATATGGAAAAGTCCGATGTCGGGCCTTCCAAAGCCGTTCCCACGGGTGTGCTTAAATTAACGGTAACAGGAAGCGAAGGCGCTTTGTTAATTTTTACCTGAACTGTTTTTTCGACATACTTAATACAATCGTCAGGAGCAGTTTCGGCTGTAACGGCCTCGGCTTCGTTTGCAATTGACACACTTGCCGCGAACTGTACCGTTGGTAACGCACATGTATATACTCTTACATCGTCGATATACCAGCCGTCCCAACCACCGCAGCCATCTGTACCCATATCCCAGCGGAACTCAATGCTTTGACCCGCAGTCAGTCCCAGGAATGAAAGATCAATCCGGCTTTGTCCCCATGTCCCCGTCACAGAGCCTTCATCAGCACCACTAAAGGCTTGCTGACCTGCCAGCGGATTATCACTGCCTGCAGCGATCGACGCCAATGTTCGATTGTATCCATTTTCTGTAAATGCTCCCAAAGGAACTAAGATCCATGTCCCACCATCGATCCTATATTTAATATTTCCCCCATCCCAGCCATCTTCAATTGAAACATAGTGGTCAAACGCCATCAGAAAGGGGCCGGATGAACCTGCCGGAATATCTATCACCGGACTGGCAAGACTTATGACTCCGTTTTGAAAGCTATTGTTACAGTTTCCGCCCGCAAAATCCACACCATATGCAACCTGTCCCGGTCTGTTATCCGGAGCACCACCCGTTGCTACCCAGTTTCTGGTAGTGAAACTTCCACTTCCACTTGTATAAGAGGCAGTCCACGCACCAAGACCAGATTCAAAATTTTCAAAAAACAACGCATTGGCCTCAGAGCCTCCAGAACAAATATTGTCCACCGCGGTAAGCATACGTGTAAAACCGCAGCTATTCTCTGTTCTGAGTTCAACTGCTAATATTACTTTAATTAACTCTTCAACATCCGCCTCGGATATCACCTGACCTGAAAGACCTGCAGGGCCATCCGTCGACAATCCTTCCAGGTTAACTCCAATCAAGTCCTCTGCCGCAGCTTCTAGGATATCTGCCTGAGCGGCAAAATCTGTCGTACGGGTCATGTATGCTGATTGTGCCCTCCAAAAAATATGAGCTGCCTTTAATAACCCGATACCGCTGATTGCCTGACCGTTATAATCCCCTCCGTCCACCAGAAGCGCATATGCGTGATTGAGAACTCCCGAATTAATATGTACCCCGCCATCATCTTCGCTGGAACACCAGTATTGAGAATCTGTAACTTTCCCCGGGTGGTTTTTACAGTTAGGATTCCACATATCTCTTATCGCCCCACCGAAAGCCGTCGTTTGCTCACCCAACATCCATTTGTCTGAACTGGCACATGAAGTTCTGGCCGTAGTATTTTCCGACCCATCCATATACCCGTTGAGCTGGTCAACCGTTTCTCCCCATATATCCGAGAAAGCTTCATTGAGGGCACCGGCCTGCCACGAATAAATAAGCCCGCTGGTATATTCTGTATATGCATGTCCCCATTCGTGGGCGACCACGTCATCGGCAGCAGTTCCGGTGCAGTAATTTGCCGTAACACCATTCCAGTTGGCATTGGGGCAATCGATATCCGGGTTATTGTTAATCGTAATCATATGGGCATCAGCTCCGTCGTAAGACACAAAGCCGAACGCATTTTTCATGAAATTGTATATATGCCCCGAAGAGACTACCTCTGATTGCTGCCATATGTCGAGCGATCCGGGAAACGCATCTCCTTCATTCCATATCTGGCTGGCAGTGGACACCTCGTATAAGGTTCGGTGAATGTTATGAATACCTGTAAACTGCTCTACAATTTCCTTTGAGTGCGCATTTACAAAAACAAATTCCCGGATATTGACATCATTTCTGACTTCCACCTCATAGGTAAGGTATTTTGTACCCTGATATCCCTGAGCCAATCCTTTCTGAAAGATGTATAAAGTGCTTTTCACGGCACGCAATGGTGCTGTAAATTCTCCCTTTTTCTGGTTAAAAACGTGCCGGATCGCAGCTTCTTCTGCATTTCCAGACGACACAGACGGAGTGGTGTTCAGCTTCGGAACCTGAATATAGTTCCCGTTCATCGAAGCCAGGTCGGAGCTTTTGTTGTAGTGAAATTTAAGAACGCCATCGTACACCGGCACTCCCTGAAAATATTGCTGCACCACCACATGATCCAATCCGTAGTTGTCCTTTTTTGTTTCCTTTACCTGATAGGTGTCCGTGCCGGATCTGATACCAAATAGTTTGGCATTCTGGTTTAGAAAGTTTAAGGTCTTTTCCCGAGGGACAAGGCCGTCCAATTTCATCGCCTTTGAGGAAGGAAATCTTAGAAAACTTAGCGAGCCGGTGGCCTTGTCAATGGAGGCCTTGGCGCCAGTTCTGGAGACGAAAGCATCAATCTCTCCAGTTACTACATTTTGAGCCAGTGATACTGACGCAGCCGTAAGGGAGATGAATAAAATTATTGATAAAATTCTCTTCATAATTATACAGCTTTAAACGATTAGTATTTCTATCAAAAATAAACGAATTCTTTTGTTTTCCAAGAGAAATAAATTAAAGTAATACGACAATAATTGTGTACGTATATTAACAACTTTTGTTATAGAAAATTTCCAGTCATTATTTTAAAGACGACTATCTGAAAAACATTGCTAGATTAATTCTTAGGCATGTATAAATACACAATACACTATTTATCAAATAGTTACAATAATTTCAATTTCACAACCCATTCACGCATATAGTGAACTTATTGACTTATATATCGAATACATTGTACATTTTTATTCAAATAAATTAGGTCTTTTATTGTTTTAAATTTGATAATCAAGCGTCTTTTTTGAAGTTAAAATTTTAGTTTACGGTATTTTTATTAGCTGAGATATTTGAGGTAAAAATTTAAAAGCAATTAGCAGTAAATTCAAATCGAGACTCGCATTGTAAATTTTGTGTAAAAGGATACCACAAATAATTAGACAAATGAAAGCTTAAAACCATGCGCTTCCATTATTTTGCCACAAATTCGACCATACTTAAAAAAATGGATCAAAATACGCTCATTACTCATCAAAAGACATGAAGTATTTAGTATTATTTTGCTTTAAAATTGTATTGTGAAGAAATATCTCACGGCAATGGGTTGAATACATACCGTTTGATATCCGGACGCTCGCCATTCGAGTTATTATCCGGTGCGATTTCAGATCAGAAACATTGAGGATTAATACTTAACCTTTTACAATTTTTATGTCTAAGCAGATTAACATTGCCATAGTAGGCCTGGGTTTCGGCGCAGAATTCATCCCTATTTATCAAAAACATCCCAACGCGAACATGTACGCCATTTGCCAGCGTACGGAATCCAAATTGAATGCGGTTGGCGATCAATATGGAATTGATATAAGATATACTAGTTATGACGACCTGCTTGCCGACCCTAATGTGGACGCTGTGCATATCAATTCTCCAATACCAAACCATGCTGAACAGACGCTGAAAGCACTGCGCGCCGGAAAACATGTGGCTTGTACTGTTCCGATGGCTACGAGTGTGGAAGATTGCATTGAGATTGTGAAGACGACCCGTGAGACAGGCAAGAAATATATGATGATGGAGACTGTCGTTTATGCCCGCGAATTCCTTTTTGTAAAAGAGCTTTACGAAAAGGGAGAACTTGGCAAGGTTCAGTTTTTGAAAGCAAGCCACCAGCAGGATATGGAAGGCTGGCCTGACTATTGGCCAGGATTACCTCCGATGCATTATGCAACGCACTGCGTAGGGCCTGTAGCCGGTTTATTGAAACTGGAAGCCGAGTATGTTTCATGCTTTGGTTCGGGAACGATCAGCGAAGATTTAGCAAAAATCCACAATTCACCGTTTGCGGTTGAATCTGCGCATATCAAATTCAAGGATAGCGACCTTTCTGCTTATGTATATCGTTCGCTATTCGACACGGCGCGTCAGTATCGTGAAAGTTTTGAAGTATATGGTAGTAAAAAGTCGTTTGAGTGGCCTCTTATAGAAGGTGAAGACGCTGTGATTCACACTGCTAAAAAACCCGAACATGAGATCGCTGAACGTGTAAAAACTCCTGATTACGCACATTATCTGCCAGAAGAAATTCAGGCCTTTACTGGTCACGGCGTATATAATCTGGACGAGAACGCTCACCTTTCATTTGTTCAAGGCGGTGGCCATGGTGGTTCACATCCGCATTTGGCGCACGAGTTTATCAGCGCATTGATCGAAGACCGAGATCCTTTCCCGAATGCTGTACAATCCGCAAACTGGACAAGCGTCGGAATTCTGGCCCATGAGTCAGCGTTGCAGGGCGGGGCCTTGATTCAGGTTCCGGATTTTAAGGCGGTCTGAAGCAATTAGCTGTTAGGTGTTAGAAAATGATGAATGAGTGAATTGTGGACAGTTTCGAGTTCTTTGATCGGTTTTAGTCAATTGCAATTGCTTCATTTACTTTTTTTTACATTTTCTTAAATACGTGCTCCATAAATCCTCCCGTTGACACCGGGATACATTACAAACAAGCAGTTTACATTTTTACGAATAATATTTAATGAAATCCAAAGCCTTATCTCTCTTGTTTGGTATCGTCCTGCTGGGCTGTGCCGTTCAACAGTCCCAACAGAATTCGACGGCGCAAAACGCATCTGCCAAAGATGCCACGAAAGGACGGCGACTTGAAATATTATTTCTTGGCGATAATGGCCATCACAAGCCATCGGAAAGAATTCCGCAAATTATGGCAGCCTTAGGGCCAAAGGGATTCAACTTCACCTATACCAGCGATTTGAATGACCTGAACCCAACGACTCTGGGCAAATATGACGCCTTGATGTTATATGCAAACTGGGATTCCATAGCACCTCAACAGGCTAAAGCTTTGCTTGATTTTGTGGCGAGCGGTAAAGGATTTATTCCCGTTCACTGTGCTTCTTACTGTTTCCGCAATAACCCCGAAATAGTGAAACTGATGGGCGGGCAATTCTGGCGTCATACCTGGGATACTATACAGCCTGTATGGACCAAGCCTGATCATCCTGCTATTGCCGGAGTTGCTCCTTTTAAAACCGTAGACGAAACTTATCTGCACACCCTTCTGCAACCGGATAATATTGTTCTGACTGAAAGAATCATTCAAAAAGACCAGGAAAAAGATAAGCCCGGACAAAAGAACGAACCCTATACTTGGGTTCGCACGCATGGTAAAGGACGGATTTTCTATACTGCATATGGCCACGACGAACGGACCTGGGCTGTTCCCGGATTTCAGGATCTAATCGAAAAAGGAATTCTGTGGGCTGTTAACGATGACGCGAGGAAGGCTTTGGCGGCTTTGAAACCACAGCCTTTCGAGTACCGTGAGGCCAAGCTTCCGAACTACGAGCAGCGTCCCGGTGTGCAGCTTCAACAATTGCCACTATCTCCTGAAGAATCAGTAAAACATATTCAGATTCCGGTTGACTTTAACCTTGCTGTTTTCGCACACGAGCCGGATGTAATGCACCCGATCGCGATGACCTGGGACGAGCGTGGAAGGCTGTTTGTATTGATCACAAAGGATTATCCAAATGAAAGAAAAGACACAGGAGGAAGTGACTATATCCTGATCTGCGAAGACACAAACAATGACGGAAAGGCAGATAAATTCACGCGCTTTGCAGACGGGTTGAGCATTCCTACCGGTTTGGTCTTTGCCAACGGTGGCTTGATCGTTTCGCAGGCTCCGCATATGTTGTTCCTTCAGGATACTGATGGTGATGACAAAGCGGATGTTAAAAAGATACTTTTCAGCGGTTTCGGAACGGGTGATACCCACGCCGGTCCGTCTAATTTGCACTACGGTTTCGACAACTGGGTATATGGTTCCGTTGGTTATTCTGGTTTTAAAGGTAAAGTTGGAAAAAGCGATTCGCTTGATTTTGGACAGGCTCTTTTCAGGTTTAAACCGGATGCAACGGATATGGAAATTGTTGCCAAAACCTCTAACAATACCTGGGGACTCGGGTTCAACGAGGCCGGAGATTTGTTTGGATCAACTGCGAATAACTCTCATGGATGGTATTCTGCCATTCCGAATCGATATTTTGGAAAAAGCAAAGTAGACAACGGAAGCCGGAGCACAGATACCCACAAGGATATGCAGCCGATCACGCCAAAAGTGCGCCAGGTTGACGTATTTGGCGGATTTACAGCTGCGGCCGGTCATAATTTTTATACTGCGAGAGCGTATCCAAAAGAATATTGGAACAAAATCGCGTTTGTTTCAGAACCAACCGGCCATGTTCTGCACAGGAATTTAATGGTTAAAAAAGGAACTGATTACGAAGATGTTAACGACTTTAACTTGCTAGCCGGAGCCGACGAATGGGTTTCACCTGTGTTTGCTGAAGTAGGGCCGGACGGAGCAGTTTGGGTTGCCGACTGGTATAGTTACATTATTCAGCACAATCCAACTCCGAAGGGAATGGAAAATGGGGGTGGAAATGCATATCAGACAGATTTGCGCGACTATACGCACGGACGCCTTTATCGCATTGGATGGAAAGATGCTCCTGCTTACAAGCCGCTTTCGTTGAGCAAATCGCGCCCTCAGGAATTGGTAGCGACGCTTAAAAATACCAATATGCTTTGGCGTTCTCATGCACAAAGATTGTTGGTAGAACGTGGTCAGAAAGATGTAATTCCTCAGCTACTAGATTTGTTGAAAGACCAGTCGGTGGACGAAATTGGGTTGAACACTGCTGCAATTCACGCATTGTGGACTTTGCAAGGCCTTAATGCGATTGAAGATCCAGCCGTTTTGGCAGCTGTGAAAACTACGCTAAAACATCCAAGTGGTGAAGTTCGCAAAACTGCTGTCCGTGTGTTGCCAAGAACCGCCGATTCCGGAAAAACATTATTGTCTGTTGACGCGCTTCACGATAAAGAGCCGCTTGTGGTATTGAATACGATTTTGGCCTTCATCGATATACCACTCAATGCTGAGATCGAAACGGCAGTTTTGAACCTTTTGGATACCTATCCGGACGTATCTGACCGCTGGATGCCGGATGCATTTGCTGCAATCCTGAACTCACACGGTGGACAACTCCGTGAAAAATATCTGACTCAAAGAATTGCAAAAGCGGGGTCAGCGAGCAGTGCAACCAAAACTGTAACAGCAAGCACTAGCCACGAAGGTATGGATCACAGCCAGCATATGGCCAATCAGGCTACCGTAGAAGGCAGTGCTGAACTTGCGATTACCAACATCACCATCGAGCCGTCATCTCCTTTTGTGAGAGAATATGCGAGAGTGGTTATTGAAATCAAAAACCTCGGAAGTGTAGCGGTTGCTAAAGGTGTCGTTCCGGTTGTGAATGTGAATATCCGTAGCCGTTCTTTGAACACAAACTATATCAGCCGCCAGCTGATCAACGGTATTGCACCGGGTGAAACGATCAAACTGACGGAAGGTAACAACGGCCCATGGAGAAGCACTTTTGGCTTCTCGTCTGACGAGCCAGGAAAAGTGACGGTGAGTGCCAATATTGATATCGACAATGTTGTACCGGAAAAGGATGAAAACCGTAACAATGCTTTGACCAAAACCTTTGAAGTAAAAATGCCGGAACATCTTTCGGATTTTGCTTTGGAGCGGGCTGCTAGGGGATATACATCTTATGCATCGGGCCAGGAAGTTGTGAACTTTATTAAGGAAATCCAGGCGCTGGATGCCCCGGGTCGTAACGCCATACTACGAGGAATAGTAAGTGTTTGGAATCCAAAACGCAAAGAATCGGTACCTGACGCGAGTCTTGCAGTGCTAACTGCTGCGAAGAGCAACGTTCCAAACGATCTGGTGGCGAAATACACAACGGTTCTTGAATCATATGGAATCAAAGAAGAAGTTGCCAACGATCCGAATGTGCAAATTGTGAAGATCAAAGCGATCAGAGAAGAAATGAAGTTCGATTTGACTGAGTTTAAGGTAACGGCCGGAAAAACGGTTGAAATCGTCTTCGAAAATCCTGACGCGATGCAACATAATATTGTGATCGGTCAGCCCAAATCAACACAGATAATCGGTGCGGCTGCCGACAAAATGATCACAGCGAAAGACGGTGCGGAGAAAAACTACGTGCCGAATATCCCTCAGATCGTAGCATCGACACCATTGGTAAACCCCGGACAAACTTATAAACTAAGATTCGTTGTGCCTGATCAGCCAGGCGACTATCCTTTCGTTTGTACATTCCCTGGCCACTGGCGCCTGATGACAGGAGTGATGAAAGTGGTAAAGGAGCAGATTTAATCGCCTGACCACTTAAAGGAATATGCATCAAAAACCCCGGCAGGCTTTGGCTTGGCGGGGTTTTTGTTTCAAGTTGATTTAAGGTATTATATATTCCTCGTTGTGCGGTAATTGTTTTTCATGCCAAATTTCAATACTTACTAAAACAGAAAGCATCAAAAGAGCTTCCACTGGTTTTTCGGGCACAAGGATTAACTTTACTTTTCTCTGAAATAGCTCCATGAAAACAATAGCAACAATCCTCACTCTGTTTTGTTTTAACCTAACCGAATCGTTGGCTCAGAAAAAGGACAGCTTTCCTACTTACGAACAAATCATGCCCAAAACTGAGGATATGGTTGATTATGTTTCTCCCGGCGGGAGTGAAGTTATTCATGTAAACCGCGAGATATTATCCCACCAGATTTATGGATATCCAAAAAACTCGGTCATCTATTATTTGAATGGCAAGAAAACAAAAGACGAAAATAAGGTGAGAAAGATAGTCGACGCGAATACACGCAATATCAAAAACATCAAAACAGACGAAATAAAGAAAAACGGAACCAGAATCATCAGAATTGATTTCGGGATGGCTGATTAATAGAAGTCAGCCCAATAACTTAATTTCACCCCTTTCACCAAAACCTAAAAGCTAATAGCCAATAGCTCCTCATGAAGGTTATCCAATTTACAGTGCCTGTTTCGGGAGAGAACACTATCATTGTGCAGGAGGATATCCTTCCACATTACTACCCCCATTTACACAGGCATCGGGAAGTGCAGATCGAATGGGTGGTCGATGGATCGGGAATTTTGATTGCCGGTAACTACATGCAGCCATTTGAAACAGGCGATGTCTATATCATTGGAGCCAACCAGTCGCACATTTTCAAAAGCGACGAAACCTACTTTGACCATTTACATCCAAAAGGAGTTCACTCCATCTCAATCTTTTTCGACCCCGGTCGGCTGGCTCAAAATTTGTTGAGTTTTCCGGAAATGATATCAATCCGCAAGTTTATCGAAACGCTGCACAGCGGATTCAAAATCCCGAATGAATATGCGTCGGAGGTAACGACTAAAATTCGAGATATTATGCAGCATCCAGATGCTCTTCGCGTTTCAGCTTTTATCGAATTGCTCCATTTGTTTTCTTCGAAAGGCAATCTGATCCCACTTTCCCAGGGCAATAGTGACCATATTATTTCGGAGGGTGAAGGAATTCGGATGGACCAGATATTCAGATATCTCGTTGAAAACTATAAAAATCAGGTAACATTACGTGAAATATCGTCTGTCGCCAGTATGACACCGCAGGCCTTCTGCCGCTATTTCAAGAAGCATACAAGCAAAACGTTCGTACTGTTTTTGAGCGAAATCCGGGTGAATGAAGCCTGCAAACTCATCGTCTCCAGCAAACATGATAGCATTGCCGAGATATCCTACCAAACAGGGTTTGAATCAGTTGCGAACTTCAACCGGGTATTTAAAAAAATCGTTGGGAAGGCTCCTGGAGAATATCTCAAAGATTATAAAAGGAATGTCAAACAGCTTGAATGACATTTCTTTCCTATTTCCTACCGATACGATTTCTGGATTCACTAACAAATCTAGAAGTAAGGCATCCGATCATATGAATCCTTGTCTTAACTCTAAATTTTATTCTTTTTAAAAGAAAAAAACTGAACTCCAAACTCCCAAAGAATATCTAATTAAACGCTTTCCAGGATAAAAAACCTCGTATTTTGGTGTTTTAATCCAATCCTGTTCCCGATATTGAATATCACGAATCAAAGTCACTGGAAAATCAGCATCGACACCGGTGGGACGTTCACGGACTGTCTCGCAACTGATCCTTTTGGGCAGACAAAACGCATTAAAGTTTTGAGCTCTGCACGGCTTCGCGGTCGGCTTTTGCAGAAAATTGCACCTTTTACATTTCGTTTTGAATCTTCCTGGAAATTTGCTGAGGATCTTCTTATTGGCTATTTTTTTAAAAGTAACCATCACTCAGAAATCGTGCAGGTTGTATCACTTGATCAAAATAAGGGCACGATTTTACTCAATTTTGATATCCCGGAAAGTGAACCTGTTGATTTTGAGCTTTTCACCGGTGAAGAAGCTCCTATTCTGGCTGCACGCTTGATCACGGAAACGCCGCTTAATGCTTCCCTCCCCAAAATCGAAATGAGACTGGGAACGACCAAAGGCACCAATGCGCTGCTGGAACGAAAGGGAGCCAAAACGCTTTTGCTCGTCACCAAAGGATTTAAGGACCTGCTTTATATAGGCACTCAGCAACGTCCATCCCTTTTCCAGCTTGATATCCCTGAACCTGATTTGCTATATAGCAAGGTTTTGGAAGTTGAGGAACGACTTGATTATGAGGGAAATGTATTGAAAGAATTAACTTTCAAAAACGCATTTATTTCTGATATTGAGGAATTCGACTCTGTTGCAATCTCCCTACTTCATGCGCACAAAAACGATGCACATGAAAAGGCGATAGCGTTGGCAATATCTGAAAATAGAAATGGCTACATATCCACATCTTCAAAGCTTTATCCGTTTTCCCATTATCTGCGAAGAACACAGACCACGTTGATCAACGCTTATCTGGAACCGGTTTTAGACCAATATTTCAGCCGAATCCTCGGTTCACTGGGCGATGGCAGTCTTAAGATCATGACCAGTTCGGGTAGTTTGTCCAATCCGGCAGTATTCCAGCCTAAGGACAGTTTACTAAGCGGTCCGGCTGGTGGGATGATCGCGGCGGCGCATATTGCACAGCGTTTCGGATATAGCAAAGTCCTCACTTTTGACATGGGCGGAACGAGTACGGATACCGCAAGAATTGACGATGGACTCCCGGAGTTAAAATACATTACCCAAATCGACGGAATTGAATTCCACAACCCGAGTCTGGCGATAGAAACCGTTGCTGCCGGTGGTGGCTCAGTCTGCTGGTTTGATGGATATACCTTGCAAGTGGGTCCGCATAGTGCAGGCGCGTCGCCGGGACCGGCATGTTATGGAGCGGGCGGACCATTGACTATTACCGATGTAAACTTTCTGTTGGGGAAAATGGATACCTCCAGGTTTGGAATACCCATCAGCGGCTTAAAAGCGCAGGAAGCGCTGCAAAAGTTATCCGAACAGATTTTCAAGAAAACCGGCAACCGCTTGTCGGATCGCGTGATATTGGAAGGACTTGAAAAAATTGCGAACGAGAAAATGGCAGAAGCCATTCGCAAGATTTCTGTCGCCAGAGGCATTGATCCGTCGGAATATGCGTTGGTAACTTTCGGTGGAGCCGGGGGATTACACTGTTGTCAGATCGCGGAGCTGCTTGATATAAAAACGGTCATAGTACCATATGACGCAGGTTTGTTCAGCGCTGTTGGAATCGGCGAATCACTTGTAAGTGTGCTTGTCTCCCGTCAGCTTCTCCGATCCTATCTGGAGGTTAAGGACGAAATACCTGTAATCTTAGAAAACATTCAACAAGAGGCGGCTAACAAACTTTTTGATCAAAATATTAAAGACCCGGATATTGCTTTCATTTCCGTTTTTCTGAGATTTAAAGGACAGGAAAATGCAATTGAGGTGCCATACTCTGGTGACGAAACGATTCCAAAGTTCGAATCTCTATATCGATCTCAATTCGGTTATTATCCTGAAAACAGCATTGTTGAGCTGGAAAGTATACGAATGATGCTTCAGGAAAAAACTTTGCCCACAGCCCCGATTCTCAAAAGTGACGGATATCGAAAAGCAATAGCTGAAACCCATATTGTTAATTCAAATATTCCAGCTGATACTTCAGTGTATGATTGGGATATACTAGCAAAAGGCGACGAAATTTCAGGACCCGCCATTCTATTGAACAATACTTCAACAACCTACATACCAAAAGGTTGGCAACTAGTTATTCAGGAAAACAAGGATGCAATTGCGGCTAAAACAGATGAGAAAAAGTTGGCCAAAGATGAAGATTCCGAAGCAGTTGCACTACAATTATTTACCAACCGTTTCGAATCCATTGCTGAAGATATGGGTGCGCAGTTGCAGCGCACCGCATTTTCGGTCAACGTAAAAGAGCGGCTGGATTTTTCGTGCGCACTGATAGATCCGGATGGAGAATTGCTGGTCAATGCCCAACATATTCCGGTACATTTGGGCAGTATGGGTATCTGCACCAGACTAGTAAAAGAGTATATTGATATCGAACCCGGTGATGTAATTATTACGAACCATCCGAGATATGGTGGTTCGCATTTGCCGGATATTACTCTGATAGCCGGAATTTTTACTTCAGAAAATCAACTTGCCGGATATGCAATCAACAGGGCGCATCATGCCGAAGTAGGTGGAAAAACGCCAGGGTCCATGCCACCTGACGCCACAACATTGGCGGAAGAAGGGGTGGTAATTTTGCCGCAGTATCTGGTTAAAAGAGGTGTATTTCAATGGGAAACTATTCGTGCACTCTTCCTTTCCGGACCATATCCGACTCGTTCATTTGCATCAAACGAAGCTGACTTGATAGCTGCATTGTCGGCTCTTAGGAATGGGAGCGAGCAAGTATTAAAACTGATTGATACTCACGGCTTTGGTGTTGTCAAAAAGTATATGAAACTTTTGAAATCGAATGCTTCCCTTCAGCTCCGGGAAGCATTGATCCCATATCGCAACAAAACATTTGAGGCTACCGAATCGCTGGATGACGGACATATCATATCCGTAAAAATTACGATCTCTGAAACGGAACAAATATTCGATTTTACCGGAACGTCCGCTGTTCACCCTAATAATCTGAACGCCAATATTTCCATATTATATAGTGCAATACTGTATGTCCTCCGGCTTTTAGTCAACAAAAAAGTACCGCTCAATGACGGATTGATGGAACGGGTAAGGATTGTTCTGCCGGATAATAGCTTCCTCCATCCCATATTTTCTGACGATCCTGAAAAATGCCCGGCTGTGGTAGGAGGAAATACGGAAGTCAGCCAGCGATTGGTAGACACCCTGATCAAAGCATTTGGATTAGCCGCATGCAGCCAGGGAACGATGAATAATTTTCTTTTTGGCGATGAGCAGTTTGGGTATTATGAAACCATCGGGGGCGGCACGGGAGCGGGAGCGGGGTTTGATGGTCGCTCGGCGGTTCATCAGCATATGACAAATACACGCATCACCGATCCGGAACCGATGGAGCAGAAATATCCGGTTCGGTTGCTTGAATTTGGCATTCGTAAAGATTCAGGAGGTATCGGTCAATTCAGTGGTGGAGACGGCATTGTCCGGAAAGTGGAATTTCTAAAGCCATTACAAATTACGCTGTTAACGCAACATCGCGTCAGTGCGCCATATGGTATCAACGGTGGAAAAGAAGGAAAAACCGGTCGACATATATATACACCAGCTGATGGCACTGCAGAGGAATTGCCGGGAATATGCAGCTTTCACGTAAGTAAAGGCGATGTTCTGCAGATCGAAACGCCGGGTGGTGGAGGATATGGACAATGCAAGTAAACTTTACATAGAACCATTCAGATATGTCACTCGAAAGATCCAAAACCGCGTCATCAATTATCGGAGCCGCATTTCTGATGGCAACTTCCGCCATCGGCCCCGGCTTTCTGACACAGACGACAGTATTCACAGAAAAGTTGCTGGCGAGCTTTGGTTTTGTGATCATCCTCTCCGTTTTGATCGATCTCTGTGTTCAGTTTAATATATGGAAAGTCCTGGTCGTATCCGGGAAACGGGCTCAGGATCTCGCCAACGAACTTTTACCTGGTCTTGGTTTCCTATTGGCCATATTGATAGTTATAGGTGGCCTGGCATTTAATATTGGCAATGTCGCTGGTGCGGGTTTGGGAATTCAGGCTATTACGGGAATACCCGTGGAGATTGGCGCTGGCATCAGCGCGCTGATCGCAATTGCTATTTTCTCGTTCAAAGAAGCATTGCGGTTAATGGACGCCTTCGCCAGATATTTAGGAATTCTGATGCTTTTGCTGATCATATATATCGCCTGGGTTTCGCACCCTCCGATTGTCTCTGCGTTTAAAAACTCAATTATTCCTGAACAGTTTGACGCTCTTGCCACGATCACTCTGGTGGGAGGTACCGTTGGAGGATATATCTCGTTTGCCGGGGCGCATCGACTTTTGGATGGTGGATTAAAAGGCGTAGCAGCAATTCCGGAGGTGAACAGGAGTGCGGGAATTGGTATTTTGGTAACGGCAGCTGTGCGGTATCTCTTATTCTTGGCAACACTTGGAGTCGTTTCCGCAAGTGTACATCTGGATCCGGGAAATCCGGCTAAATCGGTATTCGAAAGTGCCGGTGGAGAACTGGGGGGTATATTATTTGGCATTATGATATGGAGCGCCGCAATTACATCAGTAATTGGGTCGGCATATGCGTCGGTTTCGTTTCTACGCACTTTTCATCCCTATTTTGACAAGTATTCGGGGAGGATGATTATTCTGTTTATCGCCATTTCAACCGTTATCTTTTTAAGTATTGGCAAACCTGTCAAGATACTTGTTTTCGTAGGGACCCTCAATGGCTTCATTTTGCCGATTGCCTTAGCCATCATTTTGATAGCCAGCCGAAAATCCAGACTTGTTGGAAGCTACAAACATCCACTTTTACTTCAATTAATCGGGTGGCTTGTGGTGGTGATTCTGGTGGCGATGGTAATTCAATCCATATAAAGTTTCGTTTGCAACTTGTTATAGGATAATTTGCAAGTCATATTAATTGAACCCAATCTGCAATGTTTTCAGCAAATACATATATCAACAGAAGAAACGAGTTAAAAAGCAAAGTCGAGCGAGGGCTTATTTTGTTTTTGGGAAATGAAGAGTCGGGCATGAACTACCGCGACAATGTATATACCTTCCGCCAGGACAGCTCTTTTCTGTATTATTTTGGAATAGATGCGCCATCGCTTCACGCAGTTATCGATCTGGATAACGACCAGGAAATACTTTTTGGCGATGAATTGAGCATTGATGATATCATCTGGACAGGACCGAAAGAACCATTGACCGCGAAAGCAGCAAAAGCAGGCATAAAAGATGTTCGTCCTTCAAATGTTCTTGCAGTTTATTTAAAAGGTGTCCAGGATCGCAAACAGACGATTCATTATCTCCCGCCATATCGTGGCGAACACTCATTAAAACTGCTCGAATGGCTTAATATTGCTCCTAATGAAACTCACCAACGAGCATCTGTACCGTTGATTAAGGCGATTGTGTCGATGCGTTCGTATAAATCAGGAGAGGAAATTGCTGAGATTGAAAAGGCAGTCAATACATCTGTTGATATGCATTTGGCTTTTATGCAGCTGACGCAGGCTGGAATGACAGAAAAGGAAGTAGCTGGTAAATTGCAAAGTATTGCGATCGGTCAGGGAGGTGATATATCCTACCCGATTATCCTGACCGTGAACGGCGAAATTCTGCATACACACACCCGCGATTTGGTGATGAAAGAAGGACAAATGACGCTTTGTGACGCCGGTGCCGAAACCGCCATGCACTATTGCGGCGACCTTACCCGTACAATTCCGACCGGCAAAAAATTTACGACGCTTCAAAAAGAAATGTATGAAATTGTGCTCAATGCGCAGGTAAGTGCCGTTGAAGCGTGTAAACCAGGTGTGATGTTTAAACACGTTCATGAACTGGCCAGTTTGAAATTATTACAAGGCCTAAAATCTCTCGGAGTCATAACCGGCGACCCCATGGAAGCCGTGGCGCACGATGTTCATACGCTTTTCTTTCAATGCGGACTGGGCCATATGATGGGTCTGGACGTCCACGACATGGAAAATTTGGGAGAGCAATATGTCGGATATACCGACGAACTGAAAAAAGGTACCTCTTTTGGGTGGAAATCGCTACGTTTAGGACGTGCCCTTGAAACAGGTTTTGTGGTAACTGTTGAACCCGGACTATATCTAATCCCCACATTAATAGACCGTTGGAAGGCAGAAAAGAAATTATCTCAGTTCATCAATTACAACAAACTGGAAATGCTCCGCGACTTTACTGGTATTCGTATTGAAGACGATATTGTTATTACTGAAAATGGGAATCGCGTGCTTGGTAAGGAATTGGTGAAGGAGGTTGTGGATGTGGAGAGGATGCGGGAGGATTCTTGAAATTAGCTTTTCGGAATTAAAGTAATTTTCTCAGTCCTGATAGAAATCTAGTAAAAAGGTAAATACACTTATGCAATCCAACAAACTTAAAATATTACTGACAGATTTGCTGGAATTGTATATATCTGACTTTCCGGATTCAGCAAAGCAAAACTTCGAAAATCTTCATGATAGCAATATAAGTATTGAAAGTTTTAGCTTTTACACATCAGTCTCGGCAGTTTTTTCGTCGAAAATCGAAGGAGAGGAAATGGATCTCGATTCTTATATTAAACACAAAAGATTTGGCGTAAAATATCAACCCGATTATACAAGAAAGATCGACGATTTATATGGAGCATATCAGTTCGCGCAAAAGTCTTCAATAAACGACAAATCATTGCTCGAAGCTCATGGGTATATCACGAAACACATTTTAAATACCCAAGGGAAATTCAGAACCGGGAACATGTATGTTCTGACAAAGAGTGGAAATATCGAATATGTTGCGGTGGCTCCCGATCAGGTAAAAACAGAAATGGCGAAATTTCACGCAGATTTAAAAACCCTGCTAGATGCCGAACTGACATTTGAAGAATCTTTCTTTTTCGCCTCAATGATTCACCTCGTCTTTGTGAAAATTCATCCTTTTGAGGATGGTAACGGACGAATGGGGCGACTGTTAGAGAAATGGTTCCTGGCTCAAAAATTAGGCGATAAAGCATGGTTTGTCCAGTCGGAAAGATATTATTATGAACAGCATCAAACCTATTATGCTAACATTCGGAAATTGGGATTGGAATATGATGAACTGGATTATCGTATGGCTTTACCGTTTTTAAAAATGTTGGTTGGATCCTTAACACCATATTAAGCTCGCCTCGTTAAACAAGAAGCATTTTAATAGAGTCGAACAACCGAAACTTGTCAATTACTTTAACTATTCAGGACAATTAACTATAAAAATTCCAATCTCAATTGCCTTTGAAAATAACTTATTCCGCAATCTCTTTCCGAGCCACCATGTAATACACTGGCACGCCGAGCAAGACGATGATCAAACCTGGCCAGGTATATTCAGGCTTATAGACAATTAGTAGCAGACAAAATGTAACGCCCATTACTACATAAATAATCGGCAGGAAGGGATATCCGAACGCCTTATATGGACGCTCGGCATCTGGTCTTTTTTTGCGGAGAATAAAAATTCCAATGATGGTCAGCATGTAGAATACGACTACTACAAAGGATATCATATCCAGCAGGTTGCCATATTTCCCGCTCAAACTCCATAAGCAGGCGATCACACATTGTATCCATAAACCCACTTCAGGCACCGAATTCTTATTCAGAATACCCACTTTCTTAAAAAACACACCGTCTTTTGCCATGGAATAATATACCCTTGCGCCGGACATAATCAAACCATTGTTGCACCCGAATGTGGAAACCATCAGCATTAGCGCAATAATCACTGTTCCGGTTGAACCGAATATCATTTGAGATGCCGCGACACCGATACGATCTTTATCTGCAGAAGCCATTTCCTGAAGAGATAAAACGCCGGTATACATCACATTCATCATAATATAGATCACCGTCACAATGATCGTTCCAAGTGCTAAACTTAACCCGATATTACGTTTTGGATTCTTGATTTCGCCTGCGATAAAGGTTACGTTATTCCATGAGTCGCTGCTGAATATGGAGCCAACCATAGCCGCTGCAATGGCACCGAGGGCGGCAATTGTAGTGTATGATTCGGTAGTTCCGTCGATATTGAGTTTATGTAAATCCCATACCTTACTTGCATCCCAGTTGGCAGCCCAAATCTCTGGTTTCATCCATATCAATCCGAATACGATCAGCCCAAGTAAACTTAAAAGCTTGGCGAGAGTAAACGTCGTTTGAATGATTTTGCCACTATTTACACCACGTGTATTAATAAACGTCAGGAATATAATCAGTACGAGCGAGAGCAACTGAGCCGGTGTAATTTTGAGAAAACCCAAGTCCAGCGCAATTAAATCTTCGCTAAAAACCGGAAACAAATATGCCGTGAACTTCGCAAAAGCCACCGCTACCGCGGCAATCGTCGCCGTTTGAATTACTGTAAAAAGGCTCCATCCATATAAAAAGCTGATCAGCGAATTATACGATTCTTTCAGATAAACATACTGCCCACCGGCTTTCGGGAACATTGCGCTTAATTCGCCATAACTCAAAGCAGCGGTTAGTGTCATAAATCCCGTCGCGATCCAAACCACCATCAACCAGCCTACACTGCCGGTATTACGCATGATATCAGAGCTTACGATAAAAATACCTGAGCCTATCATGCTCCCTGCCACAAGCATGGTGGCGTCGATCAGGCCCAACGATGGTTTAAATGAAGTTTTCTCTGCCGGAGTTTCTTGAGGCATAAGGCTGTCAGATGCTATGAGTAGGTTATAAAAAATGTAAACTACAACATTATTTGAAACTATAAAACTTCCATTTCGTTTTATAATCCGGCGTGAGCGTTTGATTCGTCAAAATAGCCCTCACCATCTCTATGGGCATATTATTCTCTTTCATGACGGCATCGTGAAATTGCATAAATGTCATTTTTCCGGTATCGACCAATTCCTTCTTCAAACTGAACAATTGAAGTCCTCCGAGCAGATATGCAATCTGGTATAACGGTCCATAGTTTCCTTCAAATGAACGCCGTACTTCCCCTTCTGCATTGGCTCTTTCATGCCCCACGCGATCGACCAGAAAATCGATGCATTCCTGCGGCGTCCATTTGCCTAAATGATAATTGAGCGAAAAAATGATACGCGCACATCGATGCATTCGCCAAAAAAGCATCCCGATCCGCTCCTCCGGAGTTTTTGCAAAACCTTTGTCATATAGCAATAATTCCCAATAAAGTGCCCAGCCCTCCGTCCAGAATGGCGTACTGAATTCAGCACGATACGGTTTATATCTGCTTCTCATGTAATACTGGAGATGATGACCAGGAACCAGTTCATGGTGTACGGTGGATCTCGAGAAATATGGATTATTGCCCCGCATACTCATCAGCTTATCGTCGTGCTCCATTGACCCCACCGGATATGCAATGATGATATCCCGGCCACCCAAAAAGAAAGGGTTGATCAGTTGAGCCTCGGCTGACATCATTTGCATTCCCCAAGTTTCGTCCGCAATTTCAGGATATTCGTAAAGCTTGTTTTTAGTGATAAAATCTTTGGCGTCGTTGTATAACTTCATGATCAACTCGGGTTGTGCGCCAGCAGCTACATAGCTGTTTTTAACCTTTTCCTGAGCTTTTTTCCAGTCATTGCCAAAGCCCATTTCGTTCGACGCCTTCAATAATTCCTTATCACACCAGGCAAATTCCTGGTTGGCCAACTCAATAAGCTCTTCCGGCGAATAGCTGATCATTTCAGTCCTTAACTGACGAACCAACTCCTCATGCCCGATCGGATTACCTTTTATTCCACTTTTGTCAACTTGCTGAGTCGAATTGGATTTGCCTCTTGCCTTGATAATTTTGGCATATGAAGAAAGAGAGCTGTCCAGCGTTTTGAACGGTGACGGAACCCACCAGGTGAACATTGGATCATAATTATTATAAAACTCGAATGTCCCCTTCAGCCTGGTTTGAAGTCCTTTTACCGCACTTTCACCCAGTCGGGTCGCATCTATATCCAATGAATCTGTCTTTTTAAACGAGTTCAAGGAACTCTCAACTTCTTTGTTCAGCGCATTCATGTCGCTGGCAACAGATTGCCCATCTATTTTCGCACCTCTTCTCCGTTGCTTTTCGAGTTCATAAATTTTATCGGCAAAAGGCAGATACTTCGAAAACTTCTGATATTCTTTTTCTTCGTTTGAGAGGGAAAGCAAGTGATCTTCAATGTCTCGTTTGAGCAGAATATAGTCCGCCTGACCATATATACTCATGGCCTTGAAATCCAATTTGCTCAATTTCCCGAGATAGTCTTTATCGACCTCGTTCAACCTTTTTCGATGCTCCGGCGAATTCAGTACTTCTACACGTTGACTAAATCCACGCGTTTGCGGAAGCATTGGCCAATAAAATGAATTGATCGCGCGGATATCCTGCGCATATTGGATAATCAGGCCAGCCGTTTCGCTGGTCTGTTCGAAAAGATTGAATTTCGCGTTCGTTTTTTGAGCAAAAGTGCTCGGCACCTTTTCAACCAAAAACAAAACGATCAGAACATGATAACATTTTAGATTGAAACGCGCCATCAGAAGCAGAGTTTTGAAAATTGGTCAGGAAATTATTTTTGCCACGAAGGCACAAAGTCACGAAATATTGAAATGCTGATTTGCATCGATTTACTTAACAAACTAAAAGGCAAAAATCAAGCTCTGGCCCCTCCTTCTAGCTGTATCTTTCCGGGTTATAGAGATCAATATTAATTGATGGAGATATCCTGTCTGCGAGTTCCGCTACAACCTTGCCGGTTGCCGGACCAAGGCTGATTCCCATCATACCGTGCCCACCGGCAACGATCAGATTTTTCAACTTTTTAGTATATCCCAAATAGGGCAATCCGTCGGGCGGACAAGGTCTGAAACCATACCATATTCGCTCTTTTTCGGGCAATTGAACGCTCAGTTGCGGGTAATATTTTGGAATGGAATTCACAATTCCTTCCACTCGATTCATGTTGATATTATTGTTCAATGCGGCCAGTTCCATTGTTCCACCAAACCGAACCTGACCATTCATTGGTGTTACAGCCACACGGGCCTCGATCAAAAGCCCAGGATGTGCGATGGGAAATTCGGAATTGGATTCCATAAAAGAATATCCTTTACCCGGCATGATGGGCATCGACAAGCCTGCCAGTTTGGCAAGTTGAGGAAGCCACGAACCACCCGTCATCACCACCAGATCGCCTTCATATTTCTTCCCCGCAGCAGTGACGGACTTTATTTCACCATTTTCAATATCATATCCAGTGACTTCCGAATTCGAAACCAGTTCAGCATCATTCAGTTTGAGATAATCTAACAATTGGCTGGTCAGAGCGGCAGGATATAAATGGGCATCACAGTGGTAGTGGACTGCACCTGCAACATCCAGCTGAATATTCGGTTCAATAGCCTGAACTTGTTCGGCTGTCAGCATTTCAACATCCAGACCAAGCTTTTGCGCATCCTTACCAACATGAATTTCCTCTTCGCCTGCCTTTTCAGTTTTATATAGCATTAAAATCCCCTTCTGCTCCAATTCAAAATCAAACGAATTTTCTTTTGCCAAATCCTGATATAATTGTTTGCTGAGCAGATGATAATCTCTCAGATGAGGAGCTGCCTTCTCGACGTTCGCCTGGGTGGCACTTTTCATAAACCTTAATCCCCAGGATATCAGTGAAAAATCAAGGGAAGGTTTTACATAAAACGGACTCTGACTGTTGAACATCCATTTAATGCCCTTGGATATCATTCCCGGCGCAGCCAAAGGAATAAAATGGCTTGGGACGATCATCCCCGCATTCCCTTGGGAGCAGTTGTCTTTCAAATCGCCTTTGTCGATCAGCGTAACTTTCCAGCCGCTTTTCAACAAATAATAGGCAGACGTAAGCCCCATAATTCCTCCTCCAATGATGACCGCTTTTCCTTTCATAGCTGTTAGCTGTTAGTTTTTAGCTATTAGAGTTCCTAAGTCGTGCTCACAGGGGAATTAAACTTCCCGAACTCAGCGCAAAAACTCCGTTAACTCTGCGTTTGAAAATTAAATAACTTGAAATCCATATGCATATGGATCTTCTTCGTCGTCGATGAAGATATTATTGTATCCGGTAACCACAGCCCAACCTTCGATACCAGGGATAATGGCCGGTTTGTCCCCAATTCTCACTTCGTCTTCGACTGTACCCGTAAACTTGGAGCCGATGATACTTTCGTGGATAAATTGATCTCCTTTTTTAAGTTTTCCTTTTGCATGCCATTGCGCCATGCGTGCAGACGTTCCTGTGCCACATGGCGATCGGTCTATTGCTTTATCTCCATAAAAGACCGCATTCCGGGCAGTGGAAGTCGGGTCAATAACTGCGCCTGTCCACAAGAAATGACTTAAGCCTTTGATATGTTCATTTTCAGGATGCACGAATGTATATTGTTCGTTCATACGCTGTCTGCAGACCCTGCTCCAGCTGATCAGTTGATCGGCGGTGTAATTTTCGAGTCCTTTGAAATTTTCCTGAGGATCCACAATGGCGTAAAAGTTGCCGCCATATGATACGTCTACTGTGAGAGTACCCAGGTCCGGGCATTCTACGGTCAGTTTTTCTGCCGCCAGGAATGATTTAACGTTCACCAGCTTCACAGATTTGACCTTTTTCCCTTCCTGTTTATATTCAACTAATACCAGTCCTGCAGGAGTTTCAAGCCGTAATTTTCCCGGCACTTTCGGGGTCACTAGTCCTTCTTCAATAGCGATTGTTGCCGTTCCGATAGTCCCATGTCCGCACATTGGCAGACAACCGCTGGTTTCAATATATAGAACGCCGATATCATTTTGAGGGTCAACAGGCGGATATAGAATACTGCCGCTCATCATATCATGACCACGCGGTTCGAACATGAGCCCCTTCCTGATCCAGTCAAACTCTCGCAAAAAATGCAGCCGTCTTTCCATCATGCTATTGCCTTCCAGCAAAGGACCGCCACCAGCCACTACCCGTACCGGATTTCCACAAGTATGGGCGTCAATACAAAAAAATGTTTTTCTCATTGTTGGCTTTTAGCTATCAGCAGTCGGCTATCGGCGGTCGAGACAAGCAATAGCTAAAACCGATTGCTGACAGCCGACTGCCGATAACTATTTAGTTATTTCATTATTTACAGTCCGCCAGATATTTAGTGGATTGCTGTTTTGTAATTCTTCAGGTAAAAATTCGTCTGGCCAGTTTTGAAAACTGATCGGTCGGACAAACCTTTTGATCGAATCTGCTCCAACAGAGGTATATTGAACGTTGCTGGACGACGGGAAAGGGCCACCGTGGTGCATGGCTTTACATACCTCAACACCCGTCGGGAAATTATTGAAAATGATCCTTCCGCATTTGTTTTGAAGAATTGAAACCAATTCAGTATTCGCAGCCAAGTCGTCGTTTTCAGCCAAAAGCGTCACCGTCAATTGTCCGTGAAGTTTTTCTGCCACGAGGATCGCCTCAGATACATCTTTACATTTTACGATCAGGGCAAAAGGCCCGAAAACTTCCGTTTGAAGGTCATCATTGATCAAGAAATCTACTCCGGCCACGGTGGCGACCAATGCCGAACCGAATCCATCTACAGCCTGCTCAGTCGCGGCAGCCAATATATCTACGCCATCTTGTTTAACCAGCTTTTCGCGGTTAACATTATATGCATCTGCAATACCCTGATTCAACATCGGGGCGGGTACCGACTTCTTAATTTCTTCTGTCAGAGCTTCTGAAAACACGTCCAATTCAGGACTTTCGACACCAATAACCAGTCCGGGATTGGTACAAAATTGCCCAACACCGAGTGTAAGTGAGCCCGCATATTGTTTCGCCAACTCGGCTCCTGATGATTTCAGTTTTCCAGAGAACAGAAAAACAGGGTTAATACTACCCATTTCCGCAAAAACAGGAATCGGTTCGGGACGTTTATTGGCAACTTCCACCAACGCCAATCCGCCTTTGTTGGACCCTGTAAAGCCAACCGCTTTAATAATGGGATGACTTACTAAAAGCTGCGCTTCTTCAATCGTGTCACAAATTACATGTGCAAAAGTACCTTCGGGAAAATCACTTTTAGTAACAGCCGAGAGAATTGCGTTTGCCATCAATTGCGACGTTTTCAAATGTCCGGGATGCGCTTTTACTACCACCGGACATCCAGCAGCAATTGCACTTGCAGTGTCGCCACCAGCAGTTGAAAATGCGAACGGGAAGTTACTTGCACCAAAAACAGTAACAGGTCCCAAACCCACATTGGTTTTTCGAATATCCGGTTTCGGCGGCGTGCGATCAGGAATGGCGGTATCGATGGTCGCGTCGAGTGGCGCACCGCGTTCGAGTGCATCCGCATAACTTCTCCACTGGAAAATAGTCCGTCCCTTTTCGCCTGTTAGCCTTCCTTCGGGTAAACGAGATTCAGCCATCGCCGTTTGTATCAGTTCAGGCCCAAGAGCCTCAATCTCGGCGGCAACTGTTCGCATAAACGCCACCCGCTTCGTAATACCCAATTTGCTAATTGCGCCGAAAGCGTCCTGCGCTTTCTCCAAAATGCCCTCTATATCGTTTTTTGATACGCTCATAATGTTTCCTTTAATCAATATCTCTTTCAGATAGTACGAAGTTGAAGCCAAATTGGGTCATTATTCGTCAAATATTTATCTGGAATTTAACCGAAATGGACGCAATAGGGCTCGCAAAGAACGCAAAGAGTAAGAATTTACCTCGACTTGTCTGTTGCAACCCCAGCTCACCATTCATTAATATCTGAACCCAGACCAATGAATGAACGATCAATGATTATGCGGCTCCTCACGATTCGCTCACTCAACATTCACTGTTAAATTCAAATACTCTGGCAAAATCGGCTGCGTTTCGATTGCCTTGTCGATAATTGCCAATACTTTTTCACGCTCGGCTCCTTTCAAAACCATACGCGGAGCCCGCACATATTCCGAACCAATTCCAGCCTGAGCAGCGGCAAGTTTTATATTCTGAACCAATTTAGGATGAATATCCAATTCAAGTAATGGCAGATACCATCTGTATATACTCAAAGCCTCGGCATATCTGCCTGCTTTTACCAGATTGAAAATTGCAACCGTTTCTTTTGGAAAAGCATCAACCAATCCTCCCACGACACCGTCTGCACCTAACATCACCTCCTCCATAATCAGGGTATCAACTCCGCAGAAAATCCTGAAGCGGTCACCGAAGCGATTGAACAGACGCGTCACATTGCTTACATCACGTGTCGATTCTTTAATGGCATGTATATTAGAAACTGTTGCCAGCTCTTCAAACATATCCAGCGTTACTTCTATTTTATAGTCAACCGGATTATTATATATCATTACAGACAAAGAAGTACTCGTCGCAATGGTTTTAAAATACGTAACCGTTTCTTCGTCGTCAGCCTTGTAGCGCATTGGAGGCAAAACCATCAATCCGTCTGCACCAATTGATTCCGCTTGTTTTGCGATACCAACCGCTACGGCCGTCGATTGTTCTGCAATGCATAATACAACCGGCATTCCCGCTGGCAGCACATTTTTAGCATATTTCACAAGCTCATATTTCTCTTCAGAAGTGAGTGTACTTGCCTCTCCCAAGGATCCACCGATAATTACCCCGGAGATTCCTGCCTCTACCTGAGCGTGAAGATTTTTACCAAAAAGCTCGAAGTCTACGCGATCATCCGCTGTAAAAGGAGTTACCAAAGCTGGGAAAATCCCTTGCCACAATTCTTTTTCCATAGTTGCAATTATGTTTAGACCAAGTTCTAACTATATCGTATTCAAAAGTAGCAGATCCAATTGAAGAATATTAGTCATCTTTTAATCAATAATTAACCGATTTTCACCCGAATAAAAAAAGAGGACGCCTCTCCAGGCACCCTCTTCCGCAAAATATGTATGCTTGACTATTTTTTTACCAAAACAATCTGGCTCCGGTCCGCCTTACGGATCGCTTTTAGGAAGTCGATCCATGCTGGATAAAGGGAGGCATTATATCGCCCTCCCTTCATAGTCAGCCTGCGTTGGTATATTACTTTATTTTCTACTTGTGATGATGTCAGCTGATATTCTCCAAACTGACTCGACACCTTTGCTTCCGGCAATTTGGTTTCCGGATTATATCCTTCCGGAAGCACGAATGTCAGACTGTCCCGATCGTCGAAGTTGTATGTCGATAAAGGCAAATAGAAATCCACAGTTCTCGGCTCCGCAACCGGAAGTTCCATAGAACGGGTCATAATTGCTGGTTTAAGGAATAACCTCGCGCCAGTTTTTCCGGCCAGATTTCCAGCATTCATTTGTAAGGTTTCAGTAAGAATTGGCCCATTGGCATATCCCGGCGAAAATTCAAATGCCGTAAGATCCAGACTTGGCAGATCGATGTTATTGAGAAGCCATTTCTTTTGCTGGTCTTTGGGTACGTTTTCAATCAGGGATTTACGATATTCCTGCTGAAGACCAGTGTAAATGGTTGTCGATACAATTTTCCCTTTGCCAGCATCGTCGAGTGCAACCTGCGAGTTGCTTCGTTTTGAATTGACGATTGCTTCATAAGTTGGCGTAGAAACAAGTTTTCCACCTTTTGGCATCACTAGCAGCGCATGGCGGTTGCCTGTAAAACTCCCAAGATAATTGGGCGGGTTAGTTTGACTGGTACATTCCAGCCAAACAGTGTCTTTATCAGCGATGGCGCAGGCAATGATATGGTTAAACTGACTTGCCGGAAATTCAGTATTAATTTCTCTTTCTTTACCTGCAAGAATCAGCGCACCATATGCTTGCACACCTGCTTCCTTGAGGCAGGCCAGCGTAAAATTTGTGAGTGCTTTACAGTCACCATATCCTTTCGTGGCCACTGTCGTTGCATCGATGGTTTGCCAACCACCAATTCCCAACTGGATACTGAAATACCTGGTCCTGCCTTGCATCCATTTATATATGCGGTTTACTTTTTCCTTCTCTGTCTTCGCTCCGGCCAGAAGTGTTTTTATTTCGTCAGCAGTCGATTTAGGCAATACATCCCTACCGGAATTGAGGGTGTAATAAAACCTGCTCATGTCTTCCCAACTCGTAAAGCTTCCCGAATATCCCTGGATCTCAAAAGCAGATGGCGCAGTAATTACCATCGGATATAAATCTCTGACTGGAATCGAATAAGGGACTGATTTGATAACCGCCTGATCAGTCAATGACCATTGATATACATTCTTACCCTCTTTATCTTTCGACTTTTCCGCGGCTTTTGCTCCATTCTTTTCTTTATATCTGAACGAATATGAGTCAAGTACTTTAACAATAAATGTTGATTTTTCAACAGCCGTGCGGTCGCCATCATATGGCTGCCAGCTGGGGAAAAACATCATGTTCTTGTCATGTATATCATACGAGATCTCAACGGTGAATGGATATGGATAACTTTTTTTACCAAACTCAATTATCTTGACCCGATTATCTGTATAACTGTCACCTGATGCACTATAATCCTTGATATCAGCATTTTTGATCTTTTTGACCACTTTGCCCTCTGCATCATATATCACCCCAGATATATCGGAAATGCGGGTAAATTTATCATAACTCACCATATGCTCCCGGTAACTCTCTTCACCGGCTTCATCCAGGATAGTAATCACCTGCCTAAACTGCTTTCTAGCTTCGGCAGGACTTTGAATATCATATACCAATTCCTGCAAACGGATCACCGCATCGGCATCCTTCAATAGTTCCGGTTTGATTTTGGATGCGTTAAATTCTCCCTGAGCATAGGAGTGAGTATTCAGTCCTGCAAGCAAGATTAAACAGTAACATGTCTTTTTCATATCAGGCTGATTTTTATAATGCTTTTTTAAATACGATTGCCTGAGCATGCTTTTCCACCACCTTATCAAACAGCAGTTTTACGTCATGATATTCCTCTGCCAAAAAAACCAATTTGTTAAGTTGAACCGTACTATTCAATTGCAGCGTATTGTTATCCACCCTGATTTGATAGGAAAATTGCCCTGCCTTCTCAGGAAGTGTATACATCTCGCTTTTGGGTAATTCGTCTACCTTATATCCTTCCGGAATTCTAAAATTGCAAATAACGGTCTGCTTCATCGCACATGGAAGATTCATTGGATATATGCGTTCTGCATCCTTCAAAGGATTTTCTGTCCATCGACCTTGAAGCAACGGATTAAAATAAAATATTTCTTCAGACCCATTCTCATTTTCTAACTCAAAACTCGCCGCAACTTTGACGTTGGAAGTAAGGTTTTCAAGATCATTGGTCACTTTTACATCTGATACTTTCCACTCCGGCACTTCCTTTTTCAGCTCTTCGATATATGTTTCCTCGGATTTGCCTGCATTTTCACTTCGCCAGTCCAAGGCCTCATACCCTGAATAAGATTGTGAGAAAATACCCTTTATCACACCAGCTTTCGGATCAAATGAGGCGTTGATCATCTCCAGCTTTGTATCGCCGTCAACAGGAACTATATCGATAAAACTTCCTTTGCCCTTCGAAGGCAACAGTCTGCCCAAGCCATTTAATGCATGTTGTGGGAGCATTCCCATTTTTACATATGGATCGGTCGCGTCCAGCAAATGTTCTTTTTCTCCGATTTTAACATGGGCAATAACATAGTTAAAGGCATTAAGCAAAGGTATTGCTTCTGTTACCATACCGTGCGACCTGGTGCTTAACACAACCGGGTCTGCCTCTATATCCAACTCCCGCAGCAGAGATATCAGCATAAAATTGATCTCGGCTACATTCCCTTTCTTGTTATCAAAGGCCTTCTTTACACCATCATCTGAGCCAAGTCCGTATTCATCGTTCCATTTGATGGTTTTTCGGATATAGCTGTAGGCGAGTGCCATTCGCTCTGCCGGATCCTGCGTTTTGTTCTTTATTACATCTCTTATTTCTTTCAAATAGGTGCTCTTTTCAAGTTGCACACCAAACCACGGCATTCTGCTCAAGGTATTGTCGACATCATCCCAAGATTGCGAAAAGTCCTTAGTTATTTCGCCAGGCACATATACCCCCGACAATTCAAAGCTGATTTTGGAAAGATAGTCGGACGCCGTGGTAATGAAGGGTTCCTTTCTAAAAGCAGGTGCATCTTTCACGATGAACCGGTATGATTGGCCGGGACCATCATATTTTGAATGACCCACACTCAAATGAATAGCCTCGCTTTCACGTTTATAAAGAGGCAAATACCCACCCATATTCATTTTATAACTCAGGAAAGCAGGGATCTTAATATTGAATTCACTCCACTGGAAAGGTACATCTCCCTGAAATCTCCAGGTTTCAGGTTTGTTCCTTGTGGCCAGAGGTGAGGTTTTCGTGAATCGATACTCGATAATAGACCCCTTTTTTACGTTCGGAAGGTTGAATTTTTCGGCGGTCAGATCTGCAGAAAGCTTTTCTGATTTGACTGACTTCCTATCCATTTTTGTCGTTACGATCTGTCCCCCTTCCAGGTTATACGTAAACCCGGCCAACTCCGTTATTGACTCACGATCATTATGATTGCCTCCAGCGTAATACGAAAGCGAAACTGATGCCCGTTCCAGAGCCGACTCCTTCAGGATTTTGATTCGAACCCAAAACTCCTGCTCCATCACGAGCCCGATGTTCTGATCATATAGGTAATTGACGTTTCCATAGTCATACAAGTATATCGCGTCGGCTGTGCTGTCGCCCGGATAAGCCGTCATTTCCAACGAGGCCCTGTCAATCAAACCAAACTTGGGTTTAAAATCCTGCTGCCCGTAAGAGTACACGGTGGTGACAAAAAATAAAAGCGCAACTGAAAGACTCTGCTGCAAAGTAGTAGCATTTTTACCCGGCATTACCATTAGTTAGGTGAGATAAATTTTATCGCAAATTGTATAATCTTAAAATCAAATTTAAAACTAATTCTACCGGAATTTTGTCACTTTCTTATTGAACGGTATAATTTCTTGTAAAAGGAGATTTTGAGGTATAGAAAGCAAGTACCGTCGGGCATCCGTTAACGAAATTAAATACTTAATTTTGTTACTTATTAGGTTCAAAAAATGCCTGGTCATTCCTCAAACCCATCAAAGTATCATATTTAACGAGTTACTATGTCTGATTTAAAAAATGAATCGCCGCTGCGGGTTTTGGTAGTTGGCTGTGGAAACATGGGGGCGTCACACGCCTTTGCATATCAATTGCTCGACGGTTTCGAGATTTGCGGAATCGTATCGACAGGAAAAAGCAAGGAAGTATTAAATGAAAAACTGGGCGGTGGATATGCGCTCTTCAATGACTATACGCAGGCTTTGGAAGAGACAAAACCTGATGCTGTTTGTATCTCAACCTACCCGGATACCCATGAAAGCTTCGCGATTCAAGCTTTGGAAAGCGGTGCACATGTATTTATTGAAAAACCGCTTGCTGATACAGTTGCAGGAGCCAAGAGAGTTGTGGAAGCAGCGAAATTAGCTGGTAAAAAAGTTGTAGTGGGATATATTCTTCGTCAACATCCTTCATGGGAACGTTTTGTTCAGGAGGCTCAAAATCTTGGCAAACCTCTGGTGATGCGTATGAATCTCAATCAGCAAAGCCACGGGTATATGTGGGGTGTTCACCGTAACCTAATGAAAAGTCTCAGCCCTATCGTGGATTGCGGAGTACATTATATAGATGTAATGTGCCAGATGACCCGTTCGAAACCGCTTCGTGTAAATGCCATCGGAGCGCGTTTGACTGACGATATTCCAGATGGAAATTATAATTACGGTCAACTGCAGATATGGTTTGAAGATGGATCGGTGGGCTGGTATGAAGCTGGCTGGGGGCCGATGATCAGTGAAACAGCGTTTTTTGTGAAGGACGTTATCGGGCCAAAAGGCTCTGTGTCGATCGTTGCAAAGGATGCAGGCGGCAGCGGCAAATCTTCTTCGGTGGAAGCTCATACAAAAACTGAATCCATAAGAGTTCATCATGCTGAATTGAATTCGGAAGATGAATTCGTAAAAGAAGACACATGGATTAACCTGACCGACGAGCCAGATCACCAGGAGCTGTGTAACCGTGAGCAAAGATATTTCCTTAAAGCAGTAACTGAGGACCTCGATTTAACAGATCACCTTCAGGATGCAGTGATGAGTTTGCAGATTGCCTTCGCTTGTGATGAGTCTGTGAAAACGGGAATGACGGTGGTTTTGGAATAACAATCTTCTGCTATTTCTTAAAGGGGCGGGTAGATCACTATCCGCCTTTTTTATGCCCATTGAATATCACTTGCAATCATTCTTCAAATATGCAAAATCCTTCATACGTGTCCGTTTGACGCGATTCGTACCACTTCTTCTGACTAACTTGAAAAATTCATATTAAAGCAATTTTGCATAACATTCATTCCTACAAATGTAACCAATAGATACTTATTTAAATATACGAAGTATCTACTATCAGGTACTTTTTTCAAACGTTTGCACGAGCATTCTTTCAATTTTTTCGTGGTTGTATTGAAATCTTAATGTTAATTGGCTTAATATTGAAAATCTTCTTTGATCACCACATGGTGATTAAATGCTTCATGACACCAAAATCTGAGTGAAATACAAAATTGATGGTCATCCTGACACCCTGAGTCTAATCAATTTAACCAAAACAAAATATAATTTTATTAACAACAAGTTTAATTAAATCATGTGTAATTCTAAATCTTTTCTATGCTAAAACCTTTTTCCTAACCAGCTTATTCGTAAGCACAAACTCAAGTGAACATTCAAAAAAACTTACCTAACAATGAAAGAAATTACTACCTCACCTGCTCAACTCTTTTACCGGAGTGTGCAAACGAAGTTAATTCCCCTGATGCTGGTAATGGCGTCTCCCGCCTTTGCAGAGGAATTAGCTGAAAACGAAGAATCACGTCACTTCAAAAGTTCCATAGTAGCCGAAAGAACCATCAAAGGAAAAGTTACGGACAAAAGCAACGGAGATGGTCTTCCGGGCGTGAACGTTGTTGTGAAAGGAACAAGCGTAGGTACTACCACCGACGGATCTGGAAATTATACGATCAATGTGGCTGATCAAGGCTCTACTCTTGTATTTAGTTTTGTAGGCTTTATATCACAGGAAGTTATCGTAGGCAACAAAAGTGTTGTGGATGTTGCCATCGAATCTGATATTAAAGCACTTAGTGAAGTTGTTGTAATCGGTTATGGTACAGCCAAAAAATCTGATTTAACCGGTGCAGTAGGCTCTGTAAAAGAAGAACAACTTCGTGAGCGTCCAACTCCTTCACTCAACCAGGCCATGGCTGGTAGAGTAGCGGGAGTTCAGGTAAACGTTAACTCAGGTCGTCCGGGTGGCCGTACTAATGTACGTATCCGTGGATTTAGCTCAATTAACTCATCCAACAATCCGCTTTACGTGGTGGATGGAGTAATGCTTCCTCAGGGAACGCAGAACCAATACAGTTCTGCGATTGACTATATCAACCCAAATGATATCGTTTCTGTAGAGATCCTAAAAGACGCCTCTTCGACAGCGATCTATGGAGCGAGAGGTGCAAATGGCGTTATCATGGTCACGACAAAAAAAGGGAAAGCAGGGGAAGGCACAATTACATATAACATGGATTTGAGCGTTCCCACTATCGGACCCAAAAGACCTCATGCTTTAAATGCACAGCAGTATCTGGATACTGAGGATCTGGCATATAAGAACATTGAGAAGTATGACCCTGCAGGCTGGGCTTCCGGAAAGTATGCTAACCTTGATCCCCAAGTACGCAGAAAAAACTTCAGCGTAGCGCACCCGGATGTATTCACTTTGGCTTCAGATGGTAGCTACAAACCTAACTACGATACGGACTGGTTTAAGGAAGCCACACAGAATAAAATTTCTCAAAATCATCAGTTAGGCTTTAGTGGCGGTAATAACAAAACTACCTACGCGCTATCTCTTAACTATCGCGACGATCAGGGTTTGATTCAAAAATCATATCTGAAACGTTACGCTACAAGGTTCAGTATTGACGATCAGGTGAAGAAATGGTTGAAAATTGGTGCTACATTGAGCTACAACAATCAATCTGAAAACCTTGTCGATATCAACGATGCGGTTGCACGTCAAATGGTAGAGGATTTCCCTTTCCTACCAGTAAAATACCCTAACGGCGTTTATGCAAACAACCGTGACTATCCACAGGCTGAAGGTTCATTCAGTTCCATTCACCGTTTGAATGGCAGAAAATATATTGTTAACACTCAAACTACACTTGGTAGCTTGTACGGAAACCTGACTCTTGCCAAAGGCCTGGAATTGCGTTCGATCCTTGGTGTTAACGTGATTAATCAGGAAGTAAACCAGTCTCAAACAAGAACACTGGCTATTTCTGAAAACGGAACTGCAAGCAAAGATAACCGCAAGGAAATGTTCTGGTCATGGGAAAATTACCTTACCTACAACAAAACTTTCGGAATTCATGCGATCAATGCCCTTGCAGGTATATCCTGGCAGGAAACTAATGTGTCAACGACGGCTGCAGGTGTACGTAACTTCTCTACGGATTACTTCACATTCAACAACTTAGGTGCAGGTGCAACGTTGCCGAGTTCTGGTTCAGGAGCTTCACGTTTTGCATTTAACTCATATTTCGGTCGTTTAAACTATACGCTTTTAGAGAAATACCTTTTCACAGTAACAGGTCGTGCGGATGGTTCATCTAAATTCGGGGACAACCATAAATTTGCATTCTTCCCGTCAGCTGCCTTGGCATGGAAGGTGTCAGATGAAGAGTTCCTGAAAAACAATCCGATCATTTCGAACCTTAAGATTCGTACTAGCTACGGTTTGACTGGTAACTCCGAAATTCCTCCTTATTCATCGCTGTCATTGCTAAGTTCAACTTATGCTACGATTTACAACGACGGACGTGTGAATGGTACCGGTATTAACCGTTTGGCCAACCCCGATTTGAAATGGGAAAAAACCGCTCAAACAGACGCAGGTTTAGAAATCAGCATCCTGAAAGGAAGAATCTCTCTTGAAGCGGATTACTATCATAGAAAAACTACAGACATGCTTCTGGATGCGCCGGTACCACGTACAAGCGGTTATGCGGTAATCAGAAAGAACATCGGTTCGATGGAGAACAAAGGTTTTGAATTTGCCTTGAATACTGTTAACATCGAAAATGGTGATTTCAGCTGGACAACCAACTTTAACATCTCCCTGAACAAAAACAAAGTTTTATCTCTTGCGACACCTTCAGATATCTTCGGTGTGGGTGGGCCTAACTTCACTAACCAAACAGGTATTATCCGTATCGGTGAGCCAGTTGGATCTTTCTGGGGTCTTACAAGATTGGGTACATGGAGCGAAGCAGAGAGAGACGAAGCTGCGAAATTTACTAGCTACCGTAATAACCTGACCATTTTGCCGGGTGATATCAAATACAAGGATTTCAATGGAGATAAGGCAATTACTGATGCCGACCGTAGCATTATCGGAAACGGAAGCCCTAAAGGCTGGGGATCTTTCAGTAATACGTTGAGATACAAAGGACTGGACTTGACTGTTGACATTGCCTATTCATATGGAAATGACGTTCTGGATATGACACTTCACCCAAGTGAAGACCGTCAGGCTATCGCAAACAGCTACACTACTGTGTTAAATGCATGGACTCCTACAAACCAGAATACGCCTGTAGCACAGATCAGAGAAACACGTGCGGGTTACGTAACAAACGTTGACTCTCACTGGGTATTTGACGGATCATTCCTACGTGGTAGAAATGCAATTTTGGGTTACAACTTCCCATCGGAAATGGTTAGCAAGATGAAATTGAGCAAATTGAGACTATATGTTTCGGCTCAAAACTTCTTCTTACTTACGAAATACCCACATGGCGATCCTGAAGTTACACCGACCAATGGTGATCAAAACAGCAACGTGTTCTCTCAGGGTATGATCTGGCACGGTTATCCAAAACCGACTACTTACACATTCGGTTTGCAAATTGCACTTTAATGGATAGGCAATCCTGTTAAATTTAAAAAAGCATTAATTATGAAGTTATATAATATAAAAAGTATCGCGAAGATTTTCGTTGCGGGCTCTCTGTTGCTCGGGCCAACGAGTTGCTCCGACTTCCTTGATGAGAAAGATCCATCCAACCTTACTCCGGAAAGCTTTTACACCATTCCTGACCACGCTGAAGCTGCTGTAGCGTCAGTATATGCCGGAATGCGCTTTTATGGCGATGGAGCTGGTATTTTCTCTGCTAACTGGCAAATGCTCGAAGCAGTAACTGGTACTGCTACGACTGAAACAGGTCAAAACTCAGATTTGAACAACTTGTATTCTTTAACATATGATGGTAACACTGCCCATATCGTTAACTGGTATAACGGAATTTATCGGATGATTGCCAATGCCAACCTGGCACTAAACAAAATCCCTACAATTCCGTTCCTTGCACCTGCTACCGAGGCTCAACAGGTAAAGTTAATTGGAGAGGCTAGATTCCTTCGCGCCTGGGCCTATTTCTATGCAGTGCGTCTTTGGGGCGATGTTCCTTTGGTAACAGAACCACAAACTGCCGCATCAGAAGACTTCCTACCTGTTCGTGCGAAACAAGAAGACGTCTATAATTTGATCGTTGAAGATTTGAAAGCTGCTGAGGCTGCAGGGCTACCTGTTACCGACGCAACGGGTCGTGCTACTCAGATGGCCGTTAAATCTTTGCTTTCGAAAGTTTACCTTACTATGGCAGGCTTTCCTTTAAGCAAAGGAGCAGCGTATTATAAGCTGGCTGCTGATAAGGCGTTAGAGGTAATTACTTACGCAAAAGCAAATCCTGCTTCTATCGCGTTATTCCCAACTTACAAGCAGGTTCACCAGGAAAACCTGAAAAACAGATTGGAACACATTTTCCAGATTCAATACAACGTAGCTGTAGCTGGAAATCCACTTGGTGACTACTATCCTAACTTCAAACCTGTGACTTATTCAGGTCCGGGAGGAACGGGAAGTACTATTCCAACACCTTCGTTTTACGGTTCCTTTGAACCTGGCGATTTGAGAACCAAGGATCAGGAAGGATGGTTCTATACAACCTATTTCACGAATGGTGATGGTGCGAAATTTGATTTGGGTGCTCCTTATGTATTCAAACACTTCAACCAAACCGCTAATGGCTCACAGGGAGTTCCGGGAACGCGTAACAACAACCTGAACGTTCCATTGATTCGCTACGCAGAGGTTTTGCTGATTTTTGCTGAAGCGCAAAACGAAGTAGGTGGTCCAACACAGGAAACTTATGATGCTTACAAAATGATTCGCGACAGGGCAACTCTTACAACTCCTGCGTTAGGCACTTTCAGTCAGGCATCTTTCAGAGAGGCTGTATGGAGAGAACGTTGGTACGAGTTCTGCTACGAAGGTATTACCTGGTTTGACATGGTACGTCTGCGGAAAGTGTTCAACGAAAAAACTAAAGGTTTTGACAACTTCGTAGGTCACTTGAACCTGAATGTTGGTGCTGGTGTGGCATTACAGGAAAAACACCTTTTGTTCCCATTGGGTGTTCAGGAAATGAAAAACAACCCGAATCTTACACCTCAGAATCCGGGGTATAATTAATAGGGATTAAATTAAGAAGACGCCTTCTCCATTGAATTGGGGAAGGCGTTTTTTGTTGTCCTTCTGTAAGGCAGAAGATATAGCGATGCTATTGATTTTAAAATTTCAACATAACCACCTCCAGTTGCAGCGCCCTGGGTTCCGCATAGCAAAGCTGACACACAAGCAAACTAAATCTTGAATTACTGCATAATTAGTAATAATTAAACGTTTTATTACCAATATATACTATCTCAATAATTAACTATTTGGGCAGTCTTAATCATACATTTGGTCATTTGATTAAAACAATCTCTGTTTTAGAGCCAAAAACGGAAAAAGCAGCACCCAAACAGCCCGACGTATAAGCCCGGATTTCCGCAATTTCAAAAATTGGCAGTCGTGGCGGTAAAACGAACTTCATACCTAACCACTAACGATCTTATATGCCTTGTTCCTTAAAAAGAAGTGTTCCTGCACTGGTATCTTTCTTCAGTCTATTTATCTGCTTTTTACTGGTTGTCTTAAAACTCTATATTTCGGTTAGTTTCATTCCCGATATTTCCGGAAGCGAGGGAAGCACCATTCTCCCTATTCAGCGTCAACTTGCCGGCCTCCCGATCTATACCGATCCTCAGGAAATCCCCTTTTTAATCAGTCAATACACACCGCTCTATTTTTCATTGATATCCAGTGCAGCAAAAATATTGAGCGTCGCGCCCGAAGAAGTTCATAAAGTATTCATTGTTAGCAGATTTACCTCCATTCTGATCACAATCGCGGGTTCTTTAATAATCGGTCTATTTCTTTACACCAGAGTAAAAATCGGTAAACCCACCGCCATTCTTGCCGCTTGTTTCATCTTCCAAATTCTATCTCAATGGTTTCTGACCAGCTCAAGACCAGACAGTCTGCTTTTTTTCCTTACCACAATTTTCGTTGCATTTGTTCACAAAGCTATTAGCGAAGAAAATCAAGAAAATGTTTGGTGGATAGCGGCGATATTAATCGGAATTACCGCTTTTTTTACGAAGCAAAATGGAGCTACACTTTGCATAAGCATTGGAATTTACCTGATATCGAAAAATCAGTGGATCCATTTTTTAAAATTGTTTGGATTCGGTATCGTTTTTTTTCTTGTCTACTTACTGGTTTTGCCCATTCCTTCCCTGGCCTCCTTTTTTCTCAACATCGTAGGCGGAGTGTCTAATTCCATAAGTTGGAATTGGTTTTATGACTGGACATTACAACGATTACTATTCCAATTTGCTCCTTTAATCGCTTTAAATTTAGTTTGCATTATATATAGTATCAGAAATTCTGAAGATAAATTCCTTCAATTCCTCTCTATTTCCAGCATTACCTTCTTCACTTTCTCTACCATTATTGCCTTCAAAATTGGGTCAGGAGTTGGGTATTATCAAGGATACCTGGTGGTGTCAGTGACCCAGATTGTTATTTTTCTTTCGAAAAAATACAATAACGAGTCAATGGAAAATAATCTTCTAAAACTATCCGCTTTCATTTATTTAGGGATTGTAGCCGTTCACTGTCTTTTGTTTGTTTACATGCGTTACACTGCCATTCCGCTAGAGAGCTTCAAATCTCAGTATATCGAACAAAATAGAGTCGCTCAATATCTTAAAGTCGATTTAGGACTAGAAGACAACCAGTACGTATACCTAACAGAGTCAGACGGAATGGACGGAAATTATCTAAAACATTTTCTGTTCAAAAATACAATTGCGCCATTTGCTGATATTGTCTTCCTCGGCAACAGAAATCGCACCTTTGATTACAGAAAACTTGATAGCCTCATTCAGGAAAATAAAATAAAGTACGTCATCACCCAGACTAATCAGACACCTAAAACTATATTGGGTCATACCTTTCCTAAAGCCAGAAAAATACGGACAATTGATTCGTATGATATATATCAGAATTACTAATTCCTGTAACCTGTATTAACACGCGTTCTGAAATAAAAAAGGCGATTGTTCCAATACAGAAACAACCGCCTTTCAAACATCAAAGCTTTCGCCTGATAGATATTAATCCTCAAACAAGGTTCCTAATCCGCCGATAATCGATCCGCTTTCCTTTTTGGAATTTGGGCCGCCGACGGATAGTCTCTGCACCAGCTTAGATATTGGCATTGACTGAATCCAGCAACGACCAGTTCCTCGCAAAGTCGCCAGAAACATACCTTCCCCGCCAAAAACCATCGATTTCAAACTACCTGAACGCTGGATATCAAAGCTTAACGATTGCTCGAAAGCGACCACACAGCCCGTATCTACGCGCAAAGTCTCATTGTTTAAATGTTTCTCCATCACCACGCCACCCGCGTGAACGAAGATCATTCCGTCACCTTTTAGCTTCTGTAATATAAAGCCTTCTCCACCAAAAAGACCTGAACCAAAACGTTGATTAAAGTGGATCTTCATACTCGTACCTTTGGCAGCACATAAAAAGCCATCTTTTTGAACGATCAATTCATTGCCATATATCTTGGAAAGATCAATCGGCATAATCGTTCCCGGATATGGAGCGGAGAAAGCCACTTTTCTTTTACCAACTCCACGGTTTGTAAAATGCGTCATGAATAGCGATTCTCCCGTCAATACTCGAGTACCGGCCTGAAAAATCTTACCCATTATACTCTGGTTTGGCTCAGAGCCATCTCCCATCTTTGTTTCGAACTGTATACCGTCTTCCATAAAAAGCATGGCGCCGGCCTCAGCAATAACGGTCTCATTGGGATCAAGCTCAATTTCTGCTACTTGAATATCGTCACCAATGATTTTGTAATCAATTTCGTGTGAATTCATATTATTCCAAGGTATAAAGTATGTTCAAAACTAGAGTTAACCTCATTTGAGACTTGTCAGGTGTTACAAACCTAATAAGACTGTCCGCGTGACTATTCCTCTTCCTCGTTCTCCTCAACCTTCTTTTTAGACTTCCGAGTTTTGCGGCCAGGGATATCTTCCCTGTCGCGAAGCTTTTTATCGTCCACATTCTTATTTAAAAACTCGTTGATCCGATCCATATCAAAACTGGTCGTTATCTCTCCGAACGAGTTGATTTTTATATCAAAACCATCCAGGTCTTTGTGCACCTTTGGCTTTTCAGAAGATGGTTTCGAAGTATCAGTCGCTTTCTTTTTTGCCATAGTTTAATGAGTGATTGTGTGGATGAGTTTGAGCTTTTGGTGGTTTAAACGCAGAGTGACTGGAGCTTTTCGCTGAGTTACGCGGAAAAAATTTTAGGTATATCAGCTGGGATATTTTATCTTTTGCTTTCAACCAAAATGAGATTAATGCATCCTGGCCAGTTTCCCCGCATTCACTCAATCGCTCATTAAATTTATGCCAATCGGATCTGCGCTGGCAAACGCGCCAGTGCCACTTCGAGCCTGTTTATTACGTTTTCCTTACCAAGAATCTCCATAATGATCATCAAATCGGGGCCTGCACCTTGTCCGGTCACTGCCAGACGCAATGCCTGCATGATTTTCCCCATCTTGATACCCAACGATTCCATCGTTGCCGAAAGTACCGATTTGATATGATCTGCAACGAATTCCCCTCCGTCATTTTTTAATGCGTCGGCAAAACCGGAAATCGCATTAACCGCTTCCTCATTCCATTTTTTGATAACTACATCCTGATCATATTCTACAGGTAATGAAAAGAGAAATAGCGACTCATCTACTATTTCTTTAGCCAAATGAACTCTTTCTCTCAACAAATGGACAATTTGAGTCACCTGAGCATCGCTTACACCCAGGCCACGGGAAGCATAGAGCGGTTTAACCTCCTCCACAATCGATTCTTCTGACCGTTGTTTTAAGTATTGCTGATTGAACCAGTTGGCTTTGTTGATATCAAAACGAGCCCCTGCTTTATGAACACGTTCGAAACTGAAGGATTTAATCATTTCCTCCATGCTGAAAATTTCTTGTTCAGTACCGGCATTCCAACCCAATAGGGCCAGGAAGTTAGCAGTCGCTTGAGGCATATACCCTTCTTCTCTGAAGCCTTTAGCCTTGTCGCCTGTAACGGGGTCGGTCCATTCCAGCGGGAAAATAGGAAACCCGCCCAAATCTGCGTCCCTTTTCGATAGTTTTCCATTACCATCAGGTTTTAACAAAAGCGGGAGGTGCGCAAACTGAGGCATCGTTTTTTCCCAACCGAAATACCGGTAAAGTAATACGTGCAATGGTGCTGACGGCAACCACTCTTCACCTCTGATCACATGCGTAATCCCCATCAGGTGATCATCCACGATGTTGGCAAGGTGATAAGTCGGCATTCCGTCTGACTTCAACAATACCTTGTCGTCAATTTGACTTGAATGAACAACTACCCAACCGCGAATCAAGTCGTTGAAACGAATATCTTCCTTCGGCATGATTTTCATCCGGATCACATAAGGTTCTCCACTCTCCAGCCTGGCTTTGGTTTCTTCCGGAGAAAGCGTGATGGAGTTTGTCATCTCCATTCTTGTGATCGCATTATATTGAACGGCTGCCACTTTTGCAGCCTCCATTCTCTTGCGCATTGCATCCAGTTCCTCCGCCGTATCAAAAGCATAATATGCCTTTCCCTCTGCGACCAAGGTTTCAGCATATTCACGGTACATCGGTTTTCTCTCTGACTGGCGATAGGGCGCATGAGGACCACCTCTTTGCGGACCTTCATCTATAGCAATTCCAAGCCATTCCAAGGCTTCCATGATATACTCCTCAGCTCCGGGAACGTAGCGAGTCTGGTCAGTATCTTCAATACGAAGCAACATCTGTCCGCCGTGTTGACGGGCAAAAAGATAATTATATAAAGCAGTCCTCACTCCACCAGCGTGAAGCGGACCTGTTGGACTTGGTGCAAAGCGCACTCTTACCGATGAGTTACTCATTTTATTATATTTTCTGGATTCCTGGAACCCGTTATGACTGGGTAATACCAATCATCTATTTCTATTTAAGTATTTCCCTGAAATTTAGCCGATAGTATTTTCAATATAAATTACTGATCATTAAATACTTATCAAAACTAAAAGAGAGATGAGCGACGGATCAGTCGATATTATTCTACTGCAATAACAGATATCTCAACATTCACATCTTTGGGAAGGCGTGCTACCTGGACAGTCTCACGTGCGGGCGGTTCCGACTTGAAAAAACTGCCATATATTTCATTCACAGCAGCAAAGTCATCCATATTTTTCAGGAAAATTGAAGATTTTACAACGTGTGAAAAGGAAAGACCTGCCGCGCCAAGGATGTGTCCGATGTTTTGCATTACCACACCAGCCTCCGCTTTGATATCTCCGGATTTTGCAAGTTCAGCAGCAATCTGACCTGAAACATACAAAGTACCATTCACCTTAACTGCCTGACTGTAAGGACCTATCGGAGCCGGAGCTTTATCCGAAAAAATTATCTGTTTTGCCATTTTATATATATTGAATTCAAACGCATAGCAGTCGATAAAGATGTTACCGTGCTACACTTTCTTGAAAATGATGGCTGCAAAATTACCAAAAATTATGGCAAAGGAATGGATTATTCTGAGTCAAATAGTGCTTTGAGCTCATTTGCTTCGGAGGGCTTCATTCTTCCCGCCAAAACCAGGCGGAGCTGCCTTCTGCGAAGTGCACTTTCATAAAAAGAAATCTCCTCTTCGGTTTCAGGTTCCAGAGCCGGAACTTCAATGGGACGGCCATTTTGATCCACCGCGACGAATGTATAAAATGCACTGTTTGTACTAACACGCTCGCCAGCTGGGATATCTTCTGCCCATACCTGCAAGTGCACTTCCATTGATGAACTGAATGCGCGCGTTACCTTTGCATGCATCGTAACAATATTACCCAGACGAATAGGTTCTGTGAAAGAAACATTGTCGACAGAAGCCGTCACTACAATGCGGTTGGAATGCTTTTGGGCAGCAATAGCTGCACAGATATCCATCCAATGCAGCAAACGCCCACCCATCAGATTGTTCAATGTATTGGTATCGTTAGGCAATACCATTTCGGTCATTGTAACGTCTGAATTAGCTGGTTTCTTGGGCTTTAGCATATTAATCAATGGGTAGACTATATCAAAATTTGGGGCATCTCGTCTTTTTTCTTTCAATGGCCTGAGCACGGTTTCCGATCAGATAATTCGCTCGGACCTGAAAAAACAAATAGCTATCTTTCACTTTGGCACTTCCTCTTGGCGCACCAACAGTAGCAGCAGGTAAACCGATTTCTCCTCTCCGGTCCGACAACCTTCTTGCCAGATCGTTTGGAAGCGCGTCAGGATTGGGATATACGGTGCTTACATCGTCCAGATAATCAGATTTTACCCAGTTGTTGCAAAGCTCCAAACCTACACTCAATCTTTCTCGTGCCTGAACTGAAACTCCGATTCCACCGGTAAAAACCAAAGGTAAACGACTATACTTTACGGCTTCTGTTGTAATAGGAGCAAGACTATACCAGTCTCCATCCAGTTTAGCTTTTGGGGACATATAGGTAACACCAACTCCACCCATTAGATACGGATTAATTCGCGCCTGTCTGCTAAATGAAAAGAGATCAATCTGAACACCTAGGTTAATATCCGGGTTTCGCGTGCGGAATGACAGATTGTTTTCATAATTTTTGGAATATTTCTGGTCGGCGGTTACCTGGTAAAAACGAACTTCACCGCGGGCACTCACATTTTCGGTCAGACGATATAGCGCACCGACAGAAACCGATGGTCCCAATCCCAAATGTGCCATATCCACCCCGTCACGCAAGTCGCCCATATAATATGCAACGCCGACGCCTCCGGTCAAAGTCAATACTCCGAAAGGAGGAATATATCTGTTTCCAAACTTGCTTCTTCCCTGCGCCCAACTCGCCTGAGATATGATAACGAGCAATAATAGTGGTATAAACTTCTTCATCAGCAATTTTATTCTCTCATTTAATAGTTCATTTACTTCTCCGGCAAACAACCTTGAAGTTTTTAATTCATAACGTTCAAATGACAGAAGGAAGATAACGAATCGTAAATATATTACTCTTGGGTTAATTTGCAGCTTTTAGGTGTTAGGTTTTAGCTGTCAGGGACGTCAAACTAATGGAATCCAATGAATTAAGACAAAAATTAAGGTGTAGCAAACTGGTATATATTCAACACCAACCTTCGCGCCTTCATTACTTTGTAGCAAAATAAAAAAGCCGGCAAAAATGCCGGCCTTCTACTCATTCATGGTGAAAAATATATTAATCTCTTCTTACGGAGCTCGCGCCGGAAGTACTGGAATGGATGTCTTTTACAGATCCCGAATATCTGACACTGCTTGCCCCTGACGCTTCTGCGTTAACAACATTACTTGCCATTACATATGCGCTACTTGCACCGGACGCGTCAATAGTCACGTCCTTGCTTGAAAACTCTCTTCCTTTGAAACTGGATGCACCTGATACATCTCCAAGAAGCGTTTCACACGATCCTGTCAGGGTAAGGTTAGATGCTCCGGATAAATCAAAGCTCACTTTGGATGCCTTGAAGCTCATGGTAACTGACGATGCTCCTGACACATCGATACCCATATTTTTTACTCCGGTGAAGTTTCCGACATGGGCAGTGCATGCACCTGAAAAATCAACACCTTCCAAAGCTGGCATTGTAATATTGACGGTCACAGTCTTACGGTTTCTGTTCCAGTTGTCTTTATTATAGCCCAATTTAAGTCTTCCGTCTTTCACAGTCGCCTGAATATCCTCCAGATCTTCTTTTCTTCCGGACGTGGAAACGCTGTATGATGAGCCTTGCTTCACTTCAATTTTAAAGGCGCTGCCGATAGCTAATTGTCTGAAACCTGACACCGGGAAATTACGGGTGTCCTGCGCGATGGCTGCAAAAGTAACAGCGAGGACGGCGATAAATGTGATGATCGTTCTTTTCATTGGGAAACTTAGTTTGGTCATTGATTTTACTAACAGATGTAAAGCAAGCCCGAAATGTTGCACAACCTTTTGAAAGGTTTGTAAAAAATTCCTATTCCTGAACCTCTATTTTGCTCGCTCCGATTTCATTTTTAACAATATTGGCAACCCTTCCCAAGTGAGCTTTCGATGCTCCCGAGGCTGATACATCCGCATTCTGGATATTCATTTCGGTCGCTTCTACTTTACACGCTCCTGCCAGATCCATTTCTGCAGATTTTGCCGAACCTTTCAAAGTAGCCTTCGAAGCACCGGTAACCGACAATTTCAATTGATTAGTTTCTACATTGATCTCTGCTTTCGAAGCTCCTGTGATTCCGACATCCAAAGTATTTAATCCTTTGAAACCTGTCACTCGCGCTTTGTTCGCTCCCGATAAATCCAGCTTTTCAATCTTAGGCATTGTGATAATAAGGCCGACACGATTCCATTTTCTTCCATCGAACAAAGAAAACTTGCTGGATCTGCTAACGGTCAGCTCTCCGTTTTCAACTTTTACTTTAAGGTCATCAACATCTTCCTCCACGCCATCTGCCGAAACAGAGTATTCCGTTCCTTGTTTGATTATGATAGAGTAAGCACCGCCGATATCTATTTTGGTAAACTCACTCACCGGAAATTGCTTGATAAACGATCCTCTTTCACCCAAATTCAATTCACTGCTATTGTCGTCGTATTCGTAGCTATCATTATGTCCGTTATCCTCCTCCTCTTCCTCACGAATAGACTCCGCTGGAATATTGATGCATATTAAACCAGAATCACGGCGCATTTCCCATCTCAGCGTTTTCCAGTTGACGTCATCCAAATTATATCTGGAAGTATATTTACGATTGTTACCCCAATCTTCAGTAGAGTAATAAAAGTCCCGGGTCATCGCAAACTGCTTGTTATAAGGAAGATACAACACTGCGTGAATATCCTGATCTCTGAATTTACCCAACTTATTACTTTGAGGTGCCTCTCCGAATGTCATTGTGGAGTCGGAGAACGAGACATCATAAGCTAGTTGACCGGCAATACGCTCCGCATCGTCACGGCTTCTTCCTCTGGACGAAAAGGTGGTTTCCAATTTAAGACTGTCTTGTAATTCATACCCTTCCAGAACAATATGAAGATCGACAAAATCATCATCGTAATCATCATGGTGATCCAGGAGAAGCGTTCTTTGAGGGACAGAAAAGAACTTGGTTTTCGTTACTTCTCCGCGTCTTGCAAAATTCTGTTGAAAGTTTATTCCGCCAATTGTACTTCCTATAATACCAACGATAAATAATCCAGCCACTGTAATCCAGACAGATGGCCCAACGATCCTACGATTAGCCAGCAATGTTAGACCCAACAAAAGCAAAATAACCATGGGGGCTGCTGCAAGGAGAACACCCGAAAATACCAGAACGCCCGGCATTTCGCGGAAAAGCATGAACGGAACAGGCATATTGTCAAAATCAACTGTAGTTAACCCAAAGGCAACGGCTGCTGCGACAATGATTCCAAAAAGGGACAAAGAAGCGATTCCAACAAGAATAATCCCAAAAAATATCCGAAGTACAGGTCCGATTCCTCTCAAAAGACTTCCCAGCGCACTCATTACCGCTCCGATAATGCGAAAGGGCAACAACACAATTCTTGATAGTACATTCTCTTCTCCTGGCTTTGCATCGGGATCCAGGTTCTGCTTAATATTGGACTCAATATTAGACAGCGTAATGGGCTCCCCCTGCATTTCCATTTTCTCGGTTAGAGTATTGGCATTCGGAGATATCACCCACAAAACCAGATAGATAACTAAACCTGTACCAAAAAGCAATACAGAAAGTACCCACAAAAACCGAACAACTCCAAGATCAAGGCCAAAGTAAGAAGCTACTCCGGCAGCAACACCACCAACCACTTTACGATCGGGATCTCGGTAAAATTTCTTTACTTTCGAATCTTCTTCCAAAGTCATAGACCCTGGGAAAGCGATCCACATGGCTATATAGGTCAAAACGACGAATCCTGAGAATGGGCCAAATTCATCTTCCATGTCCAGATCAAGCATTCCGGAGCCGGCAGGCAAGCCGACAACGGCGAATAAAAACGCCAGCCTTACCCAAATAGGGTCAATGGTGAAATAATTGGCTAAACCAGCCGCAACACCACTTACAAGTTTTCTGCGAAGGTCGCGGTACAACTTACGTGGCCCGGTTGTCGGTGCCGTTGCTTCTCTTTTCGGTTCTGATTTTTCTTGAGAAGGCTGAGTATATGGAGCAGGTTCACCGACATCTCCGTTTGAAACGCCCAACGGTTCAGCCAAAATATCCTCAGCCTGTTCTATCGCTTCAAAATCAGCGACGGTACCCATTGCTTTAATAAGCTCTTCAACGTCTTCAAGCGAAATAACCTGCTTGCTTTCAGCCTTTTGTTTGTTCAAAAACCGCTCAGCTACCCTCGCTTCAATATCCGAGATAATCTCTTTGCTGTCCGCAAATGAAGAAAAATATCGCTGGATAGATGCCAGGTAGTTTTTTAGTTTCTCGTAGCCATCTTCCTCTATGTGAAAGATTACACCACCTATATTTATGCTTATGGTCTTTTTCATGATTGAGAATCAAATATCTTTATTTTAATCAGTTAGAGTCAGGAGTGGCTTGCTGTTTGCTTAGCTCTTCGGATCGCTTGATGACAACAGCAACCGAGTCGGCGAGCTCAAACCATGTCGCCTGCATCGCATCGAGGAATATTTTTCCCTCGTCTGTCAAAACATAGTATTTGCGGGGAGGACCCGACGATGACTCAACCCATTTATAATCCAGCCAGCCGGAATTTTTCAGGCGGGTAAGTAATGGATAAAGCGTTCCTTCTACAACCATAATCCTCGCTGAGGTTAATTCATCCAGCATATCAGAGGCATATACTTCCCCTCGGGAAATGATGTGCAGAATGCAGAATTCAAGAATTCCTTTGCGCATCTGCACTTGGGCATTTTCAATATTCATATCGGTTTCATAAGTTAATTAAGTGTAATAAGTCCATGGTGTCGTAAAGGTTTTATCCACAATACATTACAAAGGTATACTCAGGTACTTTGTGATGCAAGGTACTATGCTAAAATAATTTTAAACTTTGGATGAATGGCAAAATAATCGTGTGGTCGGTAAATAATGTTACTTATTTTATCTATTTCCGTTTAAAAATTCTATTTTAGAAACTTTAATAAACTAGCTGATTTTGTCTTGGCGACACACATATACCTGATTGCAGCCATGAGTGAAAACCATGTGATTGGGATTCACAACAGATTACCCTGGCATCTTCCCGATGAATGGGAGCACTTTAGAAAGACCACCGATGGGAAGCCATTCATTATGGGTCGTAAAAGTTTTGAGGCCCCTGACGCCCTGCATTCCTCCTACAAGAATGTAATTCTGACTTCCCACAAAAAACCTGGTGACGAACCTGTATTCGTGACCAGTATTGAGGAAGCACTCGAATTGCTTGCAGATGAAGACGAGATTTTTATTCTGGGTGGAGAAATGGTATTTCGGCAAACGATTCATCTGGCAGAAAAACTGTACCTTACCGTCGTTCATGCCCACATTGAAGGTGACGCAATTTTCCCGCCCGTTAGCAGCGAAGAATGGGAAATTGAAGAATCAGAATACCACTCAGCCGATGAAAGACATCAATATTCGTTTTCTATGAATGTCTATGTTCGGAGAGCTGCAAGCTCATAGCGGTTAGTTGTAGGTGCTTTTATCTACCTGGTTAAAAGCCATTTACTAACCACTCTGGATATACTTGTGGTTGTTTAAACACCTTACAGTATTGAGTATGATCGGGAAAAATCTGCGCCTCGCCATCGTTTTACTATTCATAGTAGGCTGCGGAAATGTTGCTGTTGCACAGCGGGTATATGGGAATGAGTGGATCGAACCCGGGCGAAGCTATCTTCGAATTCCTGTAACACAGACCGGGTTTTATCATATTACGCCTCAGGATCTCGAAAAGGCGGGTATATCTCCATCGGCCATTTATCTTTCCTCCCTTCAATTATTCAGACGTGGAAAGGAATTAGGAATTGAGGTAAAAGCAACAGAATCAGGCACTTTGTCTTATATCGGATTCTATGGCGAGCGGAATGATGGGATGCGGGATACTGCGCTATATGTGCCTCCCGCAGTTATCCCTCATACTTATTTCAGTTTATATTCTGACACTTCTGCGTATTTTTTGGGTTGGGAAAACACTGAGATTGCAGGAAAGCGAATCTCCGAGGCTTCTTCCCCAACAAATTCCAGTCTGCTCAACTCTCATTTTGCAGAAAACATTTTGCTCTACAATCGGTTTTATGCCGTCGGTAATTTCTATCCTGCTACCAGCAACTTTGACAACGGGTCGGTACTTTCAACATATGATACAGGCGAAGGCTGGACTGGCGAGTCTATTTCGAATGGAAGAGAATTTACGGCTGTCTTTACTACAACCGAGGCCATTCGGAGTAACATGAATATGGCCGTCGTGGAATTGACGATTGTGGGCAGATCTGCTGGCAATCACCAAATTGACATTTTAGCCGAAACTGCTGGCGGCGAATCGCAAAAAGTCACCACAATGAGTATCGGCAATTATGACTCAAGAACGATAAAGATCAACCTTTCATCGGAAAATTTACTCGCTGACGGCTCCATAAAAGTCTCCATCAAGCCGCATAACAATACTGGCTCAGTATCACTTTCACTGGCTAAACTTACCTATCCGCAGACGTCAATATTACCGTCGAATCTCAGTCAGAAAGAATTCCTTTTTGATATCAAAACTCAGCCCGCCACCTGGAATATTCAGAACAACAATGACTGGCGTTTTTATGATATATCCGATGCGACAAATGTCAAGTTAGTCGCTGCAAATCCGGGAATAGCACTTAATGGTGTAAAAAGGATCATCGCCGTCAAACAATCACTCCCCATACTGACACCCCGACTTGTCAAATTTACTGACCTGAATATACCCGCCATCGACTATCTGATTGTAAGCCATCCCGCCCTACGAGAACTATCGGCTGGCTCGGATCCCGTTAGTGATTATGCCACTTATCGCAAATCGGCGCAGGGAGGTAGTTATAATCCCTTCATTATCAATATAGACGAGGTTTTCAATACGTTTAATTATGGAGAACCCGGACCGCATGGACTCAGGAACATGATCGGCTGGTTTCATAAAAACACGGCCCTGCGTTTCGTGTTTTTGGTCGGCCATGGTTCTGACCCGCAAAGTGTTCGACGAACGCCAGATGCCTGGCTCATCAATATGATCCCAAATGCTGGTTGGCCAGGTTCTGACCTCGCACTATCCATGAACCTGGAAGGAAGTAGTATCTATGTACCCCTTGTTCCTATCGGCCGGCTTAATGCTACGAAAGCACAACAGATACGGGATTATCTTGATAAAGTCAAAAAGATGGAAGCCCAACCTAATGCTGCGGCCTGGCGAAAAAACCTGCTGCACCTGAGCGGAGGCAGGTCAATCGCTGAATTGTCCGTTTTTAAGGAATATGTCAATTCATTTGAAAATAAAATCAAGAACAGTAGCATTGGGGCTAAGGTGACAACGATTTCTAAAAAGACTGACGAAGCGGTTGAAGAATTCCCGATTTACAAGAATGTCAATGACGGAGCGGGTTTGATCACCATGTTCGGGCACTCTTCGGTCGATGTCACAGATATTGACATTGGATATGTAACCGATGACCGGCGGCAGTATGATAATGAACCGTTTTTTCCGGCAGTTTTGGTGAATGGCTGCGCTTCCGGCAGTATTTTCTATTCCAGTTCCGCACTCAGCAACGACTGGATTTTAACTCCCAACCGTGGTTCTGTTCTTTTTCTGGCTCATACTTTTAACGGTATATCCGCGAATCTGAAGCATTATACCGATTCATTTTACGACGTGTTGGCTGATAGTGCATTTGTCAGTCAGCCGTTTGGTATCATTCAAAAAGAGGCCATCAGAAGGAATTTGCAACGATATCCCAATTTGTTGGAAGGAATTACAGCGCAACAGATGGTTCTCCACGGCGATCCGGCAATCAAGATTTTCCCAGCGCGATTGCCCGATTATACTATTCAATCGGGCTCAGTCACATTCGGCACTCCATCCGGAAAACTGCTTTCCGCCTGGAGCGACTCTATATCTGTCTCGATGATTATTGAAAATAATGGTCGTTTCAGGAAGGAAAATTATGACCTGACTATCAAAAGGAGAAAAGGTACGACCTCGGAAAATATATATCAGTACACATTACCCTCGCCTCAGAATTCCGCAAAGCTTAACTTCAAAATACCAAATTCTTTTCCATATGCGGGAACAGAAAGCTGGGATTTCAGTATTGACCCAAAAGTGAAATTGACAGAGGAAGACAAAACCAATAACACCTATCAAATCGACTATCTGATGCCGGAAGGCGGGGCGAGTCCTTTGCTTCCTGCCAATGGTTTTACGACAAGTGCCAAGACGATCGAACTAGTCGCTCAAATTCCCGTCGAACGAAAGGGTTCAAATGTGGTTTTTGAATGGAGTGAAAATCTTGATTTTAAGAATTCTGAAAAAAAGACGGAGAACGCTGTGGATCTTTTGGCAAAACATTCCATCCAGATTTCCACAAAAGAAACAACAACGATTTATTGGAGAGTTTATATTGTAGAAGACGCTGAAAGACCTTCACAGAGTCGTGCATTTACATATAACTCCAATGCACTGATCCCCGAGATATTGCCGGAGCTTATTGTTTACAACCAAAGCATCCCATATCCAAGAATATGGGAAGGAGATATTTTCCAGGCCAAAGCACTGGTTTCCAATATCACATCGGCTGCATTTAAAGATTCTGTTGCAGTAAGAATTCGTCATTTTGAAAATAACAATTTGCTCGAAGAGTCATTCCAATATCTGACCATCGGAGGCCAAAGTTCACAACAATTTCAAATGAATTTCCCAACAATTACTCAGGTTGGAGAGCATAGGATAAACATCCTTTTTAACGCATGGCAACTCCCCGAGGAATCTTTGTCCAACAACGAAATCAATTTCACTTACAAAGTATATCCCGACGAAATACCACCGGTATTAACTGTTCAAGTCGATTCCAGGCAGTTGGTTGACAACGATGTGGTTTCTCCATCGCCTAATATCAAACTGCAGATCATTGATGAAAATCCTTTTAATATCCGAACTGATACTACTGGAATTGAAGTGTGGTTGAGAAAAGATTGTGATAATTGCGTAGAAACCAGGATATACCTTGCAGGAGGCCAACGATTGCTTCGTACGCCCAATAATTACGATTTAGAATTACCTGCAATTGCTAATTTGGAAAAAGGCAGATATCATCTCCGCGTCGAAGCAGCAGATATGAATGGCAATCGTGTGGCTCCATATCATATCAATTTCAGAATCACCAACGAAGCCACCGTCGCAGATGCGGGTGTATCGCCAAACCCATCTTCATATGACTTTCATTTTTTCGCAGATATTGAAGGGGAAGGCCCACCATCGTCGTTTAGTATAAAGATCTATAACCAGTCGGGCAACCAGGTATATCATTTGGATTCAAAAGTGCATTTAGGACGAAATGAATGGCTTTGGAAACCCGATAACCTTCCCACTGGCATTTATGTATACAAGATGGAAACAGATGATAGCTGGCAAATACCGGGAGATGTGCGAACACGGATGAGCGGAAAAATAGTGTGGTCACCTTGATAACAAACTCGAGTATAACATAGTGGATAGTCCGACCGAGCCTATCAATTCACATACGCTTGGCCATTTCCCGACAAAACCTGACGCGTTAGTATTCATTATATTCTCCCAATTTCTATACAAAAACAAAAATGACCTGAGTTGACCACACTATCAGCGAATATTAATTACTATAAAGTGCTCAGCTCCATATCTTCCATTTTCTTTCGGTAAAAACTTCTTATTTTTGCCAATTCTCATACTAACGCAACAGCATTGAAAGAATACGGTAGCAACGTACAAAAACTGGCCGATCAAATTGTCAGAATGGAAGATCGGACCAAGCGTACATTATACGCTCATATATTGATAGAACTCATGCGCCAAATTCACCCGAACATGAGGGATAATCAGGACTACACAAACAAACTTTGGGACGACCTATATATTATGTCCGGCTTTGAGCTGGATGTTGACAGCCCGTTCCCACCGCCGTCCAAAGAACTTCTTGGTAAAAAACCGCTAAAAGTTGGTTACAATCAACAAAATCTAGCCTTCAGACATTACGGAAAGAATATAGATCTTCTTCTTGAAAAAGCCACCCAAACTGAAAATCCTGACGACAGGCTAGCTTTTGTTTCCTATATCTTCCGTTTGATGCGTTCTTTCTTCAATACGTGGAACAAGGACAATCCCGAGGACAGCGTCCTGATTGGACAGATGCTTCAATTGGCAAAAGGCCGGTTGAAAGACGAAATCGAATATATCCGTCTGAACGGACCTGTTGATGCCGCGCCAAAGGATCGCAACAACAATCAGGAAAGAAGTCCGAGAAACCAGCAAGGTGGTGGCGGATTCCGTGCTCAGGGTCATAACCACGAAAGGCAAGGTGGCCAAAATCACTCCGGCAACCAAAACAGAAACCGTCCCAACAACAAGTTTGGTGGCAGAAATAATAATAACAACAACAATAACAACCGAAACAGAAAAAAACCGGGTATTTAGGAGGTACTCTTTGGAACAAAGAGCAACATATCTAACGCCAAATATTCCATATGGCTTCATTTAAAATTATTGGAGACAGACGTCTCAAAGGTGAAATCGTACCGCAGGGTGCAAAAAACGAAGCACTGCAGATTATCTGTGCGGTACTTCTGACGAAAGAGCCGGTAACAATCAACAACATACCTAATATCCGTGATGTCAACCAGCTGATTAGTTTGTTGGGCGATTTGGGTGTTAGAAAAACCCGACTGAGCGAATCATCAATTCGTTTCGAAGCCGACAATATCAATCTGGATTACCTTGAATCTGAGTCATATAAACAAAAAGCTGCGGCGCTCAGAGGCTCTGTTATGCTTTTGGGGCCAATGCTTGCCCGGTTCAGAAAAGGACGTATACCACGTCCTGGTGGAGACAAAATCGGTCGCCGTCGTTTGGATACCCACTTTTTAGGATTTGAAAAACTGGGTGCTGAATTTAGTTATGATGAAGAAGATGGTGGCTTTTACAAAGTAGATGCAACCAATCTGAAAGGAACGTATATGCTCCTGGATGAAGCATCTGTAACTGGAACCGCAAACGTCTTGATGGCGGCTGTAATGGCCGAAGGAATCACGACAATATATAACGCCGCTTGCGAACCATACCTCCAGCAACTTTGCAAAATGCTGAATCGCATGGGTGCTAAAATATCGGGCATCGGCTCAAATTTGCTGACCGTTGAAGGTGTGAGCGAATTGGGTGGCACAGACCATACCATGCTTCCTGATATGATTGAAATCGGGAGTTTCATTGGCTTGGCAGCGATGACTCAATCTGAAATAACAATCAAAAACTGCCAGATTCCTGAATTGGGAATTATCCCCGATGTGTTTAAGAGATTGGGTATTCAGATGGAATTCCGTGGAGACGATATCTTTATTCCGGCTCAGGAGCATTATCGTATGGAAAATTATCTGGATGGCTCTACCCTTTCAGTTGCTGATGCTCCATGGCCTGGCTTTACTCCTGATCTTTTGAGTATTGTATTGGTAACAGCAACTCAGGCGCAGGGAACGGTATTGATTCACCAGAAAATGTTCGAAAGTCGTTTGTTCTTTGTGGATAAACTGATCGAAATGGGTGCTCAGATCATTCTTTGCGATCCTCACAGAGCGACTGTAATCGGCCATAACAGAGAAACCCAATTGAGAGGTATTCGTATGACATCTCCCGATATTCGTGCCGGGGTTGCGCTATTGATCGCTGCAATGTCTGCAAAGGGCGTGAGCATCATCGACAATATCGAACAGATCGACAGAGGATATCAAAATATTGATACGCGTTTAAACGCAATTGGTGCGGAGATTGTGAGGCTGTAGTGGTTAGCGGTTAGTAAAAATCGAGATTCCAAGACATCTAATCATTCCTTCTAAATAATATAACACAAAATCAACTAATTGAAAATCAGTTAGTTGATTTTGTGTTATATAGCAAAAAGTTAATATCAGAACTTTTCAAATCACTAACAGCCAATAACTAAAAGCTGTTAGCTTATGATACTACGTTTGTTGGGGTGCCTTTTAAAAATTCTTCAATATTCGAGGCTACCAACTGCAGAAGACGTTTTCTTGCTTCGAATGATGCCCAGGCGATATGAGGCGTTATGATGCAATTGGGTGCTTTGAGTAAAGGATTGTCGGCGGTGGGTGGTTCGGAAGAGAGTACATCCAGGCCAGCTCCGGCTATAATTCCCTGATTCAACGCCTCAGCCAGATCTTTTTCGTTGATCAAGGGCCCTCTTCCCGTGTTTAGTAAAAAAGAGGTTGGTTTCATTTTGGCCAAATTGTTCTTATTAATTATCTCACGGGTTTCGTCTGTCAACGGGCAATGCAGACTTATTACATCACTTTGACGAAATAGTTTCTCGAGCGACACCATTTCCACGTTGTCTTCCACTGTCTTTTCAGGATTACGGCGATAGGCTATTGTTCGCATTCCCATCGCCTGAGCTATTTTAGCAACCTTGCTTCCAATGTCTCCTAAACCGATCAGTCCAAAGGTCTTTCCCGCTAATTCAATCAGTGGAGTATGCCAGTAACAAAAATCTTTCGAATTGACCCAATCACCTGCATGCACGCTTTGGCTATGCAGCTCCAAATGATTGGTAAGCGCTAAAAGAAGGCCGAAAGTATGCTGTGCAACACTGGCGGGACCATATGCCTTTACGTTGGTAACGATTATACCTTTCTGTTTAGCCGCCACCACATCCACATTATTATATCCTGTGGCCATTACTCCAATGTATTTCAGATCAGGCAACTGCTCCAGCGTTTCGGCGGACAACACCACCTTATTGACCAATACGATTTCAGCACCTTTCGCCCGTTCAACAAGCTCATCTTTTGCCGAACGCTCATATATTACCGGCTCCGAGAGATTTGAAATCGGTGACCAATCTAAATCTCCGGGATTTAAAGTATATCCGTCCAGGATGACAATTTTCATAAATGAATTCTAATTTTGAAAATACATAAGCTCAACTTTGAATATACATAACTTCAACTTTGAAATTACATAAGATCAATTTTGAAATTACATAAAAAATGGGCTCTCTGAATCGTCCAGAGGGCCCATTCTACTTAAATATTTACCTCAGTTCTTCGGCGCCGTACCGATCTTCGCGGCCCCACCTTCTTGCTGCATTGGGTTTTGAGCCTTACGCTGCTGCTGACGATAGATCTGGAAACGGGTTGGTTTTGCTATTCTTGGGAAAGAATTGTTTTCAGTATCAATATCTGCGATCTGAGAATATGGATCCAATGTCCATTGGACAACCTTTTTCTTGGTTGAAATCACTTTGGATACACCTGCATCGTTGAATCTCCAGATTTCGGCCGGGAAGGTTGCTACTGAATCCGTTCCATCTTCGTATACCATCTTCACAATAACAGGCATTGGAAGACCTCCCTTGTTTTTAACCGAAAGTGTATAAAAATTAGTATTTCCCTGCACCAGTGCTTTTTCACTTTGAGACAATCCGGCCAGATATTGATCATATTTCTCACGATCGGCGTCCGTCACTTTATATGGATCATAGGTATTGTAAAAATCAGCCATGGTTGAATCCTTCGCTACAACGGTCTGATCTTTCGTTTTCGCATCTCTGATTTTGCTCATGGTATTCATCTTAGCTGCTGCTTCCTTACGTGCTATTTCCTTCTCGATTTCCGGATTTTGGGTATCGATGCTAAACCAGTCAACACTTACCAAATCCTGGTCTACAGGCTCTACACCATAGAACCAACCTTTCCAGAACCAATCCAGATCTACTCCAGACGCATCTTCCAATGTACGGAAGAAGTCAGCTGGCTGCGGGCTCTTAAATTTCCAGCGGGTTGCATATTCCTTGAAAGCATGGTCAAAAAGCTCCCGTCCCATTACGGTTTCACGGAGAATATTCAATGCTGTTGCAGGTTTTGCATACGCGTTTGGCCCAAGACCGATCACGTTTTCAGCCGAAGTCATGATTGGTGAAAGAACGGATTTATCAGACGACATATAGTCGGTGATCTGACTTGGTTCTCCACGACGAGTTGGATAGTTGAAATCCCACTCTTTTTCAGCCAGATATTGGCAGAAAGTATTCAAACCTTCATCCATCCAAGCCCATTGGCGCTCATCAGAATTCACGATCATCGGAAAAAAGTTGTGCCCAACTTCATGGATAATCACTCCGATCATACCATATTTGGTAGCTTCGCTATATGTTCCGTCTTCTTCAGGACGACCTCCGTTGAAACTGATCATCGGATATTCCATACCACCGCCAGCGACCGAGTGACAAGAAATCGCCACCGGATAAGGATATTCAAAAGTACGGTTACCGTAAGATTTTAAAGTATGCTCCACAGCGCGGGTTGAATATTGTCCCCAAAGCGGATTTCCTTCTTTTGGATAAAATGACATACTCCATATTCTCCTGCCGTTGTTATATACATCGCTCAGCTTGGCATCCCATATAAACTTACGGCTGCTTGCAAAAGCAAAGTCACGAACGTTATCTGCTTTATAAACCCATGTTTTCTTACCAGGAGACTTGTTTTCACGCTTTTCAGCCTTCTCTGCTTCTTCTTGTGTGACGATTACAACCGGATCCTTCGCGGTTTCAGCTTGCTTCAAACGTTTCTTTTGAGTCGCCGTTAAAACCTGGTCCAGATTCTGGCATTCTCCGCTTGCTGCAACGACGTGGTCAGCGGGTACTGTGATCGCTACTTTATAATTTCCGAAGATCAAGGCAAACTCACCTTGCCCCAAAAATTGTTTGTGGTTCCAACCGTTAACGTCGTCGTATGGTGCCAAACGAGGAAACCAGTGCGCGATGAAATACGCTGCGTTGCCATCTTTTGGGAAAAACTCATAACCGCTTCTTCCATAATATTCGGTGATATTGTAAGCCCATTCAACGGAGAATGCATAGCTCGTATTTGGCTTCACGGTTGAAGGCAAATCAATACGCATCATAGTATTATTGATCGTAAAAGGAAGCGCTTTGCCCGATTTATCTTTTACCGATTTGATCTCATATCCGTAAGTAACGTTTGCATCCAGCGACGCGCCGCGGCCATTGCTCAGACTTTCAATCTGATTCGGACTCATTCCTTTTGGATTGATAGCGCCAGTCCGCGACATGGCTCCGATTCCGTCTTTTTTGAAGAGGTTTTGCTCAAGCTGGAGCCATATATACTTCAAATCATCTGGCGAATTGTTGTAGTAAGTAATGGTTTCGACGCCAGTAATCCTGCGTTTGTCGTCGTCAAGTTCCGCTTTGATATCGTAGTCAGCGCGTTGCTGCCAATATTCACGGCCGGGAGCTCCGGATGCAGTTCTATAAGTATTTGGAGTTGGCAAGACCGTGCCGAGTTGTTCAAAACGGTCGTTGGCTTTGTAGTTTGGATTAGCTGGCATTTGTTGAGCTACGGCGATTCCGGCGCTAAACATTACAAGCAGGGTGGACAATACTTGCTTCATTTAGATTATGGTTAATTGTTGTTTAGTTCAAAGGCATTCCGGCCATTTCCCGGAAATAATCATTATTCAAAATCAGAGACAGCGCCATTCCGACGATGATACCGGATACGATCTGATTCCACGCAGTTTTTTGCACTCTTAATAATTCAACCAGTATAAATGCAACGGTTAATATCACAAACACGATCACCAGTTGTCCTACTTCGAGCCCGATATTAAAGCCCAACAACGGCTGAACGATATACGATTCTTTACCTAAAAGTGCCCTCAGGTAATTCGAGAAACCCATTCCATGTATAAGACCGAATATTACAGCCAATGGATATCTGTATGTAAAAGCGCCTGACCTTGAGGAGGTGCTTTTCGGCAGTTTATAAAAAAAATTGGCAAAGGCGGTGATCATAATCGTCACCGGAATCAAAAACTCTACTAGAGCTGGCTTCACCGAAATAATATTCAATGTCGACAACGCCAGTGTTACAGAGTGCCCGATCGTAAATGCTGTGACAAGGATAACTACCTTTCTCCAGTCGACAAGCGTATAAATTGTGCACAACGCCATGATAAACAATATGTGATCATAGCCATTGGAATCGGTAATGTGGTCAAACCCTAACTGGAGGTAAGCCTGAAATTCTGACATTAAATAATTCTATAGTACAAAGTTTTGCCGACAACCGACATATCCGAACAAAGTTAGGGATTTAACTATCTTTCTACATTTATACAGTAAAATATTTCGCTTTTTGACAACATCACCATATCAAAAAAGGATATTCAGAACTGCCTCAAGGCATCTGTTTCGCGCTTGATATTAGATTATTCCTTTCCGACATGGGCTAAGATAAAATTATAACTTGGCAGGCATCAAAAAAGGCCGAAGGTAAATACCTACGGCCTTTCAACATTCTGACACCAATTATTTTTTCTTTCGTTGAGTATATAGAGTTAACTTCTAGCTATCTCCATTGGACACTTAGTGTCTGTTACTCTGAATATATCTCTTATTATGAACCTAATAATTACTTATAGATCGTATTTTGTGGATCCCAGTTGGTCCATGTTTTAGTCCAGTCGTCAGTTCCGAATGCTCCTCTGAAAACTTCTTTTGTGAAGAAAGCATTGTCACCTTTTCCTGTCCAAACTGCTCCGGTCAATAATGGAGAGCCAGTTTGTGGAAGGAAATTTGGAGCCGTAAGGTTAAAGTTAGAGGCATTCAACAACAATGTTGAAAGGTCCTTAATTTCGTTTTTGCGATCTGCCATATTGAAATATGAAGTAACATCTGCATCTACGATTTCTCCTTTTGGTACCAAAGCAGTAATGTTGTTAGACAAAACGATACCTCTCAAATCAAGACCTCCGTTGGTCATATTATTAAGCGTACCCGTTTTTGTTCCGTCCAATCTCAAACCTTCAGGAGCACCCACCGTGATCGTGTTAAAGATACTGATGGAGGTATTTCTTCTCAAGTGACCACCTGATTGGAAACCGCCACTACCTTTAATTGTAGCTGTTGAAGGTGTTCCGGCAGTAACGAAATGACTCACGTTAGCGAATATTGGAGCAGTCAATGGCAAACCATCGTTTGGTCCGTTGGCTGGCTCTGCGTTAGCGAAGTTATCAGATTCAAAACCGTTTGATCCTGATTGATCCGCGATTTCAGGGTCTCTCAATGAAACTGCGTACTGAATTTTACCAGTGAAGCCCCAATCCGTATCGAAATCATCGTCCCAACCACGGAAAGCAACCAGATACTTGGCGTTTACATTTCCACCAAACCACTCATATGAATCGTCACCGCTAAATGAAACCTGGACGTGATCGATTGTTGTTCCTGAACCTACACCGTAAAGTGTAAGACCGTTGATTTCACTATTCGCAGCGTTTGTGAGCGCGATACCGCCAAATTCGATACGAACATATTGAAGTGTTCCTGAATTATCATCGGCAATATCAAATGTACCCAATGTACCTCTGATACCACCTTCCGGGCCTGTACTTCCTGGTCGGTTATGAGCCGCTTTTCCAATCAAAACAACACCACCCCAGTCACCGTAGAAACGGCTGCCTGGTTCCTTGCTTGAAGTAAAAACGATCGGTTCAGTAGCAGTACCGATTGCCATCAATTTTGCTCCTTGCTCTACGATCAGAGATCCGCCTTTACCACTTGCAGTTGGATCCGCTTCTTTTGTAGCACCCTTGATAATCGTTCCTTTTTCAATTGTCAAAGTCACACCTGATGTAACATATACAAATCCTTTAAGAAGATATATCTTGTCTTTGGTCCATGTTGTGTTGGCAGTGATATCGCCCTGAACGTCAACAGTTGCTTTGTCTGTTGCAGAAACTGTGAAAGGAGTGGTACTTGTAACTGTGCTTGAACCCACTGTGACAGATATAGTACCTGTCGTTGCACCTGTTGGCACTGTTGTTTCCAGGGTAGTGGTAGTTGCTGCAGTTACAGTAGCTTGTGTACCATTGAATTTTACGATATTGTTGGCAGGAGTCGTGTCAAATTTAGTACCTGTGATAACCACCTTCGTTCCTGCGACACCAGAAGACGGAGCCACGGAGCTTACTGTTAATACTACTGTTGGAGGCGTTGGCTCGTCATCATTTTTACAAGATGACATCACCGTTACAAACCCCAGCAATAGGAGCAATACATTCAGTTGGATTCTTAATTTAGCCATTTTGTTGGATTGTTTATTTGCAATTAATCTTGGTTAATTAATAATGTGTGTTCAATGCTATCAAGGCTCGGCGGCTGCAAAACCTAAATACTTTTCTATTTCCCGAAAGAATAAATTGCTGTCAATGTATAATAGCTACCTCTCTTGAACTTGCGAACAACTTGGTCTGCATCAGCGCTCGCCGAAGTCACGTCTTTACCAATCTTGCCATCCTGATTAAAATCCTGGGCAAATCTTGTAGCCTGGTTAAGTATATCCTGAATACCTAATTTCAATTCAAGACGCTTGCCCATTCTTTTTCCGATATTAAGATCTACCACGTTTCTCGGCATTTCGTATACCGATGGGTTTTGAGGACCTCCCACTGCGAAAATACGTTGACCAAATACGTTATAGAGAATATTCCAATTCCATCCAGACGACGGATCGTCGTAATAAACACCTGCATTTACCAAAAATGGTGACTGGTTTTGCATTGGGCGTTTTTTGTCGGCAATTCCGGTCAGGTCGTAGTCCTGAATAGCACCACTCAAGTCTGGACCTTTCACAGTCTGCCCAAGTTCCACGGTACTCTTAATGATTGATGCATTTCCAACCAATGTTAAATTCTGGAAGAAACGGCTTGTAGATTCTGTGAAGCCCTTTCTAAATTCGACTTCTACGCCATAGCTTTGAGCATGGTCCGCATTTATGAAAGTATATGCAAGTCCATTACCCGTTGGCAACAAGAATGTTTCGATTGGATTTTTAAAATACTTGTAAAATCCCGTTACAGAAAACAACTCGTTCGCTGATGGATAAAATTCCCATTTCGCATCGATATTCTGGATCTTCGCAGTTTTAAGGGCTGTGTTACCTCTGATATCCGCAAGTAAGTTGAAGTCAAAATATGAGAACGGTGCGATCTCTCTAAATTCGGCTCTGTTCAAGGTAGAAGAGAATGCCAATCTCAGATTTTGTCTGTCAGACAGTTTGTAGGTAAAGTTTAAAGAAGGAAGCGGTATAAATAATTTATAGTTAACCAGCGACTGTTTTTCATTGACAATATACGAGCTCAATTGCTGAACGTTATATTCTCCTCTGAAACCGACGGTTAAAACCGCTTTGCTGCCGAAGTTAACATCACCACTGGCATAGGCAGCATAATATCTGTTAATGCCCTGGTAAGAATCGAGATCTTTCGTTCCGTCTTTTATGGACAGTCCACCATTCTGGCCTGTTACATTGGCTGGATCAAAAACCTGACCTACGCCTTGCTGCAAAACCGTAGAAGCATTACCAATGTTGTTATATCCGTAAAAACGTGCAGAATAATTACGTACCTTCTGTTCCGTATATGCTCCGAATCTTACGCGGTTAGGTTCTCTGTCTGACGGGTTTCCAAATGTATGTTCACCATTAACCGACAACGTACCAAGGTTTTCGTCCAGTTTGGAGAAGAAGCGGCCAATATCCACCGGGTTCGGATCAACCGGAGTTACAGCCTGAAAAGGTGCTTCCTGTGCTCCGGGCTGACCTGTTACACGCTGATATCTGATTCTTTTCCAGTCTGGCTCCCAACGACCTGTGTAACCATATCCTGCAATCCAGTTAAGCTTCGTCAAATCACTCAATTTGTGATCCCCTGAAACCTGAGTTGTCAATATCGCTTTGTTTTCGAATCTTTCAGAATAATTAAGAACGTCATATCCGTCAACTACGCGTTGTCCATTTCTTACGACAGTTTCTGTATTTCCAGCAAGGTTGAACAGCGTTTTCGACTCAAGCGTAAAAGTTGGAGAGAAACGGAAAGTCCAGTTGTGAAGTAACCCTAATCTGCTTTGACGTGAATAATTTGAGTCTTTATATTTCTCAAAAACGTCGTTTGCTTTTAAACCGTTTTGGTATAGTGTCAAATCTATATCGGCAAACTGATTAGTAAGGGAGTAATTGATACTTGTAATATTACTAATGCCAACATTTCCTGTGTCAAATCTGCGGCCCATATTCAAACCGATGCGGATATCTGGATTTACACTCAGGTTTTTCAAGCCCCAGGTATTATCCATCAATCTGGCATAAGAGGCACGCTCTGGCGCTGGCATCGCGTTAAAATCAGCAGCGTGAGCTGGGAATGCGCTGGACAATTGCTGATCAGCCGACCACAATCCAAGGAAATTGGCCCCGGAACGCGTATGGGTCTGAACATTTTGGAAAGTTGTATTTCCTCTTACCCCAACTGTCGCTGATAAGTTAGTGAAGTTCTCATCCGGACGACGTTTAGTATATATCTTAATAATACCACCCGCGAAATCACCCGGAGATTCTGCCGAACCAGATTTGTAAACGATCATTCTGTCGATAATGCTGGCCGGTACCAGGTCAAATGAGAATGAACGTGTATCAACTTCACTTGAAGGAGTAATTACATCATTGATTAACACCGAGTTATACCGTGAACCTAAACCGCGAATCATCACGAAACGGTTGTCGACAATACTTACACCCGGCACACGGCGAATAGCTGCAGCTGCGTCACGATCTTGTGACTTTTGAATTTGCTGAGAAGATATCCCTACTGCGATGGGCTTGAGTTGCTTGATTTCGCTGATCACGGCAACATCGGTATTGGTTACCTTACTTGCGCGAACAACTACTTCATTAAGTGTGGCTCCCTCTTCGTCCATTTCGGTATCGATGACGGTGGTGTTGCCTGATTCAACTCTTACATTTGGAATCTCTTTGTTTTTGTACGAAACAAAGGATATGATTACTTTATATGTACCAGCTGGCACACTCGGTATTTCGAATTTTCCATCAACATCGGCTGCTACACCGATTTGTGTACCCTCAAGAAGAACTGTCGCTCCGATTAACGGATCTTTTGATTTTGCATCTTTAATTGATCCCCTGATTACTCCGGGGCCCGCTATGGCAGCGGTTGCAATGAAGAAACTTAGAACTAGTAATTTGATTTTCATACTTAGGTGTCAATTTTCGACACAAAAGTAGATCGGCAGTATTACCCCAATGTTAACACAGAGTTATGGATTGGTTAGCTATTGTTTTCTAAATTACTAAAGAACAAGCTCTTCTGGTTATTCTACAATTCCCTGCCCTTTCGCCGCGGAAAACTTATCCAAATCGTAGACAAATCCATTCACCACTGCGTATTTCACGACCGATCCCTTTTTCAAAATAAAGGTCGCGGTGTTCCCCAAACCTGGTGTTCCGCTTGGAGCCGGCTGTCCGTTTCTCAAAATATGGAGAGGCGAAGCCGTAAAATAAAGTCCGGTTGCTCGTGTATTGCTGTCTGGCGTCAGGCGAACGTAGGTATATCCCTCTTTAAGCAAGCTCAGTGCGTTCAGCTTGCTCACTTCTGACAGATTTTTATAAGTCGTCGGATATATCTTCCCTTTTTCAATAGTCAGGCCTGTCGCGTCAAGCTCCTGGCTCCCATATTGCGGATGGAGATCGCCAAAGTCTTCTATTTTAGAATAGTAAAAGAACTTGGTCGCATTTGAATAGTTGACCTCGTTTCTATTGATCCCCAAATCGGCAGTGAAACTCTTGCCTGATTGGCGAACTGTCGCGTTTCTGACCACAAGGTCATATACCCACTTTCCATTTTCAGGGATATCATAATATTTCTCACGATCTTCTTTCGCAAACGAACCGTCGGCGATCGTTCCAAGCGACGACAAAATGGCCATAAAATTGAGCTGACGGATATACTGCTTTTCAGGGTCACCCACATATCCTCCCGATTCGATCAGTACCAAAGTCGTTCCCCATTTCTGAACGTTATCCCCAAAGCCACGTGGTTCGTGATCATCTGCATATCTGGCCACCTGTCCCGGAATGTACTTCTGAAGTATCTTGTTCATTCCCGCAATCAGCTGCATCGACCTTTCGCGAACGGCATTTACAGAAAGCGCGTAGTCATATGAAGTTGCCAAAAAGGATATCGTTGCCACTTTCGGACTTCTGCCGGCCGAATATCTCGGGCTCTGATCATGAAGATTAAATCCATAATCCGGTTTCAGTTTGTCGACCAGACTTTTTAATATTTGCGCCTCCGGAGTTTGACGTGCTGCGGCATCGCGGTTCATATCAATCCCCTGTGCTGTCCGTCGCTGATATCTTTCTGCACCGTCCGGATTAAGCATTGGAACAAAATATAATGTGGTATTGGTCAGCAGTTTCTTTCTAAAATCGTCGAAACCATCATTTTTCCCTTCCAGAAAATTGAAGATATCGAACGTTGCCATCGTCGCCGTGGGCTCATCGCCATGCATTTGCGTCCATAGCAATACTTTTTTCGCACCGTTTCCAACCTTGATCATCTGAATCGTCCGTCCCTCAAAAGAGCTTCCCACCTTTTCGATCTGATAAGCCGGGTTGTTCAGTCTTTTTGCAATAAGTGGAAGGATATCCGCTTGTTTGAACCTGCGTTGTGTCAGGCTTGATTCGCGAAATTTTTTGTGAACTTCAAATAAACGATCAGGCATATTGGTAGTTTGGCCGATGGCCGCGCAAGATATCATAACAAAGAAAATAATCGACCCGGCTGTTTTTTTCATTTGTCGTTTCAGTATTTCGATGATAAAGTTTCCCTGCAAAAAGCGGCTCCATGTTTTTCATTAAAAACGCAAGTTACAAAGAGAATTGTTTTCATAAACACGAGTGCCAGTGCTGGTGATGACGTATAGCAACGGGACAAGCTGGACTTTCTTGCATTTCTCTAAGTAAATTCTAATATTTTATTTCCTCAAATTATTATTGCCTCTCCCAAATTTTGAGTACATTTGCACATGTTTAAAACTGAAACAATTCATCAATTTCATCAAAACCATTTGGTTTTCGGGCGTCTTGGATGATATGTTTTTGCAAGTAGTGTTGTAATAAGGTTGAATACATAGTATCCCAGAAGCCCGGTTCTCTAAGAATCGGGCTTTTTCTTTTTACTTTCGCCTCTCGTTTTATCGTGTTTGGCGTTTTTGGAGGATTTTACCCGTTTTTTCTGAATGAAAACCGTAATTATTAAATACAACGCAGGAAATGTCCAGTCGGTGATGTACGCCCTGGATCGGCTTGGCGCCTCTTATTTATACACCGACGACGAAAGTGAAATCCGGTCGGCAGATAAAGTAATCTTCCCGGGAGTTGGTGAAGCCAGTACTACGATGGCTTATCTGAAAGACAAAAAACTTGACTTACTCATCCCCTCGCTCACGCAACCTGTTTTTGGAACCTGCGTGGGTATGCAACTGATGTGCAGGTTTTCGGAAGAAAACAACACAACTTGTATGGGCATATTCAATGCAGATGTAAAACGCTTCCCTGCCACGCCGGGCATGAAGGTACCTCACATGGGCTGGAACAATATTACGGATTACAAAACAGCGCTTACAGAAAACCTTGCAGACAACTCTTATGTCTATTTTGTTCACAGCTACGCCGTACCGGTTTGCGAATACACCGTGGCCACTTGTGACTATATTCAGCCATTTAGTGCGATGCTGAAAAAGGATAACTTCTATGCGGCTCAGTTTCACTGCGAAATTAGCGGCGACACGGGCCAACAAATTTTGGGCAACTTTCTTGCACTTTAAACCAACCATTGAACTACATATTTAATCATATACCCCGTAATGAAAATTGAAATTATTCCGGCCATCGACATGATTGACGGAAAGTGTGTCAGACTCACACAGGGAGATTACAGTAAAAAAACGATATATAACGAGAACCCGCTGGAAGTAGCGCTGGAGTTTGAAGATGCCGGATTGACAAGGCTTCATTTGGTAGATTTGGACGGCGCGAAAGCCAAGAAGGTAGTCAACTGGAAAGTGCTTGAAAAAATTACTTCCAAAACTTCGTTGCACGTGGATTTTGGAGGTGGCGTACAGTCGGATGAGGATATTCGAATCGTTTTTGAAAACGGTGCAAAGCAGGTTACTGGTGGAAGTGTTGCTGTAAAACAGCCCGATCTTTTTGAGCATTGGTTGTCATATTACGGCGGCGATAAGATCATTTTGGGTGCTGATGCAAACAAAGAAAAAGTGGCTGTGAGCGGCTGGGAAGAAGGTACTGATCTTTGGGTTTATGACTTTATTGAAAAATATGTAGAAAAAGGAGCCAAATATACCATCAGCACCGACGTGGCGAAGGACGGACTGCTGCAAGGCCCTTCTTTTGATCTTTACAAAAACATTCAGGACAAAACGCCTGGTATTCATATCATTGCCAGTGGTGGAATTAGCGGATTGGCTGACGTGGAGAAGCTTGCAGAAATGAACATATATGGTGTGATTATCGGCAAGGCTATTTATGAAAACAGAATAAAACTTTCAGATTTACAGCGCTTTATCATATCATAATATGCTTACTAAACGCATTATACCTTGTCTGGATGTAAAAGATGGCCGGACTGTAAAGGGTATCAATTTCGTAAATCTTCGTGATGCTGGCGATGCTGTTGAGCTGGGTGCCCTATATGCAGCGCATGGCGCCGACGAGTTGGTATATCTGGATATTACCGCCACCGTCGAAGGGCGTTCCACTTTTATTGAACTGGTTCGGAAAGTCGCGCAGACGATTAATATACCGTTTACAGTTGGGGGCGGGATATCTTCAATTGAGGACGTGTCCGCATTGCTTCATGCAGGTGCGGACAAGGTTTCGATTAACTCCTCAGCGGTTCGCAATCCTGATCTGGTCAATGAGCTTTCCCATGAGTTTGGAAGTCAGTGTATTGTTGTGGCAATTGATACCCGCTATATCGAGACTGAGGAAGGATGGCAGCATATCGTGCATACCCATGGTGGCAGAAAACCAACGGGTTTGAAGAGCATTCCCTGGGCTAAAGAAGTTGAAGAGCGCGGTGCCGGAGAATTGTTACTCACATCGATGGATACAGATGGTACCAAAAACGGTTTCGCGCTGGAACTGACTTCGACGATTTCGGGAAATGCAAATATTCCGGTAATTGCTTCGGGTGGAGCTGGAAATATGGACCATTTCTATGATGTTTTCACGACTGGAAAAGCAGACGCCGGGCTTGCTGCCAGCATTTTCCATTTTCGCGAAATCGATATTCCGGATCTCAAGGATTACCTGAATAATAAAAATATTCCCATGCGAATGACAAGGTAATTCGATTCAAATACCGCATCGTTCGGGCTATATTATAAATTTGTTTTAACTTAACGATCTGATTTTCGGGCATATTGAATTTAAGTTACTCAAATTCAACTTTATACAGAATGTCAGATTACATATATTAATCAATTTAATGAGCAATTCCCTTTCCAATATAGATTTTTCAAAATCACCCGACGGGCTAGTTCCGGTTATCGTTCAGGACAATACTTCAGATAAAGTTTTGATGCTGGGATACATGAATGCAGAGGCACTGCAAAAAACCAAGGAATTAGGTAAAGTAACTTTTTATAGCCGCAGCAAACAACGTCTTTGGACCAAAGGAGAAACCTCCGATAACTTTCTCGCGGTGAGAGAAATCCTGGTTGACTGCGATGGAGACACTATTTTGATCAAAGCAGATCCGGCTGGCCCTACTTGTCACACGGGTGACGATACCTGTTTTGGTGAAACAATTGATGCTGTTTCTCAAAAAGGAGAAGCTGCTTTTCTGAATTATCTTCAAAAGAAAGTGATCAGAGACAGGAAGTTAAATCCGAGTGATAGTTCATATACCAGCAGCCTTTTTGCAAAAGGAATTAACAAAATTGCTCAGAAAGTTGGGGAAGAAGCAGTTGAAGTTGTGATTGAAGCAAAAGACAATGACGACAACCTCTTTAAGAACGAAGTATCAGATTTGCTTTTTCATTTACTGGTGCTTTTGGAGCAAAAAAACATTGACTTAGACGACATTATTGGCGTACTTCGTGGCAGACACTTATAAACAAAACACTAAATGGGCCTCATAATACGACTCTTAATAAGCACATTAGCCATTCTGGTTGCCGCACACATCATTCCGGGAGTATCGGTCGACAGTACAATGACAGCAGTCATTGTTGCAGTTGTGCTGGGTATTTTAAACACCTTTCTAAAGCCGATTCTTCAGATTCTTGCGCTGCCTATTACGATTCTAACTTTAGGGCTCTTCTATTTTGTTATTAATGTTCTGATTATTTACCTCACCTCTTATTTGGTAGATGGTTTCCATGTCAGTGGTTTTATTGCTGCCCTGCTATTCAGTTTCGTCATTTCTATCATATCTGCGATCCTTGGTATGTTTCTTGACTAGTACTAGAGGAGGTCGTTCCGCATAAGACCGTCTGTAAGCTTATATCAAAGAAAACCACACACAGATGATTAACCAACTTGACGAAATAAAAGATACGCTTTTAAAATACTTTGAAACGCGTATTGATATCGTAAAAATTGAGACCAGGAGCAAAATTGAGGGCGTACTGGTCGGAGCGGTATATCTTGTGATAGTGCTTTGCATTTTTACGGTTATAGCTACAATCATTTCCGTTATGCTGGCGATTTATCTCAACGAAAGGCTCGAAAGCGAGTATCTTGGGTATGTCATTGTGCTGGGATTACTTATATTAAAACTGGCAATCTGGATCATTTTCCGGGAAAAGTTGTCTCTGGTAATCCGCCGGGTACTTGTTAAATTTGTACATGTCAAGGAAGAAATAACTGAACCGTAAATTCGTTTCGGATAAAAGTTTTACACCTGAATCACTAATTTTGGTTTCATTATTGATAATTTCCCTTTTCACCATTAAAAGGAATTAAAATGAGCTCGTCGAACTATTTCAAATCCAAAATATCCGTCCAGCCTTTCTCTTCTGATTCAGTAGAGGAAAAACAGGAACTTATGGAGGAAGCCGAGCACTATAAGGAAAAGCTTGAGAAACAGTGGAACGGAATCAAAAGCGAAGCCGGTCAATATGGCAAGCAAGCCTTGATTATAGGCGGAGTGGTGACGACATCCTATTTGTTGATGCGTGCAGTACTTCCAAAGAACAAAAAGGAGAAAAGTCTAAAAGAAGACGAGAAAGTTAAAATAGTTGCCCCTAAAAAAAGTAGCTATCCTGTAAAAGGAGCTATTCAGAGTTTGGTATGGACGTTGGCGGTAGGCTGGGCGCAACAGAAGCTAAAGAAATATATTGCAGATGACGGAGAACCGGATGAAAACAGCAAATACTAAAATTGCGGAGCTTCTGCTCGCCAGAAGAACAGAAAAAAGAAAATCTTTTGCAGTACTGTTGGATCCTGATAAAATTGATATCAGGACCTTCCCTGAATTTTTGGATTTTGCAAAACATCAAAACGTAGACTTCTTTTTTGTCGGAGGCAGCCTCATTACCAATTATGCAATCGGGCAACTGATCGCAGCAATTCACGAACATACTAATATCCCCGCCATCCTTTTTCCGGGCAATGGCTTACATATCGATGCTTCTGCTGATGCTATCCTGTTTTTGTCACTGATATCCGGCAGAAACCCGGATCTCCTTATTGGTCAGCAGGTTATAGCAGCTCCGTTATTGCGAAGCAGTAAGATCGAAATACTTCCAACAGGATATATGCTTATTGAAAGTGGTAAAACAACTACCGTTTCCTATATCAGCAATACGATTCCGATTCCGAGAGATAAGCCAGGTATAGCCGCCTGCACTGCAATGGCTGGTGAAATGTTGGGGCTAAAAAATATCTTTCTCGATGCGGGCAGTGGCGCACTATATCCAGTACCGGCTGATACAATCGAAGCTGTGCGACATTCTGTTGATGTACCCATCATTGTGGGCGGTGGAATTAATTCCTATGAAAAAGCATATTCCGCTCTGGATGCTGGAGCAGATGTAATTGTGGTTGGTAATGGAATTGAAGAAAATCCGGAGATTTTGCCAGAGATATCAGCTTGTGTTAAAGCATTTAATAAAAGCGAGGAGGCTGTTTAATAGCGAAAATTGTATACATAATTGGATTATACCAAGTCAATGAGATATTTTCTAAGGAATTTTTAAGTTCTTAGAAAAATACAATCCAAAAAATTGGGATAATTGAATCTTATGGTATTACCTTTGCATCGAACCTTAATTACACCCAAGAAATGAAAAAATTCTTTGCATTTGCGTTTGTTGCCGGAATGGTAGCTTTCGCTGCTTGTACTAGCAAACCAGCTGAAGAATCGGCTGACACTACTGCTGTAACTGTAGAAACTCCAGTTGATACTATCGCTGTTGATACTACTGCTGCTGTTGATACTGCTGCTGCTGATACAACAAAAAAATAATTCGCGACAAACGTCGAAATTATTGAAAAGCTCTATTTTTATAGAGCTTTTCTTTTTTTATGCCCATGATGCGACAAAAGATAAATTTTGAGCAATATGTACCGGCTGCCGCTGTGACTTACTGTCAACATTTATATAACGATAATTTATTTCAGTTTGTCATCACCCGACCGCGCAGGACACGGCTTGGAGATTTTACGGTAAAACCCGGCTTCATGCCAAGAGTTACTGTCAATATCAATCTCAATCCATACAACTTCCTCATTACATATCTTCACGAAGTTGCACATTATCAGGTCCATAAAAAATACACGAAGACTGGAAGGAAACGAGTTCAACCACACGGAACAGAGTGGAAGAATGAATTCAGGATACTCTTAATTCCTGTTTTGACTCCTGCTTTTTTTCCGGAAGATATCCTTGGACCATTAAGAAAGTACTCGATCAATCCTAAAGCATCAACTGGCGCTGATATTGCGTTATATAGTGCAATTAAAAGATTTGATAATATTGGTGACAGAACAAATAAAACAGAGTTGATTCAACTCATCGAAGGCGCAGATTTCGTTTTTCAAAATAGGAGATTCGTAAGAGGAGCCGTAAGAAGAACCCGGGTTCTTTGCGTTGATAAAGTCTCCATGAGAAAATACACTATACCTGCCCATGCGCTGGTCGAAGCATGTTAATTATTTCCTGCTAGTCATATACTGCATAATCGCAGTTTCTTTTTCATACCCTGTTAAAGCTCAGGATCATTCCGTCCTCTCGTCTGGTGTATGGTATAAATTCGGCGTCACTGAATCCGGTGTTTATAAAATCGATTTTTCACTTTTGAGAAAGCTTGGGGTCAAAGATTTTGAAGCTAACCCAAAAGCAATCAGGATTTTTGGGAATGGTGGCGGGATGCTTCCTCAAAGCAACCAAACTGAACGGCCGAAAGATCTGCTTGAAAATGCAATCTGGATTGACGGAGAATCGGACGGTAAATTTGATCAAAAAGACGCCATATATTTCTTCGCCGAGGGGCCTAATTTGATTAAAGCAGACCCTAAAACCAAAACATTACACCACGAAACAAACCTTTATTCTGATACCACTTTCTACTTTCTGACTATCGGCTCGACGCCTGGAAAACGATTGGCCGTCGTCTCACAGGAACCAGGCACATCAGCCAATATCATCGAATCCTTTGATGATTATTGGTACCATGAAAAAGACAGTTATAATATTCTCCGGTCGGGGCGGCAATGGTGGGGAGAATACCTGGGCACATCAGTTTTAACCTTTCCGACTACCATCACTAATATTGTCCCATCATCGAAGATATTGCTGACTGGCTCAGGAATTGCTTCGTCGCCAACCAAATCATGGTTCAGCTGGCTCATTAATGGAAAGACCGTGGGCACAGACACCGTAGGTACGGTGACATCGGGGACATATGCGTTAAGAGCACTACAGTCAGAAGAAACCTTTTCAAGTGACTGGGATCAATCCACAACCCCTCCTACGGTTGGTTTGGTATATAACAGAAATGGGCAAAACTCTGCACTCGCTTATCTGAATTTCATTGGAATTCAGTCGAAGCGGCAATTGCAACCATATGATAATCAACAGCTTTACTATTTTTTCTCAAACTCATCGGCCACCACCACTTATCGGTTTCAAAATCTGAAACCCGATTGGCAACTTTGGGATGTCACCAATCCAACCAATGCAGGTCTTCTGATGAAAACAAGCTCCGGACAAGTTGACCTAAACCTGGCCACACCCAATTCATCCAGTAGATTTATTGGCTTTACTACCGCGCAGGCAAAGTCACCAGCATCTTCAATCATCATTGCCAATCAGGATATCAACCTTAATCCAGAAATTGACCTGCTGATTGTAACAGCACCAGCATATAAGGCACAAGCCAATCGACTTGCAGATTTTCGGAGGACGAATGATCATTTGAAGGTAAAGGTGGTGACGACCTATGATATCTATAATCAATATGCCTCGGGCAGAGCCGATATCACGGCCATCCGCGACTTCACCAGGTATATTTATGAAAAATCGGCAAAGCAACTAAAATATCTTTTGCTCTTCGGAGATGCTACCTATGATTACAAAAACATATATCTGAACCAAACGTCTGCGCAACGTTCGAGTTGGGTGCCAGTATATGAAAGCCGCGAATCATTGCATCCGGTATATACCTATTCTTCAGACGATTACTTCGGGTTCCTGGAAAATCAAGACGGAGAGTGGATCGAGACAACAGCCGGTGACCAAAAACTTTCTATTGGAATTGGCAGACTGCCCATTAAATCAGCGTCCGAAGCAAAGGGAGTAGTGGACAAGCTCATTCACTACGCCTCTTCTACCGGTGAATGGAAAAATGATATTCGTTTTGTTGCCGACGACGGCGATGGAAATGTTCATCAAATGCATGCCGACAGTCTCGCGAGGATGATCGGAAAAGATTTCTTTCCAACCCGGATCTTTATAGACGAATATCCTCAGACAGAAACGAATTTGGGTCAAAAGGCGCCCGATGTTAATAACTTGATCCTAAAAGCCATTAACGAAGGTTCACTCATCATTAACTACACCGGCCACGGCGGAACAACGGGTTGGAGCCAGGAGCAAATCCTCACGCTTTCGGATATGGTGAATGCCCGGGGATATGATAACCTGCCCGTTTTGGTTACAGCCACATGCGATTTTGGGCGGTATGATGACATGAGTCTGGTTGCTGGAGGGGAATTAATGGTACTAAGCCCACGAGGTGGCGCAGTGGCCTCCTTCAGCACTACGCGCCCGGTCTATTCAAGTACAAATTTCACTCTGAATAAAGCTTTTTACGAATCCATTAAAAATAATACTGGAAATCAACGACTTGGAGATATTATTAAAGTGACCAAAAACAATTCTCTCGTCGGAAGCCTTAACAGAAATTTCACTTTAATAGGAGATCCGACTTTGCTTTTAGTATCGAAACAACGATATATCGACTGGGCAGAAAAGCCTGATACACTTTCGGCGTTGGGCAAACTCAATCTAAAAGGGAAAATATTCAATGCTTCAGATTCTTCGCAAAAAAAGGATTTTAACGGAATTGCCTATATCACCATTTACGACCAAGCAACCAAATTTCAGACACTGGGTGACGAGGATGACCCCGAAACCTATTCAGAATTTCGAAACAAATTATTTGAAGGCACGGTCAGCGTAGTGAAAGGCGATTTTGCCTGTCAATTTGTTGTACCAAAAGAAGTTGACAAAACCTTTGGTGTCGGAAGAGCCAACATTTATGCATATGATTCCACCTCAGGAAATTCGGTTTCCCAACAATTGGATATCATCGTTGGCGGTGAGCAGGAATCTGGTTTCGATACTACTCCATCAGCCATTGAGGCATATATGAATGATTCTCTTTTTCGTGATGGCGATATGATTCTGCCCGCTTCCACGCTTATCTTACGGCTGACGGATGAAAGCGGGATTAATCTCTCGTCGGAAAAAGGATATGGAATAACTGCGATGTTAAATGACACGCTTGAAATTGATCTGACGGATTACTATTACGCGGATCTCAACGATTTTACAAAAGGAACCGTTTATTATCCATTCGATAATCTTCCGGTTGGCAAATATTCGATCACTATAAAAGTATGGGACAATTATAATAACTCCTCAAAACTGACGTTTGGATTTCAGGTAGATACCAATCCCGGAATTCAGATAGAATCCTTTGCCTTATATCCTAATCCTTTTAAAAACGACTATTCGTTCACGTTAACTCATAGTCGGAGTAATGAAGATGTAGAAATAACGTTTAAAATACTTTTGCTAACAGGACAAATTTTAGGATCAGAGCACTGGATATACTATAATAGTAACAATAAGATCGAAGAAACGATCACCTCCAACCCTTTAACAAAGAATCTGAATTACCTTACAAATTATCTTTACATTCTGGAAATCAGATCATTAAGAGATAGTTCTACAACAAGGAAGACGGGTAGGCTTTTCAGAATTCCATAATAACTGACATTTTTATATATAATAAATTTCTTTCATCGTATTTTTAACCTTTTAAAAAAGAAGCTGACTAACGCACTTCCTTTAGCAAATCAAATTATATGAAACTTTTTTTTGTACGATTATCTTCTCTTTTAGTCTTAACAACGGGCGGAGCCATATACTCTGCGAAGGCCCAGGACACGCTTAGAATACCACAGACACCGTTGCAATTTTTGACTTTTGCACCGGACGCAAGAAGAGCAGCGATGGGAGAAGCAGGTGTTGCTTCAAGCCCGGATGCCAATTCTACATTTTGGAATGCAGCGCAACTACCATATAACACGAAAGATTTTGGAGTTTCAGCCTCATATACCCCATGGCTTAGAAATTTGACCGACGATATGTGGATGGGATATATTTCTGCTTACAAAAAATTTGACAAACAAGCGGTTGCATTCTCTGTTAACTATATGAACAATGGAGAGATAGATTTGCGCGATGGAGTAGGTACTCAAATGGGTTATTTTACTTCGAAAGAATTTGCAATTAACGGTACTTATGCCCGTCAATTGAGCAAAAACTTTTCGATGGGGTTAACTTTGAAATGGATTAACTCTAACCTGGCAGGAAATGCTTTGGTAGCAGGTTCATCTATCAAGCCTGCCAGAACTTTTGCAGGTGATATAAGTGCATTTTACACGAAGGAATACAAAAATCTTGACACAGGTGGAGGGCTAACATGGTCTTTGGCAGCTGTTATTTCCAACCTGGGTGGAAAAGTAAACTATACAGGAAACGACGCGGACGCTCAGTTTTTACCTACCAATCTTCGCTTGGGTGGTGGACTATCCTTCAGTGCCGATGGACGTAACAAATTCAATTTTGTTTTGGATGCCTATAAATTAATGGCTCCGACTCCGGACGGAACTGATTTGAGCAGCAAAGGATCATTAGCCGCTGCATTCGGTTCATTTACCGATGCACCGGATGGATTGAAAGAAGAAATGCAGGAAGTTGCTTTGGGCGTGGGTGGAGAATATTGGTACAATAACATCTTTGCAATTCGTGCCGGATATCATGGCGAAAATAAAATGAAAGCTGGTAACAAGTACTTCACCGCTGGAGCCGGATTGCGTATCCAGGATCGTTATGCAATAGATTTTGCTTATATGTTCCCAACTGTCGGCAACAGCCCGCTTTCGCAGACATTACGTATCTCGGTAGCGCTTTATCTGAATAAAGCGGAAAAACTGGATGTTTCGGACGAGAACAACTAGAAGATTCCCGAACTTTTTTAATTTAAGCGAATGATTGAGATAATCATTCGCTTTTTTACTTTTAAAATATGACCCTAGATCGTACCATAGCACCGGACTATCAGATTATTAAATCCATAGACCTGCCCAACGCAACAACTTACACGCTGGCAAACGGGAATCCATTACATGTCATCAATATTGGTGACCAGCCAGTTCTGAGACTGGAAGTCATTTTTGATGCAGGAAACTGGTTTGAGAAGTACCCCTTCTCCTCTCATTTTGCCATTAAAATGCTTACCGAGGGCACTGCCTCTAAAACCTCTGCCCAGATAAGCGAAGCGTTCGAGAAAATTGGCGCTTTTTCGGAAATGAACCACACGGCCGACCGCATTGGCGTTGTGATCTATTGTCTTTCCCGTTTTCTACCGGAAGTATTGGAAATTGTTTCAGATTTGATCAATGAGGCTATATTTCCGGAAAAGGAGTTGGACGAACTGAAAAATATCATGCTCCAAAACCTGAAAGTCAACAGGGAAAAAACGGCATATCTTGCCACTACCGAATTCAGGGTTGCGCTTTTCGGGAAGGAACATCCATATGGACAATTTCAAAACGAAAAAGAGATCACCGACCTGACCCGGGATCAGATTGTTGACCATTACGCCTCCAATATCAAAACCGGGAAATTCACTGCGATCCTGGCCGGTCAGATCTCTGATACAGAAATCGATTTTGCCAAAAAGTATCTGGGTGGTATTCAGTCTTCTGATTCAGATGTGGCAAGCAAGCATATAGTCCCTGACGACTACGCTGGTAAGGCAATATTGGTAGAAAAGGCTGACAGTGTTCAGTCATCGATCCGTATCGGTCGCCGTTTGTTTACTCGTAATCATCCGGATTATTTTCCGATGCTGGTTGCCAATGAAATATTCGGAGGCTACTTTGGGTCAAGGTTGATGAAAAATATCAGAGAAGAAAAAGGGCTGACTTATGGCATTTCTTCGCATATGGTATCTCTTTCAAAAGATGGGTATCTGATGATTGGTACCGATGTAAAAAAGGAATTTACCCAGCAAACCATCGACGAGATTCATAAAGAAATGTTCCGTTTGCAAACGGAACTGGTTGGAGAAGATGAGTTGCAAACCGTCAAGAACTTTATGTCGGGAGAGCTTGCCGGCTCGCTCAATACTGCGTTCGATGTGGCTGACAGGCAGAAAATTATTTTACTCGACAAACTTTCACCCGATTTCTTTAATCAGTATATCCACGAAATACACGCCACAACCAGTGAGGCAATTATGGAAATGGCAGGCAAGTACCTTCGACCAGAATCGATGGTGGAAGTAGTGATCGGAGGAAAATAATTACCCGCCTTTCAGGGCTTCCTTATATACACGCAGACATCTCTCCCTTGCAAATGCATGATCCACAATGGGTTCCGGATAGTTCAAGCTATTGAATTCCGGAACCCATTTTCTTATATACTCGCCCTTAGAATCGAATTTAGTTGCCTGTGTCATCGGATTAAAAATCCGGAAATATGGAGCTGCATCGGTTCCTGAGCCTGCCGCCCATTGCCAGCCTCCGTTGTTGGCTGCCAAATCAAAGTCGAGTAACTTTTCAGCAAAGTAAGCCTCGCCCCAACGCCAGTCAATCAACAAATGTTTTGATAAAAAACTTGCGGTCACCATCCTGACGCGATTGTGCATATACCCGGATTCATTCAGCTCCCGCATCCCTGCATCCACAAGCGGATATCCCGTTTTGCCTTCACACCAGAGTTTAAACTCCTGCTCATTATTCCGCCACTTTATTTGGTCATATTCGGGTCGAAAAGATTTACCTTCCCCGATATGAGGAAAATTAGCTAAAATCTGCTGGTAAAAGTCGCGCCATATCAGCTCATTGAGCCACACACCACTCGATTTAAATGCCTTACGTACCATATGCCTGATACTGACCGTACCAAATCGAAGGTGGATACCCAGCCTCGAAGTGCCATCGATTGCCGGATAATTCCGCTCTTCTTTATAGTTTTCCAAAATAGCGGTATCCACCTCACGCGACGGGAATTTGCCTTGTGCAGGACTGAAGCCCATCTCCTGTAAAGAGATTTCATGAGTAGCTTTAAATTTAAAAAATTGCGAAAAGTACTTTTCCGTAGGATATGATGACATATAAAACGCCGTACATTTTTCCCTCCATGACCGACTGTAAGGCGTAAAAACTGTGTATGGGTTATTCTGTCCTGTCAATATCTCTCTTTTCGCGAAGATAACATGATCCTTATATGCTTTGAATTCGATATCATTTCTCGTCAGCAGTCGCCCGATATTGTTGTCCCTTTCGATCGCATATGGTTCGTAGTCTTCGTTGGTATAAACCACTTTTACATCGTACTCCGACAGCAATTTGTCCCAAACATCCTGCGGACTTCCATATCTGACTTCCATATCCGAACCTAAAGTCTGCAGCTCGTTTTTCAGCCTTAATATTTCTTCGTAAATAAAAGTGACCCTCGAATCCTCTCGATTTTGTAATATGTCGAGAATATTCGAGTCGAAAATAAAAACGGGCAGCACTTTATAGCCTGATCGAAGAGCGCGATATAGCCCCGCATTGTCATGCAGACGAAGATCTCTTCTAAACCAAAAAACTGCAACACCTTGACCTCCGACTTCCTTCATAAAACCCGATTATTAAACTTAAATGATTTTGAAATGCTAAAATTAACTGAATGTGGTATGATCTGTCCCAACGGCTACCGAACTTTACAATAAATATAGTTACTTCGTACCTTCTCAAAATCCGGGCCAGTTCTGAGAGCGAAGTTCTAATTGGTCCAACAATGTAAAAACCTTAATCCTTAATTGAAATTATGAAAATCCTAGCCGCATTACTTCTGTGCATAATGTGCATGACTGCAGAAGCGCAAAAAAAGGCAGAAAAAGAAGAGTGGAAACAGTTGTTCAATGGAAAAAACCTGGACGGCTGGGATGTTAAAATCCGGGGTAATGACCTCAACGATAACTTTGGCAACACCTTCCGTGTTCAGGATGGAAAAATGGTGGTGAGCTACGATCAATACGACGACTTCAAACAGAAATACGGCCACATTTTTTATAAAGGCGATTTCTCATACTATAGAATCTCTGTCGAATATCGCTTTGTCGGCGAACAGGCTCCGAAAGGGGAAGGCTGGGCATGGAGAAACAGCGGCATCATGGTTCACGGCCAGCCAGCAGCTACAATGGGCAAAGATCAGGATTTCCCGGCTTCTATCGAAGTACAACTCCTGGGAGGTAATGGCAAAAAAAGAAGCACTTGTAATTTGTGCACACCAGGTACGAACGTCGTCATCGATGGGAAACTTTTCACACAACATTGCCTCAACTCAACTTCAAAAACTTATGACGGAGATCAATGGGTGAAAGCTGAAGTACTTGTACTGGGCGACTCTTTGATTCAACATTTTGTGAATGGAGAAAAAGTACTGGAATATTCAAAACCACAACTTGGAGGTGGAAATGTGAGCGGAAATGATCCGTCTCTGATGATCGCCGGAAAACTGTTGGACCATGGATCAATATCACTGCAAAGCGAAAGCCACCCAGTTGAGTTCAGAAAAGTGGAGCTTCTTGATTTAAAAGGTTGCAAAGATCCGAAAGCGATTAATTATAAATCTTACTTCGTGAAAGAAGATAACACCATGTGCCAATATGGCAAGAAAAAATAATTGTTTAAGGATTCGATCTATATCAATATATTGGCATCCGAATATCTTTAACCAAGATAAGTGCATTTCATTTTAATAAATTCTATTGCAAAATGACAAACCTATTAAAATCAGCTCCCCAGTTTCAGGCGCTGAAAAAATTAACTTTGGCGGCCGTAACAATACTGGCCTTTGCATTTACCGCGCAGGCAAAAGCGCCTCTCGCTTCTCCAATAGAAGGCCGTTGGGACATTACCATTGACGCTGAAGGAAAGGCCGTTCCGGCCTGGCTGGAGGTGAGACATTCCGGCAACCATACTTTGGTGGGGCAGTTTGTATGCGTTGTTGGAAGCGCGCGTCCGATATCAGAAGTGCATTTCAAAGATGGCAAATTCAACTTCGCCATTCCACCACAATGGGAAAAAGGAGACAACGACCTGAAAGTGGAAGGCACTGTTCAGGGTGAAAAAATCTCTGGAACTTTAGTGACTGTGGATGGAAAAACACAAAGCTGGACTGGCGTTCGTGCTCCCTCGCTTCGCAGAACTACGCAACCAACCTGGGGAAAACCGATCCAGTTGACCGGTGGAAATCAAATGAATGCATGGCATGCCGAAGGTACTAATCAGTGGATCGCTGAGAATGGTATTCTTCGCAGCCCAAAATCAGGTGCAAATTTGGTAACAAAAGAGAAATTCAACGATTTCAAACTGCATATCGAATTCCGTATTCCAAAAGGAAGTAACAGTGGTGTATACCTCCGCGGCCGTTACGAAGTTCAGGTGACTGACGCTAAAGGTATGGAGCCTGCACTGGATCAAATGGGATCGATCTACGGATTTCTGACGCCAAGTGAGATGGTATCAAAAGAGGCTGGCGAATGGAATTCTTATGATATTACATTGATCGGAAGAATGGTAACGATAGTCGCTAACGGCAAAACGGTAATCAGCAATCAGGAGATTCCGGGTATTACAGGTGGCGCAATCGATAGCAACGAAAGCGAGCCAGGACCACTTTTGGTTCAGGGAGATCACGGCCCGGTTGAATATCGTAACATTACTATTACACCGGCGAAATAAATTTCGACAATATTTTTTTCGAAAATTCCATGAGGCTACCGAAAATCGGTAGCCTTTCCTTTTTCATTTACGGTATTTTTAGGGGATTCCATTCTTTGTTGAATACCGGAAACGGAAGGATCGATAGATTCGAAATCCAACCCGGACAAAGCATTATTCTTATTTTCCAATAACACGTATGTTGAGAAGACAGTATCAATTATTTACAATTCTCCTATTGTTTATTCCATCACTAATTTGCACCTGTGATGCGCAAGGAAATTCTCCTTCGAATCCAGCAATGTTTGATCCAAAAACCGGAGACCGCATCGTTTTTCTGGGCAATTCGCTATTTGAAAATGATTTCCAATATGGATATCTGGAATATGCGTTGACAACCCGTTACAACGACCGTGAACTGACATTCAGGAATCTCGGGTGGACGGGAGATAACGTATGGGGCGAGGCGCGAAGTACCTATACCAACCCGCCGACAGCATATCAGCATCTGATGCAGAATATTGCAACGGCGAAGCCCAATATCGTTTTCCTCGCATATGGTGGTGTGGAATCGCAAGACGGAGAAGCCGGGTTGTCACATTTTAATGACGGCCTGAACAAGCTGCTTGATAAAATCGACTCTTTGGGTGCAATGTCAATCTTGTTATCACCTATACCTGTCGTTAGCACAGATACTTCGATCAATCTTTCGAAAAGAAATCATGATATCGAACTATACGCATCAGCGATTGCAAAAATTGCTGCCACAAGGAAAAAGCAGTATATCGACATTTATACACCTATCTGGGAAACCAGTAAAAAAGAGGCGATTATTGAAGCCGGTGTGCATCTGAACGAAGTTGGATATTATTATCTGGCCAACATTCTCGAAAATGGATTGGGATTGAAATCGGAAAAAGAAACGATTGGAATATCGGTTGCCAAACAAGGTTCAACTGCATCTGCAAACGCGAAAATTCTGGAATCCGGCAGCGAAAAAGGTGGCCTTACTTTTGAGATCAAAGAAAAATATTTGCCATTGCCTCTTCCAAAACAAAGCAGCTGGGTAGCCAGCAACGTACCGATTTTCCGAATCTCAGGTCTGAAAAAGGGTTTTTACACACTGACTGCCGACGATATGCAAATCGTAACCGCTTCTGCCGCCGATTGGGAAAAAGGAATTGAAATCAAACAAGGGCCTTCCTATTCTCAAGCCTCTCTTGTTCGTGATATGATATTGAAAAAGAACGACTTACATTTTTTCCAATATCGTCCTATGAACGAGACATATATCATCGGCTTTCGTTCCTACGAACAAGGACGTCATGTAAAAGGGCTGGAAGAACAAAATATTCTCATCAAGTGGCTGGAAGGGCAAATTGCTTTGAACAGATCCCCGAGGGTGCATATTTATAAGCTTTTAGCTGTCAGCAATTAGCTGTCAGGCTACCCATGAACTGCCTCGATTGGAATAAACAATATATCTGCATTTAAAAGAAACTAAAAGCTAACCGTGCGACGGACCGTAACTAACCGCCAATAGCTCAAACATATGAAATCATCTAAAATACTTTATACCCTTATCATTCTTCCCATGCTTCTGGTCGGCACTTCGTCGGTGAATCATGAAAATAAAAAGGAAGATCCGGATTCTGATGTGCAAAAAGAACTGGCCTCCTTCAAAGTCGCAGATGGCTTTGAGGTAACTCTCTGGGCCGCCGAACCACTTGTTGCCAAGCCCATTCAAATGAACTGGGATGCGGACGGACGACTTTGGGTCGTAAGCAGTACTGCTTATCCCCACTTAAAAACAGGAGAAGCCGCGAATGACAAAATCTATGTCCTCGAAGATACGGATGGCGACGGAAAGGCTGATAAAACGACCATTTTCGCGGAAGGTCTGTTTACCCCAACAGGTATATTGCCAGGAGACGGTGGTGTATATGTAGCAAATTCCACTGAAATTCTACATTTCGCAGATACCGACGGTGACGGAAAAGCCGATAAAAAAACCAGAATTCTGAATGGTTTCGGGACGGGAGACGCTCACCATTTGATCCACACATTTCGCTGGGGGCCGGAGGGGCATCTGTATTTCAACCAATCCATATACATATATAGCCACGTGGAAACGCCTCAGGGTGTGAAACGGCTGGAAGGCGGCGGCGTTTGGCAATTGAATCCAAAAACGTTGGACATGGAGGTATATGCCAGAGGGTTGATCAATCCATGGGGACTCCAGTTTGACAAATGGGGACAATCATTTTTAACGGACGGTGCCGGGGGAGAAGGAATTAACTATGCTTTTCCGGGAGCAACTTTTGTAACTGCCCCAGGTGCTGAAAGAGTGATCCGAGGATTAAATCCGGGACAACCAAAACATAGCGGTTTAGATGTTGTCTCCGGAAGGCATTTACCGGAATCGTGGCAGGGAAGTGTGATTACCAACGATTTTCGGGCAAACCGGATTAACAGGTTCAAGCTGGAAGAACAAGGCAGCGGATATGCTTCCAAACAAGCGGAAGATCTGATGTGGACAGATAACGTAGCCTTCCGCCCGGTGGATATCACGGTTGGGCCTGACGGCGCGATCTACGTAGCCGACTGGTATAATCCGATTATACAACATGGAGAGGTAGATTTTTATGATCCGCGTCGTGATCAGCAGCATGGTCGTATCTGGCGGATAACTGCCAAAGGTCGTCCGTTGGTAAAAGTGCCAAAATTGAGCAAACTGCCTGCTAATGAACTTCTAGAATATTTAAAAGTGCCGGAAGACTGGACGCGCCAACAAACCCGTCAGGTTTTGAAGGAACGCGGTGCCAGGGAAGTTGTGCCTGCTTTGGACAAATGGGTGAGCGCTCTTGATAAAAAGGATACCAACTATGAACACAATTTACTGGAGGCACTGTGGGTATATCAGGCACTGAATACAGTCAACGAACCGCTGCTACTGAATTTGATCAATGCGCAAAGTCATAATGCGAGAGCAGCGGGATTGCGCGCACTTGAATTCTGGCATAACAAAATAGCCAACGTCCCTGCGTTGCTTTCTAAGTCAGTATCGGATCAACACGCTCAGGTTCGGCTAGAAGCTGTTATAGCGCTCCGTCAAACAAAAACACCCGAAGCGGCACGCACGGCTCTGACCGCGTTGAATTCTCAAATGGATGAATTCCTGGATTTCGCGCTTTGGCAAACCATCCGCGAACTCGAACCAGTTTGGATGGCTCGATTGAAAACAGATCCGAATTTCCTCGGAGATGCGAAAAAAACCGTATATGCTTTGAAATCTTCAAGTTCAGTTGCGGCGGTGAGTCAATTAGTTCAACTATATGGCAAAGGGCAGGTTCCTGAAGAGTATCAAAAAGATGTGCTTAATAACATTGCCCGGGCTGGCCAGACTGCCGATATGAATATACTTCTCGATCTGGCTTTACAAAGCAAGGACAAGAAGCAAACCATGGAACTGGAAGCCCTGGAGAATGCGGCACGTCAACGTAGTACAAAACCAGATAAAAACCCTGAACGAATCGCTACTTTAATCGGTACCGAAGATGAAGCTGTGAACCTGAGTGCAATTCGGTTAGCAGGACTCTGGAAAATTACATCCCTGAGCGACCGCCTGACTTCCCTGATTCAGACTGGAACACCGAATACGAAGAAAGCGGCACTGGCATCCTTGGTTTCAATTGATAAAAACAAAGCCATCGACTTGATCACTGCCATGACGGGTTCGAAAAATACGCCGGAAGTGAGAATGATCGCCGCGGCTCAGCTTGCTCCGTTGAACCCAACCGAAGCAGCACGAATTGCCACGGATCTGATGCGAACTTTGCCAGCCGAAACGGACATGTCAGAGCTTTTCCTTGCATTTATTCCATCCAATCCTGGTTCCAATGCACTGGCGGAAGCGGTAAGTGCGAAAAAAATACCGGAATCTGTTGCTAAAACAGGCCGGATATTAGTTCAAAATCGTGCTGGCTGGACTCGTCAAAACATCACCGAAATATTAGCACTTAAAAAAGCACTAGAAGCTTCTGGTGGTATGTTGCCACAACAAAAGATGCCTCAGGAGCTCAGTGATAAGGATATTGCAGGACTTGCCGCGTTGGTGAGCGAAAAAGCTGACCCGGAAAAAGGAGAATTGATTTTCCGAAAAGCTGCGCTAAGCTGCACCACTTGCCATGCCATTGGTGGAGCTGGTGGACGTATTGGTCCGGATTTAAGCAGTTTGGGTACCAGTTCTCCGGCAGAGACTATTATCCGTTCCATTTTGTATCCGAATGTGTCAATCAAAGAAGGTTATGACCTGAAACGTGTCGTGAAAAAAGACGGTTCTGAATTGATGGGATATCTGGCAAGCGATGGCGCATCGGATATTGTCATTCGCGATGTGACTGGCAAGGAGGTTTCAATTCCTAAAAGTCAGGTGCAGGTAATGGAAAAAGTACCGGGCTCACTAATGCCTCCAGGACTGACTGCCGGATTGAGTAAAGACGAGTTTATCAATCTCGTTGGCTTCCTTTCAAAATTAGGCGAATCCGGTAAATTCCGTGTTCCAACCGCACGATTTGTACGCCGCTGGAACACTGTCTCTCCAAGTAAGGAAGTAAGCAAAAAGCTCTTGTCTGACGGCCCGGGTTATATTGCCAAAGATTCAAAGGTGGCTTTTGAGCCTATATATAGTAAGGTTTCAGGCGAATTGCCTTTGGATGAGCTACCTGTTATAGAAGCCGGTGCCAGCAAAAAATACACTTTCATTAAGTTCGATATAGAGGTATTAACCAAAGGAAATGTCAATCTTGCTTTCAACGCATTGACAGGATTAACTGGCTGGATAGATGGAAAGCCAGTGAAATTAAATGATAAAGGCATTTCCGCGGACCTCCCGCAAGGCATTCACACTTATGTAGTCGCAATTGATCGTGATCAATTCAAAGACGGCAATCTCAATGTTCAACTTGTGGACGGAGAAAACGGTGAAGCCCAAACGAGGTTGGTAATGACGAGATAGTCCTTTTTTCAAACCTTCAAATGCCAATACTGTTAAATAATATTGGCATTTGAAGGTTTAAAAAACTTAAGCTGCTGCGGGTCAATGCGCAACTTTTGGCCGCAAACCCTTCGCTCCATATAATGAGCCATAATTTAAGTAAGGAAATAAAATCTAAGATAGATCGACTGGCGTACTATCAGTTCGCCGGGGGAGCTATTGGGATCGGGATGGTAATTTGGCTTCTCGCAAAAACCTCAACTATCACCGGTTTAGTTCTGCTCCTAATACTTTTTATTACAGCACTCTATTCGTTTTCGATTTATTGTGGTAATAATTTACGAAAGCAAAAAGACCCTAAATTTTGGCTAAAACTTTCGTTGGCGAATCAGATTATCCAGACCGTTAGTATAGCGATTCCTGGATTTAAATATAAGTTTGAAGCTGGTCTATCATTCGTAATCTCTTTCGATTTTACTGAAAAACTTAGCATTTTGTTTAACTTTTCTTTCGGATCTTTTCAGTTAAATTTTGCCACTGATGACAACATGATCAAGATCGGATTTAACATAGTTGCCTTTTTGGTGATTTATTACATTGTTAATCTTCAAGAAGAAATCAAGGAGAGGGAAATCCTAATCGGCGAAAATGCGTCAAGTGAATTTTAACAGTCCGAGCACAAAGTAGAACCGTGAAAAGAATATCTATATCATATGACCAAGGCCACTTTCCTACTTGCAACCCTTATCACTCTTCAACAAATCACTTTCGCTCAAACTCCCCAAACTCTAACCAACGACGGTGCATGGTGCTGGTTCAGCGATCCTAGGGCGATATATACGAGTGAAAAAAATGGACATATCATTACGGGCTGGGTGACAAAATCCGGAGATATTGTGTCGGCGTCTCTCGACCTCAAAACTGGCAAAACCATCCAAAAAAGATTATATACCAAACTGGAAATTGACGATCACGACAATCCTGCTTTTCTTGAACTCGCTAATCATGAGATTCTAACCCAATATACCTGGCATGGTGGAGGAAAAAATGGCATGGGTATCATTCAGAATATCACGGCCAATCCTTTTGATATCCGTTCTTTTTCAGACTCAACGGTGTTCAAACCTCAAACTCCCGAACTTCTCCAAAAATTTGCTCGTGAGACGTATACATACGCCAACCTGTTTAAGCTGGAAAATGAAAACAACGAAATTTACAGCTTTGGGCGCTGGATTGGTTTTAAACCCAACTTTATAACTTCAACTGACAACGGAAAAACCTGGTCTGACCCAACTGTGGTGATCACATCCAAAAAATTGGATACCAACAACCGCCCATATGTGAAGTACTATTCGGATGGCAAGTCCAAAATTCACCTGGTTTTCACGGACGGACACCCAAATGCAGAGCCGCTTAACTCGGTATATTATTGCTATTACGAAAAAGGAGCTTTTTGGCGCGCCGACGGATCGAAAATTGCCGATGTTGATAAATTGCCATTTAACCCTTCCGATGCGACAGTTGTTTACCAGGCAACTCCGGAAAGCGGGAAGGCGTGGATATTTGATATTGTTATTGACCCAAAAGGACGACCAGTGATAGCCTATACAAGGTATCCCACCAACTTGCAGCATCAATATTATTATTCATTTTACGACGGTAAAAAATGGAATGATCACTTTCTGATCAATTCAGGAAAGTGGTTCCCGCAAACTCCAGACGGCACTATCGAGCGTGAGCAAAACTACTCCGGAGGGCTTACTATTGACCCGCTCAACCCGTCAATAGTCTATTTTTCACATGAAATAGAAAACGTTTTTGAGCTGTCAAAAGGAGAAACAAAAGATTTGGGAAAAACCTGGAAAATCACACCGATTACCCGGAATTCAAAGTTGGACAATGTCAGACCCGTTATTCCGAGATACAAGAAAAAAGGCGATAAAACTGTGCTTCTCTGGATGGAAAACAGGAAGTATATCCATTATACCGAATATGATTCATCCATAAAATTTCAGGAACTGAAGTAGTAATTGAAAGGAAAAAGCGCGGTAGCAAATTCACTATTTCGATATACAGGAAACGTTTTGGCATGAAAATTTTTCGCCAGGTTTAATAAACGTTATTAAAACCTAAAAATCGAAATCATGAAATTATTAGTTGCGACGCTATCGTTTGTTTGCCTGCTATATGCTTGTAACCCACAGAGTCACAGTGATGCTGACTTGGCTAAGGTCAAACAAAACACCATAGATTCTTTGAAATTCGTAATGGCAAAACAGGCCATTATAGACTCCGTGACTGCCGCAAATGCGCAACGTGAAGAGCAATTGGCAGCCGAAAAAGAGGCAATTCGTGAGGAAAAAGACCGTCAGGTTGTGGTGAACAACAACATTCCCGCAACATCGGCTAAGAAAAAGAAAAAATGGAATAATACGGCCAAGGGTGCTGTGATTGGAGCCGGAACCGGTGCTATTACCGGAGCCTTAGTAGACAAAAAACGTGGAGAGGGTGCCTTAGTTGGCGGATTGATCGGCGGTGGTGTTGGCGCGGCTACAGGCGCAATCGTGGACCACACAAAAAAGAAGAAGGCTCAGGCCAATTAGCAATCTTATTAAAGCGGGAGTTCGGGCTTAGGTAAGATTAACAATAGTCTGATGACTTAGTCAGGTGTTGTCAGGAAATAGTTGGGGACGCCTAGTTGGGGACGCCTAGTTGGGGACACCTAGTCATTTATTGTTTCCGGCAAATATTAGGGTGAAGACCAAGTTCATACTAGCTTGATGAAAATAGTTTCTCAAAAATGGCAATGTACGTTAGGGTACATTGCCATTTTTTCATTGAATATAGCAATTTCTCTTTTTTAGTATTTAGTTCGTATTTCCGCTCAGGACAATATCTATACCTTTGATTATATTCGGCGTGGCTGTTAGGCCGCCAAAATCAAACTTAAAATGAAGAAAATCGGGCTTGTCGGTGGCATCAGCTGGGTGTCAACCGTTGATTATTATCGCTATATCAATGAAGAAATAAATGAAAAGCTGGGCGGAATCAACTTCGCGGAGTGCATTATTTATTCCGTTAACTTTCATGATTTTGTAACAAATAATCTCGCTGGTAATTGGGCTGCAACCTATGAGTTGCTGCTGGCAGCCTGCCTTAATCTTGAAAAAAGTGGGGCCGAAGCCATTGTCCTTTGTGCCAATACCGCCCACGCCGTTGCCGATCGATTGGAACAAAATATCCATGTGCCTCTAATTCATATCGCTACCGCCACTGCCAAAGAAATTAAAAATCAAGGGTTAAAAAGGGTTGGGTTACTAGGTACCAAATTCACAATGGAAATGGATTTTTACATCTCCAAAATGGCGAATGAAGGCATCGAGGCAAATGTCCCGTCTCGACAGGAAGACCGCGATTTTATTCAGCAGACTCTTAAAGATGAGCTTGGAAAGGGTATTGTTAAGGAGGAAACGAGACAACGATACCTTACCATTATCGAAGAATTGATTGAAAATGGAGCGGAGGGCATTATATTAGGTTGCACCGAAATCCCCCTTTTAATCAATCAGGAAAACATTCGGGTTCCCGCCTTTGATACTACTAAAATTCATGCGCGGGCCGCAGTGGAATTTTCGTTGTCATAGGTAAAGTTTCAAGCCTATTCCCTTATCAGGTAAACCAGGATAACGCTTCCATTCTAAAACGTGTTGGCCTGGTTTCATATATTAAATATATCTTATCCCCCTGTTTTTCAAATGAAAATCAAGATTACGTCGTCACTTTTCTTTTTATTGGTTGCCCTGACCAGCTTGGCTCAACAGCAGAAGTCAGCCAAATTTTCCATTGTTTTTATTGGCAATAGTATTACGGAAGGAAAAGGCGGACCGAATGGATTTCCTCCACCCACCTATGCAGTTAACTATCTAAAAGCACAAAAAGGCATTGAAGATGTATTATTTGTCAACTTGGGAAGAAGCGGCTCGACGACAGTAGACTGGCTACCAGCTTCCGGGACGCTCTTCTCCAAAGTTATTCAAGCTGCTGATTCGCTGGTAACCAAAAAAGACCATCAACTGATATTCTCTTTGAAGCTTGGGACAAATGATAGTGCCATTCAAGGTCCGAACGGATCTCCTGTTTCGAAGGAACAATACCGGCAAAACCTGCACACCATTGTTTCAGAAATACTTAATAAATATCCAGGCAGCAAGGTGATTATTCATCATCCGATATGGTATAGTGAAAATACCTACAACAGCTCAAAATACCTGAAAGAAGGTCTGGATCGCATGACAAGTTATATTCCGGAAATCGACGGACTTGTCGCCGATTACAAAACCTCATATCCTGATCAGGTTTTTAAGGGGGACACGAAGGCGTTTAAATACTTCAAAAATAACGCAGAAAAACTCTTTAAACCTGAAAACGGGCAGCAGGGCGTTTTCTATTTACATCCAAATGAAGAAGGAGTAGCTGTTTTGGGAGAATATTGGGGTAAAGCGATTGGGAAGGTTATTTTCTAAGTTTAAATCTCCCGCGTAGACTTACCAAGTTTTAAAAACTTGGTAAGCCTGATGCCAAATCAATCAAAACTCCCAAAAAAATTGTCCCGATTGCCCCCAAAAAAGTCGCTTTATCCCCTTCGTTTATATACTGATTGGGGTTAAACTTGCTGGCTGAAATAGCGCTATATCAACTCCTTAACCTTACCAGAAAATGGCACATCCAATATATCCCTGTCTATGGTTCGATGGCCAGGCCAAGGCTGCCGCAGACTTTTATTGCAGTGTTTTCAAAGACTCCAGAATAATCCAGGAAAACCCGATGGTGGTCCTTTTTGAGATAAATGGCGGGAAGTTTATGGGTTTGAATGGTGGCCCCCATTTCAAATTCAATGAGGCAGTATCATTGGTAGTCAATTGCGACACACAGGACGAAATTGACTACTACTGGGATAAACTGACTTCTGATGGCGGGGAAGAAAGTATGTGTGGCTGGCTAAAAGACAAGTTTGGCCTGTCCTGGCAAATCGTACCCAGTATGCTGGGACAGCTGATGTCTGACCCCGACAGAGGCCAGCGCGCGATGCAGGCACTCATGGAAATGAAGAAGCTTGATATCAAAAAACTTCAAGAAGCATAGGAACATCGGCTGTCGGCTTTAGGCCGTCGGTCGTGACCCTGTCAACATTCATGCGCTTATCTGGGAAACAAATCAGCCTTATTAAGGTATTATAAAACCGCAATAAGCCTGATTTGTTGACTGCCAAAAGCTGAGTGCCGAAGTACTCCTATTTTTTCCCGTCAGAGCTAGGAATCCACCGGGTAGTCAAATCGGGAGTTTTCATATCCTTGTCCAACGGAAACATTGGTCTTTTAATGCCTTTATACCCCAGCCTTTCCAGGTTTTGATCAACGCCGCCCGGCGTCAGAGCCAAAAGCCAGTCGGCACGCATATTGTAAAGTTCAGGTTCCAGATATCCGATCTTTACCACCACGATATCTGAACTTCGTGGTTTTAAACCCAATCTGGTAAAATCCGCTTCTTTATGATACGGCTTCCGTTTTTGTGTGACGATCACGTGAACGCTACCCACTTTAACCACCACTTCCACTTCGGCATTTTTATCGCCATATTCGATCGACTCAATCGTTCCTGCTAATCTTATTGGAGGAGCGAATCTTGCATCCACCTTCGCGCCGGCATATGCATCGACTTTACCGCCGATCCCGGCAGCAATAGCGCTCTTCACAAACTCGGGTCCCGGAATTGATGCATAAATTAAAGAAGGCCCGTTTTCAGACTTGAATTCAGGACGTTTCAATATTTCGGTCAAAGTCCAGGTAACGTCTCCCGCACCGCCTGCCGTTGGGTTATCTCCCGAATCGCTGATAAAAAACGGATGTTTGTCGCTGGCGATAGCTTTATCCAAACTCGTTTTAAGATCGGCCGTCGGCGCTACAAACACGAATTTATCCCTCGCGTCCCAAAAGCTCTTTGCCAATTTTTCGGCGGTTTTGGCTACCTTTTCCTTATCGTCGCCCGTTACCATCACCACGGCATGATTTCTAGGCTCATCGGCCCAGGCATATCCTACCCAAATGGCCGCATCTATGATACCTTCCTGAGCAGCAGCAGGGGCAACAGCTGCATAAATCGTTTTCCCTGGCTCAATTCTCGTACTTGTTTTTTCACCTGGGAGAAGCACTGGAACTGGAATCCACGCCTTATATGCCGGCTTTCCTTTTCCATTTTCAATCCTCGCTAAAAGATTATCAACAGCTCTTTTCTTCGACTGCATCGCATCCTCGTGAGGCGCCATTCTGTAGCAGGTTATCAGATCCGTGTTTTTTGCCAGACGCTCGGAAACGTTTCCATGCAAATCCATTGAGGTTGATATAATTGTTTTCGTACCGATCACTTCCCGGATTCTGACAATTAAATCTCCTTCCGGATCGGGCAGGCCGACAACGCTCATAGCGCCGTGTATATCAAAGAAAAGGCCGTCATATGGCATTCCCTTTTTCAACAAATCAAGCGTCTGCTTCACCAACGACTCATATGCCTCGCGGGTCACCGCGCCACCTGGCAGCGATTTTCCCATTAAAGTTGGTATCCAGTTCGCACGCTTTCTTTCCGAAGAATCAATTGAGAAGAATGGATAGGATGTATAAATTTCATCGCCGTATTTGGCATGAAAAGCTTCTTCGTTGGTTGTGGCAGGCGAAAATGTGCTGGACTCGATACCTAACCCGGCGATGGCGATACGAGGCAAGGCTTTTTGCTCAGGTATCAGACTGTGATTTTCTTTTGAGGAATTATGCTTCTCCTCGGCTACTATGCCAGCGAATGACTGCGAAAGCACAAAACAACAGCACAGAATAAGGGAATATGGACTTTTCATGTAGAAATTATTACAAGAAATAAATAAGACTGATTTTTCGATTGAAAAATACTCAAATTAAAATAGAATATTGGCCGGCGTTAACTTTTTGCCATCTTTTATTCAGAAGATTACTAGTGCGAGGCTAAATTTATCTTGCCACAAAGCTCAGAGAAACCAAGCTCAAAATTTTGAATATACTGCCTCCTTGTTGCCTTTGAGACATTGTGGCAAATATTGAAGAAAAGAGAATTTTAATTCGGTTTACGGGTATATTATCCAGAACAAGTGTTTAAATTAATGTCCATTCGGACCACAAAATCATCATAAAATTATGGCTGACTTTCATGTAAAAGTTTTGGCAATCAAGCAGGTGACGCATAATGTGCATGCCTTTACCGTCGAAAAGCCTGAAGGCTTTCAATACGCTCCCGGTCAAGCTACGGATTTTTCCATATTGAACGAGAAATGGAAAGATGAAAAGAGGCCATTTACATTTACCTCTCTTCCCGAAAACGACACGCTCGAATTTACGATCAAGTCATACACCGATCACCAAGGTGTCACGAACGAACTTCTGAATATCAAACCCGGCGATTATTTTGAAATCAGTGATGCCTGGGGTACTATTGAATATAAAGGAGAAGGTACATTTCTCGCCGGTGGTGCTGGTATAACGCCTTTCATCGCCATCTTTCGCGACTTATACGCAAAAGGCCAAACTGGAAGCAACAAGCTTTTTTTTGCCAACAAAACCCAAAGTGATATTATTCTAAGAGATGAATTCAAGGCAATGCTGGGTGATAATTTTGTGAATATCCTGTCTCAGGATTTTACCGAAGAATATGAGCATGGTAAAATTGATAAGGCATATCTTCAAAAACATATCGACAATTTCAGCCAACCGTTCTACGTCTGTGGCCCTGATGCTTTTAATAGCTCCATTTTAGAAATTTTGACAGAATTGGGAGCGAGTCCGGAGAGTTTGGTTTTTGAAAAATAAAATCAACCGACACTTTAAAGTCCTGATACCCTATTGCGAAATCAATTGGTAAATTTTATTATTGGTCCGTTTGTAAGCCTTCACCAACGACATCAATAATTGGTGCGTTATTGGCTGATTGGGGTAAGGTTTTATAGCTTGAATTAAATTCATGAACACATTTAATAAGACAATCGGAAACTATCATATTATCTTATTGAAATCAGACATTATTATTGGATATGGAACACTTAAACCAAAAGAGGCCCTCCTTTTGGGAGAACCTCTTCATGGGATTCTTAAATGATCATTCCTGACAACCCTTGACAACCAAATTACCACCCCCTGCCACTAAATGACAAACTTTAATCCTCTTCCGGCCGGGCTTTCGCCGGATCAATTTTGGTTTCTTTTCGGGATACAGCGGTACATGAGAAGAAGCCTAAAGCCTTCGGTCCGTTGGGATTGACATTTTTAATGTTTGATTTGATATTGGCGATCGGAGTCGCGAACAGTCCGCCGTTCAGCGCTTGCTCATTGATCTGCTTTAAATAATCAAAGGCTTCGTTGGTAATACTGTGCAGTTCCACACCTACGGAATCACCTGCAGAAAAAAGCGAATCGACAGTTATTGATTGACGAATAGGCAGTATTAAGATTAACCCATCGGAAGGCGCGCCGGCGCTGAAGGCTGCATCATATGCGATCGATATATTTACCGGATTGTCAGTACGCACTTTTCCGGAAATAATCGGTTTAATCCAATAGGTATCTCCGGCGCCAACGAAATCTCTCGCATAAAACTCAGCGATATAACCTTCTTTAGGCCCTTTATCCGGTTCAAATGGTAGTGTTTCGTTCTGGTATACTACCGAATCAACCGTCGGCACTCTTTTAATTTCACTTTCAGAAGTGAAAGTATCTGCACCGTTTTTGACAGTTAATGAGTATTTTCTTCCAATATGCCCGAGCGTATCTTTTCCGTTTTCACTGACCCAGGTATATACGCCATCTCCATCTTGATCGAAAAAGTTGTAGACATTGCCAAGATTGTCTTTCACCGAAACTTCTGCTCCGACAACCGGTTTGGCTGTACTGTTATCAAAATATCCTGCTGACCATGTCAAAATAATTTTTTGCTCACCTGGCTGGTTGTTGATCCAACCATCTACTACCAGCTGCGTCGGTCCGTTTTCCGTATCAAGATCAATAACGTCTTCACAGCTGGACAAAAATCCGAGCAATGACACTAATACCAAACTGTTTGCAATCCACTTATATATATTTAACTTCTTCATTTTCTGTGTCTTTTAGCCTTAAAATTTGAAATTATACGTTACAGCCGGAATGAAATTTCCAATCACCGAGTACTTTACCGCTTCCGTTTTTAAAGGATTATCTTCGTTTACACGGGTGTATACAGAGAAAGGATTTCTGCGGTTATATACATTGTAGACCGAAAACACCCATTCGCCTTCCCCGCTGCCAAACAGTTTTCTTTTTGATTTAAGCGTCGCCGCCAGATCCAGGCGATGATATGCAGGAATACGGCTATTATTTCGCTTGCCTTCATAATTATTTCCAATCACATAACCTTGCACCACATATCTGTTGGTGGCAAAAGTTGCTGGTGTGCCTGACGCAATCGTGAAATTTGCGGAAAGCGTTAGTCGTGGTTTGAATTCATAAATAGCAACAGTCGTAAAATTGTGAGGCTTATCAAATCTGGCAGGATACCAGTCGTTATTGTTGATCGTTTCAACCAATCTTTCAGTTCTGGATAATGTATAACTTACCCATCCCGTTAAACGGCCTTTATTCTTTTTTACATAAAATTCTGCTCCATATGCCCGGCCTTTTCCAAAAAGCAAATCACCGGCTACGTATTGATTCAATAACAGATCCGAGCCAGGCACGTAATCAATCTGGTTGTATAATTTCTTGTAATAAACTTCTACCGAAGCTTCATACATATTACTCCCAAAATTCTGGAACCAGCCCAGAGCCACCTGGTCGGCCTTTTCGGGTTTAATTATTTTTGAACTTAACGTCCACACATCAAGCGGAGAACTCGCCGCGGTATTCGATAGTAAATGCAGATATTGAGAAGTGCGGTTATAGCTGGCTTTCAAAGACATGGTCGGTGTCACACCAACATTGACTGAAAAACGGGGCTCCCAATTTCCGTAGCTTTTGATCACATCGCCACTTTCATATTCTGTACCCGGAAAGACCGGTAATTTACGCTGACCTTTTTCAACTTCTATATAGTCGTAATCTGTTCCGGGTCCAAGACTTCTGAAAAAACTATATCTAAGGCCATATTGTAATGAAATACGATCCCCGAGTTTCTGCTCATTACCAATATATACAGCAGACTCATCCGCGTATCTGGACTCGAGACTGATATCGGTAGTCTCGCCCTCAGAGACCGCAATGGCATTCCCTGGTTTGGTATTGTATCGGATGTATTGACCACCAAAAGTCAGCTGGTTATTGGGCGTTAAGTAATATGTGAAATCAGGTTTGATGCTGGTACTGATAATTTTAGATTTCCAGGTAAACTTGTCCTTCGCGTTTTCCTTGTTTTGATTCTGACCTAAATTATAGTCGTAATTGCTATAATATCCGGTGAGGTTCATGAACAACTTGTTAGAAAAAATGTGGTTCCATCGGCCCGTTGCAGTAGCATTGCCCCAACCAAAGCCAAAGTCGCCACCCCCAAATACGTCACGGCCCAAATACCCTGAGGCGAAAAACGTATCCTTGTTCCCTAAACGATAATTGACTTTCGCTGTCAGATCGTAAAAATTAAATTTGGAATCTCTCAGGTCCTTATTCAAAAACGGTTTTGCCAAAATGTCTATATAGGAACGGCGTGCAGCAACTATAAACGAACCTTTTCCATCAGCGAAAGGCTGTTCGTACGTTAGTCTCGAGAAAATGGTACCAATACCACCGTTAATCTCGCGTTTTTTGGAATTACCTTCCTTCATCCTTACATCAAGAATCGACGAAATCCGGCCACCATACATAGAAGGAATACCTCCTTTGATCAACTTCACGTCCTTGACTGCATCAGGATTAAAAACAGAAAAGAAGCCAAACAAGTGGGAAGAATTATAAACCGGTGCTTCATCAAGTAATACGAGATTTTGAGAAATGTCCCCCCCTCTTACATTGAAACCCGAGGCACCTTCACCAACCGTGGTCACCCCCGGAAGCAACTGAATACTTCTGATCAAATCGACTTCCCCCAAAAGTGCCGGCATTTTACGGATGGTTTTCATTTCCACCTTATTCACCGACATTTCAATACCACGAACGTTTTCGTCCTCCTTTTTTGTTGAAACAGTAACCTCCTGAAGCTGATTACTCTCGGCATCCATTTCGATACCCAAAGTCTGGTCGGTCGTCAGAGCGACCTCTTTTACGATTTTCTGGTATCCCAGATAGGTAAATACCAGATTGTATTTCCCCTCCGGAAGCGTAATTGAGTAAAAGCCGTAGGTGTTCGTTGTAACTCCTGTTTCGACCTCTCTGACATATACCGACACGCCTATTAATCCTTCTCCGTTGGCTATGTCTTTTACATAACCGCTTACCGTTCGTTTTGACTGCGCTGAGGCGCTGATACCAGATAATATCAACAAAAGCCCCAGTACTCCTTTAAGTATTCTATTTTCCATGCTAAGTAATTAAGTAACCTGTTTCTGTTAAAAAATTGAAATGATTGACATCTTCTGGTTTTGGGGTAATGACAACTGAGCTGGCGTATACCCTAAATTTTTTATGCGAAAAATTTCAATTTCCCGACAAAGCAAGTCATTAAGTTCAAAAAATGATATAAAAAGAAGATAAAAGGGCTCAAAAAATGTATGAACGGTTGATATAGACGGTTGTATTTAGAATACCTTCATTTTCAGAATCATACCTGGACAGAACTTATCGTTAAATTCAGCAATATGCCTTTGTGTCGTGAAAACAATATTCGTTTTGTACAATTCTAATTCAAAATTGCCAGACTACAATTTTGTAACTTCACTATCATCCTGGCAAATTTCCAACAGATAATTATTGGTTTTCAGGAAGATAGGATGGATATATTCGCCGGCTATTTCGCAAAGCGGGATAAGTGTAAAACGACGATCCTGAAGACGCGGGTGGGGAACCGTAAGCCTTGAACTTTCTATTTCAAGATTGCCAAAATAAAGAATGTCGATATCGATAACCCGCGCTCCCCAACGTTCATAACGAATTCGGCCCAGTTCATTTTCAATTTCCAGAATATTCCGGAGGACATCCTCAGGCTGCAGCATTGTTTGAACTTCAACGACCTGATTCATAAACGGAGGTTGATCCAGTACGCCCCAGGGAGCGGTTTCGTAGATAGAGGATAAATCACCGATATCACCGATTCTTTCAGCTATGGCTTTTCGGGCCGACTCTAAGATCGCAAGTCTTTCCCCCAAATTAGACCCAAGTAATAAAAAAACCTTCGTGACCTCCATATTCAGCAAACTATAATGGGCAAGCTAAAACACCAAAAGGGACTACCCAAAATGAGAAGTCCCTTTTCAATAAATTCGTAAATTTCTTAGAACGTAAGCGTACCCTTATCGTATGCTTTTTGAATGGTAGATTCTACACCATTCTTGTTGATGGTACGAAGTGCTGAAGTAGAAACTTTCAACGTAACCCACTCTCCTGTTGAAGGAAGGAAGAAACGTTTCTTTTGCAAATTCGGGAAGAATTTACGTTTTACTTTATTGTTAGCGTGAGAAACGTTATTTCCAACGCGTGTTCTTTTTCCAGTAATTTGACAAACCTTAGCCATGACCTTACAATTTTTCCAAATGAGGGTGCAAAGATGCGCAATTATTTTTTTGTGAGCAAGTATCGACAAAATAAATTTTGGAAAAAGTTCATCTTTACCACCTGATCCTGAACCCCACACCGTGTACATTATCGATTTTTATGTTGGAATCGCCTGACAAATATTTTCGCAAACGAGATATAAACACATCCAGGCTTCGTCCCATAAAATAGTCGTCGTCGCCCCATATTGCTTTCAACACTTCATCCCTTTTAATCACCTGTTCGGGGCGGTCTGCCAGATATTTTAGTACCTCTGCTTCGCGGAACGTCAGACTTTGCGTTTTGTCGGCCAACCGCAGCGTCAATTTTTGAAAATCAAAATCATAGTCGCCCACTTTTCCAGCTTCATAATTGGTCCCTGCAGGTTTTGGCGAAGTACTCCTGCGTAAAAACACATCGATTCGAAGCTTGAGTTCTTCAATGCTAAATGGTTTTGTGATATAATCGTCGGCACCCAGTTTAAGTCCCTTAATCTTGTCTTCCTGAAGAGCTCTTGCCGTCAAAAACAATATAGGTATTAACGGATCCTGCTCACGAATATGTTGCGCGAGCGTAAAGCCGTCCATCTTAGGGAGCATGATATCCAGCACACAGATATCAAAATGTTCTTTCTTGAAGGATTGAAGGGCAATCTCCCCATTGGCGGCATGGACGACTTCAAAATCGAATTCTTCCAGATTATCTTTTGTGGCAAATGCCAGGTTTGGGTCGTCTTCTACGTATAATATCTTCTTTTTCAATGTGTCTCTATATTTTGAAGTTGATATTTTGGCGGTTAAGCTGTTGTCAGGGGTTGGTGTTGTCAAGATTAGTCAGAAAGTGGTCATTTTTTGGTAGTTTGATTTCCTGCCAATGGGATCCTAAGTTCGTTTGTTAATCCCTACTTTATCTGATGATCAGGAATTGATATTTTAAAAGTACTGCCTTTGCCGACTTCGCTTTGAAGACTCAAACGCCAGTGATGTGCACGGATGATCTGTTTCACATAACTCAACCCTATACCGAAACCTTTGACATTATGCACGTCCCCGTAAGGTATCCTGAAAAACTGGTTGAAGATCTTTTTTTGGTATTCCGGCGCGATTCCGATTCCTTCATCGATGACCATAATATTCACACCCTTGGCGTCGGACATCGTTTTAACAATCACATTCGGAACTTCATTTGAATATTTAAGTGCGTTATCGATCAAATTATTCATCATACAGCGAAAATGAAAAGGATCGGCCCATATCATCAGCTGAGTTTCCTCTTTTAGAAAAGTTACCTTTTCTTCGTACGGTAAAAGAATGGAATCGATCACGGCATTAACATTCAGTTGCTCTTTTTGCAAATGGAGGGCATTTTGTTCGGCCTTTGCCATTGATAATACCATTTCCACCTGGCCCTGAAGTCTGAAAATTTCCTCACTTACTATGGAAACGTATCTCTTAAACCGTTCTGGTTGCCTTGTAATATTATCAGTCTTCAATACATCTGCCGCGATACGGATCGTGGATATCGGCGTCTGCAACTCATGAGTCATATTATTTACAAAGTCCTTCTGAACTTCCGAAAGTTGGCGTTGACGAAGTATCACGAACAATGCATATGCGAAAAACAAAAGGGCCACTAATACCAAAGCCGATGAACCAATAGCACCATTGCTGCTTCCGGCAAAAGTCCCTTCCTGCTCCGGAAATCTTACTCCGAAATAATAGGGATATTTATCAGTCTTAATCCAGTTTGAAGTCGCGGTCGGGGTTTTGTCATTATTTTTCGTGCTTAACGACATTCCAAAACGCATACGGTTGGTAGTGCAGTCATATATCCCGACCTCGAAGTCGGTAATCAGATTGTGCTCCTGAAAACTATCCTTTATAAAGTGCTCCAACAGGTCGGGCTGCGTGGTAGAATTCGTATTGACCAAAAAATAACCGGGAGATAGCTGCTCCACTGGATTCGTAGTCAGCATCACTCGGTTTACTTTCGCCAACTTCCCGGCCACATCCTGCAAGGCCACGTGTGCATTCTGATTAAATTGCCGCCTCCTTAATTCCAAAGCCTGTTTTACCCAGAATATCTGCGTAATCACTACGCCAACAATCAGTAGCGCGGAGAAAACAATCAGCCATTGTATGGTTTTTCTGGACATGTTCTAGGTGTTAGCTTTTAGTAATTAGCGGTTAGTTTGGGCAGGGATATTCAAGTTTATATACTGGATTGGACCTTTGATGCGCCGGAAATATTCCTGATAATTTTTCTTCCAAATAGTTAGACTCATTTTATATACTTCAAGTTATCCAACACTAAAAACTAATTGCTAATAGCTAATAGCTAACAGCTCAATGATACCTCACAAGCCCCTCCAAGGGCGATTTCTCAATATTCCCTGGCTTCAATCCTTTTTCTCTTAGCACCTCTTTTAATATATCCTGATAATAAAAGGCGATGGAGCCGGTAAAATGAACTGGCAAGGTTTCCACATTTTCATGTCGGGCAACATATTTATTCACAAAAGTCGTAAATGCAGTTGCGACAAGGTGCTTGATAAACGGATGGCTTATATTTTCAGATATGAATTTCGAAAATGTGGCAAAGAAACGATTAGGAAAAGGTTTCTTGTATGCAATATCTAAAACATATAATCTGTCTATTTCTGGAAACTGCTTTTTAAAAACCTTGTCCAAGTCTTCAGGCAATTCGTTTTGCAAAAAATGAACCACCAGGGTTTTTCCCAGAAAAGACCCGCTTCCTTCGTCGCCCAGCCAAAAACCAAGTGACCCAATGGAACGAACAATGTTTCGGCCATCAAAAAGAGCATTATTCGCTCCAGTGCCCAATATACATGCCAATCCCGGTTCGTGACCACACAAGCCACGGGCCGCACCGAGCATATCTGACGCAACTTCAATTATTTGAGACGCGGGAAACGCTTTTTTCAAAGCTTCAAAAACCGCCTTTCCTGTTTTCTCATCTGCGCAACCGGCTCCGTAAAAAAATATGTCACCAACAGCCCCATTCACGTGAGGCAGTAAATCACGTTCTAGTACAGCGGCTATTTCCTCTTCTGTTTGATAAAAGGGATTAATCCCCGCGGATTGCACTCTTTCCGTATCCCCATTTTGTTTTACAAAAATCCAGTCTGTCTTGGTGGATCCGCTATCTGCAATAAGCATGTTAGGTCAATTAACGATTATAATCTATCGGCTTTCAGCACTCGGCCTTCGCTGACGCTAGTCCTGAGCAAGCCTTCCTACTACTTCAAACCTTTCGAAAACCTTATCGGTATGAGGCGCGTCTCCAAGTTCTTTCGTCAGATCTTGCCCGGCCCAATGTTCATAATGATGCCCGTTTCGCCACAATCTTGATGGTTTTACGTCATATATAATACCCTTATAGGCACACCATATATCTTCTTTGTCCTGGCCGTTTCGAAGAGCCAGCTGCGATTTAGAATATTCTTTCAATTTTTGCGTTGATGTGTTTATATCTGACAGCAGTATCAAACATAGGCTCAAAATAACGTGATCTTGTCAGAATATTTTGATAATAAGCCTAAAAAGTATGAACTTGCTCACCGAATCGAATACATTGTAAGACCATATATGAAAAAAAGTTACGCAGCTATCTGGTGTTTTGTCTTATCCGCAACCCTACTACTTTCAGGCTGCAAGGATAAAACAAAGCCGCTTTCTGAAAGAATTGCAAAAGCTTGGACGGCAGAAACAGTAAATCAGGACAATACCACCGTATATACAAGGGGCGCTTCATCCAATATCGTTCCGGGATATGCCGGTTACAAGCTTACACTTTCCGTAGAGTCGGGTGTGAATAAAGCCATCATGGTAGAGTTCAACAACGATAGTTTCACGGGAACATGGGAATTGGAAGGTGATACCAAATTGATTTTAAAAAATCTGGTACCGCAACCAACCGGAACAGGCGGCACGATCCAGTTTACAATTAACTCCATCGACGACAGTAAACTGGTGATTACCAGATTAGACGCCAGTAAAAAAACAGGTGATACTGTAAATAAATATACACTTACCAATCCGTAGCATTTTGGCTCGTGATTGAACTATCATTATAAGAATTTCATTAATCTACACGAAGCCATTTCTTAACCGGGAATGGCTTCGTGCTCTTTAAGATATCCAGATACAATGTCAGAAACCAGAACGGAAATCAGTAGCCTTGGCGAATTTGGCCTGATTCAAAGAATAAATAAGAAAACAAAAACCACTCTTCCGGATACAATTACCGGCATCGGCGACGACGCCGCAGTGATTGACCTGAATGATGAATTCGGACTTTTGTCAACCGATATGCTGTTGGAAGGTGTTCATTTTGACCTCACCTTTTCTCCTCTGAAGCACCTCGGATATAAGGCTATATCATCTAATGTTTCCGATATAGCTGCCATGAATGGCATACCGCGCCAGGTTACGGTTAGTATTGCCATCAGCAACCGCTTTTCGGTGGAGGCCGTCGATGAACTGTATGATGGAATATTCACTGCCTGTAAAGATTTCAATGTGGATCTGGTTGGCGGGGATACCACTTCTTCAAAATCCGGCCTGATTATATCGGTAAGTGTTTTCGGGAGAGTAAAAAAAGATAAAATAACATACCGTCACGGAGCGAAAGCTAACGAGCTGATCTGCGTAACGGGAGATTTGGGAGGTGCATATCTTGGTCTGCAATTATTGGAAAGAGAAAAACAGGTCTTCCTGGCGAACCCGAATATGCAGCCAGAGCTTGAGGGAAAAGATTACGTCATTCAGCGCCAACTTAGACCAGAGGCCCGGATGGACGTGGTTTTCGAGCTGGCCGATGCCGGTGTTCTGCCAACATCTATGATCGACTTATCGGACGGGCTGGCATCGGATCTGTTGCATATCTGTGCGCAGTCTGGTGTAGGCGCTATTATTTTTGAAGATAAATTACCGATCGACGACCAGACCTTCCTGGCCGCTTCAGAATTAAATCTCAATCCGGTAACAGCGGCGTTGAACGGTGGCGAGGATTATGAACTACTTTTTACGGTTCCTCAAAATGCATATGATCTGATCAAAAACAACCCGAAGATCAGCTTCATCGGGTATATGACGGATCAGAAAAACGAGGTTTTGCTTCATACAAATGGCGACAATCGCATTCCGCTGACTGCGCAGGGCTGGACTTGATATGCCTCCATATATTTTTTAAAAACAAGTCCATTGCTTAACCAAAGCGATGGATTTTTCTTTTTAAGGGATATATTTTTCGTACGCAACCTCCTCGTATTAAAGTCCGTAATGGTGGTAAGCCAACTTATCACTAACAAAATTACGGAACACGATGAAAGTTTTAAGAACCATTCCACAATTAGCCTTATTGTGCTTTTTCCTGGCGTTGGGCATATCCTGCTCAGACGACGACAACAACACAGTGCCTGAGCCCACCTTCGACATTATGGAAAAATCGACTTCACTGGGAAATGTGTTGACCGACAGCCAGGGAAAAACACTCTATTTTTTCACCAAAGATGCAGATGGCAAATCGGCTTGTACGGGAGGTTGTCTTACAACCTGGCCCGTTTTTAACGCTTCTGCGTCACCTAAATTTGGAACAGGACTAACTGCAACAGACTTTGGGACGATCACGCGCGCCGATGGTACTTCTCAGACAACTTTCAAAGGATGGCCTTTGTACTACTACGCACCTGATGCAGCCGCCGGAGATGTGAAAGGTGAAGGGGTCGGCAGCGTTTGGTTTGTAGCCAAAACCAAATATACCGTCATGTTGGCTGATGCTCAGTTAATTGGAAACGATGGCAAGTCATACAAATCGGATTATACTGAGGGTACAGAAGTTACAAAGTATTTTGTGGATGGCATGGGTCGCACGTTGTACGCATTCGCCAAAGACACGAAGAATACCAACTCCTATACCAAAGCTGATTTCAGCAACGACGCTACCTGGCCGGTATATTCTGTTTCAAATATCGACGAGATACCGTCAACCCTAGACAAATCGCTTTTTGGAACGATCGATGTATTCGGTAAAAAACAGTTGACGTATAAAGGGTGGCCGGTATATTATTTTGGTGCAGACGGAGCGGTACGGGGTGCCAATAAAGGTGTAAGTGTGCCGAAACCAGGAGTTTGGCCTATCATTCAAAAAGATACACCCGAAGCCCCGACTCCAAATATTTTGGAAAAATCGTCGACGCTGGGGAACATTATCACTGACGAAAATGGGAAAACGCTATATTTCTTCACAAAGGACGCAGACGGCAAATCGGCCTGTACAGGAGGCTGTCTAGCCAATTGGCCAGTCTTCTATTCTGCCGCACCAAAACCTGCGGCAGGCCTAAACGCAGCTGACTTCGGAACAATTACCAGGGCAGATGGAGCTTCTCAAACGACTTACAAAGGCTGGCCTTTATATTACTATACTCCCGATGCAGCAGCCGGAGACGTGAAGGGCGAGGGGGTAGGCACAGTTTGGTATGTTGCCAAGTCCAAGTACTCTATTATGATTGCAGATGCGCAATTGATAGGCAACGATGGCAAGTCATACAAATCGGATTATACTGAAGGTACGGCAATCACCAAGTATTTTGTAGACGGCGCCGGAAGGACATTATATGCATTCGCCAATGATAAGAAAGACAAGAACAATTTCACAAAATCTGATTTCAGCAACGATGCATCCTGGCCTATCTATACAACGGATCTTGGCGAAGTGCCGTCTACGCTGGATAAAACGCTATTTGGAACAATCGACGTTTTCGGCAAAAAACAGTTAACTTATAAAGGCTGGCCGTTATACTATTTCGGTACCGACGGAACGGTTCGCGGATCAAACAAGGGTGTGAGCGTTCCAAAACCGGGAATCTGGCCAATAGTTCAAAAAGATACCCCCGAAGCGCCACTATGATTTTATAATGCGGGGTAATGCAGAGAGATAGCTGTGGTTTTGATGGTTATCTCTCTTTTTTTAGCACGTAAATAAAAAAGCTGCCGAAGTTGTTTCGGCAGCTTTTCAATATATCAATCCAGAAAATATAATCAGGAATCAGAATTTATCTCTATTGCTTTGCAACGGCACTAGTTGCTCCGCTGTAAAGTTTTTCACGAATAGCATTTACACGTGGCTCCAACCCAGGGTCAGCTGTATACTTATTAGCCATCTGACGAGGCAAACTGTCCGGACTTACGCCGTAAACGTATGGATTGCCGGCGTTTAAATCCTTCTGTTCTTTTTGATTATATTTTTGGTAGTCACAAGATGACATCAAGGCAACACACGCAACAAATGCAAATACTTTATAAAATTTCATCTTTGTATCGTTCAAGGTAACTGCACAAAGTTAGCCGCCATTTTTAATTTCACCAAATGCGCGGACAACGATTTCTTATTTTTTTAGCTCAGCAAGCTCATTACTAACAAACTGCATCAATTCGGTGATATTCTTTTCCGAGAAATCAAAAGGAATATGAGCCGTCTCATAAATTTCCGAGATCGGTGCGGTATATCCCAGTTTCAATGCATTCAGATATCCTTCAAGTCCTTTTTGAGGGTTTTCCCGGTAATTTTTCCAAACTCCAATCGCCCCCAACTGCGCTATACCGTATTCGATATAGTAAAAAGGAACTTCATATATATGCAATTGACGCTGCCACAGGTATTTACGATTATTTTCAAAACCGGTCCAGTCTATTACATCGTCTGTGAATTCGCTATAAATTTCAACCCATTTTGCTGTCCGCTGTTCAATAGTATGACCCGGATTTTCATACATCCAATGCTGGAACTTATCAACCGTTGCTACCCACGGCAACGTTTCAATGATAGATTCAAGATGCTGAATTTTAGCACGTTTCAAATCCGCTTCATTCTCAAAAAACTCATCCCAGAAATCCATAGTAATCAGCTCCATAGACATGGATGCCAATTCGGCTACTTCTGAAGGGGTATGCTTGAAAGAATTCAACGCCAAATCGCGAGTAACGAGCGAATGAACTGCGTGGCCTCCTTCGTGAAGCAAAGTGATCATATCCCGGAGGTTGGAAGTCGCGTTCATGAAAATAAAAGGAACGCCGATTTCATCCAAAGGATAATTATATCCACCCGGCGCCTTGCCTTTTCTTGACTCCAGATCCAAATGACGCATAGTCTTCATAATTTTCAGGCAATCGCCCAAAAACGGATCCAGACGGGTGAAACAACGAATGGTTTTATCCAGCAACTCTTCCCCGGTTTGGAAAGGTTTCAAAGGTGCTTGCCCTTTCGGATCAACTTTGGTATCCCATGGTCTCAGTGGATCAACATTCAAAGCGCTTTTCCGTTCTGCTCCCATCTCATTCAAAATCGGCACAATAGCCTTTTTGACGGATGCATGAAAGTTAAAACAATCCTGCGGGGTATAATCAAAACGACCCATGGCAGCAAACATGTAGTCGCGGTAGTTGGCAAAACCGGCATTCAAACCAGCCTGATTTCTCAGTTTGATCAAAGTATTGATCAGCTCATCCAGCTTTTCGTGGTCTTCATATCTTCGTGAGCTAATGGCTCTCCAGGCCTCTTCCCGAATTGCCCGGTCGGTCGACTGCAATCGGTCTGATGCTTTTTGGAGCGTCATTTCTTCCCCGTCAAGCGTCACGGTCATCGCGCCTGCAATGGCGCCATATTTACGCTCTTCGGTTTGCATTTCGGTAAAAACCGGAATATTCTCGTCACGGAAAATCTCAATACCACGTTTCATCCCGCGGTGAACGATCTGATATCCGCTATCACTCAATTCCTTCCAATATGGACTATCGACGACTTTTTTATCCAGAATATTCCCGAACTCTGCCAGTTTAGGCTGAATTTCAGTTATAAAAAACTGTAATGCATTGATCAAACCCTGATTGGCAGTGTCGCAGGTTTGGCGGATATATCGCCAGGCAAAATTTTCTGAAAGATAGGACTCCATCTCGCTGCGATCTGCAAACCAGGCCTTTAGATCACCCGCCGAATTGATTTCCCTATTTATCAGATTATCAAAAAGAGGCTGTAAATCCTCCCATTTTCTCAGATCAAATTCTTCTCCTATAAAAACCCTTTTTTTGCGGCCGGGTATAGCAACTGTTTCCTCGCTGGTCATTTTTCGGATTGCATGGTGTAAACTCAAAGGTAAGCCTGAATGAGCTGAAAGTGCAAGTCAGAAATCGGGTACGGCGACGTAAGACTACAAAAAAACCCGGTATGGCTCTGAGACAAGCCTAAGGGAAACAAAAATGATCCGAAAAGTCCGGATCATTTTTGTCAATATTCTAAATGAACTGTATTAAAGTCCCGAACCTATAGCTAGCCCCTTGATTGGGGTGTTCATTTTGAACTTCATTTCCGTTGCGCCAGTGGCTAAATTGACATGATAAAAGTTGGTACTGCCGCCAGTGGTAAAAACTGCATATCCCATTCCGGTAGCATTACCAATATCAAAACCGATTGTGCTCGTCACGTCCAAACCAAGATTTTTGGGTTCAATAAGAAGTCCGTCGTTGGGCGGGCTTTGTTTAAAAATCTTATCAAGATTGCTATCTATATCATACAATGTAGTATTTGCCGCGACCACCCCGGGATAACTGTTGGTGTAGGCCACTGCCGTAACCAAAGGCGCAGGATCTGCAGCTCCGGCTTTCAACACACCATCAACCGATGTTACGCCGTCTGCGACATTGATCCTCAAATTCTGACCGCTATCACTGACCACCCGCAGCCTGTCAGCTGCCGGATTGAAGTCTACACCAAAAGAAGTTCCGTTGATCAAAACCGGAGTATTGTCGGCAAGCTTCAAACTTGCGAGCTCCGTCGCGGCTCCCGAGCCCAGATCTATACCATAAATTTTGCTATCGCTTCCAAGAGCGTGCATCCGTCCATTTATCGGTCTCAAATCCAGTCCATGGAGCATTACTCCAACCGGCAAACCGGCAATCATTTTATTACCGAAAATCTCACCGGACTCAGGGTTGAAAATGCTGACATTATTAGTTTCATCAAGTGCATATGCAACTGGTAATGAAGGAATTGCGATCCCAATTATATTTACCCCAGATGGTAAATCAGTCAACTTTTTGAGTTTGCCAGTGGAAAGATCTACGGTATGCAATTCCCATTTTGCATCTATTTTTACGGAAGTAAGCGGAAGAACATCGACCGCCTCTACATCAGGTGATATATCAAAACCACCAACCTCCGAGATATCAATCCCAAGCGCACCAACGCCAACCAGCGTCCCCGGATTCGGCGGGTCTTGTAGATAGAGCATATCAGATGTAGGATCTATATCAAAAAGCATGGTGCCGGCCCCGGAGGCAGTATTGCCAGCACGGCTATTTGTATATGCCACACCGCCGATGGAAGGTGAGGCAGGTCCGTTTAAGGGGGAATCCCCCGCAATGATTGCGGCTGTTTCAGGGTGTAACCGAAGATTTTGAGCTGAGCTCGTCACCACCCGGATCCTGTCAACAGTTGGGTTAAAATCAAAACCGACGCTTGAACCTGTCAAAGCAGTGGTAATCGGCCCGCTTCCTATCATCGTCGCCCTTCCTTGTTGCTCTCCCGATATTATATTGATCTGATATAGGATGCTTTGTGAGCTAATACCGTACAGTTGTCCCGTTGCAGGGCGAAAATCAATGCCCATCATTTTTTCACCAGATCCAAGTCCCGTAATATCAAATGACCGCAATGGGCTCGTCGCAGTCTTTATGTTGATTTCATGCAACTTATTATTGTCGGACAAGGCATAGAAAACTCTGTCGGGAAGCGTCTCCTCATTGGGAGTCATATTTTCATCGTCTTTGCAGGCAAAAAATGTAACCGTCGATGCAGCCATAAGCCCATATATGGCCAATGACATCAAAAATCGAAATCTTTTCATATTAGTGTCGTATAGGTGAGTGATTGATTGACATACCAGTTACGACAGAAATTTTAATTTAGATCGGCGCTTTTTAATTTTATTTTAATCTGAGAAATTTGCAACACACATGGAATACCCAATTGCAGCATCATTTTTACGAATATCTTCTACTTCAAAATAGCTGTTAATACCGTCCGATAAAGTCATACGATATTCACCAGAATCCAGAAAAAGTGAAGAAAAGTTACCGGCAGTCAATCCCTGGATAACGATCATAGGATCGCACGGCCATATCAGTTCGTCGGAATAAGTATTTCCCTTTTGAAGTTGAATCATGCTGTATTCAAATCTTGAGATCAGTTTTACCAGTCCTTTTCCATTTTGCATAACCCATTGAAGGAAACCAACTGCCATTTCTTCCGCCAACGGAGAGTGATTATTTGTTTTAAAATACTGTGCGGTAAGGGTTTGGAGCTGATTCGTTTCAATCAAAATCTGAGACGTAAGAAAGCAGAAACGCTCGATATGGCTTTGTCGCGTCCAAAGGATAATTACCTTGATCAGTTCCAGGTTTTCCGACGCGTAAAGGGTTTTAAAATATGCATCATCATCAGTTTTGGGAAAATATGAGCCTTTGATCAGGCCGAGTAACTTATGCTGCAGTTCTTTCAGGGGCAGGTAACTTTTCATGAAATATCGATTTTAGTTTGTTCAATTCATCTAAAATTTCATCCTCTCCAACCCGCGCTATAAACTCATCCAGCAGCTCGTATGTAATCGCTTCCAGGTTTTGAGGAGCATATTCTGCTATAATATATCGGGCTAACTCCAATGTGGATTCAGCCGAAAGACCAATGTGTATATCCGTCATAAAACCGCTGTCCAGCATTCCGCCGGCCACGTGAAACTCACGAATATGGTTACAGTTTAGTTCTTCCAGAAAAGCCGGAATATCCAGGTCATGGTTATAGGCATCGCATTCAAGATTATAGATATCCAAAATGAGTCCGCAGCCGGTCTTTTCGCATATGCGATTCAAAAAATCCGCGTGGGTATAATCGCTGTAATATTCAGGAATCAGGCTGGCGACGTTTTCCAATAAAAAAGGGGCTGAATATCTCGTTTGAATAATATCCACTCGTTCACAAATCATATCCAGTGTTTCGTCCGTCCTTGGCAAAGTGAGCATCGTTCCCAAATGCACGCCGTCGACAATCGAATAAGCCAGGTGTTCACTATGCCACTTTAATGGCATACTATCAAAGAGTTCATCCAGCAACCGCAAATAAGATTTTGAAAAACCATCGGCCGACCCGATCGACAGGCCCACCCCATGCGCCAGAAAATTAACTTCTGATTTCATACTCAATAATTCATGCAATTTTCCCGGATGAATACCGACCATTCCCTTATTAAATACCCCCATCGAGTCGGGACTGATCTCTATATGATTTATCACAGCAACGAGCTTTTCGAGAAATTCCGGACGGCCCCCATCGTAGGTTGTGCCAATGCTTAAAGTTTTCATAGGTATCTAAGGTCTACTTTAATTCCGACGTGAGCTGAGACTAGAGGCTGTGCACCCTTAAAGTCCAGGGTGATGGCCATATCAAACTTTCTCCGTTAACGGAAGGGCCTGACAATGAGTAAGTCGTAAATTCCGTATCATTTGGAAACATTTTCTGAACACTTTTTTCGAATGCACCATTTTTTTATATTACAAGCATAAAGACCATCAACGATGCCCTTCCTCCGTAAAACCATTTCCGATATCGATCTAATAGAAGGTATTCGTTCTGAAGGCTCACAACAACGGCACTCCGAAAACCTGCTTTACGAAAAATATTCTTACCTGATCAAAGACGGTATCAGGAAGCACAAGCTGAGCGAGGACGAATGTTCGATGGTGTATTCTGACACTATTCTTTCCATTATTGATAATATCCGAAAGGGCAAATTTGAGGGTCGATCGGAATTCAAAACCTACGTTTACCAAATATTTACCAACAAATGTGTTGACCTGCTGCGAAAAAACGCGACTAATAAGCAGAAGGTGAATTTGGGTAGCGCAATCGAAGACTATATCAATATTCTTCCCGACGAAACGCGGGGTATAGTCGAACACCTGATTGAACAATACGACACAGATCTGTTACGAAAACGGATTAAGGAATTGGGCGAAAAATGTTCAAAAATGCTCCTTGCCTGGGGCGAGGGGTTTATGGATCAGGAAATTGCGGTTCAGCTTGGATATCAGACGGCAGCGGTTGTCAAAACGAGCAGGCTTCGATGTCTGGAACGATTGCGGGCCTTATATAGGTGAATATGGGCAGTCGGCGACCGATATGCCTCATAGCCGGCTATACCTGACAACTCCTGATTAAAAATGACGAAAAGTACTTGACTTTTAAAAATATGGAACGTGTAGATGATTTTTTCGAAAAACGACTTTCTGGAAAAGAGAAAGAACAATTTGAATCAGACCTCAAATCTGATCCGGAACTCAGGCAGTCGGTGGCCTTTTTTCTGGCTTCCAAACAAGCAGCCGCCGACGAAGCTAAACGCCAACTATTGGATTCCCGCCATCGGGAATGGGTGCTATCCAAACGCGCTTTTTCGCCAAGGCCCGCTCTTCGAATATGGGTCGCTGCGGCCGCAGTTCTCATTTTGGCAATTGGGCTGGTTTGGTATCAGTTTTTTAACCAAAACTATGATCTGAAACTGTTGTCATCTGCATATACACAAGAGAATTTCACGACCTTAAATACAACCATGGGAGGCTCTGAAGACAGCCTCCAGCTGGCCACAAGATTTTACAACCAGGGCGAATTTAAAAAGGCTGGTTCAATCTGCGAATCCATTCTGGAAAACGATCCCAAAAATGCCCAGGCGAAAAAAATCGCCGGGATTGTTTCCCTCAAACTCCTCGATTACGACAAAGCGATCAATTACTTTCACGAGTTAGGTCAACAGGAATATCTCCAGGACAATCCTGGGAAATTTTACGAAGCTATTGCCCTGATTCAACGGGATTTACCGTTGGATAAGAAAAAGGCAGAAAGTTTGCTACAAGAGGTTATTGCAGGTAATTTGGAGGGAAAAGAGCAAGCAGAAAAATGGCTGAAGTAAAAGAGTGTGAGGAAAGCTAAAAGTTAGACTTCCGTTTCATACGTTGACAAAGGGCGAGTGAATTCAAGCAATTTTTGGTGCGAATTATTACTCTTAAACTTAATAAATCTATGAAACCTATCCTCCGCTTATTAATTCTTTTAATTGTCAATTTATTGATCTTCGCGGGGTGCCGTTGCAAGAATTGTTGTGAAGTACCTCCTCCAGTCAAACAAAAAGAAGCTCCTTTTAGCGGAATAAATGTTAAAATTCCGAAAGGAAAAAGTTTTGCCGACTTTGCCAGAGAAGTTTATCTTAAGTTTGATATCCGAATTGACGAGAAACAGCACGTCAAAAGTTGCCCATGCGACACAAGTCTGGTCAGCGTAAACTTCCCCGGCTTAATTGTTACGGGGAATGGTCAGTTACCCGCACGAGCTGACGTGCCCGGTCAAAGCGATAGTCTCGACTTACCCGGGTTTGTGTTTAGCAAAAATTATAATTTATACGAAAGTGAGAAAGATTTGTCAAACTCATCCCCTACCGGAGGCCGTAACGACAGGTTCACAATTCTATCGAGCTTCAACAACCCATCGACGGCTTCAAAAGCGGTAACAGTGGCTATTTTCGATAGCGGAATTGACAGCGGTCTCTTAGGCCTTAATTATTTGGGTGTTGAACATGATCTTGGAAGCTGCTTTTCGATCGACGCCATCACCGAACTGACCAATAATGGTACTTTAACAAATGGAACTATCAAAGGTCTGAATTTCGCACCCGCCGATTATGCTACGAACGAGTATAAAATGTCAAATATCAGCGACACTCATCCGGGGCGTCACGGCACCAACGTCGCATCATTAATTGTCAAACAGTTCGCTGATTCGAAAAGCCCTATCTCATTAAAACTATTGATAATGAGGGTTCTTAACGATCAAAATAAGGGCGATTTATTTGGCATTATGTGCGCGATGTATCAGGCTAAGAAAATGGGGGCAGATATTTACAATATGAGCTTGGGGTATTACGGAAAGGAAGATCCCATTTTTAAAGAATATGTTGACTCGATTCGATCAACAGGAAGTAAACCTGGTTGGCTGGTCGCCTCAGCAGGAAATTCGATACCGGGATACGACAATCCGGACTTTAAAACCGATGATCCGGAAAATCGTAATTTGAGTCAGCGAGTTGCTACGAGCAAATTATACCCTGCATATTTTAGCTCCTATATGGATCATGTTATTTCGGTCACAACTGTAAGAAGCGACTCATTCCTAATATGTTCGCGTCAAAACTTTGACCCAAAAAGTGTTGATATCGGAGTCCAGGCAGCGAATTGTTACTTCAAAACCAGTAATCTCGATACCGCTCTACGTGGCACTTCATTCGCTGCTCCTGTTGTAACTGGTTGGATTGCAGGCAAAGATAGTCTCGCTGTTTTGAAAAAATTAAATCTATTGTCTCCAGCCGAAAAGGACGAGCTACTAGAATCATTTATTATATCTGGCAAATACATTAAATATTTTGTCCCAGAAAATTTGAGTAAAATTAAATCGAGACCGGTATTACAGTGACAGAGATTATATTTTTGAAAGCTTTAATAATCGTCAGGAGTATGAAGCACACGATACTAATTATATGTCTGACTTTCTCGTTCTCTCTTTCAGGATATTCTCAATGTCCTGAAAGAGAGAAAATTCCGATTATGCTTGACGAAATAGTTACTAGAAATGATAAAAAACAGATTACCAAGGAATTAAACGACTTGATACTGATTTGTAAAAAATGCAGATATAACAATGATTCAACATTTGCCAAATCTTTCCATGTTCTAGGCCGAACCTTGTGGAAAGAGAACAAAATTGATTCAGCCATTTCAATGACAAAAATGGCAATTCAGATTAACAGCGGGAAAGCAAGCGCAGCAAACTATGCTAATACCTGTCACAGTTATTTTAATTTGGGGTGTATCTATAATGAGCTAGGTCAAATAAAGCCTTCCATAGCAATGTTTGAAAAAGCGATTCAAGTAGCTTCGAAATACCCTGAAAAAACACCCTCTTCCATTGGATCTCATACTCAGTTGGCCATTATTAGTGCTGCACTGGGCGATTATTCCAAGTCAATAATGTACTCAGAAAAGGCTTATGCTTTGGCTGAGAAAATTTTGGATAAAGACTTAATGGCCAATAGCCTGATGACCAAATCGCAGGCACTTTTAGCCTTGAGCAATGACAATGATGCAGAAGTTGTACTGAGCAAAGCCGATCGCCTGACATCTACCTCGGAAAATGAGTCGCTCAAAGGATCTATCTATTCTGTACTTGCCGATCTTAAGGTTCGACACCACAAGAATCAACAAGCCATTTATTTTTACAAAAAGGCTTATAATTCCTCCTTAAAGTCAGGCTATGAATACGGATGCGCCCAAGCAGCAAATAATTTGGGCTTTTTCTATTGTAATTCCCTCAATGATTTTCAAAGTGCTCTTTCTAGCTACAACCTTGCATTAACTCATACTAGTCATCCCTGGACTCGCGCCGTTATATTTAATAGTATTGCAGAGGTATATACCAAAAAAGGCAACCTTCAAAAGAGTTTAATTTACAACCACAAGGCCATAACGGCAACCTTCGCTGGCTTTGAAAATTTGGATGCAGCTAAAAATCCTCCAGCCGTCAACTGGAAATCCTCTGTCGAAAAAGCCTCTCTTCTCCCCGTTATCCAGGCAAAAGCCGACATCTGGTTAAAAATCGCCCAAACCAAAAAACAAAATAACGCCGAACTGCGCAATGCCCTTAACACCTATATGCTGGCTGATACGATGGTAGACTATATGCGTTGGGAGCATTCGGGGGCGGTTTCTAAATTGTTTTGGAGGGATAAAACGCGGTCGTTGTATGAGAACGCGATTGAAGCTTGTTATTTGTTGAATGATCCTGAGAAGGCATTTTATTTTTTCGAGAAAAGCCGGGCCGTTTTGCTGAATGATCAGTTGAACGAGCTGGCAGCGAACAAGATGCTGTCTCCCGAAGATTTGAAAAAAGAGAATCAGCATCAAAAAAATATACTTGATATACAGAACCAATTAAGCGAAGTCGATACTCCCGAACTTCGTGAAAAACTCTTCGCGGCACTGCGGGCCCAGGAAGCCTTTGTTGGCAGTCTGGAACAAAGAAATCCGCGATATTATGCTTACAAATATGACAATCGTGTTCCCAAATTAAAGGACTTTAGCAAAAACGAGCTGGAGGAGAGGCAAGTTTTCCTGTCTTATTTTATCGGCGATAAAGGCGTGTATTCCATGCTGATATCCAAAAACGGAAGCTCCATTCGAAAGATTGATTTGGCTGATTACGAAAAAGCTTTGACAGATTTCCAAAAGCTGGTCAGCGACCAGGAAGGTCAGAATCAACACTTTGACCAATATTTGAGCAGTGCATCTGAGCTATATAGGTTATTGATCAAACCCTTGGCCATTCCGACCGGATCAAGAATCATTGTTTCACCAGACGGCGATTTTCTTCCATATGGCGCGTTGAGCAAATCAGCGACAACCCCACAATATCTGATCCGTGATTATGCTTTCAGCTATGCATATTCAGCACGAAGTCTTGCGAAAAGAATGAAAAGGAGCTATCCGCTTTTCTCTTCACATACTTTTCTTGGCTTTGCACCCGTGAATTTCAGTCCGAAATTATCTCAGGCTTCGCTTCCGGGTTCAGAGGAAGCTTTAAACATCATAGACGGGCATTTTAGTTTTTCCAAATTATTGACCGGACAGGAAGCAAACAGGCAAAGTTTCCTGGAAAAAGCACCTGATTATCGAATCGTGCAGGTACTTACTCATGCCAAAGCCGGTAATACTGATATCGCTCCGACTCTTTATTTCGCTGATTCCACTATTAAACTTTCGGAGTTATCAGCGATTCAAAATGCAAAAACAGAGCTAATGGTTTTGTCTGCATGCGAGACAGGAATCGGCAAAGTTCAAAACGGGGAAGGCGTATTTAGTTTAGCTCGTGGATTTGCGGGATTGGGAATTCCGTCGGCGGTTACGACTTTGTGGAGTCTGGAAAATAAATCGGTATATGAACTAACCCAGTCCTTTTACGACGGGCTGGATGATGGAAATGATCTTGATATCGCCATCCAGAAAGCCCAGATCAAATGGCTCGATTCAGGATCGAAAGGTAAACAGTTACCATATTATTGGGCTGGTATTTTGATAGTAGGAAACACCGAACCGATCAATACGGGAAGCTCATTAACATTGATCTGCATTTTCACAGGTATCTTGTTATCCGTGATTATAATATATCTGATATCGCGTCGAATCAAATCTGCTAAACTTCGAGGTGAGAAGTTGTCAATGCATTTACCCTCGTCTTCCTTTGCAAAAATGTTCATTTTTTTATTCCGCTAACTCCCCTTTTTTCGACCAAGTTAGTGTAGTCCGGAACGACGTTGATATGATCGGACCTGACATTATACGCACACTTTTCAATTATTTCAGTTCGTCTGGAATCGTTGCGCTGGTCAGGTTGTCGGTCACAATGTTTTCGGTTTCATGAACTCGGGCAAATGCATAGTTCATTTTCTCACGGTCAAATTCCTTTTCATTATTGGCCAGCCATATAGTTGCCACTCCGTTTCCAATAAAATTGGTGATCGCGCGGGCTTCTGACATAAACCTGTCAACGCCCAGCAGAAGCGCTAGTCCTTCCAATGGAATCACCTTTATGGCTGTCAATGTTGAAGCCAGCACGACAAATCCACTTCCTGTAACTCCCGCAGCTCCTTTGGAAGTAACCATCAATATCCCGATCAACGAGAGAATTTGTTCAATCGTCAGATGCACGTTAAAAACCTGGGCAAGGAAAATCGTCGCCATTGACAGGTAAATCGTGGTACCATCTAAATTGAACGAATATCCGGCAGGTACCACCAAGCCAACAACCGGCTTGGAGCAGCCCATTCTTTCCAGTTTTTCCATTAAAGACGGTAAGGCAGCTTCTGACGAAGATGTACCCAAAACAATCAAGAGTTCTTCTCTGATATACTTCAGATATCCCCAAAGGCTGATTTTGTAGGTCCGAAGCACCAGGCCTAATATCCCGAAAATGAATATGGCCATCGTTGCATATACCGTCCCCATCAACTTCGCTAGCGGTAATAGCGTATGAATCCCATATTTACCGATCGTAAAAGCCATTCCTCCGAATGCCCCGATAGGTGCCGCCATCATCACAAAATGCAAAGCCCGGAATATATATTTTGACGCATAATTGAGCCAGTAAACAATCATTTCCCGCCCCGAATATTTGCTTAAAAACGTACCCAGTACCAATGAAAACAAAAGAACCTGCAGGGTGATATTGTCCAAGAAAAACTTCAACCAACTGAAATCGTGCACTTTATTGGCATACTGCGATATATCTCCTTTCTCAAGTGATGTCGTCACGACACCATGACCTGGCTGAATGATATTGGCAACGACAACGCCGATGATCAGAGCCAGTGTAGTTATAATTTCAAAATATAGAATCGCCTTCGCACCTACTTTACCCACTTTCTTAAGATCACCCATCCCGACAATGCCGAGCGTAATGGTCAGGAAGATGATTGGATTGATAAAAAGCTTCACAATGCTGATGAAACCTTTGCCTAGAAACTCCATTTCAATAGCCGCCGACGGATTGTAATGACCTAATAATGCGCCCGCGGTGATGGCTGTCAACACCCAGAAAGTGAGATTGGTAAAAAGTTTTTTCAATTTCATTGTGGTTAATAAGTGAAGAGGATAAGATCAGGTGTACGGTGCGACCAAACAAGATAATAAAGAATTAAGGTTTGATCACCCGCCTTTCAGGCAGGAAAAGATTTTTTATTTTTGTTTATACTTGGTCTAAATAAATAATATATATTTGCGACAGGATCCTATCATGGCGAAATGAATTTACTGAACGGTAAAACTGATATGTAAAACTTATTAAACAGTGGGTATGCAGGAATCACAACACAGTTACAATTCATTGCGAATTCTTAGTCAAACCGGGCGAGGTTATATCGGTCAATGTTCGTGCCGTGACCATTACAATTTCGTTTTCGGTAATGTTCTGTTCATTTTCACTGAAGACGGGCTGAGAGGTTTTCAATCTATTTTATACGATGCCTGCTATATGCAGCAGCTTGAAGAAAGCCTTCCTCACGGTAAGAACTACCTTTTACCTTCTCCTATTCCGAATTTTATGCTGTCGTTTGACGAGTCGGAAGTGGAAGAAATTAAAAATCTTTTTCAGGAATCATTTCTAACCTTAGAGATAGACAAGATCTTTTCGTGTAAATAAATCCCCCGTTGAATGCAGCTGTCCAAGTGTTTTAAACCTCTGATTCTTAACATTTTACTGGTATCGCTTTCTGTCCATGCCATTGCAGGTAAGTCCTCGCGGATTGTATCGGCGAATGGTACCTTGAGTGAAATCATTGTCGGACTTGGTCTTGAAAGTCAACTGGTTGGCGTCGACGTAACAAGCACGTACCCGGCTACTCTGGAAAAACTTCCCAAAATTGGCCATAACCGTACCATTGCAGCAGAAGGTATCATTGCGCTAAATCCTGACGTAATTGTATATACCGACCAAAGCATGATCTCTCCGGCGGTTGTTAAACAACTCACCAGTACCGGAAAAAAGGTAGTTGAATTTAAACATGAGTATTCGAAGGAAGGCGCTATAAAACTGATCAGGGAAGTGGGCGCATATTTCAATGCCAAACCTGCAGCTGAAAGGATGGTTAAAACACTCGAATCAGATCTTAATAAAATTCCTAAAAACACTTCATCAAAGAAATTACTATTCATATATGCCCGCGGAACAGGCACGTTGATGGTCTCGGGAACGGGTACATCCACTGACAAAATGTTCACCCTGGCTGGCTATAAGAACGCCGTTCAAGGCTTCACCGATTTCAAACCTTTGACATCCGAATCGCTGGTTGCGGCCAATCCCGATGTTTTGGTATTGTTTTCGAGCGGACTGGAAAGTCTTGACGGAACGGACGGACTTTTGAAAGTACCGGGAATTGCGCTCACAAACGCAGGAAAAAACCGGAAGGTAATAACAATGGACGGCCAGTTACTTACGGGTTTTGGCCCGAGACTGGGCAAAGCAGCATTGGAACTTTATCAAAAAGTCAAATAAGAAAAAATGGAGGTGGTGATAAAGGAAAAACCCGGAAGTATTAATCTGATTTTGACTCCCGTCAAACGAAAACGACGTTCGGATCAAAGAATGTTGCTCATTTTGAGCCTTCTTTTGACAGGTTGTGTGATATACTCAGCCTGCCAGGGTGCGCTACAGATTTCTATATCGGAATTTTGGAACATCGTCGCATTTAAAACGGGCATCTCACAATCAGCGAATTACGAAGAACAAAAGTCGATCGTATTTTGGATGATACGTTTGCCAAGAGTATGCCTGGCAGTATTGATTGGTGCAGGACTTGGTATCGCCGGGGCTTCTCTGCAAGGTCTTTTCCGAAATCCCATAGCTGATGCAGGCCTTATAGGTGTCACGTCGGGAGCCTCTATGTTTGCGGTTTTTGTCATTATGCTGAACGCCAAATATCTATTTATGCTCAATGAGTTAGGTGGTGCATATGTCATATCATTCGTAGCTTTTATCGGAGCCGTATTGACGACGATGCTGGTATATCAGCTTTCCAAGGTTACCGGAGAAGGCGGCATCACGACCATACTTCTTTGCGGAATTGCGATCAACGCACTTGTTGGCGCTTTAACTGGCCTCATGACTTACCTCGCCGATGATGCGCAACTTCGCTCCATTACTTTCTGGAACCTCGGCAGCTTGGGTGGCGCCACCTGGACTTCCGTTATTTCGATCGCTCCATTTGTCGGCGTGTCGGTGTTCAGTATGCCATATCTTGCCAAGTCGCTGAACCTTTTGGTTTTAGGCGAAAGTCAGGCGTCAGCGCTTGGTGTCAATATGAAAATTTTAAAAAGACAGGTAATCATCCTCGCAACGATGGGGGTTGGTGCTTCCGTAGCAGTTGCAGGCACGATTGGCTTTGTTGGATTGGTAGTTCCGCATATTATTCGCACCACTTTTGGACCGGATCACCGCACATTGATGATGGGGTCCGCACTAGGAGGAGCGATTGTGCTGACCTTGGCAGACACGATTTCCAGAACTATCGCGGCTCCTTCCGAACTGCCGATAGGAATATTGACGGCACTCTTGGGAACACCGTTTTTCTTGTACATCCTTTGGGAACAAAAAAGAAAGAGGATATGATAGCGGTCAACAAAGCTGGATATGGAGTTAACGGACGGACACTGATCCAGGATATCTGCTTTGAAGCGCAAGCAGGCGAATTTTGGGCAGTTTTAGGAGCAAACGGCGCTGGCAAGTCGACCTTGATGAAGCTTTTGTCAAGAGAATATACGCCTTCAACAGGATCAATCGCGTTTCACGGGCAGGCTCTTTCCGACTATGAATTAAAGGACTTGGCTAAAAAACGTGCCGTTTTAGCCCAGCAAAACAACATTACGCTCTCTTTTACCGCCGCAGAAATTGTGCTGATGGGTCGATATCCATATTACAGTGCCGATCCGTCTGACCATGATCTGGACATTGTGGATCTATGTCTTCAAAAGGCCGGAGTTTCTCATTTAAAAGACAGGCTTTATCCGACTCTATCCGGAGGTGAACAGCAAAGAGTGCAGGTAGCGAGGACATTGGCGCAAATATGGAATGTCGACAAAGGGCTTTTATTATTGGACGAACCAACTACCGGGATGGACCTTTTGCATCAATATGAAACTTTCAAACTGGCAAAAGAAATGACGGGAAAAGGATATGGAGTTATCGCCGTTGTCCATGATCTAAACCATGCTTTACAATATGCAGACAAAGTTTTGGTACTAAAATCGGGGCAGGTTATTTCAAAAGGTGAGCCGGAAAAAGCACTATCGGAAGAGATCATCAAAAGTGCTTTCGGAATTTCGGTACAAATCATTCAAACCGAAAATTCGCCCTTCCCGATCATCATTCCCAACTTTCAACAAAAACCGATTCATGTTTAGAGCTGTTACGTCTATTTTTTTAACGCGAGTGGCTGTAGTGCCGCACAGCGTTTCGCTATAGCAATTAAAAAACTCCACGTAACTCAGCGTCAAACTCAAATTAACTCTGCGTTCAGATAACATCTTTCGTGATGAAAATATTAAAATACTAATAATCAATTATTTATCAATAACTCATGAAGACAACACTCGCACCCAACAGGGCAGAACTCAAAGCAACCTGGGCAGAATTCAAATCGCAAAATCCAAAAACCCGTATCAGAGATGCAGCTAAGGAACTTGGCACAACCGAAGCAGAGCTGGTGGCAACAGGCATTGGCGAATCTGCTATTCTTCTGGAAGGTGATTTCAGAGAGTTGATTAAAGAAGTTGGTTCGCTTGGCCACGTGATGGCGCTGACCAGAAACGACCATGTTGTTCATGAGCGTAAAGGAACCTATGAGAAAATATCTTTCAATAACCACGTCGGACTTGTATTAGGCGCAGATATTGATCTTCGTTTGTTTCTGGGCGATTGGAAATTCGGATTTGCGGTTAATGAAAATGATCGTAAAAGTCTTCAATTCTTCAACAGTTTCGGAGAAGCGACACACAAGATATATATGACAGAAAAAAGCAATTTGGTAGCATATGATACGCTGACTGAAAAATATAAAGCCGCCGATCAGGATCAAAACCTATTTATTGCTGAAAAAGCCGAGGTAAAACCTGAACCGGAATCAATACCGGACATTGACAAAGCCACGTTTCAGGAAGAATGGTTGAACCTGAAAGACACCCACGACTTTTTCGGTCTCCTGAAAAAACATAACCTGACCCGAAAACAAGCATTGAGGCTTGCTCCTGAGGGATATGCATATCAGATTACGCCGGAAAGTTTGAAAGATATATTCGACGGCGCATCTGAAACACAGGTTCCGATCATGGTTTTTGTTTCGAACAACAACTGCATTCAAATCCATACCGGCCCGATCAACAAGATATTTGTGATGGGTCCATGGTTGAATATCATGGATCCGGAATTCAATTTACACCTTCGCCAGGACGCGATTGATGAAGCCTGGGTAGTAAAAAAACCTAGCGAAGCCGGATTGGTAACGGGTATCGAATTGATCGACAAAAACGGGGTGATGTTCAACCAATATTTTGGTAAAAGAAAACCGGGTATTCCTGAGTTACCGGAATGGACTGAACTTGTGGAAACCAAAGTGACTAAAATCTAATATTTCGAAGAATTGACACTGAGATATAAATCAGTTTAAGATTATAATTTCGCCATAGTAATTAGAAAAGGCCGATTCGGATGGATCGGTCTTTTTTTGCGCTATTGTTTTTCCAAACAGTCTGTTATCTTGCAAGTTAAGACCTACCATTGTTATTACCCTGCCCGTTGAATGAAGCAGCTTATCCAGAATTTAAGAACAGGCGAAACCTTGCTGGAAGAAGTTCCCGCGCCTATGGTGAAACATGGACACGTCTTGATTCAGACGACAAATACCCTTGTTTCGCTCGGAACGGAAAAAATGCTGATCGAATTTGGCAAAGCCAATCTCCTCGAAAAAGCCCGGCAACAGCCCGAGAGGGTTAAAATGGTGATGGATAAGATCAAAACCGACGGATTAATGCCGACAGTAGAAGCCGTTTTTAACAAACTCAGTCAGCCGATTCCACTTGGATATTGCAATGCCGGAATCGTACTCGCGGCGGGTGAAGGAATTACGGATGTACAGGTTGGGGATCGGGTTGCGAGCAATGGCAGTCATGCAGAAATCGTTTGTGTACCCCGGAACTTACTGGCAAAAATACCTGACAACGTCTCGGATCAGGATGCAACTTTTACCGTAATTGGGTCAATCGCCTTGCAGGGAATTCGATTGCTGAATCCATCATTAGGCGAAACTGTGGCCGTTATTGGTTTGGGATTGATCGGATTATTGACTGCTGAGTTGTTAAAAATCAATGGTTGCCAGGTGATCGGTTTTGATATCAACCAAGAAAAACTTCAGATTGCGCGATCCAAAGGAATCATTGCCATAAATTCGTCTGAGGGTGATATTGAAAAAATTATCCAGGAAATGACGGCAGGATATGGGGCAGATGGGGTAATAATTACGGCGTCATCCAAAGGCAATGATATCATTTCTCAAGCAGCGAAAATATCCAGAAAAAGAGGCAAAATCGTATTGATCGGAGTCACAGGTCTGGATATCAATCGGGCCGATTTTTATGAAAAAGAGCTCACATTCCAGGTTTCCTGCTCTTACGGTCCCGGCCGATACGACCCGGCATATGAAAACAAAGGCGTTGAATATCCGTTGCCCTATGTGCGCTGGACAGAGAATCGAAACTTTCAGGCCATTTTGCAATTACTTTCCTCCGGCACCCTGGATGTCAAACCTTATATCAGTGAAGTTGTTGAATTCGTGGATTTTAACAACATATATAGTCAAATAGGAAAAGCGAATACCGTCGCCTCGCTCCTGACTTACCCTGAAAAAGTATCTGTTGCGAAAACCATTCGATACCATGATATACCTAACACAAATTCAAGCGGAATAATTGGAATCATCGGTGCAGGCAATTTCACGAAAATGACTTTGCTACCTATTCTCACCGGCGAAACCATTAAGTATATCTCCAGCGCGAACGGACTTTCTGGAACGTCGTTGGCCCAGAAACATAAAATAGGGTTTAGTACAACGGATTATCAGGAAATACTGGATGACCAGGAAGTCGATCTGGTGATGATCACGACCCGACATAATCAGCACGCAAAAATGGTCATCGAATCATTAAATGCAGGCAAGCACGTTTTTGTGGAAAAACCGCTGGCAATTTTTGAGGGTGAATTAGACGATATAATAGCAAGCTACCAACAAGTTTCGGCCGGCAATGTCTCGCTGAGCGTCGGGTATAACCGCCGATTTTCACCTCACACTCAGAAGATTAAAGAGCTCACGAATGGCTTACCCATGAACGTCGTTGCAACGATGAACGCCGGCTGGATCGACCCATCTTCGTGGGTACACGACCCGCAGGTAGGCGGTGGGAGGATATTGGGCGAGGCCTGTCACTATATGGACTTATTAATATATCTGACCGGCAGTGAAATCGAAGCGGTTTGTATGAATGCAATGGGTAAACATCCAGATACTTCGTCTGACAATGCCAGTATTCTGCTCAAATTTCAGAACGGATCGACGGGCGTGATCAACTATTTTTCAAATGGCAGCAGTGCCTATTCCAAAGAACGGGTGGAAGTTTATGCACAGGGCCGAACCCTCGTTTTAGATAATTTCCGAACTCTTTATGGATATGGCTTCAAGAATTTCTCAAAACTTGATAGCAGGCAGGACAAAGGACACAAAGAGCAGTTTAGAAGACTGATCACTGCGGTGAAAACCGGAAGCGCACCTATTATCCCGTTTGCCGAAATTGTCAATACCTCAAAAGCCGCTTTTGCCGCATTAAATAGTCTGAAAGAAAATCGCTGGATATACTTATAGAATTGAATGATTGAACGCACCCTCCTTATTCTTGATCTGATTAGAAATATGGGTATTCGCTATATCCTGTTTCGTGGTTGGTACGAGATAAAATTGCGTTCAGGCCTTTTAAAGAGACAATACCCCAAAGACCAGGCCCTTAAATCCTTGATCACATTAGATCACTGGCGTAACAATTCCAGCCCTGATTTCTTCTTTTCAGGAAATCAAAGGGGGCAGGCTCATTCTCCAAAAATCCCGAGCATCGGATCCCTCAGCAACGAGGATATGGCGTCGCTCAAAAAAAGAGTTGACCAGATTCTGGATGGAGAATATCAGCTGTTCTATTCCAAGTGGTACCGTATACCCGATTGGCATACCCATCCCATCACGGGACATGTCTATCCAAAAGACTTACATTGGACTAAAATTCCGGATTTTTCCACTTCGGCTGGGGATATCAAATATGTTTGGGAAAAATCACGCTTCACTTTTCTATACGATCTGATACGTTATGACCAACATTTTCAGACAGATATGTCGAAAGTTGTATTCGATCATATCCAAAACTGGATTGATGAAAATCCCGTCAATTGTGGTCCAAACTGGCGTTGTTCACAGGAGATATCTCTACGCGTATTGAACTGGACTTTTGCGTTACAATACTATAGATATAGCGAAAACCTGACAGACGCTTTATTTAAAAAAATCATCAATAGCATATATCAGCAAATCGTTCATGTTCAAAAAAATATTCATTTTTCAAGAATCGCAGTTCGAAATAATCATGCGATTACAGAGACGCTGACTTTATATCTGGTCGGTTTGCTATATCCATTTTTTCCTGAGAGCGCTGTTTGGAAGGCAAAAGGTAAGGCTTGGTTCGAGCAAGAAATTGAATATCAAATTCAAAAAGATGGCACTTATTTGCAGTTTTCGATGAACTACCATCGGGTGGTGGTGCAGCTACTAACCTGGGCCATTCGGCTTTCCGAGTTAAATGGGGAAAATTTTAGGCCGATCGTTTATGAAAAAGCTAGAAAATCTGTCGCGTTTCTAACTGCGTGTCAGGATGAAAAAACGGGAAGGCTACCCAACTATGGCAATAATGATGGGGCGCTCTTTTTCCCACTTTCAGAAAGTGCATATCCTGATTTTCGTTCACAGCTGTTCGCACTGGCCCAGGCTTTAAAAATCAATACCGGATATGGTTCAGGTCCTTGGATCGAGGAAAGTCAATGGTTTGGATTGAATTCGGACAATAATAAGTGGAAGCCTGAAAACGGCTGTTTTCAATTCCTGAATGACGGATATTATATCATGAGAGATGTCGAAAGCTTGACTTTCCTCCGTTGCGGAAACTACCAGACCCGCCCATTTCAGGCAGATAATCTGCATATTGACATTTGGGTTAACGGCGATAATATTATGCACGACGCTGGTTCTTATCTTTACAATACCAAAGCCGAATGGCGGAATTACTTCTCTGGAACCGAAGCGCATAATACGGTTAAAATTTATGGTTTTGATCAAATGAAAAGAGCCTCACGTTTCATGTGGTATTATTGGATCAAAAAAAGTGCTGGCCTTTTAAGTGAAGACCTGCATGGAGATGAACAAATTTTTGAAGGAAGTTTTGAGGGTTTTCGTCACCTTGCCAGTGGAATTATTCATCGCCGGAAGGTGCGTAAAAAAGTTAATACACATTATTGGGAAATAGAAGACTGGCTGGAAGGTCTGCCTGCGGGATATACAGCCGCGCAATTATGGCATCCATCAAAAACTTTTTCCGAACATTTCCATATCCGGGCATATGACTATTCAAATCAACCGATTGCATACAAAACTTCTCCGGGATGGTATTCGGAAAAATATGGAGAGATGAGCGAGGGAACACAACTTTCGTTCACAATCCCGAATAATTATATCCGGACAGTGATTCAAAGCCATTCCGCTCTTATGATAAATACTGATTCGCCAGCCTGACCATATGCGCATACTATTAGTACATCAATATTTTCTGGAAGACGATGATGGCGGCGGGTCGAGATGGAATGAAATGAGCCGGATATGGCGTGACGCTGGTCATGAAATCACCGTTTTAGCTGGCATGGTACACTATATGGGTGGGCAGGTCGATCGATATAATGGGCGATATTTTGTTAAAAACGTAAATAAAGATGGGGTTGAAGTGATTCGCTGCCATGTTTCTGAACAATATCACGCCAGTTTCGCCGGACGATTGTGGAGTTATTTTTCCTTTACTTTTTCCAGTATTTGGGCCGGACTATTTCAACTTAATGGTAAATACGACGTCGTGATCGTCACTTCTCCGCCACTTTTTGTGGGTGCAACCGGTCTGGTTTTATCTTTTCTAAAGAAAGTACCGTTAATTTTTGAAGTAAGGGACTTATGGCCCGAATCCGCGATTGACACAGGTATATTAACCAACAAATCGCTTATCAAACTGGCCTTTGGCTTTGAAAAACTGATATATATAAAAGCCAAGTTAATCAATGTCCTGACGCCCGCCTTCCGCGAAAAGTTGATTCATGGCAAAAAAGTACCGCTGTCAAAAATTCTATATATCCCCAACGCAGCCGATTTTGCTATTGCTGATGAAGTTTCGGCAAATTTTGATACGGAGAAATTCAGAATTGAAAACGATCTGACAGGGAAATTTGTGGCGGTATATGTAGGGGCGCACGGTGTTGCCAATCAGTTGTCACAGCTTTTGGATACGGCTGAAATACTGCGAAATACAAATTTGCTCCTTATTCTGATAGGCGATGGTATGCAGAAAAAAGAGTTGATGAAAGATGCTCAAAAACGAAATTTAGCCAATATTCGCTTTATTGAACCGCTGTCAAAAAAAGAGGTATTTAAATATATCCTGGCTGCTGAAATTGGTATATCTGTGCTTAAAAAAGTGGATACCTTCAAAACTGTTTACTCTAACAAAACTTTCGATTATTTTTCATGTAAAAAGCCCGTTCTCTTAGGCATTGACGGTGTTTCAAGAAAATTAATCGAAGACGCAGATGCTGGATTATTTGTAGAACCCGAAAACCCACAGCAAATTGCCGATGGAATTTTGCACTACATGAAGCAACCGGAAAAAATAGCAGCTCAGGGCGTAAATGGATATCAATATGCAAAAGAACATTTTGACAGAAACAAATTGGCTTTGGAATATCTGAAAGCGATAAATAATATTGCGAATTCCAAAATTTAGCAGAAAGAACATTCAACTAGCCCAAGAAATACTTCAAACACTTAATATTCAGCTAATTAGTAAAACTAACCACTAAAAGCTAACTGCTTAAAGCGCGCTCATGCAAAACTACCGAACAATATCCCCATCCAAACGAATAGCCCTCGTAGCGCATGATAACCGGAAAACCGAGCTATTGGATTGGGCTTATTTTAACCGTGAAAAACTCGCCGGAAATACCCTGTATGGTACAGGAACCACGGGTAAGCTGATTGAAGAAAGGCTAAACCAACCGGTGATCCGGCTTCTGAGCGGGCCACTTGGAGGTGATCAGCAAGTGGGTAGTATGATCGCGGAAGAGAAAATTGACTTGCTGATTTTCTTTTGGGACCCCATGTCCGCGCAACCTCATGATCCTGATGTGAAAGCATTGCTTCGCCTATGTGTCGTTTGGAATATTCCGGTCGCTTCCAACAAAGCTACGGCTGACTTTTTATTTTCTTCTCCATTAATGGATCAGGAATATCTGGCTATTCAAACAGATTATAGCAATTATTTGAATCGGAAGGTGTGATTTGATGTTATATAAAATCGCAAATGACCCAACTTCTGTTTAACCTGGGAACGAAACTAGGAAAATGCCCCGTTGATTGGACATGCATCATATCTTGAAAAATAGAGTGGGCGAATGAACTGGTCAAGAGATTTTATTGTCAGTTTATCAGGGGCATGCGCCAAAACGAAATGAAAACAATTTTGGAAGGTGTTTTGGGATACTGCTGAGTTTTCGAGCTCTTTACTCTATCTTTGTCATAGGCTTCTAAGTGCTGTCAGAACATCTTATCGTCGATAAATTAAGATCATAGCGTTGTCAGATTATTTTAAAAACATATCAGAAGGCATCAATACCACGCTTACCGGAATGCGCCTTACGCTGCGACATTTGTGGAAGGCGAGACAACGACGCACGAATACTGATATCCGGAAAGACAATTTCTATGACCAGACAGACGGGATGGTCACGATACAATACCCGCAGGAAAGCATAGCGATCCCTGACAATGGTAGATATCGACTCCATAATGAAATGGACGATTGTATCGTTTGCGACAAATGTGTAAAAGTTTGTCCTGTCGATTGTATTGAAATTGAGCCGATTAAAGCCTTTGAAGAAGTTGGACGGGCATCCGATGGTTCCCCCATCCGACTTTATGCTGCTAAGTTTGACATCGATATGGGCAAGTGCTGCTATTGCGGCCTCTGCACTACGGTTTGTCCAACGGAGTGTCTGACCATGACAAAAACTTTTGATTACAGCGAATTTGACGTTCGTGATCTGGTTTACAACTATGCCAATTTAACGCCGGAGGAAGCAGATGAAAAACGTGCGTTGCTGGAGCAATTCCAGAAAGAAAAAGAAGCATTAAAAGCTGCTCAGAAGCCAGTTATCGCTTCCGAACCAACACCTGTAACTGCCCGACCAGCTTTCAAACCAACTATAAAACCAAAGATTGAGACTGCAATTCAGGAGGAAAAAGCGGAAGAAAAACCCGTTGCGAAACCTGTTTTCCAACCTCGCAAGCCAGTCATCACCGCCAGCGCAGAGGAAACCCCGCAAGAGCCAAAAGCTGAAGCACCTAAATTACCGTTCCGTCCTTCCATGAAACCGAAGGCGGCAAACGAAGAAGAAGTTGAAAATAAAGCGTCCGAAAATACCGAGCTAGAAAAGTCGAAACCTGTATTCAGGCCGATAATGAAGCCAAAAACGGCTGGCTCCGATATTGTTGAAAATAAGGCAACGGAAAGTATTGAACCCGAAAAACCAAAGCCAGCTTTTAAACCGACAATGAAGCCGAGATCAACGGAGTCAGATATAGCCGAAAATAAGGCAACGGAAAGTATCCCACCCGAAAAGCCAAAGCCAGCTTTTAAACCGACAATGAAGCCGAAGCCAACGGAGTCAGATATAGTTGAAAATAAGGCATCGGAAAATACTGAACCAGAAAAGCCAAAGCCAGCTTTTAAACCGACAATGAAGCCGAAACCAACGGAGTCAGATATAGTTGAAAATAAGGCAACGGAAAATATTGAACCCGAAAAGCCAAAGCCAGCTTTTAAACCGACGATGAAGCCGAAGCCAACGGAGTCAGATATAGTTGAGAATAAGGCAACGGAAAATATTGAACCCGAAAAGCCAAAGCCAGCTTTTAAACCGACAATGAAGCCGAGACCCAAGTCTCCTGATCAGGAATAAATAAGGAAATTGAATCTATGGAAATAGCCGCTTTTTATACTTTTTCAGCGATGACCATTGCGTCTTCCTTGTTCATCTTGTTTTCCAGGAATCTGATTTATGCCGCTTTTGCGCTGTTCAAAGCCTTTCTAGGTATTGCGGCACTATTTGTGCTGGCCGGGGCCGATTTCCTTGCAGTTTCTCAGATCATGGTATATGTAGGTGGAATTTTGGTTCTTCTCATTTTCGGGATCATGCTCACTCAGCAGGCAGACAAGGCCGCGACGTCGTCGACTGCTAATAAAGTTATTGTAGAATCGAAGCGAAAAATTCCGGGGTTCTTCTTTGGCGGATTGACTTTCATTTTCCTGCTTTTCATGATTCTAACAGCCAATTTCCGACTAGTTGGAGAGCCGATTGTGAGAAAATCTACGGTAAAAAGTATTGGCGTTGATCTGATGACGAGTCATCTATTGCCGTTTGAGATTATAGGGATATTGTTGTTAGTGGCTCTAATCGGAGCTGCATATCTTGCCATGAACCGAAACCCTTCCGCATGAACTCGATAGGCCTGGAACATTATCTCATTGTAGCTGCGTTACTTTTTAGCCTCGGATTAGCCATTGCGGTCACCAAACGCCATTTTATTGGTATGCTATTAGGTATCGAGTTGATGCTGAATGCTGTCAACCTCAATCTGGTTGCATTCAATCGCCACGATCCTGAACGTCTCGACGGGCAGTTGTTTGCATTATTTGTAATAGTAGTGGCGGCTGCCGAAGTGACAATCGCGCTGGCTATTATACTTCGCGTTTACGGTCACTTCAAAACTGTTGACCCGGACAAGGTTAATAAAATGAAGCAGTAAACCTGTATCTAGCAACAGAGGAGTCCAGATTTTAGAAATCGTAACTCCGGAGCAAATTAATTACAGTTACACATCAGTCCTTAAATTTCCTATTGTTTACAAGCTGGTTAAGCCGCGGGATATAGTTTAGACAAATTATCTAAATTATGTCGCTCGCTCCATAAAATATAGCTTGCACTTTTCGCTTTTAAAGCTTCAAGAAACTCTCCTTTTACTAATTTTTCTTCATCATTAATCACTGCTATTGCAGTTACATTCTTTTTGCTAACCTTCTCTCTAACTGACTTGATATCATCCCAACTGAAGAGAAAGCTACTTAGAGTCTGTTTATTAATAGTATTGAAGGATTTGAGTACGAGCTCACTTCTTTTTCCAGCAATCTGAAAGTCAAACATAAACTCTAAGCCCGTTGAACCCTTAGAAATAAAATCGGGAGTATAAATTATATTATTCTCATCTAGGTATGTCCTTACATCCTCTTTAAAGATTGAAGAAACACTTGATTTAGACAGAACATATAAATCATTCAGTTCCATTATTGCAGATAGAAAATTATGTTTTTTCTGAGAAAAATTCTGTTCGCTGGTTTCCACAACAAGCTCATTATCTTTCAATTGGATGCCATAATTTAGCAAAATTCTTTCAGCAATATTTCGCCTTTCTCCGAGTCTGTTAAGTGATGTACCAACCAAATCAAGATTGTGAAATGTTTCTCCATTATCAGATAATATAATTTTATTACCTTTCTTTTGGGCATACATCTCTACAACATCATTAAAAAGACCAATAAATGGTGTCTGAATCGCAACCCATTCCGTATGTTCATCTGAAATAATGACTGTTTTATTTTTCAGCCAAACAAAATAGTCGTTTATAAGAGTATTTGCCCAAGTCATAATATTGCACTTTGGATGTTAAATACTGAAACAATATTAATCTCTTTAGCAAAAGCAATAATTGCATTACTAAAATCGTCAGCATTATTGATACTAAGAATTGGAAATTTATAAACCGACAAAGGTACTGCCCAAGCCAAATCCTTGAATCCCTCAACATACACATGGACATGTGGTTCATTGACAAAGAAATAGCCAACATAAGGTCTAATGAATTCAGGAACAAAATCCGTAATACTCTCCGGATTTTTATGGCCGCCTTTGTAGTCTATTCTGATCAATCCTTCTTTTGAATTATTTTCCTGATTATGAAGAGATATCTTGAATGTAATTTTTCTGTGAGAAGTAATCTCAAATAAGAAGTCGTATTCCTCTTCGTTTGGACTAGTCAAGTGAAACCGACTTTTCTCGACAGAAAGATCAATTGTATGCACTGAAACTCCTTCAATATTTTTTGGCAGTTTTAGTAATTTCGCAGCCAATTCATTTGAAAACATTGCTGATAAAGCTTTTTTGTACAAACATAGCCAAAAATAATCTAAGAGGTCATCGAAATATTATCAAACTTTGTGACCACTAGTACTAGCCATATATTATGACAATCACTAAAATATCAAATCGTCTCAAAATAATATGAACTGGATTTTTCTCTTTTTTGCATTCCTTATCGGAATATCCAACACAGTTCAATCAGGCGTAAATGTTCAGCTTCGCGAGTCGCTTGGAAACCCAATTTTAGCAGGAATCAGCTCCTTTGCTGTTGGTTTGATCGTGATGGTCATTGCGTTCACGTGTTTTAATCAACATCCGGTTCCATCAATACGTGAACTTCGAGAAATCCCGTGGACTCGATTCGTAGGCGGTGTATTGGGCGCTTTTTATGTAATCACAGTCATCTTTATTGTCAGAGATATTGGCCCTGCCAATATGATATGTCTCGTTGTTGCCGGTCAAATGATCGCCGCCATGCTGATCGATCATTACGGCCTCCAGGGATTTTCCGTCCATCATATTACCGCTCCCCGTATCGCAGGCGCGGTTTTACTTGTTGCAGGAGTATATCTGATTTTGAAGAATTAGTTAGATCAAAGATATGGAGTCATCACTTCCTCTATCGTCTGCGAGGTCTCAAAAAACGAAAGCAGTTTAACCAATATACCCTCAACAACCGCATCCGGACAAGATGCCCCGCAAGTAAGCATAATCCGTACCGGATACTTTTCCGGGATATAGTTTTCAGTTACAACCTCTTCTTTTGAATCTAACTTATAGTGCCGTATCAGATTCTTGTCCAATATTTTGTTGACTGATTCGATAAAATAAGTTGGAAATTTGGTTTCGCATAGTTCGACCAAATGAGAAGTATTTGAGCTATTATAGCCGCCCGCCACAATTACCAAATCAGCTTCGTGTGTCAATAATGCATATGTAGCATCCTGATTGTCATTTGTAGCATAACAAAGTGTGTCCCGAGTATTAGCAAAACGACTCTCGATTTCGGTTGGACCCAGTTTGTAATGCCGAATCATAACACTTTTTAGATAATCAGCAATACCCTGTGTATCAGATGCCAACATAGTCGTCTGATTAACTACACCGATTCGCTCCAAATCCCTTTCAGGGTTAAACCCTTCCGAATATTGCCCTTTGAAATCAGTAAAAAACTGATCAGCTGGTAATTCTTTTGTGATATATCTCGCCAGTATTTCTGTTTGAGTCATATTCTTGACAACCACAGTCGGTCCAGTTTCCTTACTATGAGAAAAAGTGGCGCGCGTTTCCTCGTGGGTCGGTTTGCCGTGCACTACAATGGAATAATCTTTTTCGCCGATCTGGGCAGCGCGGTTCCATACCTTTTCCACAAAAGGACAAGTAGTATCATATACCAATGAATTGATTCCCAGTTCTTCGAGTTTTCGCTGATTCTCAATCGTCGTCCCGAACGCAGGCACGATCACGATATCCTCATTCGTCAGACTCTCCCAAGGAATGATCTGATTTCCTTTGGTATCCATGATAAATTGAACGCCACGCGATATCAAATCCTGATTTACATCAGGGTTGTGGATCATTTCACTTAACAGAAAAATACGCTTGTCCGGATTTTCGGCAATGGCACGATATGCAATATCAATTGCATTTTCAACTCCATAACAAAAACCAAAATGCCTGGCGATCAAAAAACTGACAGAACCAAAATCCAAAACCGTAGGACTGTAATCTCGCTTCAGCTTATCATTTTTACGCCTGAATTCCTTAATCGGGGATATGATGTTACTTCTGTAGAAATCGGGGATATTGAAGGTCTTCATGGCACTCTGTTTACCTTGGATTTATATTGATGCTCAATTTCTTAACGCCAGCTTGATATTCACTATCTTTATTTGACGGTCGAAATTCGCACCATTTGTCAAAGATACGGCTAGCCGGTAAAAAGAACAATCGACGATCGGTGAATGTTCTTTTCAAAAAAACCAAAATAATTACTTTCTCGTGCAACATTCTGATTCAGATGTTGTCTTTACATTGAACGTTCAAAAAATTAAACCTTCTGCTTGAAAACAAAATTGTACACTGACCGGCATGTCGATCTTGTGGAACGCTGTAAAAACGGCGAGCGGAAGGCGCAGTATGAGCTGTACAAAAGCTATTCCAAAGCGATGTTCAATATCTGCATGCGGATATTGAACCATGTCGGGGAAGCTGAGGACGCTTTACAGGAGGCATTTGTGGATGCATTTACAAATCTACATCAGTTCAGGCAGCAGTCTACTTTCGGGGCGTGGCTTAAACAAATTGTGATCAACAAAGCGATCAGCCAGATAAGGGGCAGAAAAGCAAAGTGGGTGGAACTGGAAGAATGGCAGGAAAGTAGTAACGGTCAGGATGAGCCATACGAAGAAATAGATTTGACCGAGGACGAGACCTCGCTGGAAATAGAAAGGATTCGTAATGCGGTAATGAAACTTCCGGACGGTTATCGGGTCGTATTGTCGCTCTATTTATTTGAAGGTTATGATCACGAGGAGATCAGTGAAGTCCTCGGAATTAGTGAGAGTACATCCAGAACCCAATATATGAGAGGAAAACGCAAGGTGATGGATTTGATTGAAGCTAGAATGTAAATGAAAAAGATGGATAGTTAATTTAATAACTGGGGTGTATAAGGTTGGTTCGTGGCTCAGTAAGAGAGATAGTTTTAACAATCAAACATTTGGATCAATTTGAAACACTTTTTACAAATCAATTTTAACAATGAAAAATTCTTCTGATAAAAAGGATCGGCTGGAAAGGTTTGTGAGGGATAATAGAGATGGGTTCGACGCTTTCTTGCCAAAAGATGATCTGTGGAATCGAATAGACAGTAAACTTCACAACGACGCACCGCCGCTTCCATTAAGTAAAAAAAACGGTAAAAAGTGGCACCTGGAGACACGAATGCTTTTCGACTGGCGCGTTGCTGCATCGATTGTGCTCGTACTTGGGATCGGCTATTTATTCTTTCTCAATAAAGAGTATGGCATGACACGCGACCCGGGAGTAGCACTGAAAGTACCTGCGTATGCACGTGAGTTCAATCAATATACCAACACGATTGAACAGAAAAGGGTGGAGCTCATCAAGCTCACCAAAAACAATCCGGAGCTTTATAAGGATTTTTCTACCGACCTCCAATCGCTCGAGAAGAGCTATACTAATCTTCGTTCCAATTTGTCTAATGCGCCTAATCAGGAAGCATTACTAAAAGCCATGGTTCAGAATTTGCAATGGCAAATTGAATTACTGAATCAACAATTGAATATTTTACAGCGTATTAACAAGGAACAAAATGATCAAGATGAAAATAGCGATAACGCTCCTGTTATTTAACATAACAGTTGCTTCATTTGCAATGGATCCCGGCGCTGACGCCTTCCTGGTTGAGAGACGCAGAAACATTGTCAAAGAATTTGATGTCAATAATAAAGAAGCCCTCGTTCTGGACAATCAGTTTGGGCTCGTAAAAGTAGCCCTTTGGGATAAAAATGAGATAAAGGTTGAGATCGTCATTACTGCAAACGCTGCCACGGACTCAAAAGCGTTGGAATATCTGAAAGCGGTTGAAATTCAGGAAACGCGGGAAAAAGGCACACTGACGTTATCAACTGTTATTAACCGCAGCCAGTTTGACGCCAAAATGTGGGAAAACAGGAAAGGAGATAAGAATTTTATCCGAATCGACTACACAGTTTCTATGCCAAAGGAAAATCCGTTATTGGTAAAAAACCGCTTTGGCGATATCAATATCCCATTATTTCAGGCCGCATTGACTGTTGATACGCGATATGGTAACTTCTACGCTAACTCACTGGAGGGTATTACAAACAAAATAGATGTGAGATATGGAAATGCCAAAATCGGAAAGATCATAAACGGACGTATTGATAGCCAGTATTCTGATCTCAAACTGGATCAGGTGAAAAAACTGCTGCTCAATAATAAAGGCGGGGATCTGATGATCGGAGAGGTAACTGACCTGATCGCTGATATCAATTATTCTGGTGCAAAAATCGGTACGATCAAAGGTGAGGGCAAGATTAAACTCAACTATTCCGGTAATTTCAAAATCGATGAAATGACCAATTCGGCTGAAAATGTGAATATTGATGCCTCATACTCTTCTGTGGTATTACCTGCCGAAGCGAACAAATTCAACGTCGTAGTATCATATGGAAGTTTTATATATCCGGCTGCGAATGTGAGTTTTTCGATGCAACCCTCTAAGGACGATAAATCTTTCAAAATGCGCCAATATCAAGGCTCTGTGGGAGCTGGATCGGGTACGAAAATCACCGTTGTCTCCAAGTATGGAGATGTAAAGCTAAAGGATTGAAAGTCAATCTAAACTCTCAGCTTTCTGTCAACAGATAATATCTAAAACACAGTGGATCAAAAGTTGCCAGCAGTTTTTCGATAAATTGATTGTCGCTCAAATAGAAATTCAGAAAGTTATCATAACGTTCCTGGGCACTTCCGCCCGGGAACAGTTTGTTTTTAAGCCTCAGGAGTTGCTCTATCTCCGATTCATGGTTTCTTTCCTCAGCACGACGGATACGTCGCTCCAGCTTTTCAAGTGAGTTCAGTAATCGTGTATATTCGGCCTTAACTGCGCCCTCCATTGTAAAGTCAACTTTTACCGCAGCTTTTACAATACTTTCAAACACTTCGGAAAACGCCAATTTCTGATCTTCCAGATCAATCTTATGTTCTGTATTTTTCTGAATAAATGTTTTACGTAAAGCGATTTCATCCAAAAAAAGGTCCTCTGGATCCAGCTTGAGCTTTTCAGCCTTTTTCTGCTGGCTGCCGTTGAGATATAAACCAAAATTTCTTGGAATGAGCATCGGAAAAACCACATTGTAATGGTCAAAAATTCCCTTAAGCTGCATCCAATAAGGAACCTCTGACGGACCACCTATATATGCAAGATTCGGAAGAATAATTTCCTCATACAACGGGCGAAGTACCACGTTCGGACTGAATAAATCTGGCTGATTTTCAGCCAGTTCCAGAATTTCCTTTTCTGAAAATGTAAGTTCAGTATTCAGCACTTTGAAATCTTTCCCCTCGCGTACAATCCTTTCCCTGACATTCCCTTCCAGGTAAAAAAGATTAATTTCGCGCGCACTAATCTGTGGGTGATAACCGGAAGAAGAAAGCTTGGCGCTGGTTGCAGATAAGAGTTCGGCAGAGCTGGAAGTCATCAGCTCCTCGCGGATAGCGGGAAGAAATTCTCTTTTAAGATCGACATTGTCGGCGTCCAGACATATCAGCCCGTCCTTTCCGAAAAGCTCGTGCATATAACATCGCACGGCGTCAGAAAGGGTATCATTTTCAAGATATGCTTTTGAAAAGAGTAGCGGACGATCCGGAATAAGACGCAATATACTTTCGAGCTCTTTTGGGTCAAGCCTTCCTACCGCCCCCGAGTGATCTCCCTTCCAGGTATGTTTTTGCCCAAAAAGGTTAACCGAAGCAATTTCAGCAAAATCATGGTCTTCAGAAGCCATCCAATATACCGGCACAAAATTATAGTTCGGATGCGCCTGTTTTAATTTCCTTGCCAGATTTATCGTCGTGACAATCTTATAAATGATATACAGAGGCCCAGTGAAAATATTGAGCTGGTGGCCGGTTGTTACCGTAAATGTATTTTCCTTAAGTAGAATTGAAAAATCAGGAATATGAGGCAAATTTTGGTATTGCTCCTTCAAAACTTTTACCAGCGTTTTGCGCTTATCTGCATCGAAATCCGATCGCTGCCCGATAATTTCATGCGTATTTTCAATTGAAGGGAAGATATTGTAAAACTCTTTTAAAGTTTCCTTTTCGTCCAGATAGTCGAGTAATAACGCAGAGAATTGACCTGTATGGCGCAGGTCAAGGGATTGAACTGTCATGAAAGGTGGCTTTTCAACAGCTGGTAAAGATTCCAACATTTCTGATTTTTGGTAATAGGTATGAAACCTTACAAATAACGTTAAAGTTCAGGATTTCTGTGAGTATGCCTTCTGAATTTTAGCATGCACGACCATAATAATAGGCCACGACTTTACAGACGCGGCCTTTTGTTTCAAATTCGGTTTTTAGTTGCGCAGGCGCTTGCACCTGAAATGTCTTAGAATATATAATCGTTCTTTTCAATCAGCTCGTCAGCAATTCTTCTGCGGGCGTCTTTTAAATTTAACGGCTCTATTTTTGTGAATCGTTTTAAGCCTAGCAGCATTACTCTTAGCTCATCTGTTTCGGCAAAACTGGTAATTGCTGATCTGCCGGCTGCATTCACTTTTTCCACAGCGGAGTGAAGATATATCAGTGCCATATCCTTTTGAAGTGCGCTCGATTCCGCACCCAGAAGTCCGATTCTTTTTTCCACTCTTAGCAAAACTGATTCGGCTATGTATATCTCGATGGCCATATCAGCCAGGTTCATAATGATCTCCTGTTCGTCAGAAAGTTTCATCATGAATTTCTGAACTGCCGCTCCGGATATCATCAATATTGCCTTTTTCAGGTTTTTGATGACCTTCTTTTCAGCCGCAAAAATGGTAACGTCTTCATCCAAACCGAAATCAGGAATAGACATAATTTCTCTTCCAACTTCTTTGGCCGGCCCCATCAAGTCCAACTGACCTTTCATGGCTCTTTTTAAAAGCATATCAATGATCAGCAATCGATTTATTTCATTGGTTCCCTCAAAAATACGGTTGATCCGGCTATCGCGGTAGGCACGATCCATCGGTGCCTCAGCTGAATATCCCATTCCGCCATATATCTGAACACCTTCATCCGCCACATAATCAAGCACTTCCGAACCATGAACTTTCATGATTGCACATTCGATCGCGAACTCTTCAAGCGCTTTCAGTTTTGCTTCCGCTTCAGGTAACCCATTTTGACGCAATTGACTGATTTGATCATCAATATTCTGCCCTATTCGGAAAGAAGCGGATTCTGACGCAAATATGCGCACCGCCATTTCTGCCAGTTTATGTTTTATTGCACCAAATGCCGATATCGAAGTACCGAACTGTTTACGTTCATTAGAATAATTGATAGCCTGTTGAGCAACCTTTTTTGCTCCTCCTAAAGAACCTGCTGCCAGTTTAATACGACCTATATTGAGGATATTAACTGCTATTTTAAATCCATTACCACGTTCGGAAAGCATATTTTCGACAGGAACATGGCAGTCGTTGAAGAATATCTGGCGCGTATCGGAGCCTTTGATACCCATCTTATGTTCCGGAGCGTTCATTGTTATTCCTCCGAAAGTTTTTTCCACAATGAATGCAGAAAGATTTTTATCAACCTGACCGTTTTCTGCGATTTTGGCAAATACAATATAGACGTCAGCAAAGCCTCCGTTTGTGATCCACATTTTTTGCCCGTTGATCACATAACTTTTACCATCTTCGCTAAGAGACGCGCGGGTTTTGCCGGAATTTGCGTCTGACCCGGAATCTGGTTCTGTCAAACAATATGCCGCTTTCCACTCACCGGAGCCGAGTTTTGGGAGATACTGGTTTTTCTGATCTTCGTTTCCGTAATACAAGATCGGTAATGTCCCGATTCCGGTATGTGCTGAAATCGCTACCGAAAACGAATTGCCCGGCCCGAGTTCTTCTGCTATTAGCAGTGATGTATTAAAGTCCATTCCAAAGCCACCATATTCCTCTGGAATTACAGTTGCCAATAAGCCTAGCTCCCCTGCTTTATCCATTAGGCTGGATATCAGTTCGGGACCTTTCGCCTGATCAATTTCATCTAAAATCGGCCAAACTTCGGTTTGCAAGAAATCTTTGCAGGACTGAGCAATCATGCGCTGCTCCTCTCCAAATTCTTCGGGAATAAACACCTGCGATGCCTCTGTTTCCCGGATCAGGAATTCCCCTCCTTTAATCGACGTATTTTTTGATTCTGCGACCTGCATAGTAATATCTTCAATTATTGACTTTAAGCAAACACAGTATGCAAGCATACTAATTTCGAACTATACAAAATTAATTGTTTCGCAATATTATGCAAGCATACTATTGAAAAATTCATTTGCTTTAAAATGCTATTTTTTAACGACTTTAAATTGCTGCAACAGCTCCCCGTCCGACTCGACCCGGATAAAATAAATCCCGGCTGGCAGTCCCATCGCTATGAGATCTATATTTACCAACCCATCATACTCATTGATATATCCTGACGAAATAGGAATCGTTTTCCCAGCCGTACTTACAAGAGAATATTTTATAGAACCATTCTCGATCGTCTCAGGTAATTTGAGATTAACGATACCTTCTGTCGGATTGGGATAAAAGCTCCATTCGGCGATGTCTTTTGATATATTAACCTCATCGCCGTAGCCGATGCTGAACTGGATCGAATTTGTAACGACGGCAGAATCCTTGCTGTTAGCAGTGACTGTCAGCGTATACCGGCCGGCATATGGAATAAAACCGCGTTCGTCATTGTAAAGGGAATATGGAAACCTGCGACTAACTGAGCTTTTGCGATAAGGACCGCGGAGATCGAATTTCACTTCGTCGTACTCGAAGTTACCATATGCATATATATTGAGTAAAGGAGGCAGATCTTTATATGCCAATACATCCTCCCCTTCCAGTTTGCGAATAATCTGCTGGTCCACAGCACTTCCGCCTTTGACAAGCTCGAATTTCAATTTTGGAATTTCCACTACTAATACAAAAGGTAATTCCGCATATGCGCCTCCATTATCATATGCACGCAATATGAGCCTGTATTCGCCTTCTTCGGTAGGTGTTCCGGAAAGTACATTCAACGAAAAGTCAAGCCAGGACGGGCGGTTGACAATTGTAATAGAAGATATATAACCGTCACCATCAGCAAAAATGCTTGGCAATACATATGAGAATGGCTTATTAAGCGACGCATATTTCACTGGTAATGTGCCACTTGCATACGGTGGCTTATTCAGAAACTGCGGTTCAACGACTTTAATCGTAAAATACGTCTCGACGAAAGCATTCATATCGTCATATGCTTTCAGAAAAATCCGCCACTGACCTGTTATCGGAGGAGTACCTGTCAAATGCCCGTTACTGAAATTTAACCATGACGGTAAATCAGACGCTTCAACTTTTGTCACTTTTCCATCAGGATCTTCAAACGCATCTTCGGCTATCGACAAGTCAAACGGTTTGCTAAGCGCGATAGTCAGGTTCGAAAAATTGCTGCTGACCACCGGCGGTTTATTGGCATTCTCCCGTGTATCCACACGAATCGTAAAGTATGCATCACTCTTGCCGCCTTCGTCGTCGACCCCAATTACTTTTATTCGATAATCGCCAAGTACTGTTGGCTTTCCGGTAAGCTGCCCATTGGAATATTTTAACCAGGAAGGAAGAGACTCCACGTCCATTCTCACAATCTTACCATCCACATCGGAAAAAGTATCTTGTGGCAAACGATAGGTGAAATCACGGTTTACCGCAATAATTTGCATGGGTATCGGGCGAAATATATACGGAGCATAATTCGTTGCGTCGTCCCAGTAAGAATCGCGCAAAATATCTTCATCCAGCTTTATTTTGATCGGACGAGGGTTAGCTTTATCAGCATATGCCCGCCTTGACCACTCGCTATAAATGACGTTCACTGCTCCGTTTTTTTCAACAGCATCCGACATTCGGTAACTCACAGAATCACTATATACAATTGGATATACCGGGACGTTCACCCATTTTGCAGCAGATGGTCTCACGAAGCCCTCCGACCGACTCATTTGCTCCATCGTACTAATAACCACCGCAACTACATTCGCTCCGTGTTCAAAATTTTCGGTGATCTGGCGTTGGTGCGCGGCGACGTCAAAATACTGGTTGAAGAACAGCTCATTGGCGGTGATGAAAGAGGCAGGAGCATCACTTTTCAGGATATCTACGGAAAACCTGTGATCATGAGTCGCCAGATCATCGTTTACTTTTATTCCATCTCCTTTTGCGTTCAAATCTTTATATCCAATCGTCCCTCGCAGGGTCGAAGCCGCGTCAAAAACTGAGCCATAATCTGAAACATATTTTATTTTGGAATCAACGCCCTTTATTGCCGTGATCATTTGTTCCACATATTTCTTCATCACAATGTGACGATATATATACCAGTCTTTGCCAAAGCGTTGCTTGAACGACATGTTGGGCTCCCATGGTGTAGACGGAGCCGGAAGTTCATCAAAGTTTTTATATTGACTTCCCCAAAGAAAATTGAGTCGTTCTATTTTTTTGTAATGGTCTTTAAGCCATCCCTGAAACCCTTTGATCATTCTGGGAGAATAATCATATGCAGCAGTCTCGCTTTTTCCATCTATCAGAATACCTCCGGAATACTCTCCCTCCTGAGTGGGCGTATTCGTCACAGAAACAAAAAGCAATTTATTATCAGTCTGAAGATACTTGTATCGATTTACTACCTCCTTCACGAAAGTCACAGCTTTATCAACAATTGGCTGATTATCAAACCCAAATGAAGTATCGCCGTAACCACCTACCAAAGATTTTCCGGACTGAGAAAACTGGCTGTCGCTTACTTCCCAAAAGCCATTTAATCGGGTTGTTGCCCTTCCAACATGAATTCGGAGCGCAATTTTCATCCCAAGACTTGTAGCAACTTTTATCTGTTCATCATAAACCTCCCATTTGGGAGGCTCGGTTGGTGATTGATAATAAACTTTGTCCCATGGAATGGTGAGGTAAACGGCATTCATTCCATATTCCTTACCTTTCCTGATCAGGTCAACCTCCGGACCTTTGTCCACTCTCAAATTCAACAACATAAGCGCCAGATAACGCTGAGTATCCGGATCGTTCGGTTTGGTAATTTGGGAAGCATATGCTGAAGTGACTAACCACAGCATAAAGAAACAAAGGATATTATAACCCTTTCTGATTGGTAGAAAAACAGTCACTCTCCTCAACTTTTCTAGAAATTTTGTTCAATAATCTTAAGCCAGTTATTATAACCGTTTTCCACGTTGAACTGATTTGCAACCTCAATACTCTTTGCGGCAGAAATAACCACCTCCCGATTCATCACTTTGTGCATCGCAGCAGTAATTTGTTTAACGCTCAATCCCTCTGTTACAATGCCCATTCCATCCTTAATAAATTCAGACACGCCGCCGGAAGGAAACGAAACAATCGGTTTACCCAATAACGCCGCTTCGATCATGACCAGAGGATATGGATCCTGACGGGAGGTTAATAAAAACCCGTTACCACAATTTAGATAATCGTAATAGTCTTCTTTTTGTTTACCAACAAAATGGACCTTGGTTTTGCTTCTGGAGTTTTTGATGCATTCCTCCGTATACCTGACCAGCCCGTCGCTGATCCTGCTTCCGATCCAGATCAAATGAACATTAGGATCGTTAATTTCCCCGGCAATTTCAGGAACCAGGTCAAATCCCTTCCGCTCCGATGTCATGCCGGACAAGACCCAAACATATGCCTCTTTGGGTATCCCCAGATTTTGCCTTAATTCAGCACTTCTGGTCGGATTTGTTACAACCTTTGAGGTATCAATAAAGGAGTAAAGAAGTGCAACATTTTTCCCTCCTGCCTGTCTCATTGCATCGCACGTTACTTCCGAACAACCAATAAGCAGAGAAGAATAGTCAATGATATCTCCAAAATCCTGATCGCTCAGGTAGGCATATGTTAGCGGGAGTTCGTGAAAATGTGTGATGACTTTGATTGAAAACTCCTTGGCAATGGTTATGGTTTCGGGTAACATTGTTGTATTGACATACCAATAATCTGCTCCAAACTCTTTTGCCATTTTTCGCAGATATCGCAATGTCGGGTTCACCCCCAAATGAAACATAACTTTCTGCTGAAGATTAAATTTTCTGGGTGCGATAAAAACGGGAATATCTTCAGGAAAATCTTTGAGAAGTTCTCCATCTGCAAAGCTTACTATACCAATATCGAAGCGTGAACGATCGATCTTTCTGATGATATATAGTAACATCATTTCGGATCCCGTCCTTGTCGCAAATGGGGTAAAAAAAAGTATCTTTTGTTTGGGCTTAGTCATTCAAAGTCAATAGATCTATGTTTTCAGATGTGTGTATTTTATACAGCATTTTCTTTTTAGTCAGCGTGGGCCAAAAATACTTTATCAGCACCCCCACTTTTCGAGTATAAATGTGCTGCGTACCCAGCTGGCTAAAAGGGTTTCCATCCTTTTTTATATTCAAAAGCATTTTCCATGCATATATAACCGGAATCATGAAAATGTAATGGAGAATTTGAAACAGATATGCAAACACTCCATATTGTTTCCTCAGCCAAAGCAAATTGGAAACCTGCATCTGTGTGCTGAACCGGTTGATCCAGGAAATATTCGTTCTTCGGAACGGGTTTTTATTTTCAAGGTGCAAAAATCTGCAGTCTTCGAAATAGCAAAGTTTCCCTAATTTTGCCAACCTTCCCGACCACTCCACGTCTTCTCCGTACATAAAGAAGTCTTCACTGAACCCCCCCGTGCGCTCAAACCCTTCCTTTCTCAAAAAAACGAACGCGCCGACGAGCCAATCGTATTGTTCCTGATCAGCATATTTTGGTTCAGGGAAAAGTTTCAGAAGCATTTTTTCAAAAAAACCGCTCGGCGGTAAGATGAAGAACGTCCTCCTGAACTCATTGAAACTTTTATAGAAAGGTATGGGAGTGAGATCCTGATAATATTGCATGGCTCCGCAAGCCATTATATCGGGTCTTTTGTTCATTTTTTCCATGCAAACACCGACCACATTATCCTCCAGGAGGGTATCGGCATTGAGCAGGAGAAAATATTTTCCAGCGGCGATACTCATGCCAGCGTTATTTGCGCGACCAAACCCCGCGTTGTAATCCATATCCACCCATTTGATATTAGGGTGAATTTTCAGAACGTCGTTTTTCCCGCCGTTCGACGGGTCATTATCCACAACAATAACTTCAAATAAAACCCCTTCCGTGTATTGATAAACAGACTTTATGCAATTAATAAGGAGCTCGGGGGTTCGGAAATTGACAATTATAATGGATACATCCATGAAGACGCGTTAGACGATTGTCCGGCAAAAATAGAAAAATCTCCGGCAGGACAACAAAACGAATGCTTCATAAGCAACTCGGAACGACTAAACTCACTGAACGGATTAGTTCAATCTTTCAAAAATCCCGGCAACTCCCTGGCCTCCACCCACACAGGCAGTGACCATCCCATATTTCTGGTTCTGACGTGCCATTTCATTTAATATTTGCACAGAAAGTCTTGCACCCGTTGAACCCAAAGCATGCCCCAAAGCGATCGCGCCACCGTTTGGATTTACTATATCCGGGTTAATATCCAGTTCCTGAATAACCGCAAGAGCTTGAGCTGCAAAGGCCTCATTGAGCTCTATTTGTTGAATATCGGCCAAAGAAAGATTGGCTTGCTTGAGTGCTTTTGGAATCGCAGCAACAGGTCCGATACCCATAATGCGCGGATCAACGCCGGCCGTGGCATATGATACCATCCTGGCAATGGGCTTCAACCCCAATTCACTCACCATATTCTCCGACATCACCACCACAAAAGCAGCTCCATCAGAGGTTTGAGAAGAATTTCCGGCCGTCACCGACCCACCAGCGGCAAATACTGGTTTGAGTTTTGCCAATGCCTCAACGCTTGTATCGGCTCTCGGCCCCTCATCCTGTTTAATAATGGTCTCCTTCTTATCCTTTTTCCCTGTAGCCGGATTGAAAAAAGTCTCAGTCACCGTAATTGGTACAATCTCATTTTCAAATAAGCCTTCTTTTTGGGCATTTAAAGCTTTTCTATGGGAATTATATGAAAACTCATCCTGTCTGTCACGACTGATCGAAAAATCTTTTGATACCTGTTCGGCAGTGAGGCCCATGCTCAGGTAGTAATCCGGATGGGTTTGAGCAATATTATAATTTAAAGCAGTTTTCCACCCCATGGTAGGCACCAGCGACATCGACTCAGTTCCGCCTGCTATGATACATTCCGCCAATCCAGCATGAATTTTTGCCGCGGCCATTGCAATCGCCTCCAAACCAGAACCACAGTATCGGTTAATCGTAATTCCCGAAACATGCTGGGGTAAAGAAAGCAATGCAACGTACCTTCCCATTTGCATTCCTTGTTCCGCCTCAGGTACCGCGTTGCCGACGATAAGGTCATCGACTCTGGCGGGATCAAGTTGTGGCAATTTTTCAAGCATATATTTGATCACATCTGCACCCAAATCATCCGGACGAACAAACCGGAATCCTCCTTTTCCAGCCTTTCCGACCGCACTACGATAACCTGCAACAATGTAAGCGTTCATAATAAGTATGATTAAACTCTGATATCCAACGTAAAAAAATAGTATGCCTGCATACTATGGTAAAACTACGCATTTCGCAGAAAACAACAAACCGCAGGAAATTGTTTTCCCGCGGTTTGAATTCATGCGACACGATGGCATTTGCCAGTTATATCGGCTGATGGCTTTCCTGCAATTCCTTCGGTCTTTTAGCGCTGCTTGGCATAGCTATCCAAAGCACGATATAAAGTAAAACGACCGGAAAGCTCGTCGGGATGAAAAATCCCATTACAAAAAGTACACGAACGATTGCGGTGTCAATTTGAAGATAATCGGCTAAACCTGAAGCTACACCACCTATTACCTTGCTGTTTATGTTACGATATAATCTATTGTTATTCATGGCCGTATGTAATTTTAAATTTGATAATCAAAGGTACTATGCAATACACAGTAGTTGAAAGCAAAATCGGATAAGTGGTGTGTACAGGCTAGCAGTGGTCACTTTTGAGGAGGAACGAAGTTGATTGTTGAACTTGAGAAAAAATAGATTCGCAGAACAAGATTTTCGTCAATCGAAAGGAAAATATTTAGTCTAATTCGTTGTTGAAATGATTAAAGTAATATTAGGATTACGGCATTATGTTGCTATTAACGTACAGGAATGAATAACTTTGTGATGCATCGCGGCGAAATTGCTGACAATCTGGCACAAGAACCGTCTCAGGCGTAATATTTTTTATTTAACGGACGATATTAAAATCTATATAGGAAGATCATGTTTAAACTTTTTTCGAAGCTTTTCGGTACCAAATCAGAACGTGATTTGAAGGAGCTTACTCCTTACGTCGAGAAGATCAATACGGAATTCTCAAAGTTGGCTTCTTTATCCAACGATGAGTTAAGAGGGAAATCGGAAAGTCTGAAGGCACATATTGCGGCTGAACTTAAAGCTTTGGATGAGCAGATTGAAGATTTAAGGGCTCAGGCTGCAAATGAACCGAATGTCGACAGCAAAGAAGTGATCTTTAAAAAGATCGACGGTCTTGTTGAGGACAGAGATAAAGAACTGGAAAAAATATTGCTTGATATCCTGCCTGTTGCTTTTGCGATTGTAAAAGAAACTGCGCGGAGATTTAAGGAAAATGATAGCATTGAGGTTACTGCCAACTTTTTTGATAGAGAAATTGCTTCCAAAAAAGCGCACGTCACCATTAATGGAGATAAAGCGATCTGGAATACTACCTGGGATGTTATCGGGCAACCGATTCGCTGGGCAATGGTTCACTATGATGTTCAGCTTATAGGTGGACTTGTTTTGCACCAGGGTAAAATCGCTGAAATGGCAACGGGTGAAGGTAAAACTTTGGTGGCTACCCTACCCGCCTTCCTCAACGCACTTGCCGGTCAAGGTGTTCATATAGTAACAGTCAACGATTACCTGGCAAAAAGGGATGCGGAATGGAATGCACCACTTTTCGAATTCCATGGTATGGCGGTAGACTGTATCGACCGTCACCAGCCAAATACCGTTGCAAGAAGAAATGCTTACAAGGCTGATTTGACGTACGGAACGAACAACGAATTTGGTTTTGATTACCTGCGTGACAATATGTCACGGACGCCGGAAGAACTGGTACAACGCAAACACCATTTTGCGATGGTCGATGAGGTTGACTCCGTTTTGGTGGATGATGCACGTACCCCATTGATTATTAGCGGACCTGTTCCTCGTGGAGATGAGCAGGAATATATGGAATTAAAACCGCGCGTTTCAAGGATCGTTGAAGCTCAGAAAAAGCTGGCAATGGATTTGTTGAACGACGCAAAAAAGAAAATTGCAGCCGGCGACAAAAAAGAAGGCGCACTTTCACTTTTCCGTGCCCACAGAGGTATGCCGAAGTACAAACCTTTGATCAAATATCTGAGCGAAGGTGGTATTAAACAGTTGATGCAGGAATCGGAATCAATACACCTGGCGGAAAACCAGAAGTTGATGCCGGTTGCTGACGCGCCGCTTTACTTTACGATTGATGAGCGTCACAATAGCATTGAATTGACCGAAAAAGGAATTGATTTCCTTACAGGTGAATCAGAAGAATCAAATTTCTTTATCCTTCCTGATATCGCGGTTGATTTGGATGCAATTGAAAAACATTCAGAATTGACGGAACAGGAAAAAATCCTGAAAAAGGAAGAACTGATCCGTGACTATTCTGTAAAAACTGCGCGTATTCACACCGTTAACCAATTATTGAAAGCATATACCCTTTTTGAAAAAGATGTGGAATATGTGATCATGGACGGAAAAGTTAAAATCGTCGATGAACAAACGGGTCGTATCATGGACGGTCGTCGTTATTCTGACGGTTTGCACCAGGCGATTGAGGCGAAAGAAAATGTAAGAGTTGAAGATGCGACTCAAACCTATGCGACAGTAACACTTCAGAACTATTTCAGAATGTACCATAAGCTGGCCGGTATGACTGGTACAGCGGAAACGGAAGCGGGGGAGTTCTGGGAAATCTATAAACTGGACGTTGTTTCGATCCCTACCAACGTAAGCGCGATCAGAAAAGACCACGAAGACAAAGTATATCGCTCTGTTCGTGAAAAATATAATGCGGTTACAGATGAAATCGTAGAGCTGGTTGAAGCCGGAAGACCTGTTTTGGTTGGAACGACATCGGTAGAAAACTCCGAAATCATCAGTAGAATGTTGACTTTGAGAAAGATCCCTCACCAGGTATTGAACGCGAAGCAACACCAGAAAGAAGCAGAGGTCGTTACTGAGGCGGGTAAGCCGGGTACTGTAACAATTGCCACCAACATGGCTGGTCGTGGTACGGATATCAAGCTTACTCCTGAGGCTAAAGCTGCAGGTGGTTTGGCGATCATTGGTACAGAAAGACATGAAAGCCGTCGTGTTGACCGCCAGCTTAGGGGTCGTTCGGGACGTCAGGGAGATACTGGTTCTTCACAATTCTTTGTATCTCTTGAAGATAACCTGATGCGTTTGTTCGGATCTGACCGTATGGCGAAAGTGATGGATAAAATGGGTCTTGAAGAAGGCGAGGTAATCCAGAGCGGAATGATCACCAAGTCAATCGAACGTGCACAGAAGAAAGTGGAAGAGAACAACTTCGGAATGCGTAAGCGACTTCTGGAATATGATGATGTGATGAACTATCAGCGTGATGCCATCTACAAACGCCGCAGAAATGCATTGTTCGGAGACAGGCTAGCTGTGGATATAGCGAATACCTTGTTTGATGTATGTGAAGAGATCGCATCAACATCATTGACTTTCGCGGAATTGGAACTTGCTACTATTTCAACATTGGGAATAGAGCCTCCTTTTACAGAAAGTGAATTTGGTTCACTTAAACCAAATGAAAAATCTCACCGTATTTACGCGGCTGCTGAAAAACAATATCAGGAGAAAAATAACGCTATTGCAGAAAAAGCATTGCCGATTCTGAAGTCGATATACGCTGAAAGAGGCGCAACGGTTTCTGAAATCATGATTCCTTTCAGCGATGGCATCCGTCAAACTGGTGTGGTCGTAAATCTGCAAAAGGCGATCGAAAACGAAGGCAAAGAGATCACCCGTGAAATGGAAAAAGCGATTGTGCTTTCCCTCATCGATCAGGAATGGAAAGAACACCTTCGTGAAATGGATGATCTGAAACAATCTGTTCAAAATGCAGTTTTCGAGCAAAAAGATCCTTTGTTGATTTATAAATTTGAGTCGGTTGAATTGTTTAAAAGATTTTTGAGCAAAGTCAATTTTGACATGATATCGTTCCTGACAAAGGCTGATATCCCTCAGGAAGAAGCTGCGCCGCCAACAGCCGTAGCGCAACAGGTACGTCGCCCAACTCCGGCTCCTGCGCTTCACACGAATCGTGAAGAAGATTTCGATCAGACAGACGGAAGCGAGTATACTGCCACAATTGAATCGACCACAAAGGCTCAGCCTGTGAGAATTGAGAAAATTGCGGATCGTAACCAAAAAGTATCGGTTCAGTATCGTGACGGAAGGATTTTGCGTGACGTGAAATACAAAAAAGTGGAGCACGAAGTAAAAAGCGGAGACTGCGTCGTGATCGAAATCGGCGAGTAATCTGGGTGGTGATTCACTGAATATCACCCGCTTTTGAATAAAGTTTACTTTTGAAAAATATAAGCCCTGCTATTCTTTTTATAGATTGGCAGGGCTCTTTTTTCTTTGTAAATGACTAATTATGCGATATTTGCAGAATATTTAGAGTAAAAACCAAATTTGCCCCTTGTATGAAATTACACAGAGAAGGTTATATCATTATGACAGTTACGGCTATCGTACTGATATTAATTAACTTAGGTATTAACTACCTACTTCCTGAAGGTTATTGGATTCCACGAATCACCGTTTTAGCCAGCATTATTATTTTCCTGTTGGTTGTTCAATTTTTCCGCGTTCCAACACGTACGGTTTACAAAAGTGAAAATCAAATTGTAGCACCTTGTGATGGCAAGGTTGTGGTTATAGAAGAAGTTGTTGAAACGGAATATTTCAAAGGACCGAGAAGGCAGATCAGCATCTTTATGTCTCCATTGAACGTCCATATCAACTGGAACCCAATCAGCGGTGTTATCCAGTATTTCAAATATCATCCGGGACTATATCTGGTAGCATGGCATCCGAAATCCAGCACCGACAACGAGCGTACTACGGTTGTAATCCGAAGTAAACAAGGTGTGGATGTTCTATTCCGCCAGATTGCAGGCGCAGCAGCCCGACGTATTCGCTGGTACGTAAAAGAAGGCGATCAGGTAGAACAGAGTACTGAAATGGGTTTTATCAAATTCGGTTCACGAGTGGATATCTTCATACCGCTTGATGCTGAACTGAAAGTAAACCTTCAGGACAAAACGGTAGGAAGTATCACTGTGCTTGCCGAATTGGCTTAGAAACTTATTGCCCGAAGCTGGATATCCAGCCAACAATCTGCTGGAAGAAGCCGGGAACTGCCGCTGGATATACGACAGCCATAAAAACAAGACCGAATATGGCGCCAAACATGTGAGCACTATGGTTTACATAGCTGGTGCCGCGATTGGCTTCGTAGTAAGAATATCCCAGAAACAATATCCCGAATATGAAGGCCTTTAGCTGTATGAAGAAATACAGGTAAATGTCCATCAGAGGCGCGTACAGAATAGCCGCAAAAAGAACCGCAGATACTCCGCCGGAAGCTCCAAGCGAATTATAATTCGAATTTTTCCTTTGTTTCAGATAAGTGGGTATATCGGAAACGATGATACCGACCAGATATAAGAACAAGAAATAGAACGTTCCGCTGCTGCCAAAAAGCATTGCAAAAAGTCTTTCAATTCCTTCCCCTACAAACCACAGCGAAAGCATATTAAAGATCAGGTGGCCAACATCGGCGTGAATAAAACCTGAGGTTAAAAAACGGTAATATTGGTTTTTCTTCGTAACCTGATATGGATTCAGTATCAGCTTATCCATAAAGCTGTAATCTCTAAAAGCATAAAAGCTGATACCGCACGTAATCAGTATTAATATCAAGGTAATAGACATATAATTTCTCAGATTTAAGACCTAACTCGTTAATTTTTAAACTAAACTAATTGCCAAAAGCGACCCGTGCTTATAGCTTCACTGCTCCCTATCCACTAATTGGTGCACAAATCTCAGAAGCTCCGCTTTTCGTTCCGGTGCTACTTCCAGCTTCTCCAGGCTTTCAAATCCTGTGTCAAAACAAGCTTTTATTTTGGCTTCCGTTAATACCGGTATATTCAGTTGGTCGTAGATATTTTTGACAGCGGCCACCTTTTCCTCTTTATCAAACGATTCGGCATTAATCCAGAATTCCAGTTCCTGTTTCAAATCGCCAGTCGCCTTACTTAAGGCTTCAATCAGCAGAAAGGTCTTTTTATTGGCAATAATATCCCCGCCAACCTGCTTGCCAAATTTCTCTGGATCGCCATATACATCCAGCAAATCGTCTTTTAACTGGAAACCGATGCCTATACTTTCCCCCGCGGTATATAACAGTTTTTTGCTCTCTTCATCTGCCCCTCCAATGATGCCCCCCAATTCAAGTGACATCCCTAAGACAACCGAAGTTTTAAGACGGATCATTTCCAGATATTCCTCTTCGGTCACATCCCAACGGGTTTCAAAATTCATATCCAATTGCTGGCCTTCACATACCTCTGCAGAAGTTGTATTGAAACGGTCGAGCACAACACGCAGCTTGTCGTCGGCAACCTGAATCAGCAATTCATACGCCTTGATCAACATCACATCCCCCGACAAAATTGCGGTATTTGCATTCCATTTCTCGTGAACTGTCGGTTGTCCACGTCGCAACGGTGCCTGATCCATGATGTCATCGTGCATCAGCGTAAAGTTATGGAACACTTCTACCGCCATAGCAGGTTTCAACGCATTTTCCCATTCGTCAGTGTAAAGTGATGCAGCTAATAGCGTTAATAAAGGCCTGAATCGTTTGCCACCCAGCGACATAATATATCGGATCGGGTCATATAGCTCGTCAGGATGTTTGCCGTAGGTTTGCTTTGGGAATTCTTTATGTAGGGTACTTAGAAGATCTTCAGTTTTTATCATGTCAAGCAGTTTCAATTCCAATTGATGACCGCAATTCCGGTCATTTTCAAGTCAATGCATATCCCCCTTTCATGGGGAGTACAAAGAACCTAAATACTGATGAGAAACTCAAAGAGAACTTGCATAAGCGGCAATTCTTTAACCCCGAACGTTCGCCACTTTTGGAGAATGCATATCTTTATGAAAACTAACTTGAATTAGTATGGTCAGGTGTTGTGAGGAAATGGTCAGGGACGCCAAGTCATTCGATTGCAATTGTAACGATTTTGGTCCAAAAGCCACGTAAACCTATACTTTGGAAAATAAGAAAAACATCAGCACGACCAGATAATTAACTCCCAGTCGAAACTTTAAAACTAAAAACTAACAGCTAATAACTAACCCCTAAAAGACCCCATGCCATTCTTCCAATACCTCAACGGCGAAATTGTTTCTGTTGACACTCCTGTTTTAAAAACCAACGACTTAGGCCTGCTGCGCGGATATGGATTGTTCGATTATTTCCGAACCTATAACGGCATTCCTTTTCGGTGGGACGACTACTGGGCACGATTTGTGAATTCGGCCAAACAGTTAAAACTCCCAATTCCAAAATCGAAGGAGGAAGTCGCAAAAATTCTGGCAGACCTGTATGCAATGTCGGAAGAACGTGAAGTTGCTTTCCGCTTCGTATTGACAGGGGGATATGCTCCTGACAGCGTGCATGTTGTTGAACCCAATTTTATTATTCGCACTGAACCGTTGCCTCAGGACAACCCTGCCGGAAGAAAAACTGGTATCAAAGTGTTGCCATATGAATATGTACGTGATATGCCGACGGTGAAAACCACGAACTATGTGCATATGGTGCTAATGGCAGAAGAAATGAAAAATCAGGGCGCATCAGATTTGTTGTTCCATAAAGGCGGAGAGATCAGCGAATTGACACGCAGCAACGTTTTTATCTTTAAAGGCGACAAACTCATCACTTCCGACCGTAATATTTTGTTTGGCATTACCCGCAAAACGGTGCTCGAGCTCGCTCAGGCACATTTTGAGGTAGAAGTCCGAGCCATTACTCTAGAAGAAACATTGCAGGCCGACGAAGTTTTCACAACCAGCAGCACGAAATGGGTGATGCCGATTGTACAGATCGGCGACGTTCTAATAAATGGCGGAATTGCCGGAAAACGATCGATTTTCCTGCAGGATATCTTTGAAAAAATGGTCGCAAATTGGCAGGGCCAGGAAGATATTTCGACACTTTTGGAGAAGTTAAAATAACCAAAATAAGTATTGGAATAGTCCATTCATTTTTCTAACTTTCTGAAAACCAAAACTTTTCGTGATATGAAAATGATGGATAAAATCGAACAATGGGGCGACACACACCATCCTGCATGGATGGACACGCTCAGGATTGGATTGGGCGTGTTGCTTTTCCTAAAAGGGATTATGTTCATTAGCGACACCACCCAATTGCTGCAGTTAGTTTCTGGCCTGGACCTGCAACTATGGACTGTGGCGGCAGTTCATTATGTAGCTTTCGCTCACATTTTCGGAGGCTTTCTGATCGCAATGGGATGTCTGACACGCTTTGCAGCAATCATTCAAATTCCGATATTGGTCACAGCAGTATTCGCTGTAAATATTCGGCAGGGATTTTCTTATATGAATTCAGAACTTTGGTTATCCATGGTGGTTCTTTTCCTTGTCGTGGTGTTCGCCATCATCGGTTCCGGAAAATTTTCAATGGATGAATACATGCGCACGCATGACAAATAACTTTTAAATCAATTCGGGTGTGACTTTGAGATATTTCCTTTTGTACTCCAAAGGAGTCATGTCTGTTACTTTTTTGAAGTGCCGATAAAAATTGGAGACATTGTTAAAGCCACATTCGAAGCAAATTACCTCTGTGGCCATCCGGTCCTCGATCAGGAAACGGCATGCATGGCTTATCCTGATTTCCACAAGGAAGTCATTATAGGTTTTCTTCGTCATCATTTTGAAATACCTGCAAAAGGAGGTAATTCCCAAATTGGCTATGGAAGCCACATCCTGCAGGCTGATATCGCTTTTATAATTCGCTAACGTAAAGGCATATATCTTATTTAATCTCAACGTCTCCGAATCGTTGGATTTGTAGAATGCGTGCGCAGAAGCAATGATTTCTGTTTCTTCCGTTTCGGCCAATATCTTCAATATGGAAAGGAGTGATATCAATCGATCGAGGTTCTGGGCGTCAACGGCCTGATACATAAGCTTCGTTACCTTCTCTTTTGCCCTCCCCTTGATAATCAGCCCCTTTTTCGCCTTTTCAAATAATTTCGGAATCAGATATGCTTCCGGTAGCAAGAGCAGGTCTGCACCCAGGCAATCGGGCAGGAAATGCACAATAATTACCTCCGCATGACCATTATCGCATTCTTGCTCCATACGCCAGGTATGCGGCAAATTCTCCCCCAGAAGGATCAGCTCTCCATCCGAAAAATTACTGATGTTATCTCCAATAAAACGAACTCCGTGCCCTTTGACAAGAAAATGCAACTCCAGCTCGGGATGGTAATGCCATACGGTCCCGAAGCTTGAATTCTTTTCATGCCGAATGCTGAACGAAGTCTGAGATTTTATCGGAACTCTATGAAAGTGCGGTTTCATAACTAACCTAAACCCATTTTTTGACTCATATTATTACAAAGCTGGTGGGTACCTATTTCTATTCATTTCCGTTACGCATTTGCCTATATGTTACACCTCTCAATCGCCTATTCGGGCGTTATTGACTAAGTTCAGGCTTCGTCGACCATTGCTCTCCCGGCGTTTCAGCCGAGAAAACTCAGGAGTATATGAAAAATTACGACGTTTTGACTTTACTTTGATATTATTTGTCCCTATTGCGATGCACAATACTATTATATCATCAAATGATCTCAAAAGCTATTATCAAAACAGTCTGAAATCGGCCCGATACTGGGCCTTCGGCTGGGCTCTTCTTGGACTGATTTTCTTTAACCTTTTAGGTCATTTTAGTGAAAAGACGCCATTCTATGGCCTTGCCGTTATCATCTTCTTTGGTGTGTTGACTTTCCATCGTTTTTATTATAGGAAAACATATACCAGACTGGCGCTATTTGAAACTGCTTTTCCCGCCGTATGGAAGCAAATTCTTGAAAAACATTCCGTTTTCTACCGCAACCTGAGCGATACTAAAAAGGCACTTTTTGAAAAACGTGTTCAGATATTCCTTGCCGAAAAACGTGTGGAAGGAATTGATACAGATGTGGATGCCGAAATCAGATTAATTGTGGCAGCAAGTGGTATCATTCCCACCTTCGCGTTTCCGACATTCAACTATCCTACATTGAATGAAGTGCTGGTATATCCTGCGTCATTTAGTCAAAAATTCGAAATCGGTGGGCCGCATAAACACGATGAAAATATTGAAGGAATGGTGGGAAATGGATATATGAATCATTCTTTGCTACTTTCCAAACCTGCACTTCTTGCGGGTTTTAACGGTCGGACCGGTGACGAAAATGTCGGAATTCATGAATTCGTTCATCTGCTTGACCGTGAAGACGGCGTGACGGACGGCGTTCCTGAACGGTTGATTGAACATCGCTACACCTTGCCATGGCTTCATTTGATCAAAGAAGAGATGGACAAAATCAAAAGCGGAAGCTCAGACATCAATCCATATGCTATCACCAATAACGCCGAATTTCTGGCAGTGGTTAGTGAATATTTCTTCAGTGATCCCGAAGAGTTTCAAAAGAAACATCCTGAGCTGTACTCCTTTATGTCGGATTTTTATGATCAGAAATTGAATTATTGACCTGACATAATTCTCTAAGCACCCTGAATATTCACCCGTTGCCGTAATATTTGCTTGGCCTTCACCAGCTGATTCTTGACTGTATTGGTTGATATATTCAAAAAAACTGCAATCTCACGATATGACTTTCCTTCTTCCACATTTAACTTAAAAATCCGTTTTCTTTTTTCCGACAGTGAATCCACAGCGTCCTGAATAGCGCGAAAGCTATCCTCTTTCTCGTCCGAATCATCAGAAATCCAAACGTTCATCCGGTCGATATACTGTTGCTTTAATTTCTGATCCTTTTCCAATTTTTTAAACTGGTCGAATATCTGATTTCTCAGACTCACGAACAAGTATGATTGGAAACTGTAGTCCGGATTGATCTGAACACGACGGTCCCAGATTTTGGCAAAAACATCCTGCGTCACATTTTCCGCTTCGTCCTGATCTTTCAGAAGCAACGTACAAAACTTGACAGCCGGCGATCTGAAATGGGTATATATCTGCGCAAAAGCGGCTTCGTCGCCTTCGATTACCCGATAAAGGATTTGTTCATTTGGAAAATTCATAAGGTTAAGGAATAATAAGTTGAAATCTCAAAACTTTATGGTGTCTCCAACCAGCTAAGGTTGAACCGGTAGTGTATACTGCTACTTACCAGATGTATCAGATTATCAGGCGATTGTGTAGCAGCCAGATAGCCTCTTGGCTCAGCGTGTGTATCGTCCATTTCAAAGGCGCCAGTCCATGCGCCGCCGTTCAGATACCTGTAATTTCCGTCTGTGAGTAATTTTTTTACGGGCCAGGTCTCGCCCTCGTCGTAGGACACAGCTGCGTACATGCCATATCCTTTATAGCTACTTCCGTCCTTCCTTTTGAAAGTCATCCCAATTCTTTTTGCATCCGATTCCTCCGGATGATGGGTAAAGGAAATCAGTAGCAAGGGTCCTTCGTTGAGGCGATATAAAATCAACCGCTGTCCTCCTGCTATTGGCGGAAATTCGGATGCATGATAAGTCCAGGTTTTTCCACCGTCGTCGGATATGCTCATAGGCATTCTCAGACCGGATTCCTCTGTTGGAATGTTATTATTTCTTCCCAACGCCAGAAGTCTTCCGTCTTTCAATTCCACAACTCCAGCATGAATTCCGGCAATCAGGCCGCCTTTCTTACCTTCCTGAAATTCTGGTTTTTCTGTACCCTCATACGGGTTATACCAGCTCTCTCCCTTATCCTTACTAATATGGATAGCGGTGCCGCCTTCAGGTCCGGGATCTGCATCACCAGCCTGAATTAACCAGCCACTTTTTGTTTGAGACATCCCTGCAATCACCTGGTTTTTAACACGATGTTCTCCGTCGGCAAGAGAAGGCTTGGTCCAGGAAGCTCCATTATCGGTACTTGATCTTAATACCATCGCCAGATTTTTCCAGTCGCCATCCGTTTCCACGCCATTCATATGGAACAAAGTGCCCTTCCCATCATAAAAAAGCGATGTCCCCGTCATATTGCGGTCTGCTACTTTAAAGAATTCCGAAGGTTTGTCCCATGCCGTATTTCCAGAGCGTAACCGGCTTGCAAGAATCGTCATTTCGCGTCCCGATTCCTGATTTGTAGAAAACCACGCAGCTAACAAATCGCCATTGGGAAGCGAGGTAATAGCAGGACAATGGTTATGGTGAAAAAATGGCACCTCATCTTCACATTCCGGCTTGACAACATATCGAACTGGCTCCATGAAAACAGGTTTAGAGTTTGACACTTTTACCCATTTGATCGGCTTCTGAGATACATCGGTTGATACCAGCGTTTTAGGATCTGCTGGCAAAGGCTTTGTCGCTGGCAATTCTCCTTGCACTACCCGAAAACCCAGTTGAAAATGCTTGTCATCAGGCAACATCGCCATCCGATTCGAGGAGCGTAAATACGCAACAGGTGTTCCATGGCTTCCTCCACGCGCTACCCTTGAAAACCCGGTGACTTTTCCGACAGGATCAACCTTGTCCCCGCTTCCGTATTGGCCATACCAATCGTAACACCATTCCTCCACATTGCCATGCATATCAAACAAACCAAACTGATTTGGTGAATCCTGGCCAACCTTTAGAGAAACAATAACAGGCTCGCGGTCAGTTTTTTGACTTTTCAAAGCACTTTTTGGTAAAAAACGCCCCGTAGAATAATCTGTAACAGTCCCGGCGCGACAAGCATATTCCCACTCCGCCTCGGTCGGAAGTCTGTATTTTTTCCCTTCCTTTTTGCTTAGCCATTCACAAAACAGAAGTGCATCTCTGTATGACACAAAGATCACAGCTTCATCATCGTCCTTTGAAAATCCATCCTTTCCGCGAAACTTTTTATGAGCCGGGTCGAAAGCTTCATACTGTGCATTTGTAACCTCTGTTGCGCTCATCTCAAAAGGTTTGGTTATCTGAACCCGATGCACAGGTGCCTCATCGGCCGTTTCGCCTTCTCCCTCAGAACCCATGTAAAATTTACCCTCCGGCACCCTGACAAACTGCATGCCAACCGAATTGGAATGCTGCGCCATCGACGGAGAAATAATAAAGACACACAATACAAAACCTCGCAACCAACTCATTTTCAATCTATTGTTTTATTACCTGCTTGCTAACAACATTTGTTATACCCAACTGATCGTACAATTCTTCTACCTGCACCAAAAGTTGGTCCATTGCCGATTTTAAGTCCTCAGTAAGTATCCCGACATTTCTTCTCGTATATAGTGAAATCGGGAAGCCCCGTTTTTGAAGACTGTATTTAGCGTTTATCGGATATACATCGTGAATCACATCCATCGTATCTTCAAAAAATTGCTGCACGATTTTGACATCATCGGCGCGTTCGGCATTATTAAAATTATCACAAATCCATACTACAAGCTCGGGATATATATTGCCCTGGATACAAGACAATCCAGCTGCTCCTTTTGAAAGCGATGAAACCGCATTGACCATATAGGCGTCATACAGACCAAAGGTAAAATCTTTACCCGCATCAATTCGTTGTGAAACCTCAGCTTCGTCCAGACATGTATCCTTATGATAAACAAGACGGCCAGTAGGTAGCAAATCATTCAGAATATCAACACTGATCAGCCTTTTATATGGAACCGGACATTCATATAATCCCAGCGGAATATCATTTGTCAGAGCAATAAGCTCTTTCATTTTATCCAAAAATATAGCGTCAGATTCTTCCTCGGCAGCGATTAAGCCTGTGATTACAATTACAGCCTGTACTCCGGTTTCGTATATACGTTTAACGAATTCCGCTTGCTCTGAAACTGGCCCTCCGAATGTTCCGGTGGCGACAACAGGTACTCTTCCTGCCGCCTGGTCAACAACAGTTTTAGTAACGCTTAAACGCTCATCCTCAGTCAGTTCATACATTTCACTGGAAAGGCAATTGGCAAACAAGCCCGTTGCTCCCACTTCAATATAGAGATCGGTAAGCTGACGTAATCCGACATAATCCACGCCTCCGTCTTCTAAAAACGGCGTGAGCATGACGGGAATAAAACCCTTTGGCAGTGATAGCGAGGAGTGTTGTAATATGTTTTGCATATACATGATAGGTAAATCAAAAAATTAATAACGTTGAGTAAAACCGTATTCAATCAAAGTAACCGGTCAATGCTGGCCCGCCATCTCTTCACTTCGGCTTTGAAATTCCGGACCTTTTCTTTTCAGTCGGGTTAACAAAATACCTATTAAAAAAATGGAAAGCGTTCCGACTACCATGATCATATTCTGATGAAGAGGGTTACGCAAATAAGCATACTCGCCGTCCAGTTTAGGCGAAAATGTCATCCATATGATCACTAAAATTCCAATAATTGTCGCCGTAAGCGCTTCCGTATTTTTCGTATTTTTCGAGATTATTCCAAGAAGGAACAATCCCAGCATACCTCCCGCGAAGATTCCCGAGAGTAGCCACCAGATATCCAGTACGCTTTTCACACCGATCATCGCGATACCCGTAAGCATTCCCAAAAGCCCGAAAACAGTCGTTGCGATATACAACAGCCTCATCGACTGCTTATCAGTTAACCCTGATTTAATATATCGCTGATAGATATCTACCGAGAAAACAGTGGCAGAAGCATTCATTCCTGAGCTGATCGTACTCATCGCAGCGGACATGATGGCCGCAATAATGAGACCTAACAAACCCACAGGAACTTTGGTTACCATAAAATTAGGCATCACTTTGTCACCGTAATCTGCCGGAGTTAATGTAGCAGCCAATTCTTTGATCGCCTGCGGACTACCGCCCGGCAACCTGTCCATAGCCGTCGTCATTTTTATAGCTTCTAATAATTCCGGATGCGTTTGATAGTAGGCATACAAGCAACTTCCTAAAATGAAAAAGATGAGAGAAACAGGCAAATACAGATACACGCATAGCCAGACTGAACCAGAAGCTTCTTTGGTTGAACCCGTTGTATGATACCTTTGAACATAATTCTGATCCATACCAAAATTATTGAGGTTCATAAAGAAGCCATATAAAAGAACGACCCAAAAGGAAGATTGCACAAAGTCAGGAGCCATGGTACCCAAGCTGAATTTGTCGTCCACTTTGCCGACTTCAACAATTTTAGAAATACCTCCATCAATACCGGAAACCACCAGATAAAGGATAATAAATGCACCTATTGTTTTGATAATTCCTTGCGCAACTTCCGTCCATATTACGGCTTCCATGCCGCCCATCACTGTGTATAATACGATACAAATTCCAACGACAATCATGATCGTTGACATGGGATATCCGGTTAAAGCCTGCAAACTCAATGCAATTCCGAAGAAAATTGAACCCATCCGCGCGAGCTGGGTAAGCAAAAAACAAATTACTGCGTATGTTCTGGCCCAGGGCCCAAAACGGTGTTCCAGATGGGTATAGGCAGAAACTTCTCCCGTGTTCCGGTAAAATGGAATGAAGTATTTGGTTGCGACCCAAGCAGCCAGCGGCATCGACAGGCTGAATACAAACGAATTCCAGTTGCTGCCAAAAGCTTTTCCAGGGACTCCCAAAAACGTGTTACTGCTCAGAAAAGTAGCATATATTGATATCCCGATCGCCCAGCCCGGTATTTTTCCCGAGGCTTTCGTGAATTGATCGGCGTTAGTATTCTTTCGTGAAAAGTAAATACCGACCGCGACCATCCCCACCAGATAGGCAATGACAATAACCAGATCAACCAGAGGTAAGGATTTCATGCTATCAATTGACTTATTATAACTTTATCACAAATAAACAGGATTAAGTAAATGCATTCTTAGCCTTTACTCGCCAGTTATTGTACGATATTAACATAGATGAAGTTCCCCGACCATTTGGCACTGTCAATTTGCCGTAACGTCCCGGTTTTTGAACAAATATCCGATGCCGGCTGACGAGATACATATCAGGACAACAATCAGAATTTTTGAATAAAGACCTTCGTTCGGGTGCTCCAGGAGATATCTGATATCGCGTGCTTCATTTCCTACCCAAACGGCGAGAATCGTTCTGGGTATCATTCCGAAAGTGCCGCCGATCAGCACCTGACGGAGACGAGCGCCTGCTATAGCAAAGAAAAGGTTGGTCACTGCGAAAGGCAATATGGGTGAGAGTTTTGCAAAAAAGATCAGCCTTAATTGTTTTTCCTGAAATCGTTGAAAAAGTTTGCGCGTCTTTGGGTATACCTCTTCCAGATATACCCTTGTCTGGCTCGGATTAAGAAAACGCGCTAAGCCAAAAACCAGACATATTGCTCCAAGATTTAACATAAACAGGAATGGCAGCGAGGTCCAGCCCAGAAAGTAGCCATATATCATGGCCAGAAAAGTAGGAGGCGTCAGTGCAAGTGCGGAAGTGATCGTCAATAGGATGCTTACCGCCAGCCATATATAGAAGTCCCATCCCGACAGCAGACTTTCGTGGGTGACAGCCCAAGCGGCAAGAATGGAGGTTGTCAATAATGGAACGACGGTCATCAGAATACTAACCGCGAATGGAAGGGAAACCTGCTTATGTCTGGCTGAAAACAAAATCAAAAATTTTAATGACTACATTGCTATTTCAACCGTAACTGACAACAAAAGGTTTGGGGTGCGGAGCTTTATTCCACAATTTCCGCCATCCTTTTAACCGTTAAAACAAAGGAGAATAATCTTAAGACTTACCGAACAGCAGACAACCGCCTGCCGATAGCCAAAAAACATATGAAATTCGCTACTAAATCCGTCCACGCTGGAGTACATCCTGATCCTAGCACAGGAGCAATTATGACTCCAATTTACCAGACTTCCACATTTGTACAGGAAAGTCCAGGCAAACACAAGGGATATCAATATGCAAGATCCCATAATCCCACCCGAACCGCGCTGCAGGATGCATTGGCAGCGTTGGAAAACGGAGCATTTGGTCTTTGCTTCGCGTCCGGTATGGCGGCCACGGATGCTGTTCTGAGGTTATTTAAACCTGGTGACGAAATTATCGCGACCCGGGATATATATGGAGGAAGTTACCGTTTAATGAGAAAAGTCTTCGAGCCAATAGGTGTCAAATTCCATTTCATAGACCTTTTCGACGCCGAAAATCTGCATTCATGTATTAATGCAAACACCAAAATGGTATGGCTTGAAACGCCGACGAACCCACTGCTGAAGATCATCGATATTGCTGCTATTACAACCATATGCCGCGAAAAAGATATCTTGACTGTAGTGGACAATACTTTTGCTTCGCCGTATCTGCAGAATCCATTAGATATGGGTGTTGATATCGTCATGCATTCAGTTACCAAATATTTGGGCGGACATTCCGATCTGGTAATGGGCGCGTTGGTTTTGAATGATCCTGAATTGGCAAAGGAATTGAAGTTTATTCAAAACGCAGCCGGCGCAGTGCCGGGCCCTCAAGACTGTTTCCTGGTTTTGCGAGGAATCAAAACACTGCATTTGAGAATGAAGTGTCATTGTGAAAATGCGGAAAATGTTGTCACCTATCTGCAGAACAATCCAAAGGTATCAAAGATATACTACCCCGGACTTCCTACTCATGAAGGACATTTAATTGCGAAGAAACAGATGCGCGGGTTTGGAGGTATGCTTTCCTTTGAACTGAAAGGGGATGTATATGAGGAAGCCATCCGTTTTATGGAAAAGCTGGAAATCTTTTCTTTGGGTGAATCGCTCGGCGGGGTTGAATCGCTTTGCACCCATCCGGCTAGCATGAGTCATGCGAGCATTCCCAAAGAAGAAAGAGAAAAGACGGGGCTAAAAGATACTTTGATCCGACTGAGCATAGGTATCGAAGATGTGGAAGACCTCATTGCTGATATAGATCAGGCAATTGGGTAATTGAGAGGACTTAAACGCAATGGACACAAATGTCGATTTCAACAATAGCAGAATATGGTCCAATACTTTTTTTACAAAAAATGACAACAGCTAACTTCATTCCCCATTTTGTTGGAAATTTTAAGAATGGTATAAAATTTACCGAAGTCCGGTAGTGTCTCTTACTCGACCTTTGATTTGGAACGCCAAAAGCTTAATTTTGACAACATTTTTTAGTAACTACCAACAATAACGAATATATGGAATTAACAGGAACCGTCATCGCATTGCTTCCGGAAGTGACCGGACAAGGCAAAAACGGAATGTGGCGCAAACAGGAATTTATTCTGGAAATACCTTCACAATATCCTAAGAAAGTGTGTATTGCGCTGTGGGGCGACAAAATCGATCAGTCAGGTTTACAGGTTAATGATACCGTGACTGCCTCGATAGATGTGGAAAGCCGTGAGTATAACTCGCGATGGTACACGGAGGTGAAAGCCTGGAAAGTGGAAAAATCAGGGGGCAGTCAGCCTGCGACAGGAGCAGGTAACTATTCCGCTCCGCCTATGACGACCTTTACAGAAGAAGATTCAGACGATCTTCCGTTCTAACAAAACAATAGCTGTCTCAGGACTGTCAGCTTTACCCTTTCTCCATTAGTCGGGGACATAAAGTCATGCTACACTCATATGATATGGCGTCCCCACCTTATGCTGAGATATATAAGAAAACCCTCAACCAAAATTGAGGGTTTTCTTATATCAATTGGACTGATAAGCCATCGACATTGTGAAATGATCCAGCATTTCGCGGGGATGAACTTCCAACACCCGCGCCAGAACCATCACTACCAGGGTATTAGACGCTATTTTCCGTGGAATACCCGCGAAGGTGGCAAACAGATCGACCGTGACAGCATCCTTTTTGTCAAGCAATTCCATCAGTTTTTGTTCCTTTTCGCCGTAATTGAATCGCACATCGCGCTCCCCTCTGCCGCGCCGCATAATTTCTTTCATCTCCCTGCTCGCCTGAATCGATTTATCTTTCACGCGGATATATGCTCTCCGGTCGCCATTTTCATCGATTACATAATGAGGTTTGTCGATACTTCGGTGAACGTTAAGCACCAGAACATCCCTTTCCGGGGACACAGAAACCCTTTCTTTACGATAACTTACTTTGGGGAAAATATACTTGTCCATCGCTTTCAGGATTGTGTACTCATCTTCATCAGCGTCTTTGAGGCCTTTGATGGTACAATCATCATCGATTCCGATAAACAACTTACCTCCACCGGTATTCGCAAATGCCACGATTTCACGGACAATCTTCTCAGGATGATTGGACTTCAATTTGAATTCCGAATGCTCTCCCTCTCCTTTTTTAACGAGTTCTTTTAATAGTCGAAGTTCCATTGCCTTAATGGATAGAAACGTGAGATAAGATAAAAACTTTACTCCTTACGTACTCTTCTCTTCTTTTTTAAACGCTGTTAAGTACACATTCGTCTACAAATTCAGACAATATCAGCGTGGGTTTGATAATGGGTTAAGGTGAAATGACTATGAATAAAAAAGTGTGCCTTTCAAATGGACGCCGATTAAGTAAAATTCACTAAAAACCGAAAAAGAAACGGCGCCGATGGGGGCGCCGTTTCCTGTTAATATTCGTCTTCGTTGAAAAAGAAATCATCCTTAGTCGGATAGTCCGGCCAGATTTCCTCAATACTTTCATACGGCTGTCCGTCATCTTCAAGTTCTTGAAGGTTTTCTACTACTTCCAACGGAGCACCTGTTCTAATTGCAAAGTCAATTAGCTCGTCTTTCGTAGCTGGCCAGGGCGCATCTTCTAGATATGACGCAAGTTCGAGAGTCCAGTACATATTTTTGTTGCCTATTAAAGAGTTACTTACTGTTTTAAGGAGTGCAAAAGTAAAAAAAATTGAAACTTTTAATAGTTTCTACCAAAAAAAAATAAAAATAATTCTCTTTACCAAATTGTAATATTTAATTATTTTTCAACTATTTGATTGTAAGATAGTTATAAATTATTTTTTCTTGAAAAAATATTGGCTGAAACACCCCACTCCGACCGTTTTCATGTAACAAACCGATCCTGCAGGATTAACGACGCAGAGAAGTTGTACTCACATAATGTCATAACTACGCGATTCCGATACGCGCAGAAAGACGATCCTCCAAATTTTTTATTCCATATTTGTATAAATTCATTTCTAAAGTTTGTGTATCAAAAAAGTTACCGATATGACCATTGAAGTTTGTGCCTATTCCCTTGAGTCTTGTATCAATGCCCAGGCTGGCGGTGCGGGCCGGATTGAACTCTGTGGAGGTTTGGGAGAAGGAGGGACTACACCAAGTGCAGGATTAATCGAGATCGTCAGAAAACACATTGATATAAAGCTATTTGTAATGATTCGTCCGCGTGGAGGCGATTTTGTATATGACTTTTTTGAAGAAGAGATCATGAAAAAGGATATTCTTCTTGCTAAAAGTCTGGGTGCGGACGGAGTGGTTTTAGGAATTCTGCAGGCAGACGGCCAGGTGGATGTGGCTCGCACGAAAGGGTTGGTTGACTTGGCAAGTCCAATGAAAGTTACGTTTCATCGCGCATTCGATCTTGCTGCAGATCCAATAAAGGCATTGAAAGCAATCATCGAGACAGGTGCGGAAAGAATTCTTACATCCGGACAAAAACCGACTGCTCCGGAGGGCATTCAATTGCTCAAACAACTCTCAAAAGAGGCGGATGGAAAGATAGAAATCATGGCGGGAGGCGGGGTAAATCATCACAATGCAGCCCAGTTAAAAGAGGCTGGAGTACACTCTCTGCATTTGACCGCCAAGGCTTTCCGCCCAGGTCGGCAGAAGTTTTTCCCCGAGGGAATCTCAATGGCTGGAGAAATTCCGGATGAAAAATCGATCATGTACAGCAAGCTGGAGCTGGTCGAAGCCATCGTGCAAGTAGTTTCATCGGAATAGAATCCTTTTTACGTATATTGCTCTTAGGTTAACTATATCGCTGCCGCTCACAAATGAAACTGGTTAAATCGCTTTTTTTCGTCTTGCTGGCTTGTGGACTGGTATATTGTCTCAATCGTCCCTGGGGACCTGTTCCTGTTTTGGGAAATTTCCTGAATCCGTTCACCGGTTTCTGGCAAAACTGGGAAAAGGCATATGACCCTTCGGAAGAGATTGTCCTTGAACTCGATAGCCTTCAGGAAGATGTGATGATACGGTTTGATGATACGGGCGTGCCGCACATTTTTGCAAAGAACAACCACGACCTCTTCTACGCGCAGGGATATGTTACGGCACGTGACCGTCTATGGCAAATGGATCTTCAGGTAAGAGCCGCCGCTGGGCGTCTGTCCGAAGTACTTGGAAAAAACACTTTGGAAATGGATCGCAAAAGCCGGCTTTTAGGGATGGGCTATGGTGCAGAAGCTAACTTAAAAGTAGCGATGAGCGATAAAGTTACCCGTGAGGCACTTTTAAGCTATACTCAGGGCGTCAATGCGTACATATCTCAGCTCAAACCACGTCAATTTCCCGTAGAATATAAATTGTTGGGATATGCTCCTGAAAAATGGCAGCCCGTCAATTGTATGTATATGCAGGAGCAAATGATATTGACTCTTGCCGGGCGATCTGACGATCTCAATATGACCAATATATTGGATCAATATGGGAAAGAAGTGATCGACGAACTCTTCCCGGATTACCCGATGCTTCGTGAAAGCCCTATCATTCCCGTCGGCACGCCGTGGAATTTCAAACGGTTACCGATTCCGTTGCCGCCACCGATAGTGCCTTATGATGCCGAGGTTGCTATAAACCAAAAAGCTGAAACATTACTGCCTCGACAGGATCCTAAAATTGAGGGCGTCGGGAGCAATAACTGGGCGATCAGTGGCGAAAAATCGAGCACGGGATATCCGATATTGGCTAACGACCCCCATCTTGAACTGACTTTGCCTTCTATATGGTATCAGCTGCAACTTCAAACGCCCGATCTGAATGTTTACGGGGTTTCACTTCCAGGTATACCAAGTGTTGTGATTGGCTTCAACCAAAACGTAGCCTGGGGCGTAACCAACGTGGACGCGGATGTCTATGATTTATACGAGGTTATTTTTAATGATACAACAAAGTCAAAATATTGGTATGATCGTAAATGGAAGCCGACGAGGATTCGTAAAGAAGTGATCCGGGTAAAGGGGCAGGTTCCTCATATTGAAAATGTGGTATATACGCATCATGGGCCAGTTTTTGACCAGGAAGATAGCGTCAAAAAAGTACATCATTACGCCACCAGGTGGATCGGGCATGAGCCAGGCAATGGATTTTCTACCTTTTACGATCTTAACCGGGCAAAAGATTATGACGATTACAGAAAAGCACTTTCCCATTACGTCGCCCCTGCTCAAAACTTTGTTTTTGCGGATAATGGAAAAAACATCGCCATCACCGTGAACGGAAAACTTCCTTTAAAATATAAGGACCAGGGAAAATTCCTGCTCGACGGCCGACTGCCTGAACACGAGTGGCAGGGATGGATTCCAGCAGACCAAAATCCGACGGTCAAAAATCCTCCGCGTGGTTTTGTAAGCTCGGCTAACCAATCTTCTACAGATCCGACGTATCCATATTATATCAACTGGTCGTTTGCGCCATCGGAAAGGGCGATAAGGATTAACGAAAGGTTGCAGGCAATGAACAACGCAACCGCCGACAGCCTTCGTTCCTTGCAAAATGATAATTTCAGTGTGATGGCAAGGACTATTTTGCCGGCGTTGCTGCCTTATTTGAGGAGCAGCCCTTTAACCCCGGTTCAGAAAGCAGGAGAAATTACGCTAACTGACTGGAATTTTGTCAATGGGCCTGAGTCAATTGCAGCTTCCATATTTGAAACCTGGATACCTATTTTGCGAGAAGCGATCTGGTCCGATGATTTTGGCTCAGAAACTTTACCGATGTCTTACCCATCGCGGGACAGGACATTTTATATGATTTTGAAACAGCCAAACGCCAAGTGGTTCGACAATTTGAAAACCCCTCAGGTCGAAACTTTGGGGGATATTGTGCTCTCGAGTTATAAAGCATCGCTTGATACCTTGGCAGCCAGACGTGGCCCGATGAGTCCGGAATGGCAGTGGTATAAGGTAAAAGGTACTGAAGTCAGACATTTGAGCCGTCAGATCAAGCCTTTCAATTCAGGACTTTTGAAAACCGGGGGCGGTTCAAGTATCGTAAATGCTGTAACCAAAACACACGGGCCTTCGTGGCGTATGATCGTGGAATTGGGGCCCTCGCCAAAAGCATATGGTATATATCCCGGAGGTCAGTCTGGAAACCCGGGAAGCCCATATTATTTGAACCTGTTGCCAAAATGGGAGAAGGGGGAACTTAATGAGCTCGTCTATCTTTCGTCTCCCGATCAAAAAAACGATCGCTTGACGACTTCTATCATTCTAAAAAAGAAATAACCCACATCGCAATGAATTTTCTGATTATTCTGGCGGTTACTGCCGTGCTTCAGTACTTTTGCCCCTGGTGGGTCATTGCAGTTGTTCCTGCCATTGTCAATTTATCCTGCCCCAAATCATATGGTGCAGCATTTTTCCAGAGCTTTCTGGCTGTTGGATTACTTTGGCTGGGATATGGCCTCTATATTCAAATAAGTTCCAATGGCGCAATGTCGGATCGCATCGCTCAAATATTTACCCTACCTAATGGCTACTTCATGTTGGCCATAAGCGTGCTGATTGGTGCTCTGACAGCTGGTGTTAGCGGAATGGCAGGATATTCGGCCAGGAGCCTGTTTCGGAACACAAAATCCTGATTTTAAATATATTTTCAAGGAATATAATTTATTCAATCAAGCATCCAGTCATTTGTTGATTGTACATAATCCTTATCTTTGCGGCTCTTTATAAACAAAAACATTAAAAAAACGTGAACAATAATACTTCGTTAATCTGGAACATCGTCCTGTCTCTTGCTGTGGCGGTGTTATTTTTTTTACATTTTTCTGGAAAGCCGAGTGGCGATGCAGTAGTAACTGATGGAGGTGTAGTGGCAGGTCGTCGCACAGTTTACGTTCAGGTTGACTCTCTTTTGAAAAACTACGATTTCTTTAAAGACACTAAAAAAGAACTGGAAAATAAAAACTTCCAACTTGAAAATGATCTGAACCAAAAAGGCCGTTCATTGCAAAATGAAGTAGCTTTCTTCCAGCAAAAAGCACAAACCATGACTCCTGAGCAAGCTCGTTCTACTGAGGCGCAGTTGATGAAAAAACAACAGGATCTGGTAGCTTACCGCGATCAATCTGCTCAGGCACTTGGTATGGAAGAAGCTAAGAAAAATGAGGAGCTTTATAAAAACATCCGTGCTTATATCGAAAAGTATAATAAGGAGAATGGATATGAGTACGTTCTTGGCTATTCACTGGGGGGCGGTATTTTGTTCGCAAACCCATCTTTGGATGTAACCAAGAAGATAATCGATGGTTTGAACAAAGAATACGCAGGAGCTGGCAAACCAGCAGCTGCTGATACTACGAAAGCGAAGTAATTAAAATCTCCGCTGTAAGATTTTAAGGTAAAAAGGGGTGCCGGAATTTTCCAGTGCCCCTTTTCTTATATCGTATTAGTCGGTTGTCGACAACGCCTGATGTTCGCAAGCCGTTGTTTTATCTAAGAATATTATGTCTAATAAAAAAGAACGAGACACCAGAGGCATCTCGTTCTTTTGATATTAAGTGTATTCTTAGATAGCTAAACAGCAGACGATGTTGCTTTGGCCGAGATATATTCGCGGTTCATTCTAGCGATGTTCTCCAAACTGATTTCTTTTGGACATTCTGCTGAACAAGCACCTGTGTTAGTACACGCTCCGAATCCCTCCACGTCCATCTGAGCAACCATTTTCTCTGCTCTGATTTTGCGTTCTGCCTGACCTTGCGGCAACAATGCCAACTGAGATATCTTCGCAGAAACGAACAGCATAGCCGAAGCATTTTTACATGCAGCTACACAAGCTCCGCAACCAATACAAGCCGCCGCAGAGAAAGCATCATCCGCATTTTCCTTTGGAATAGGCAAATTGTTTGCATCCTGTGCGTTACCAGTATTTACGGAAACGAATCCACCTGCAGCCATGATCCGGTCGAAGCCGTCACGGCTCACAACCAGATCCTTGATAACGGGGAATGCTTGTGCACGCCATGGTTCCACCACAATCGTATCGCCGTCACTGAACGACCGCATATGCAGCTGGCAGGTAGTTACACCTTGTAGCGGCCCGTGCGGCTGTCCGTTTATATACATGGAGCACATCCCACAGATACCTTCACGGCAATCGTGGTCAAATGCAACGGGCTCCTTTCTTTCTTCTACTAATTGTTCATTGAGGACGTCAAACATTTCCAGAAACGACATATCAGGCGATATACCTTCCAAAGAATAGTTTTCAAAACCTCCTGCTGTATTTCCATTGCTTTGTCTCCACACTTTCAATGTAAGACGCATATTACCTCCACTCATTTTTGAATTAGTTAATGATTATCAATTAACTGAATATTTGGAACTGAAGGACTGCAAGCCCTTCGCATTGATTTTTATTATTTATAGCTACGCGCAGCGATTTTAATGTTTTCGTAGATGAGTTCTTCCTTATGAAGTTCCCAACTTTCAACACCTTTATTCTCCCAGGCCGAAACGTAACGATAATTTTCGTCGTCACGTAACGCTTCACCCTCTTCTGTCTGATATTCTTCACGGAAGTGGCCGCCGCAAGATTCGTTGCGCTGCAATGCGTCAATACACATCAGCTCACCCAATTCTATAAAGTCAGCTACGCGGTTTGCTTTGTCAAGTTCCGGGTTGAACTCATTGATTTTCCCCATTACTCTAACATCTCTCCAGAATTCCTTGCGCAGTTCACGAATCTCGAGAATTGCCTCATTCAATCCCTTCGCATTTCTTGCCATACCACATTTGTCCCACATGATTTTACCAAGACGACGGTGGAAAAGCTCTGGTGAAGTAGTTCCCTGAATATTGATCAACGTATTGATGCGGTCGCTTACTTCTTTTTCTACTTTAACAAACTCTTCATGATCGGTAGAGATTTTACCAGTTCGGATTTCACTAGCCAGGTAAGAACCGATTGTATAAGGAATTACAAAATATCCATCCGCAAGACCCTGCATTAATGCAGAAGCCCCCAAACGGTTTGCCCCGTGATCCGAAAAGTTCGCCTCTCCCAGCGCATATAAACCAGGAACGGTTGTCATCAGGTTATAATCAACCCAAAGGCCACCCATCGTATAGTGAACCGCAGGATAAATACGCATAGGCACCTCGTAAGGATCTTCTCCCGTGATTTGCTTGTACATATCGAACAGGTTACCGTATTTTTCCTTTACGACAGCCTTACCCCATTTGACGATATCTTCTTCCGGAGCATCGTTGATATTATTTTTGTTGGCTTCTCCATGTCCATAACGGTGGATAGCCGCAGTGTAGTCAAGGTATACAGCCAGTTTGGAAGCTCCAACGCCATATCCGGCATCACACCTTTCCTTCGCCGCGCGCGATGCAATATCACGAGGAACGAGGTTACCAAACGCAGGATAACGTCTTTCCAGGTAGTAATCACGTTCTGCCTCTGGAATCTCGTTGGCAGGACGGTTGTCATTCTGTTTTTTCGGAACCCAGATACGTCCGTCATTTCTCAATGATTCGGACATCAAAGTCAGTTTCGACTGGTGTTCTCCTGAAACAGGTATACAAGTCGGGTGAATTTGTGTAAAACATGGGTTTCCGAAGAACGCCCCGCGTTTGTGGGCTTTCCAGGCAGCAGTTACGTTGCTACCCATTGCGTTGGTAGACAAGTAAAATACGTTGCCGTATCCACCAGTACAAAGCAATACAGCGTGACCTGAATGTCTTTCCAATTCACCTGTGATGAGGTTCCGGGCGATAATACCGCGGCATTTCCCGTCGATATTAACAATATCCAGCATCTCGTGGCGGTTGTACATTTTAATTGTACCCATACCTACCTGACGCTGCAATCCCGAATACGCGCCCAGCAACAGTTGTTGTCCCGTCTGACCTGCGGCATAAAAAGTACGCTGAACTTGAACTCCACCGAATGAACGGTTAGAAAGCAAGCCTCCATATTCACGTGCGAAGGGTACACCCTGAGCCACACACTGATCTATAATATTGCCGGAAACCTCCGCCAGACGATGCACATTGGCCTCTCGTGAACGATAGTCTCCACCTTTTACTGTATCATAAAAAAGACGGTACACCGAGTCTCCGTCATTCTGGTAATTTTTGGCAGCATTAATACCTCCCTGAGCAGCGATCGAGTGCGCACGACGGGGAGAATCCTGAAAACAGAAAGCCTTAACTTTATAACCAAGCTCGGCAAGAGTGGCCGCAGCCGAAGCACCCGCCAATCCTGTTCCAACAACGATTACTTCAAGGTTACGTTTATTGGCCGGATTAACCAGAGGTACTGAAGATTGATATTTGCTCCATTTGGTCTCAAGCGGCCCTTGTGGTATTTTGGCATCCAGACGTGGTGACGTTGCCATATATCTTCTTATTAATAATTAATCAAAAAAATTAAATACGATCAAATCTGCAATCTTCCCACTACTTAACCCAACCAAGATAAATGGAGATAGGCATCAGCGCAAAAAGAACAGGAATAACTATGGAAAACGCCGTTCCGAGGAAGGATATCAGCCCGTTGTACTTGATATGATTAAGACCCAGTGACTGAAACGCGCTTTTAAAACCATGAAGTAAATGCCAGAATAGAGAGAAACATCCGGCGACGTAAATCAAAACTACCCATATGTTCTGGAATATATCAAGCATCATTTGATATAAGTTCAGTTCTTCACCAGTAGCAAATTGATTGGAACGGTTCGGAATCCAGAAATGAGAAGTGTGTAGGACAAGAAATATCAGGATCAAAGTTCCCAATAAGCCCATACTTCTTGAATACCAGGTGCTGTTTGCCGAAGCTTTACTGACCGCATATTTAACAGGACGGGCATCATTGTTGGTTTTAACAAGCCAAAGACCGTCTATAATATGAACCAGGAACCCTAGAACAAGTCCAATCTCCAGAGTTCGGATGATCGGATTAGTACCCATAAAATGGCCCCAGTGAGAAAAAGTTTCTCCCCCGTCATTATAGAAAATCATTGCATTGATGGTGGCATGAATCACCAGGAAACTGATCAGGAAAAGTCCGGTAAGAGCCATCAGAACTTTCTTTCCAATAGAGCTCGTTAACGATTGTGTAAACCACGACATAGTAAAAACCTATGATTTTTAGTAAGAAAAATTAGGTATATTTAGAACGTTTCAAAGGTATGGCACAAACGTTTCTGACACAATACTTCCAGCTCATTTTTACCCTACACCCTATTATTTATAATGATTATTAAGTACTATTATAGTATTTTGATAAACATTGATCGTCAATACGCTTTTATGGTGTCTGATTGTCCTGCGTATTTCAGCTAGTCGGACACATCATTTTTAACCGTTAATTCGTTAACTGAAACAAAGACTGCAGGTACAATTTACCTGTAAACCCGTTCGACCTCAGACCTCGTTTCAGCAAACAATAAGTACACTGTATATGCACCGCATTTTACATTTTCGCCATTTCTGGTTTTCATTGGTTTTGTTTTTGTTTTCTCTGAATGCATCCGCAACTCACATTCGTGCGGGGGAGATTACAGCGCGAAGAATCTCCTCGACATCATTAACTTACGAGATTACAACGACGCTTTATTTCGACGAGATTGCCGGAAAACCCGCAGCGGATGCGCAGAACGATGTGAATCTATATGTGGGTAGTGCATTTCTACCGAAGATCCCTCGTGTTTCAAGAGTTAATATCGGCAACGGCACCTCAAAAAACATATATATAACTACGTATACTTTTCCGTCAACCGGGAAATACCGGATTTCGTTTCTGGGAGAGAATCGTAACAATAATGTACTGAATATAGGCCCTAAGCCTACCTTGGAACTAAAATTTTATATTAGTACTACCGTTGAAATCAACGCCAGCCTGGGGCTCAACCAAACCCCTGTTCTGTTAAACGCACCGATTGACCTGGCGGCAGTGGGTCAGCGTTATATCCATAATCCCGGTGCCTTTGATGCAGATGGCGATAGCATCTCCTTCCGTATGGTTGTGCCACAAACTTCCTTAAACGGAAAAGATTCGCAAGGAAAAGATCTGGAATATCAGGATCCTAACCTTATTGGTGCGCCCGGACAAACCGAAAACGGAGCTACTCCTGCGACGTTTAGCCTTAATCCGATAACGGGTGATCTCATATGGGATGCACCCATGGTAAAAGGATATTACAACGTAGCTTTCGTTGTGGAAGAGTGGCGGGATGGTATCCTTATTGGGCAGATCGTCCGGGATATGCAGATCATAGTGGAGGATGCCAAAAATGACAGGCCGCTCGTCCAGCCATTAGACGACATATGCGTCGAAGCCGGGACCTTAATTAATCAGAAAGTGACTGCTACTGACAAAAATGGAGATAAACTGACCTTAACTTCCTCCGGCGGGGTATATGAAACAGGGCTTGTTGAACCACAACTTGCTACTTTCTCGGTTCCTATTCAAAATTCTCAAGCTACGGTTTCAGGAACATTTACTTGGCAGACTGGCTGCGCACATATCCGTGAGGAACCATACGCCGTCCTTTTCAAAGTAGAAGATTCTGCAGGACCAACCGTACCTAATCCCGGCCTTTTCAGAAAGCTGGCCGATATGACTACCCTGAATATCCGCGTTTTTGGGCCAAAACCTCAGAACCTTCGTGGCGTAGAAGCTTCCGATCCGGCAGGTGTGGCCTACAGGCTTACGTGGGATTCGTACAAATGTCAGATTGAGGGTGCGCGCATTACCATTTATAGAAAAGAAGGATGCACTAACCTTCCAGAAGACGTTTGTATTTCTGGTATTCCCGAGGGTTATGGGTATACCCCGATCGCGACCGTGCCAGTTAACCAGACTACTTATCTGGATAATGGAAATGGATTGAGAACTGGGGTTTCTTATAGCTATCGAATTGTTGTGCAATTCCCAAGACCGGGCGCTCAACCTAACGAACCGGGAAGTTTTATCGGAGGTGGAGAAAGTGTGGCTTCCGACGAGTTCTGTCTTAATTTGCCGCTTGTGATGCCGGTTATCACCAATGTAACCGTCGATTCTACCAGTGAAACAAATGGAGTTATCACAGTTAGATGGACAAGACCCGACAAATCCGTTGGAGTGCCTGCTCAGTATGTACTTTACAGAGCTGTTGGTCAAAACGGAACTGCGTTTACCAGAATTGCCACCATCAATACCAATCTTAAGCCACGTGCATTGGATACACTGTTTGTCGACAAAGCACTTAATACAGTTGCCAACGCTTACAGATATCAGCTCGAATATTATTACACCGAAAATAATACACTGGTTAAACTGGATGTAACTGAACCTGCCAGTAGCGTTCGGCTGGAGCAAGGCTCAGCTTTACCAACCAGTATCCGCCTGAACTGGTCGGCCATTGTTCCCTGGAGTAATAACAACCGGGTTCATAGGGTATACCGAGAGGATAAAAGTAACCCGGGAACCTTTAACCGGATTGCAGATGTGGCCGTAACAGGTGATCAAAGCTTTAACTATACGGATGACGGAACCGACAAGTATGCTGCCGACGGGGTTGTCAATGTTGAAATAAATTTACAGACAACTTATTGTTATAAGGTAGAAACCGTAGGCTCTTACAACAACTCACAGATCAAGACCGATCCGCTTTATAACTTCTCGCAAATCATTTGCGTATCCGCTGCTGACACCACCAAACCTTGTCCACCGACGTTGACGATCGATGCGCTCAATTGTGATTCTTTACAACAGCATCCCGAGGCTTTCTGTGATCTGCTTTCGTTTACAAATCATCTCTCCTGGACCTACCCAACTTCAGTGGACGGCAAAGAGTGTGATCCTAATATCGCGGCTTACAATATCTATTATACAAGATATGAAATTGATGCCCCTACCATCATTGCCAAAGTGACTACGCCTCCTTCACCGCTTTCTACCTCATTCAACCATGCAGGTTTATCTTCATTTGCAGGTTGTTATTATGTGACGGCTGTCAATGGCTTTGGATCGGAAAGCGCCCCCAGCAATACTGTGTGCCAGGAAAACTGCCCGATGTTTGTGCTGCCAAACGTATTTACTCCGAATAACGATGGCAAAAATGATATATTCCAACCGATGGAATGTCCGGCTTTTGTGCAGTCAGTTGACTTTAAAGTATTTAACAGATGGGGTGCTCAGGTCTATGACACAAAAGATGTAAACATTAACTGGAACGGGAAGACCAATAATGGAAAAGATCTCTCTGCAGGTCAATACTATTATGAAGCATCCGTGACCTTTGAATCTGCTTCCATAGAAAATAAGCCCGTTTCGATTAAGGGTTGGGTGCAGCTCCTTAGATAATAGCTTTAAAAATTCAGCTTTAAGGGTATCAGCGCAACGCTGAGAGGGTATCGCCACATACTGTAGGTGAATGACTGTTTATACAATGCAGATCAATTCTTCTATACTCAAAAGGAACTTACATAAAATTTCTTCAAGTATGAGGATATTAAGCCTAAAACACACATTTTTAGATTAATTTTCGTTCAATTATAGTAATTGAGAATTGTATTTGAGGATGTCATTTACAACGGTTAAATTTCCGGGCATATAACATGTTTTGCTCAACGCTGTCCGGGATTGCCTCTATCTAAACTTGTTAGCTAAAATCTATGCGGTCTGTTTTACAATATTTACTTATCCCGGTTTTTCTGTTCTTTATATCCTTGTCGTTTGAGGCTCACGCAACTCACATACGAGCTGGAGAAATTACAGCCAGAAGGATATCCAATAGTTCACTCACTTACGAAATAAAACTCACGGCATATTTCGATATGCAGAACGGTGAAGGTGCTGCAAATGCTCAAAATACTGTCAACTTTGTCATAGGTGCCACGAACGGCAGGGCTGATGACCCCAACTTCAACCCTCCCACACTCGTTGCCCCCAGGATTTTACCTATTATAAACATAGGAAATAATACTACCCAAAACGTCTACATCATCAACTATACGTTTCCTTCGACAGGTAATTATCGTATTTCATTTGAAGAAGATAATAGAAATAACAACGTCCTGAATATCGGTCCTCCGCCTACTCAGAACCTTAACTTCTACGTCAGCACGACATTGGAAATCAACGCCAATTTGGGAATGAACCAAACACCTGTTCTCTTAAATGCACCGATTGATCTGGCTGCAGTAGGTCAGCGTTATATTCACAATCCCGGCGCTTTTGATGCAGATGGTGACAGTCTGGCCTATAAAATGTTTGTGCCTCAAAGAGGAACTCCAAAGGGTATCGGTGTAAATCTTCAATACCAGGATCCCAATCAGATCGGCGCACCGGGTCAGACTGAGGCAGGAGCAAGTCCCGCAACATTTAGCCTCAATCCAATTACAGGTGATCTCATCTGGGATGCCCCGATGGTCAAGGGATATTACAACGTTGCTTTCATAGTCGAAGAATGGAGGGACGGGATACTGATTGGACGAATCGTCCGTGATATGCAGATCATTGTGGAGGATGCGACCAACGACCGACCACTCGTCCAGCCATTAGATGATATATGCGTCGAAGCCGGGACTTTAATTAATCAGACAGTGACTGCTACCGACAAAAATGGAGATAAACTGACCTTAACTTCCTCAGGCGGGGTATATGAAACAGGGCTTGTTGCACCACAACTTGCTACTTTCTCCGTCCCTAATCAAAATTCTCAGTCAACCGTTTCCGGCACATTTACGTGGCAAACGGACTGTGCGCATATTCGTGCGGAGCCATATGATGTTCTTTTCAAAGTCGAGGATTCCCCGGGTCCGAGTGTACCTAATCCGAGCCTTTTCAGAAAGCTGGCCGATATGACCACTATGAATATCCGCGTTTTTGGGCCAAAACCTCAGAACCTTCGTGGCGTAGAAGCTGCCGATCCGGCAGGTGTGGCCTACAGGCTTACGTGGGATTCGTACAAATGTCAGACCACTGGCGCCAGGATTGCTATTTATAGAAAAGAAGGATGCACGACTCTTCCGGAAGACGTTTGTATTTCTGGTATTCCCGATGGTTATGGATATACCCAGATCGCTACCGTGCCAGTTAACCAGACTACTTATCTGGATAATGATAATGGAAATGGATTGAGAACTGGAGTTTCTTATAGCTATCGAATTGTTGTGCAATTCCCAAGACCGGGCGCTCAACCTAACGAACCGGGAAGTTTTATCGGAGGCGGAGAAAGTGTGGCTTCCGACGAGTTCTGTCTTAATTTGCCGCTTGTGATGCCGGTTATCACCAATGTAACCGTCGATTCTACCAGTGAAACAAATGGAGTTATCACAGTTAGATGGACAAGACCCGACAAATCCGTTGGAGTGCCTGCTCAGTATGTACTTTACAGAGCTATTGGTCAAAACGGAACTGCGTTTACCAGAATTGCCACCATCAATACCAATCTTACGCCACGTGCATTGGATACACTGTTTGTCGACAAAGCACTTAATACAGTTGCCAACGCTTACAGATATCAGCTCGAATATTATTACACCGAAAATAATACACTAGTTAAACTGGATGTAACTGAACCTGCCAGTAGCGTTCGACTGGAGCAAGGCTCAGCTTTACCAACCAGTATCCGCCTGAACTGGTCGGCCATTGTTCCCTGGAGTAATAACAACCGGGTTCATAGGGTATACCGAGAGGATAAAAGTAACCCGGGAACCTTTAACCGGATTGCAGATGTGGCCGTAACAGGTGATCAAAGCTTTAACTATACGGATGACGGAACCGACAAGTATGCGGCCGACGGGGTTGTCAATGTTGAAATAAATTTACAGACAACTTATTGTTATAAGGTAGAAACCGTAGGCTCTTACAACAACTCACAGATCAAGACCGATCCGCTTTATAACTTCTCGCAAATCATTTGCGTATCCGCTGCTGACACCACCAAACCTTGTCCACCGACGTTAACGATCGATGCGCTCAATTGTGATTCTTTACAACAGCATCCCGAGGCTTTCTGTGATTTGCTTTCGTTTACAAATCATCTCTCCTGGACCTACCCAACTTCAGTGGACGGCAAAGAGTGTGATCCTAATATCGCGGCTTACAATATCTATTATACAAGATATGAAATTGATGCCCCTACCATCATTGCCAAAGTGACTACGCCGCCTTCACCGCTTTCTACCTCATTCAACCATGCAGGTTTATCTTCATTTGCAGGTTGTTATTATGTGACGGCTGTCAATGGCTTTGGATCGGAAAGCGCCCCCAGCAATACGGTGTGCCAGGAAAACTGCCCGATGTTTGTGCTGCCAAACGTATTTACTCCGAATAACGATGGCAAAAACGATATATTCCAACCGATGGAATGCCCCGCTTTTGTGCAGTCAGTTGACTTTAAAGTATATAACAGATGGGGTGCTCAGGTCTATGACACAAAAGATGTAAACATTAACTGGAACGGGAAGACCAATAATGGAAAAGATCTCTCTGCAGGTCAATACTATTATGAAGCATCCGTGACCTTCGAATCGGCTTCCCAAGAAAATAAGCCTGTTTCGATTAAGGGTTGGGTGCAGCTCCTTAGATAATCGCTTTTACGACAGTTTACTTTTTTTCTTTGAATAGCAAGTACTTACTTTGCAGCCCGGTTTTCATTAATCGGGCTGTTAATGTTTCCATGGACTTCTAAAAATAATCTTTTTCATGAAAAACGCATACATATTTCCTGGTCAGGGCTCCCAGTTCAAGGGTATGGGACTGGATTTATACAACTCATCTGAAGATGCTAAAAAGCTGTTCGATCAGGCAAATGAGATATTAGGCTTCGACATTACCAAAATCATGTTCGAAGGCACCGACGAAGAGCTGAAACAAACCAATGTAACCCAGCCGGCTATATTCATCCATTCTGTAATACTTGCCAAGGTAAGTACTGACTTTAATCCTGATATGGTTGCTGGTCACTCATTGGGTGAATTCTCTGCCCTTGTTGCGGCAGGTGCACTTACTTTTGAAGATGGGTTAAAGCTTGTTGCAAAAAGAGCTGATGCCATGCAAAAAGCGTGTGAACTCCGTCCGTCGACAATGGCAGCAATTTTGGGTTTGCCTGACGCAACGATTGAAGAGATCTGCGCGACCATAGAAGACGAGATCGTAGTGCCGGCAAACTATAACTGTCCAGGACAAGTGGTTATTTCCGGAAGTATCGAAGGAGTGGAGAAAGCATGTGAGCTGCTAAAAGCCGCCGGAGCCAAAAGAGCGCTGATACTTCCAGTGGGTGGAGCATTTCATTCGCCTTTGATGGAACCTGCCCGTGAGGAATTAGCAGCGGCGATCGCCGACGCCAAAATAGAGTCTCCTATTTGTCCTGTATATCAAAATGTGAACGCATTGCCATCGACAGATGTAGCAACAATTCGTGAAAATCTCGTAGCTCAGTTAACCGCACCCGTTCGCTGGACTCAATCTGTGGAGAATATGGTAGCCGACGGTGCCGGAATTTTCATCGAATCCGGCCCGGGAAAGGTGCTTCAGGGGCTTGTTAAGAAAATAGCAGGAGGAGTCGAGTTAAAAAGTATATAATTTTTTTCGCCGAAAGCTTGACAACAATTAATTCTTCTATTACTTTTGCACCACTATTTACGGTTTTGGCCGATGGTGTAATGGTAACACAGGACATTTTGGTTGTCTTATTCAGGGTTCGAGTCCTTGTCGGCCAACAGTAACTTAAAAGAGCTCAAATTTGAGCTCTTTTTTTGTGTTTTTTCAGGCCATAAATTTCGTAAGACCCTCTCCCGTCAAAAGAAAAAATAGTGATATCTTAAATGGAAACATTCTGAATATCTTCCTAAACCAGACATTCGAGCTACGCTTAAAAACACACCAAAATCCATTCCTATTAGCTGTATCAGGCACTTTTGGCAGTTCAAACATCACTTGAACCGGCGCTTTTCAGCCTTGTAAAAAGTTATTTCTAATTTGGAGTAACATTTCCGGCGTTTTTGGTTACATAACTTTTAGATTTTGTATTATTTCTCCAAACGAAATACTACATTTACTAATATTTAACCTAAACAAAATCCAGATGAAAGTTGAGAAAGTTAAAAAACGTGACCGAGAACGAACTAAGGGTAAGATCCTGAAAGCTGTCGGAGAAGTGATCGAAAAGTACGGGACTGAGAAGGTCGGTGTGAACCTGATCGCCAGAACCGCTGGCGTTAATAAAGTATTGATATACAGATACTTCGAAAGCATTGATGGCCTAATGGAACAATACGTCAAATCGGGAGAATATGCAACTCCAACAGGCGATGAATTTATCGATAATCTGGAATACGTGGAGGAAGGAAACCGAAGAAAGGTTCTGACCAATATCATTCTCACTTTTCTGCACGACCTACGTGAAAGAAAGGCCACGAGAGATTTATTACGATGGGAAATCGGGACAGGTAAATCGATGCTCTCTGACGCCAGAAACAACGTTGTTACAAGAATTTTGTCAAAAATTGGGGAAATACCCAATCTTGAAGACACTCCTGCTCTGGTCTCATTTTTAACCGGAGGCATTTACTATCTCACCATCTCCGCAGATTACAGAGAATCTGTTGCAGACCTCAATTTACAGACAGAAGATGGCTGGAACAGGATTGAAAATGTCATCGAGAAAATTATATATGATACAGGCAGATAACCCTTAAAATCATTCCTCAAATCCCTCATAAGTTACTTTATGAGGGATTTTTTTGTGAATTAGAAAATAAATAAGAGACTTCTTAACATCTTTGCTCGCTGGAATCGACATCCATTTCAAAATACATTTATGAGTACATTAAAGAAGCTGGCAAGCGAAACCGCCATTTACGGAATAAGTACGATGCTTGGCCGCTTCCTAAACTACTTATTAGTTCCTCTTTATACCAAGCTCTTTCTCCCCGACCAACTTGCGGTTCAAGTGCAACTTTATAGCTACGCAGGTATGTCGCTGGTGCTTTATACCTTTGGAATGGAAACTGCCTTTTTCCGGTTTGCTCGAAACGAAGCAGATCGAAAGCAATATTTTAATATCATATTGTCCGCAGTGATATTGGTCAGTTGTATTTGTTCGGGTCTGATTTTTGGCTTCTCGGACCAGGTTGCGTCTTTGATAGAATATCCGGAAAACAGCAGACTTGTTCAGTGGTTTGCAATCATTATGGCTACCGATGCCATAGTTTCCATTCCATTTGCAAAACTTCGACTCGAGGGCAAAGGAAAAAAATTTGTGATAATTAGGGTTTCTAACATCTTATTGAACATCGGTTTCAATCTATTCTTCCTGATCGTCTGCAGGGATATATATTCTGAAAAATACCTTACCTTTTTTAAACCGGCCGTCGACCTTTTCTATTTTCCGCAATATGCTGCCGATTACATTGTCCTGGCAAATTTGATATCGAACATATGGTTCTTCTGGATGCTGAGAAAAGAGCTCGCCGGATTCAAATTTGTTTTCAATATGCAGATATTCAAGCCTGTATGGGTTTATGCGTTTCCAATTATGATTATGAATGTAGCGGGTGTGTTGAATATGCTGTATGACCGAGCTGTGATGCAATATCTGCTTCCACCTCATTTTTACCCCAGCCGAACCACGAAAGAAGCCATTGGTATATATGGACAATGCTCCAAATTATCCATATTCATGAACCTGGCAATCCAGGCTTTTAAATATGCAGCAGAGCCATTCTTTTTTTCAAAGGGGGAGGACAAAAACGCACCGAATGTATTTGCAAGAATTATGAAGTATTTTATAATTATCTGTACCTTGATGTGGGTCGGTATCAGTATTAATCTGGACCTGCTGGCTGAGCTTTTCCTAAAACGCGCCATATATCATGAGGGCTTACCGATTGTGCCGTGGCAGTTGGCCGGCTTCCTTTTCTTAGGAATCTACTATAATCTGGCGACCTGGTTTAAACTTACAGATAAAACTCAATATGGAACTTACCTGACTTTGACGGGTGCGATAACCACAATTCTGGTAAGCTACTTTCTTGTTTCTCACCTCGGCTATCTGGGGTTTGCTATTGCCTTTGCAGTTTCGGGCCTAATTATGATGACGCTGTGTTATCTTTTCGGACAAAAATTCTACCCCGTACCATACGATGTTAAATCAGCAGTTGGATATATCTCCATCGGTGCCTTAATTATCTATTTATCTGCCTTATTCAAAATCGAGCATCTGGGAGTATCCATAGCAGTTCACGCACTGGTATTTGCAGTGATTTGTTTTGTAACTTTTTTAGTTGAAAAAAGAAATCTTCCTGGATTCGGCAGAATGAAATAAATATTCCCCTGCTTTTATGAAATGAGTTACTTTTAAAATGGAGGATCCCCAGAAGACAAAGACGCCCCCTTTAACACAATTTGCCTCCGTGAGAGGATCGAAAGAAATACTTTAACGCCTTTATTTCCGTTCAATAGCGTGGTGGTTTGATTTGTCATCAAGGAGTCGGCATATAATCAGTTCTTATACTAATATTCATTTTCGAGAGAAAATAGTTGACGCTCTCTCTTCAATAATATAAAATAGTATAATTTTGTATAAGTAGTTACATAACTGGTGCGACATATGTAGCTTCAGCTTTTCTCTTAACGCAACCCACCTATGCAATGGACGAACCGAACACCATTGTCGCTTCCAAAAAAGTAACATCCAAAGGTTAGATTACTAATATTCAGAGTCGAATTACTTTTTTAGCTTACCTCGTCTAATGAAAGTTTATAAAGTTTTGTCAGTTTCATGAGTTCAATAAGAAAATTGGCCAGTGATACGGTTATTTACGGAGTAAGCACAATATTAGGTCGCTTCCTGAATTACTTCCTGGTCCCGTTACATACAAGCCTATTTTTTCCTGATCAGCTTGCACCACAAGTTCAACTATACGTATACGCAGCCGTTTCGTATACACTTTTACCGTTGGGATTAGAAACTGCCTTTTTTCGTTTTGCAGTAAAGGAAAATGATCAGAAGCAGTATTACAATCTTATATTGTCAGCAGTAATATTAATGAGCTTGTTATGCTCAGCCCCTGTTTTCTTTTTTTCCGAGGAAATTGCGCAATTTATTCAATACCCGCAATCAGGGCTATTGGTAAAATGGTTTGCGCTGATCATGGCATTCCAGGGTATTTCTACAATCCCCTCCGCTAAAATAAGACTTGAAGGACGGGGCAAAGCATTTGCACGGATTGCAGTGATCAACATTGTCACTAATATCCTTTTGAATCTCTTTTTTCTGATATTTTGCAGAGACATAAATGCGGGTAAATATTTATCATTTCTCAAACCGTTGGTCGATTTATTCTATTTTCCTGAATATGCACCCAACTATATAATTCTTTCCACGCTGTTGGGTAGCATTTTTTGCTTATTTCTGCTTCGAAAGGAATTTTCAGAATTTCGTTTCGCTTTTAATAATCAGCTGTTCAAGCCCGTTTGGGTTTATGCATTTCCCGTTCTGATCGTGAATTTGGCCGGCGTACTGAGCACCCTTTACGACAGGGCAGTTATGCAATTTCTCCTTCCACAAAACTTCTATCCAGGCCGAACAACAAAGGAAGCAATTGGGATTTATGGGGTATGCTCTCAGCTGGCAGGTTTTATGAACATGGCAATTCAGGCATTCAAATATGCTGCTGAACCCTTTTTCTTTTCAAAAGGAATAGATAAGAATGCTCCGGAAGTCTTTGCCCGTATCATGAAATACTTCATTATTGTTTGCTGCATCATGTGGGTGGGAGTCAGTCTCAATCTGGATATACTTGCCAGACTTTTTCTGCGTCAGGAAATATATCATGAGGGGCTATCTATCGTCCCGTGGCAACTGGCTGGCTTTCTCTTTTTGGGAGTATATTACAATTTGACGACCTGGTTCAAACTAAGTGACAAAACGCAGTACGGCACTTACTTCGCCATTCTGGGAATTTTTACAACGTTGGTAGCGAGTTATCTCCTTGTTCCCGTTTTTGGATATCTTGGCTTCGCTTCGGCCTTCGCTTTATCCGGCTTCTTGATGATGGCCGCTTGTTATATTATTGGTCAAAAATACTTTTATATACCTTACCACCTTACGTCTGCGGTGGCTTATATGCTTTCGGCAGGCACAATAATCTATCTTTCTTCATTAGTAAAATTCGAGAACATAACCACCTCCGTCACTATTCATGTTGCAGAAATATCCCTCTTTATTGGCTTTACCCTTGCCGTGGAGAGAAAAGCTTTGATGTCATTCCTGACAAGACCAAAAACGCCAGAACTGGAACACACCTCCTAACCCTCCATTTCCCTCAACAACTTGTTTGAGAAGAGGAATTCTTTCAACTCAGGTACAGTCGTTTTGGTAATGGTGCCATTACTTCCCTCCCAAAGCATATCTCCCTGGTAAAGAAAAATAATATTTTGCCCAATCTCCATCACTGAATTCATATCGTGGGTAATAATGACAGTGGTAATTTGATATTCCTCTGTAATTTCGTTGATCAGTTCATCGATCTTCACCGATGTGAGAGGATCAAGTCCTGAGTTTGGTTCGTCGCAAAACAGGTAACTAGGGTTCATTACGATAGCTCGTGCAATTCCCACGCGTTTCTTCATACCACCGCTTATCTCTGACGGCATCCGTTTTGCCGCAGCTTCCAATCCAACGCGCTGAAGGCAGAAGGCTACGCGGTCTGCTTTTTCGCTGGGAGACTGATCTGTTAGCATATCGAGTGGAAATCTTACGTTTTGTTCAACGGTTTTCGAGTCAAATAATGCTCCTCCCTGAAATAAAACGCCCATTTCCCTCCTGATCGATTGCTGAACGTCTTTATCGCTGTTGTAGAAGTCACGGCCGTCATATAGCACATGGCCTTGATCAGGTTTCACCAGACCGATCATACATTTTAAAAGTACACTCTTCCCAGTTCCACTACCGCCAATGATCAAATTTGTCTGCCCCTTCTCGAAACGACTCGAAATACCCTTTAAAACAACTTTTTCATGAAAAGACTTGGCAATACCCTGTATTTCAATCATCTGAATTTGAATTATAATAACAACTGCGCCAACAGGTAGTCTGCTACCAGAATAGCTATGCAACTATTGGTTACCGCTTGGGTACTTGATTTTCCCACCTCCAATGCGCCTCCGGTTGTAAAGAACCCTTGGAAAGACGATATAGAGGCGATCAGAAACCCAAAGACGAAGGGTTTTATACACATGAAAAAGATGTTATACGGAACAAATGAATCTCTGATACCATACAAAAAGTCTCTCTCTGTGATCACGCCTGTCAACGTTCCTGCAAGATATCCTCCGAAGATCCCCAAAAACGCTGAAAAAATGACCAGCATTGGAAATGTAAACATAGCCGCAAGAATTTTTGGCAACACGAGATAGGAAGTCGAATTGATACCCATTACCTCCAGCGCATCGATCTGCTCCGTAATCCGCATGGTGCCCAATTCGCTGGCAATGTTTGAACCAACTTTCCCGGACAAAACGATGCAGGTAATGGTGGGAGCCAGCTCTAATATGGTCATATCCCGAACAATCAACGCGACCGTTGATACAGGGATAATTGGGCTAACCAGGTTATACGCAGTCTGAATACACGATACGGCTCCGATGAAGGTAGAAACGATTGCTACAATGAATATTGAACTTACGCCAATTCCGACGCTTTCCTCCATAAATCGCTTCCAATAGACGGATAACTTCTCCCCTTTGCCAAACAGGCTGCCTAAAAAAATGAAGTATTTCCCTATTACAGACATAATATCTTAATTGTAATCAATATTTTCGGGAAAATTAGGCAAAAAAACAAGCAAATAGAAAATGAATCCATTACTGATTATAACCGGTGGCACAAAAGGAATAGGTAAAGCGTTGATCGAAAAGTTTATGGCCAATGGTTTTGATATCATAACATGTTCCCGAAATGAAGAGGATCTAAAAAATTTATCGACGGAAATGAATGCAAAATTTCCTTCGAATAATCTCCGATATTTAACCGCAGACCTTTCACTCAGAGCCGATGTTAACAACTTTTTGGAATTTATTAAATCAAAAAATTACCAGACAGAGGTATTGATTAACAATACCGGCGTATTTATGCCAGGACAGATTCATAATGAGGAAGATGGCGTGTTGGAAAAAACCATTGAAACTAATTTATATAGCGCATATCACCTCACTCGCGGCCTGTTACCGGAAATGATGACAGCAAAGCGAGGGCACATATTTACCATTTGTTCTACGGCAAGTATCATTGCATATCCTAACGGCGGTTCCTATTGTATTTCCAAATTCGCACTTTTAGGAATGACAAAAGTGCTTCGTGAAGAATTAAAGAAATATCAGATCAAAGTAACCGCTATTCTTCCCGGAGCTACGTATACAGAAAGCTGGAAGGGTACGGATTTGCCTGAAGAAAGATTTATGAGTTCAGAAGATATTGCAGAAACAATATGGTCGGCATATAAACTTTCGCCAAGAGCGGTGGTTGAGGAAATTTTAATAAGGCCTCAGCTAGGAGATTTAGAATAATTTATAAACAATTACGCAATTTTACTATCTTGCCACATTTTTAAATTTATTTATAAACCCAGTATTTTATTTTTCAATGGAACAATACCTCGGTATAGACGTGGGCGGTACAAACGTAAAAATGGGAATCGTTGACGCCACGGATGGTAGAATCTCTAATTTTTATAGCCACGACACCGCTAGCTGGCGCAGTTCAGGCCACTTCATCGACCGCTTAGGAGACGCAATAGCACTTCAATTAGTCAGTTATCCGGAAGTTAAACGAGTAGGTATTGGCGTTCCAGGGCTAATTTCCCGCGATAGAACTACTTTAATTGAAATTACTGCCATTCCGGAAATCGACGGTATAACAATCGTTCCGGATTTGAAAAAAAGATTCCCAACTCACGATTTTTACCTGGAAAATGACGCCAACGCGGCCGCTTTGGGTGAGTACTATTTTGGAGAAGATAAGCTTCCTGAGGACTATATTTTTGTGACATTAGGTACCGGTATTGGTGGCGCAGCCATCATTGACAAGAAGGTATTTAAAGGAGGTGGCGGAAATGCCATGGAGCCTGGGCACGTGCCTTCTAAAAATGGTAAAGTATTGGAAAGAAACATTGGTAAGAAAGAATTGCTGGATATGGCCATTACCATGCGTTCACAATATACCGGTGAAACTCAGCTTCCGTCTGACGGAACAATTTCGACGACAGGTCTTGTGGCAGCTGCTTCCAGTGGCGACGAATTGGCAAAACAAATTTTCTTTGAAATGGGATATCTGTTAGGCGAAGGGTTGGTTTCTATGATCAGAATTCTTGATATCACAACCATTCTGATCGGGGGCGGAATTTCGGCATCGTTCGAGTTCATTATGCCGGCGATCAACGATAGGTTCAACTATTGGCTTACTCCGTATTATCTAAAAACAATTAACATCAAACGTGCAACCCTGGCAAACGACGCCGGACTTCTGGGTGCTGCATCTTTATGTTTTGAATAAAATTTGCTATTGAATATACACAACGTTTTGAAATGCATTACGTCAGACAACCGGATTCAAGGTATTGAGTCCAATGTGCGTCGATATACGTATGTAAAAATGAAAGATGAGGTTATCCATTATAATACCTGCATATAACGAGGAAAAAACCATTTGGAAGGTTCTGGAGAAACTGAAGGCAGTAGACCTAATTGGCGGTTTTCAAAAAGAATTAGTGGTAGTTAATGATTGCTCAACAGACAATACCGAGGCTGTTGTGAAACGATTTATGGACGAAAATTCGTCGCTCGTTATCAGTTATTCTCGTCATGAATATAACCAGGGAAAGGGCGCGGCCCTGCACACGGGCATAAAAAAAGCCAATGGAGACTTTATAATTGTTCAGGATGCTGATCTGGAATATGATCCTCAAGAATTTAATATCCTACTGAAACCTGTTGTGGAAGGTTATGCAGACGTCGTCTATGGCTCCCGGTTCATGGGGGGCAGGCCACATCGCATCCTTTTCTTCTGGCATACGATCGGCAATAAATTCCTGACATTTTTAAGCAACATGTTCTCCAATCTGAACTTAACGGATATGGAAACGTGCTATAAACTTTTCAGGGCTGATATTTTGAAAAGACTGGAGTTAAAAGAAAAAAGGTTTGGCTTCGAACCCGAAGTGACCGCGAAAGTCTCGAAAGTGCCTAAAATTCGAATATATGAAGTTGGAATTTCGTATTACGGCAGAACCTATGAAGAAGGAAAAAAAATCAACTGGAAGGATGGTTTCCGTGCCATATATTGCATTCTACGCTATGGAATAGGCGACTAAAACCATTTAGTCATTTAATATTCAGCATGTAATCGCAAGTTCATTAAAATGACCTGGTCGATTACACGCTGATTTTTTTATTTACGGCGCCTTTTTGCTTTCGGAGCTGCCGTAGGCTTTCCTGTTCGTGGATACGATTTTTTGGGAGGACGGCTGTCAAAGTTTCTTTGACTCATCCTGCCAGGCGTACTACCCGCCAGATACAAATCCATACTTCTTCTCGCAAGATTTGTGTCTTTTACTTTCACTTTTACCTGATCGCCAAATGAATAGATCTTTTTGGTTTTCTGACCAACGATCCGGTAATTTTCCTTTTCCAGTTCATAGTAATCGTCGCCAAGGTCGGTCATCCGGATCAAGCCTTCCGAAGCAGTTTCAGTGATTTCAACAAAAATCCCAAATTCTGTAACGCCGGTGATGATACCATCAAACTCCCTGTCTTTGTCCATCATGGTCATATATTCGACCTGCTTGTATTTAATGGACGCACGCTCGGCTTCGGATGCCTGCCGCTCGCGTTCGGAAGAATGTTTGCAAGCCTCCTCATATGCTTCTTTATCCACAGATTTTCCACTATCCAGATAGTGTTGCAGTAATCTATGAGCCATCACATCAGGATACCGTCTGATCGGTGAAGTAAAGTGTGAATATCGTTTAAAAGCCAAACCAAAGTGGCCCAAATCTGCCACGCTATACCGCGCTTTCGCCATGGTTCTCACCGCGAGTTGTTCAATGAGGTTTTGCTCTGGTTTCCCTTCCACCTCTTTCAACATACTATTCATCGATTTAGCGATCTCGCTTTCCTCTTCGACTTCAAGCTTATGTCCTAATTTCGCGACGAAATTGGCAAATGTTTTCAAACGGTCCGGATCCGGGGCTTCGTGGATACGATATACCATCGTATTTTTTTCCTCCCCTTTCTTCATTCCATATACAAACTCCGCAACCCGCTTGTTTGCTAAAAGCATAAACTCTTCGATCAGTTTATGCGAATCGTGGCGTTCCTTTTGATATATCCCCAGTGGCTTTCCATTTTCATCGAGCTTGAAGCGAACTTCCGGGGTTTCGAAATTGATGGCGCCATTTTTAAACCGTTCTTTTCGGAAAATCTTCGCCAGATTATTCAAATCGGTGAGTTCCTTCGGAAAATCTCCCTCTCCGGAATCTAGCACCTGCTGCGCTTCCTCGTACGAAAACCGACGATCTGAGTAGATAACCGTTCGGCCAAACCACTCTTTCAGAAGCTTACCTTTTGGTGAAATTTCAAAAATCGCAGAAAAAGCCAGGCGATCCTCATGCGGTCGCAGCGAGCAAAGGTTATTGGACAGTTTTTCAGGCAGCATTGGCACAGTCCTGTCGACCAGGTATACTGATGTGGCCCGTCTATATGCTTCTTTTTCAAGTTCAGTGTTTGGCTTCACATAATGAGAGACGTCGGCAATATGCACGCCAACCTCCACATTACCTTCTTCCAGATATCTCAGCGAAAGCGCATCATCGAAGTCCTTTGCGTCCACCGGGTCGATCGTAAAAGTCAGAATATCACGGATATCCCTCCGATTTTCTATTTCCTTTTGAGAAATTTTATCCGAAATTTTTTGAGCCTCAGCTTCTACCTCCTCAGGGAAATGATATGGCAAACCGAACTCGGCAAGAATCGCATGCATTTCCACATCATTGTCTCCTGCTTTACCCAGCACGGTTATCAGTTCTCCCTCTGCCTGGCTCCTGCGCGTTGGCCAGGTTGTTACCTTCACGATTACTTTGTCGCCGGTTTGAGCATCCTTTAACCCATCCACTTCAAGGTATATCGGATCAAAAAGCTTTTTACTGTCAGGATTGACAATCGCAAAGCGCGGGTTAATTTCTATTACCCCAACGATTTCTTCGCTTTTTCTCTCTACAATTTCAGTAACCCTGCCTTCGGTTCGCTTTTTTGCACCATCGCCCCCAAATCTGCTCCCCAGATTTTTAGTCAGCTGCTGAACTTTGACTATATCGCCATCCCAAGCATTGGCAAGCAGTTCATTATCAACATATATATCGTCTTCCCTTCCCTCAACGACAACAAAGGCAAACGATTTATTCACACGATCAACTCTTCCGGTGACCGTTGTTTCAAGCGTTGTTCCTTTTGCCGCAGAGTATGTGCCGTCCTGGTTGAAGATAATACGACCAGCCTCTTCAAGCTCCGTGATAATTTCGTTGAATAACTGCCGAACCTTGCGGTCCTCCACGCCAAACTGATCGTGGACGTCAAATGGCCGGAAAGAGTGTTCTCCGTTCAGATCAAAAAAAGCAGCGATATCTGCTTTCAGTTCATCCACGGAAGATAAAATATTGTGTGGCTTCCTAGCCACTTTTGTATTTCTATGTTCTTTATTAATTTTTTTCTTTTTCATTTTATAATAATAGGGTGCCTAATTACGACACCAAAATTCCTTCGATTTAATTATTGATACTTAATGTAGGCAGGAAGATATGATTTGCCAAAAACTTATGGATATTAACCCAAAATCATACCGTTGCGGTAAAAGGAGAATTTAACGTGTTGGCTATTCTTATCGGTGGGCTACTCCGATTCAAAAGAATTCGCATCGATGATATATTTACTCCACTCTCAAAATATTCTCAGGCAAAACTGTCGGTATACTATTCAGTTTCAGATATAATTGGCTCAACACAACTACGTCTTCGCGACAGTATCTGCATATCTTTTCCAAATCCTTTTCCTCATAGTAAACTCGGGAAACCTGATCGCCGCTCATTTCATTTTTACTTCCGGGAATATCAAAAACAGCAGCAAGCAAATCGAGGGAGGTATAACTTTTATAATCGCCGAATTTCCACATATCCATTGTGTCCTGATGCAGAATCTCCCATGGCTTTTTCCCCATAATCTGCAGTGCGCGGGGAATTTCAATTCCGTGAATCAACATTCTTCTGCACAAAAATGGAAAGTCAAACTCTTTACCGTTATGTGCGCAAAGCGTTAATTCTGACGAGGGATATCTTTCAACTAATCCTTTAAAATCCAGAAGCAGCTGCCTCTCATCATCTCCGGAAAGCGATTTAACTTTGAAACACATTTCCTCGTCTTCATTCCAGAAATAGCCGCCAAAGGCGATACACACCACTTTCCCAAACTCGGAATAAATAGCTCCGCGTTCGTAAAACAAATCGGAACTTGACACATTACCTTCTCCTTTTGACAGATTCACTGCTTTCTTGTCCCAAAGCTTTTGCATCCTTTCCGGCAACTCGGTATATGTAGCAAATGAAGATACTGTCTCTATATCAAGTAAAAGGAAATTTTTAGCTTTTCGGCGAAACTCATCATTCATGGTGTGTATAGACGTTTAAACAATTTCGAACGAAAGGTCCAAAGCACTGACTATTTAAACGCAATGGACGCAAAAGGTCTCGCAAAGGACGCCAGGGTTCAGTCCCGCCTATATTCGCTCATTCACCAATTCACTCATTCAAAACCTCCCAGCTACTGATGCAACACTCCCTCCATTCCCAGCGGCGCAATTTCCATCACGTTATCTTCAACTATGCTATCGGGAACGAATATGAATTTTTTATCATATATCTGATTTCCAACAAAATAGCTGATCCAATATTCATTATACAAATGAAAAACTTCCGGCATAATCGGCTCAACCACGACGTGATCACCAGCCGCTATCTCCTGAAAAAAATGACGTAACGTGGAAGTTTTTTGATCCGTATTGGTACCTGATTCGGAATTACCATACCCCTTAGAAGTGATAAAAACATTCGTAATCGTCTCGAGTTTCCGATTGAGCAACACAACCTGCCAGCTATCTTCGGTAGCCTCAGACTCCCTTTTATTTCTGACTATAGCAACATGCACCCCTTCAACGGGATGAAATATAATATCTTTTTTCATCTTCTAAATCTTACCACTTCATCTGGAACAGGTCAGCCAGATGGATTTTTAATCGCTCAGCAACATCCTTCATGGGTACCTCCTGACCTAGTTCAGTCGCCATAGATGTTACTGCTTTATCCTGAATACCACAAGGTACAATATTCCCGAAAAAACTCAAATCGGTGTTGACGTTCAACGCGAAACCGTGCATAGTAACCCATCGGCTCGATTTTACACCCATTGCACAAATTTTCCTTGGGTTCGGTTTATCTTCATAGCCGAGCCAAACGCCTGTCAGACCTGCAATTCTGCCAGCATCTATCTGATAATCAGCCAGTGTCAAAATTACCGCTTCTTCCATGAACCGCATATACTTATGAATATCGGTGAAGAAATTATCAAGATCCAGAATGGGATATCCTACCAGTTGACCGGGTCCGTGATAGGTGATATCTCCTCCGCGATTGATCTTATAAAATTTAGCCTGTTTGGCACTCAAATCTGCTTCGTCTAGCAAAAGGTGATCCAACTTTCCGCTCTTTCCCAAGGTGTAAACATGCGGATGTTCGCAAAAGAGCAGGTAATTTGGTGTTGGTTTTAATTCATTTTCGGGCAAACTCCGATTATTGGTTTTAACCAAAAGTGTATCCGCAAAAAGTGATTCCTGATAGTCCCATGCTTCCTGATAATCAATCAGCCCCAAATCCTGGAAAGCTACCCTTTTATTAATAACCGTATTCATATTCAAAATCTGCTTCGGAAAGCAATGTATATCAAAAAGTTAGGCTTTGCTGTAACATATTTGCATCAAGCACGTCTGAAACATCAAATCACCTATCGTGTAACAACACTTTACCCTAAAATTGTTCTTATGGCGGCAAATAACCAAACTGGTACGTGGGGAGAAGACAAGGCTTGCGCTTTTCTGATTGAAAATGGCTACGAAATTCTTAAAAGAAATTACCGTTACAAGTTCGCTGAAATTGACCTCATTGCGAGGATAAATAAAACCTTAACTTTTATTGAAGTCAAGACGCGAAGTGGAACTGGATTCGGAATGCCGGAGGAGTTTGTCAGCTCGACAAAAGCGAAGTTGATTATGAAAGCTGCCGAAAACTATATCTTCACCTCTGACTGGCAGCATGATATCAGATTTGATGTTATTTCCATTCTCATTTTACCAAATGGCCAGCTAAATTTCCGGCATATTCAGGACGCATTCTATTAAAGTAAAACGGTTATAAGTATAATAACAGGGAGAAGAGGTTTAAAGAATAGAAGAATATTCCTTTGGCCGTTATATGAACCTCCAGTCCGTTAGTCGTCGGGAAGCTTTGCAAAAGTGCTCAGCACTTTTGGGACTTCCGTTTATCAACTTTCCAGATTTTATTCGAAATGCCAGATACATAGGTGCTTGTGACTGGTCGCTCGGTGCTACGATGAATCCGAAGGCTTTTGATGTGGCTAAGCAAATTGGCTTGGATGGCGTTCAGGTGAGTTACAATACCGGTTCTGATGAAAAAGGTTTATCTGTAAAAGATACAATTGATGGAATTGCCAACGCTTCTAAAACGAAGGGAATCAAAATATCCAGCCTGGCGATAGGCGAATTGAACCGCACACCATATAAATCTCAAAATAAAACTGCGGAATGGGTCTGGAACGCTGTAAATGCGGCCAAAACTTTGAATGCGCCTGTCATTCTCCTGGCTTTCTTTTCGGATGGAGATTTGAGAAATGACCCGGCGGGGGTAAAGGAAGTCATTCGGAAACTGAAAGAAGTAGCGCCCCACGCAGAAAAGCAGGGGATAACGCTCGGAATTGAGTCTTACCTCAGTGCAGAACAGCATATCGAAATAATCGAGTCAGTAGGCTCACCCGCCATCAAAGTTTATTATGATTTTCGGAACGCGGCCGACGCTGGCCACGATATTTTCCGGGAAATACCTTTGCTCGGCAAAAAGTTGATTTGCGAATTACATATGAAAGAAAATGGCCAGAGGCTGGGAGAAGGGACTTTGGACTGGCCCCGGATTGCACGGTCAGTTGAGGAAATCGGATATGAAGGATGGATGCAGATTGAATGGGCGAGTCCGAAAGGAGTGGATATAGTGGAATGCTACCGCCACAATCTTCAATATCTGAAAAACACATTTTCCGTATAGTTCAACGTTGACGAAGGATTAACTTATAAACATATGTTTCTGACTAACAATACTTTACGTCTCAACCAGCCATTAAAGTCTGTTTTCCTACTTGTTGTTCCTGCCTTCTTTTTTGGATATCTGATATTCCAGGCGGAAAGGGCTCAAAACCCTGAGACTCCACGTCAGTCAGGTATTGTGTTAAGATCAGAAACTGATACTTCCCGTTTATATGTACCTGACGATCTGGAAGCTACGCTTTGGGCGGAGTCTCCGGACTTTTACAATCCGACAAATATGGATATAGATGCCAGGGGAAGAGTCTGGATCACCGAAGCTGTTAATTACCGTGATTTTAATACAAAACCCAATGAACGGTTGACGCACAAATCCAAGGGTGACCGAATTATGATATTGGAAGATCAGGATGGAGATGGAAAAGCGGAGACGTCAAAGGTTTTTGTAGAGGATAGTTCACTGACCGCACCCCTCGGGATCGCGGTAATTGGCAATAAAGTCATTGTTTCATGTGCCCCAAATTTGATCGTATATACCGACACCAACGGCGACGACAAACCCGATAAAAAAGAAATTTTGCTTACAGGCTTTGGTGGTTTCGACCATGATCATTCACTGCATTCACTGGTCACTGGTCCCGACGGACGATATTACTTCAATACTGGAAATGCAGGTCCTCATAATGTGACCGATAAAGCCGGCTGGACGCTGCGAAGCGGAAGCTTATATACCGGAGGAACGCCATATAACAAAGAAAATCACGGAAATCAGAAATCTGACGACGGCCGGGTTTGGGTTGGTGGGCTTGCTTTACGAATCAACCCGGATGGAACGGGCCTAAAAGTTTTGGGACATAATTTCCGGAATAGTTATGAAACCTGCCTCGATAGCTATGGCAATATGTGGCAAAATGATAATGACGATCAAGTGATTACGTGCAGGGTTTCGTTTCTTCCTGAGAATGGCAACGCAGGCTATTTTTCTGCGGACGGAACGCGATACTGGCAAGCCGATCGTCGACCTGGTCAGGATATATTTACCACCCACTGGCATCAGGAAGATCCGGGAGTGATGCCAGCCGGTGATAATACCGGGGCCGGATCGCCGACGGGTATTGTTTTTTATGAAGGAGATCAGCTGGGGCCAAATTACCGGGGAACATTGTTAAGTTGTGAGGCGGGTAGAAATGTCATCTTTGCATATCAACCTCAAAAACAAGGTGCTGGTTTTAAACTGCAGCGTCGAGATTTAATCAGCTCATTTCCACAAGCTTCAGAGCGATATGAGTGGTACGAAACTGACGGGGATACCAGAAAATGGTTTCGGCCTTCCGATATTTCTGTCGGTCCGGATGGCGCACTTTATATAGCCGACTGGTACGATCCTATCGTGGGAGGTCATGGAATGAAGGACAAAAAGGGATATGGAAGAATTTTTAGAATCACGCCCAAGGGCACTCAACTTACAACCCCAAAATTAGATCTTAAAACGAAAGCCGGGCTGGTCGAAGCCCTAAAGAACCCCGCCGTGAATGTACGGGCGCTGGCTTTCGATGGACTCAGGCAGCTGGGTGACAGCGTATTGCCTGAGATCAAAACACTGCTAACAGCCAGCAATCCATATTTTCAGGCGAGGGCCATATGGCTTTTGCCACAGCTCGGCCCAGAAGGAAAAGATGCTGCCGTTAGTTTGCTCAATTCCCTGAACTCCTACCAGCGACTGACTGCCTTCAGAGCACTTCGCGCCATCGATGCGGAAAAACCATTTTTACTTCAAATGTCAAAAGATCAGGATCCGGCCGTTCGACGAGAAGTGGGTATTGCGCTTCGGGATATTCCCTTTGAACAAGCAGTGCCAGCCATTAAAAATCTGATTGCACTTTATGATGGCAAAGACCCGTGGATGCTGGAGGCGATCGGAACAGCAAGTAGCGGCAAAGAGAAGGAAGTATATCAGCTTGTAAAGGCGGGTGATGTATCAGCTCCCGACAAATGGAGTGAAAAGCGATCAAATTTAACCTGGCGGCTTCATCCTGATATGGCCGTGGCAGAACTTAAAGTTAGAGCTGGAATGGAAACGGTGTCTATTGCTGATCGCCGGAAAACATTGACCGCTTTAGGATTCATCAATACCCGCGAGGCTGTCGACGCGATGATCGCTCTTTCAAAATCCAAACTACCCGATGTTTCATCACTCGCCGCGTGGTGGCTAAATTTCCGGAAAACCAATGACTGGGCAGATTTGGCAAATTGGGAGGAAGAAATGGCTGTTGTTATCACGCCGGAATACAAAAAAATGCTGGAGCTCAAAAAGACTGTGACAGATAAAAATACCAGTATTCCTGAACGCATATCAGCAGCCCAGAAAATGGCAGAAGATAAAAACGGCGGCAATATTCTGCTCGATATGCGAGTACAAGGTCAGGTTCCTGACACCATTGCAAAGTCTGTAAGCGAAACGATGTTCAAAAATCCTGATCAAAATGTCAGAGTACTAGCCAGTCAATTTTTCCCCAGGGAAGGTAAAATGCTCAAAACTGACTTCATCGCTCGCATGCAGGGAAGTGCTCAAAATGGCGAAAAGCTGTTTAAAACCAATTGCGCGTCCTGTCACAAACATGGTGAAGCGGGAGCAGATGTAGGCCCCGATTTAACAGCAATCCAGAAAAAATTTGATAAGGCCGGCCTACTTGATGCGATTGTCAATCCTTCCGCCAGTATGGTATTTGGATATGAGGCATATACGATTACTACGAAGAAAGGCGATACGTTTTTTGGCTTCCTGCTCAGCGATGGAGCCAATGTTGTTTTGAAAGACGTGGCTGGAATTAAGCACACCATCAAGGCGGATCAAATAAAAACTAGAGAAAAAATGGCAAAGTCGCTCATGCCCGAACCAACGGCACTAGGCTTGACCGAACAGAATCTTGCAGATATTTCCGGATACCTTCTCAGCTTTTAATGCCGATTTTCCAAGAAATCAATCCGTTATGCTTAAGTTCTGCTTTATGGCGCCTCAAGCGCTTCCCGGAATTGAAATATCTTTTTGTCAGGCTATTTTCACGAATCGCTTATCCATATTTTTCTCCATCATTATTTTAAAATCCTCCATTGTATTGGGGGATTCATTTCTTCAATTTTGTCATTATTCCCAGACGTAATTTTCGACGTGTTCGAGATATGACATATCGTACAGAGGTCGGGGGCGAGATTTAAGTATTTTTTGAGAAATCATGACTTTCGGATAAGGATATGATCCGAACTCAGGAGTGTTGGTTGAACGGTTTCATAGGGTAATGAAGAATTCAACCAGCTTCTTCGTTTCTTAATGCTAATCCTATTTGGCAGTTAATATTGTACCTAACTTTATCAACTAATCATTGGCCTTTTCGACAAGAAAATAGGAATTTTGAAAGATTTTTATCTTCATCGAAATGCTAAAAAAGTCAATAATTGTGTTATTAACCTGTGCGAATACTACGTATATCAATCACAATTTTGATTTCAAAAAACCATTTGAGCATATATAAGACAACTGTTTATCAGTAATTTACATCTTGATTCGTTATTATTGAAATACTATTTCCTATTCCCACTGAAATGTTAAAAGTAGTTATATATAGTACCACAGCCTTAGTAATTCTTCTTTCCGCATATTTTTGGTCTGGAGGGTTAGGGCACAAGGTGGACTACAATGCGGAAGTTAAGCCCATATTGAACAAACACTGCATGGGTTGTCACGGAGGCGTGAAACAGGCTGGCAATGTGAGTTTTCTCTTTGAGGAAGATATGCTTAAACCCGGCAAGTCCGGGAAAATTCCTGTGGTGAGAGGGGACGCTGATGCCAGTGAAATGATTCGTCGTATTGAAAGTGAAGATCCCGAGGAGAAAATGCCAAAAAACAGCACTCCGCTCTCAAAGGACGAGGTTCAAATATTAAAAAAATGGATCAATGAAGGTGCGGAATGGAAGCAACATTGGTCATATACAGCGATTAAAAAACCGGCTGTTCCATCTTTCCGAAACTTTTCCAATCTATTTGGCTTGCTGGACAACGAGGATTCCAAATGGCCAAAAAATGAGATCGATAATTTTGTACTCGAAAAATTAAAGGACAAAAATCTCTCCCCATCGCCGGAAGCTGACAAGGCTACTTTGATCAGAAGAGTAAGTCTTGATCTCACCGGGCTACCGCCAACCGAAAAAGAAGTAGCTGATTTTCAAAAAGATACTTCTCCAAATGCATATGAAAAGGTAGTTGACAGACTATTAAAATCTCCTTCATATGGCGAAAAATGGACGTCCATGTGGATGGACCTGGCGCGATATGCCGATACAAAAGGATATGAAAGCGACGGCGGTAGATCCATGTGGAGATATCGCGATTACGTTGTAAAATCTTTCAATGAAGACAAACCGTTCAATCGTTTTACCATCGAACAGCTCAGCGGCGATTTACTTCCCGCCGAAAAGGACGGCTTTCCTTCAAAAGAAAACATCATAGCGACTGGCTTTCACCGAAATACGATGACCAATAATGAAGGCGGAACGGACGACGAAGAATTTCGTACGGCTGCCTTAATAGACAGAGTCAATACAACCTGGGAAGTTTGGCAGGGCACTACTTTTGGCTGTATTCAATGCCACAGCCATCCATATGACCCCATCAAGCACGATGATTATTACAAATACATGGCTTTTTTCAACAATACGCGTGATGAAGACGTGTGGGACGAATGGCCTAAAATGCGGTTCTATAAAGGTGATGATTCGCTGAAAGTAGAAGAAATCAAATCCTGGGTCAAAAAACACGATTCAAAACTGGTTCCAGAGTTCACCCAGTTTATGAATGTGATGGAGCCAAAGATCAACGCGCATAATTTTGAAAAAGGCGACCAGTCTACGGTGCTTGTCATATCTTATTATGGGGTTAAGGATAAAGGAAATGCAAAAATTCCGCAAGTCAATTTGACCGGAAAAGGACAGTTAGTGATGAATATTGCAACCCGCGCTGAAAAAGCTGAAATCACTTTTCATCTGGACAAAAAAGATGGGGAAATTCTGGCGAAAACCGTGGTTCCTACGAAAGATTCCGTTCTTGTCCTCCCGATATCAGAAGTTCAGGGTAAGCACGATATATACTTGACTTTATCAAGCCCGAAAACCCCTGAAGAATGGGTTCGGATTACCTGGATCGCGTTTCAGAAATCACTACCGGGCTCGCAAGATCCTGAATATCAAAAAATTGTAACTGATTACGCAACCGTTCTTGCTCATTATCCCGAGAGTATGCCAGTTTTATGGGAAGGGAAGGACGACTATGCAAGAAAAACAAACGTCTTCGTTCGGGGGAATTGGATGGTTAAAGGCAATGAGGTAAAAGCCGATGTTCCTGAGATGTTGCCTGATTTTCCAAAAGAATACTCCCGCGACCGGCTTGGACTTGCCAAATGGATCGTCAGCCGTGATAACCCGCTCACTTCCCGCGTGATCGTCAATCGTTTTTGGGAGCAGTTATTCGGAAAAGGCATTGTGGAAACTGTCGAAGATTTTGGCTCTCAAGGCGCAGAACCTACGCACCGGGAGTTGCTTGACTGGCTCGCGGTAACTTTCATGGATGACTACAAATGGAGTGTCAAATCACTTTTGAAAGAGATTGTGATGTCATCTACTTACCGACAAAGCTCTAAGACTGATAAAGAGAAACAGGAAAAAGATCCTTTCAATTACTGGATATCCCGTGGGCCACGTGTGAGATTAAGCGCAGAACAAGTGAGGGATCAGGCGCTGGCATGCAGTGGATTGCTTTCGAAAAAAATGTTTGGCCCAAGCGTGATGCCACCGCAACCGGATAAAATCTGGCAATCTCCGTATAGTGGTGAAAAATGGGTGTTAAGCGAAGGCGAAGACAGATATCGCCGGGGAGTGTATACCTACTGGAAACGCACTGCACCATATCCATCGATGATGACTTTTGACGCACCGACCAGAGAATTCTGCCAATCGCGACGGATATTGACAAATACCCCTTTACAGGCATTAGTTACGCTCAATGACCCTGTTTATCTGGAAGCCGCGCAGAGTTTGGCTACAAAGATGCAGAAAAGTGCAAAAACACCGGAAGCCCAGCTGAAAGAGGGATATCGAATGCTCACTTTCCAACCAATTGAGCAAAAAAGTCTGAATGTTTTACTCAAGATATATAAACAGGCTTTACAAACATATAAAACCCAGCCAAGTGAAGTGGACAGCATTTTGCCATATCAGGGTCAGACCGCAAAATCTCCCGAACTGGCGGCATTGACGGTTTCAGCGAATGTTTTGTTGAATTTGGATAATGTGGTTACTAAGGAATAAGGGAGGAAAAGGAGGAGGGAGGAAAGGGGGGACAGGTTGACGGTTAAGGAAAAAATGGGTGTGGGGATTTATCAAGTATCGAAATGGCGAATTGATTGATATGGAAAAGCTATTAAAAGAACTACAACATGCGGATTTGCAGCGTCAGACGAGGCGTCATTTTCTGCAGTCGGCTGGTTTTGGATTGGGTGCGCTTGGGCTTGGCTCTTTGCTTAACTCTTGCGGATCGGCGGACGCCAAGACCGCTGAAGCTGCTGGCGCGCTGACCGATAAAATCCCGCAGTTTGCCCCAAAGGCGAAAAGGGTAATCTATATCCATATGGCAGGTGCGCCTTCTCAGCTGGAACTCTTTGATTATAAGCCTGAACTGCAAAAATACGACGGGAAAGATTGTCCTGCCGAATTGCTGGAGGGGAAAAAGTTTGCCTTTATTCAAGGGGTTCCCAAAATGTTGGGACCACGAAGCAAGTTTGCTCAATATGGTCAATCAGGTGCGTGGATGTCGGATTATGTACCTCATTTGCAGAAAGTTGCGGACGAAATTACTTTCCTCAAAGCAATGCATACCGATCAGTTTAACCACGCACCCGCTCAATTGCTTATGCATACCGGTAGTGCGCGATTAGGTAGGCCCAGTTTAGGTGCATGGACGGTATATGGATTGGGTTCCGAAAATCAGAATCTGCCTGGCTTCATCGTGCTGGCGTCAGGTGGTCAACAACCGGATGCAGGGAAAAGTGTATATGGAAGTGGCTTCTTACCATCTGTATATCAGGGAGTTCAATGCCGGACAGGAGGAGATCCCGTTCTATATGTATCTGATCCGAATGGTATGAACCGCAATATGCGGAAGCAAACAATCGAAGCCATCAACGAGATCAACCGTGTTACCTATGAAGACGTAAAAGATCCGGAGATATTAACACGTATCAGCCAATATGAAATGGCGTTCCGGATGCAAATGTCGGTGCCGGAGGTAATGGATGTTTCGAAAGAGCCTCAGTTTATATTGGATATGTACGGTGTAAAACCGGGCGATGGTACGTTCGCAATGAACTGCCTGCTTGCGCGCAAACTGGTTGAAAATGACGTCCGCTTCGTACAGCTATTCGACTGGGGATGGGACGGCCACGGAACATCCGCCGACCATAATGTGGAAGGAGGTTTGAGACATAAATGTCTGGAATCCGACCGGCCGATTGCGGCGTTGATCCAGGATCTGAAAATGAGAGGATTATTGGAAGAAACGCTGATCGTCTGGGGAGCTGAATTTGGAAGAACTCCGATGCAGGAAAATCGTAACGGCCTCGTGATGCCATTCATGGGTCGCGATCACCATCTCGAAGCGTTCACAATGTGGATGGCTGGAGGCGGTGTAAAACAGGGATATGTTCATGGAGAAACTGACGATATAGGCTATTACGGTGTAAAAGATCGCGTTCATGTTCACGATCTTCAGGCAACAATCCTGCATCTGATGGGTTTTAACCATGAAAAATTCACCTATCCGTTCCAGGGAAGAAATTTCCGGCTGACTGACACCGAGGGCAAAGTCATAAACCAGGTTGTAGCCTGATATACATATTAATAAAGTTCTCCGCATAACTGTTTCATATGGGTTTTATTTTATTGCAAGCCTCCAGCTGGGCATTTTTTATCGGCCGTTTTCACCCGCTTATCGTTCACCTACCCATTGGTTTTCTGCTTATCGCGGTACTTCTGGAAATCGGGAGACGAACCGGTAAAATTGGCGTTTCGGAATCCACCATCAGTTTTATCCTGTTTTGGGCGGCGGTTGGAGCCACCTTTGCCTGTATTGCGGGGTACCTGCTCTCGTTGGGAGGAGGATATGATGCAGAATTGCTGGAGGATCACCAATGGGCCGGTATTGGTGTCGCAGCATTTGCGTGGGTAGCGTGGCTGGCCAAATCCGATTTTTCAGATAAAATCCCGTTTGCTCCCTTACTCTATCTCCCTTCTTTTGCGCTGGCAACTGTTTTTCTTTTATCTGCCGGGCACGATGGAGGCTCGTTGACACATGGGGAAGAATTCTTGACTCAATATACCCCGGAGCCTTTTCGGAGCATAGCAGGAATGCCTCCTTTGGAACAGGAATCTACCGAAATAAAACCCATTGCTAATATCGATGAAGCCGTTGTATATCAGGATATTGTACAACCTATTTTAAAAAATAAATGTACCCAGTGCCATAATGCCTCCAAGCAAAAAGGAGATTTACGGTTAGATGAACTCGCGTTAATCGCGAAAGGCGGAAAAAACGGACCTGCTTTTGTTGCCGGGAAAGGTGCCGAAAGTGATATGATTAAGAGGTGCCTGTTGCCCGAAGGCGATGACGACCATATGCCTCCGAAAGGCAAACCCCAGCTTTCCTCAGATCAGGTCTCGCTTATTTCCTGGTGGATCGATCAAGGAGCACCGGCCGACAAAAAGGTATCTGAGCTGAAAGCTCCTGACCAGCTTAAACCTGCATTGGCCAAACTTTCCGGCCCGCAGAATGAAGGTGGAACAGCCGCCGCGTCTGTTTTAGATGGATTGACGGTTTCGCAGCCGGATGCCAAGTTGATTGAAGGGCTTAAAAACGCTGGCCTGATAGTAAATCGCCTTTCCGCAGATAAGAACTTATTGGAAGTGAGTGCGGTAAACGCTCCAAATTTTGACGATAAACAAGTTGCTTTACTACTTCCGCTGGCTGATCAGATCGTTTGGCTTAAAGTAGGTAAAACAAAAATCTCGGATCAGGGGATGAAAGAAATTTCCAAACTAAAAAACCTTAATAAGCTTCATATCGAACATACGCTTATTACCGACGCTGGCCTGCTGCCTTTGAAAGGTTTATCAAGACTAGAATATCTCAACGTGGTCGATACCAAAGTTACAGATACAGGTTTGAAAAATATCTTAGGATCCAAAAATCTGAAGTCTGTGTATGTCTGGGAATCCGGTGTATCAGAAACTGGGGCGGCAGAACTTCGGAAAGCACATCCGAATGTCAAGATCGTTGGCGGCCTGGACTCCGCTTCGGCAGCGATCTTTGCCAGAGTGGATACTTTGATTACTGAAAAACGGAAATAGAAATTAAGGGAGTGTGTGATATACATGCGCCCGAGGTGATTAAAAACGACGAGTCCCAACTAAACACTAATCGCTAACAGCTAAAAGCTAAATGAACCGACGAAGTTTTATGAGTTCAGCTATAACCGGCACGACCATCCTTTCCACTATGAAAGATATTACCGAAAACTCCCCCGCCCCATATCAGTTTGCCAATAAAGAATCTCTTAAAATTCTGGGCACCAACTGGGGCTTCGAAGGCAGTACCGACGAGTTTTGCGCAGCAATAAAAAAAGAAGGATATGACGGAATAGAAATGTGGTGGCAGGGCGATCCGGAGAAACGTAAAGAACTCTTTGCAGCCCTGAAAAAGTACGATCTGGAAGTTGGATATCTCTGCGGATCAGGGGAAACTGCCTATACTGCCCATCTCGCCTCGTTTAAAAAAGCGATTGACGAAGCGACTACGCTGTTTGATCGTAAACCACTCTATATCAACTGCCACAGCGGAAAGGATTTTTATAGTTACGACCAAAACAAGGCCATTATCGATCATACCATTGAGGCAAGTGCAAAATCAGGAGTACCCATATATCATGAAACCCACCGGGGCAGAATGCTTTTTGCTGCACATATCGCAAGGAATTTCATGGAAAAAAATCCTGATTTAAAGATTACGCTTGATATATCACACTGGTGCAATGTCCACGAAAGTTTGTTGGAAGACCAAAAAGAAACAGTCGCCCTTGCGCTTTCCCGAGCCAACCATATCCACGCCAGAATCGGACATGCCGAAGGCCCGCAGGTAAATGACCCTCGTGCGCCTGAATGGGAAAGTACTGTCAAAGCACACTTTGCATGGTGGGACGAAGTGGTGACGAGAAAAGTCAAAAACGGTGAAGTTATGACGTTCCTGACCGAATTTGGCCCACCAAATTACTTGCCGACATTGCCATATACCAACCAACCATTGGCAGATCAATGGGGCATCAACGTTCATATGATGAAATTACTTCGCGGACGTTATCTACGACAATAAAAAAAGCCCCAATAACCCTCTATCCGCCCTTTGCCTTGCGAAGCGGGTAGAGGATTATTGAAATATCTGCACTTAAAGCCGAAATTCTGGCTAGTACCAATTCCCATTTCGTTTAAATTGTCCGATATCGGACAGTCCTCGTTCTTTTCTGGACGATATTTTAATCAAAAACTACCTTTAATTGCTGTTTACAGCCAACCGAAGCACCTTTCTAAAAGTGACACACATTTGTACGAGAAAATGTAAACTAATAAGATCTGAATATGCGCCGTACTTATTTGGGGGAATTTGAAGAAGTCGTTTTACTGATGGTCGCCATTCTGGACGGCGAAGGATATGGCGTCACGATCAGTCAGGCTTTGGAAGAGCACACCGGGCGAAGCGTAACATTTGGAACTGTTCATAACACGCTGATACGGCTTGAAGAGAAAGGCTTTGTAAAGTCAGCATTGGGGGGAGCCACAACAGAGAGAGGCGGACGCAGAAAACGGATATTCAGCGTCACCGCATTGGGTAGTCGTGCTTTGAGCGAGATACAAGAGGTGAGGCAAAATCTTTGGCAGCTGGTTCCTCCAAACGCACTAAAACTAAGTGGGATATGAACGGGTAGTCGGCAACTGTTATACCGCCCAAGTGGATACAAAACTTGCTCACGCTGCTGCACCCGGAAAACACCTGTTAAGATATAGAAGAAGACCTGCGCGAGTTGTTGGAATCAGAATGCCTGCATTAAATAATTTTTAAAACAACCAGTATCTAAATATTAAAGATTGTACGGTAAGCGGATTTGCATAAATTTAGGAAACAAAGAGTTGATCACTTCGAAACATTTAATCCTTTCTATTGCAATGATGAAAACAAGGTACTTCTTAATGATGATGATTGTGGCCGGCGTCCTATCAACAGCCGCACACAGAGCGGTAACGGCTGGTGAATTAGTTGGCTTATGGAAATACAGGATCAGCGATGTTCCACCCGAATATGAATGGGGATTTTTCACTTTTGAGCAGAAGGACAGTAAGACCATTGGGTTTGTGGGAGATACTGAAAAAACGGAAATGAAGGATCTCACCGTAAAACAGGACTCGGTCATTTTCGCCATGGATTTCCAGGGCGGTCTGATCAAATACTCCCTTCTTCAAAAAGGCGATACTCTGACGGGAACAGTCTCATCTCAATATGGAGACTTCCCTGTAACTGCGGTTAAGGAAGCCAAGAAGTGATTTTCTTCTAGAAATTCGAATAATTGCGGTGTGCAATGCGAAGAGGCTGTCTAAAAACGGCCTCTTTTTTTGAATGTCAGGGGAATACTCTTCCAGTTTCGTTCGCCGGATGAAAAAACAAAACAGTCAACCTGTTTCAATCCCTTTAAAAAAATTTACAATTGCGGGATCAATTTTACCGTTTACTCCTTTATAGTAGGCTAATTTGCTTAAATTACCTTGTTTGATTTACTTTGTTACTTCGTGCGTCAGTGGGCGTATACATATATCCAGCTATAACAATATAAAAATACCTTCATGAACATAGCATTAGTAACAGGCTCGGCCGGTCTGATCGGCAGTGAATCTGTCGCATTTCTTTCTGAAAAATTTGACCTTGTAATAGGAATAGACAATAATTTAAGAGAATACTTCTTTGGCGCAGACGGCAATACTGACTGGAATAAAAACAGAATTCAGGAGGCTTTTAGTAATTACAAACATTATGCTGCGGATATACGCGAAGTAAGCCAGCTTGAACCGATTTTTAAAGAATATGGCACTGATATCAAAATGATCGTTCACGCGGCAGCTCAGCCAAGCCATGACTGGGCAGCGAAAGAACCATTCACTGATTTTGGTGTAAATGCAGTAGGCACTTTGAATATGCTGGAAATGACGCGTTTGCATACGCCCGATGCCGTTTTCATTTTTACTTCAACCAATAAGGTATATGGTGATAATCCAAATTACTTGCCATTAGTTGAGCTTGAAACACGTTGGGAAATCGACGAAAACCATGCATATTTTAAAAATGGTATTGACGAAAATCACAGCATAGACCATACTAAACACTCGGTATTTGGTGCCTCAAAAGTTGCAGCTGATATCATGGTGCAGGAATATGGTAAATACTTCGGCATGAAAACTGGTGTTTTCCGTGGCGGCTGTCTTACCGGACCCAACCATTCAGGTGCTCAGCTTCACGGCTTTCTGGCTTACCTGATGAAATGTGCAATCACAGGAAATCACTACACCATTTTTGGATATAAGGGCAAGCAGGTTCGTGACAATATCCACAGCCATGACCTGGTAAATATGTTCTGGCATTTTTATCAAAACCCTCGCCCGGGAGAAGTTTACAATGCAGGAGGCGGGCGTTTTGCAAACTGCTCGATGCTGGAAGCTATTACTCTGTGTGAGAAAATTACTGGTAACAAACTTTCATACTCATATTCGGAAACGAACCGTATCGGGGATCATATATGGTATGTAAGCGATCTTAACAAGTTTAAATCTCACTATCCTGGTTGGAATTGGGAATATGGTCTGGTTGAGACACTTACTCAGATTCACGACGGCATCGCCTCCCGTTTGGCAAGCAAAACAGTCTGATCACACTTCCCGGAGTTTTGTGCAAGAGTGAACTTGCACAAAACTCCTGCACACATTCCCCTATATGCCTGAAAGCTACGTCATTATAATTCCGCAATTCAATGACTGGGAGGCATTAAACCTTTTGATCCAAAAGATCAATGAAGATTTAATGCCGGAAATTATCGAAAATACTTCCATTTTAATAGTCGACGACTGTTCTTCCCGGGATCGAGAAGAACCATTTACGCTATTCCACGGCAAAGAAGTTAAGGTTCTGAGCCTTTTCAGAAATCTGGGTCATCAAAAAGCCATTACCATTGGCCTGTCTTATGTGGCCGAAAACATCCCTTGTGACAACGTGATTGTGATGGATGCAGATGGCGAGGACGCACCTTCAGATATTAATGCACTCGTGAAAAAGCTTCGCGAAGAGCCTGGAAAAATCATTTTTGCTGAACGTAATAAACGAACTGAGGGCCTAGTATTTCAGCTTTCTTACCTAATCTACAAGTTTGTTTTCACGCTTTTAACGGGGAAGGTCATCAAATTTGGGAATTTTAGCATTATTCCTCAACGACGTCTCCAGAACCTGGTCCGTGTGTCCGAAATATGGAATAATTACCCCGGGGGAGTGATTCGATCACGAATTCCCTACAGTTCGGTGCTCACAAACCGGGCAAAACGATTAGCTGGAGACAGTAAAATGAATTTTGTTTCGCTGATTCTTCATGGTCTGAGTGCGATTTCCGTAATGATTGATACCACAGCTGTCCGGATTCTCATATTTTCGATTGTGATGTCAGCATTGGCGATCGCGTTCATTTTTGTTATTGCTTTTTTGAAATTGATCGGAAATGCCACTCCCGGTTGGGCTTCCACATTAGGAAGTACACTGGTGATTCTGATGTTGCAATCATTTCTAATCTCCCTTTTTCTCGTATTCATGGTTCTTCAATATCGCACGCAAAGACACTTTATTCCTGTCAAGAACTATAAAGCATTTGTTGACAAGATAGAGACCGTTAGCTGATATAGTCATGAGCATTCAATTTGACGCCCATCCGATAATATACTGGTTCCTCGGCTATATCATTGGTCTTGGGATTTGCCTACTTGTTTATGCCAAATCATTCATCATACCGTCTATTGCTGAAAGAATTTATTTGCTATTAAGCACAGTTCTGTTGTTCATGATGCGGATGCCTGTCTTGCTTTTTAACCGTGAATTGAACCCGGACGAAAGCCAGATGCTGACGCAGGCCATGACTTTGGCAAAGGATCCGATATTCTGGAGGTCAGTTGATGGAACAACAGGCGGACCGCTAGGTAGCTATTTTCTGCTGATTCCATCCTATTTTCGAGGCGTTTTTGATTATACATCGGCGCATACTGCCGCCATTGTACTTGTAGCGATCACAATAGCAGCTTTTTACTTCGCAATACGAAACTGGTTTGGCATATCCATTGCGATGGCTGTTACATTCCCAATGACGTTGTTTTTTGCGTTTGTTCAACAGAATGATTTTGTCCATTTTTCAAGTGAGCATATTCCGATCTCGCTTATGGCAATCATATTACTCCTGATTTCCATCTGTGGCACAAAGCGTTTGACGACTCCTACTATTCCATTTTTCATTGGGTCGCTGATTGCTCTTCTTCCTTTCGGTAAATTACAGACGTTGCCCATGGTCGCAATTCTGGTATTGTGGGTTTTATATCTGTTATGGTTTCAAAAAAAGGATGCGCGAGGTGCTGTTAGTTTTATTCTGGGCGGCATTTCAACCTTGCTTGTAATTCTGCTGCTTCTTTACTTCGGCGGAGTCACTTCAGATTTTTTCCAATTTTATATCATTGCGAATTTTCAATATGGAGATAAGACATCGTGGTGGGGTAATTTAATGGCCTTGCCGGACGGATTATTTCATTCTCCTTCAGTTTTGGTGTATGTTTTACCTCAACTGTTTTTTCTTTTACTCGTCTCTATTCTCCAAAAGAATAAGCAAGAAAACAAAGGATCGTTCTTTATATTTCCTTTGATTTGGATTGTCTTTACGCTACTTGCGATATCCAGAACTGGCTCAGGATATCTCCATTACTGGCTCTTCATGATAGTTCCTCTTGCTGTCATTTTTGCTAACTGGCTCAACCGTTACAGGGAAAATCCGACAATTCTTCTTGCATTTTGTCTTATATCGCTGTCAGCTCTCGGTGGATTTCAGGCATTTCAGAAACTCAAATTTGGAGAGCCCATCAATATATATCCGTCAGACGAGAAAAATAACAGAAATATTCCCTTCAGCGAAGTCGCTATTGCGATCAAAAAATATGCTAAAGCAGGTGAATATCTCGTAGTATGGGGTTGGAATTGTCAATACTATGTAGAAACGCAAATGCCGCAGGGCGTGGCGGAGAACCACAGCATTCGCTCCATATTCAAACACCCATTGCAAGAAGTTTATCTCCAACGATATTTGGCCAACCTTATCGACAATAAGCCGGCGGTTGTTTTGGATGCTGTTGGAAAAAACAGTCTATGGGCGCAGGACAAAGCTACACAAGGCTTAGGCAGCTATCCGGAATTGTACAAATATGTCTCGCAGAATTATACCCTCGTTGAGAGCCCGGATGATGTGAAGTTGTATCTAAGAAATGACCTCCGCGCTCTACGGCGTTAGGAGGGTGGTTGCGGCTGCATCGACTAGCAAAAGGTCATTCAACGTAGTTTTATCTAAAACCGCAAGATTTGCGTCTCGCCATTTTTCCAAGACAACTCGCAGACTACACGTTTCTTCGTCGCGACAGTCATCACATTTTCCATAAAAAAGCAACGAAACACACAGCGCCGGTGCTATCGGTCCGTCGATAATACGCAGCACCTTTGAAAAACTGACTTCCGCAGGAGGTACGCGTAAAAGATATCCACCTCCTTTTCCTTTCTGACTTTGTAAAACACCATTATTTCTCAAATCCAAAAGGATTGCTTCGAGAAACTTTTTAGGAATCTTCTCTTTCTCAGCAATATATGAGATCAGCACCGGCCCATGACCATATTGTTCAGCCAACACTTTTAATGCTTTCAGCGCGTATTTCGCTTTTTTTGAGATCATTTTAGTTCGTTCTGATTTCTAAACTCGTCTTGTGTAAATATGAGAAGTAGTATTAATGTTTCGCCACCGAATAACTTATGCCACCAATTTCAATGAGATGCTTCCCGTCAGACATATATAATTTTTCTTCCCTTGCCAGTTGATGAACACCACAAACCCTATTAACATAATATACCATAAATTAATTTCTGGGAGGCTTTCCACCATTTAGCAAGCCCTGCATCCGCTCCAGTGTTTTACGCTCTCCACATAAGGAAAGAAATGCTTCTCGCTCCAAATCCAGTAGGTATTGTTCAGTCACCAGTTGCGGGTAGCTTAAATCACCGCCATTGATCACATATGCCAGCTTATTGGCAATCTTGGCGTCATGATCGGATATATAATTGGCCATTCTCATTTGCGATATACCTGCCATGAATAACGCCATCCCGGTTTTACCCTGAACTTTAATATCCGAGCGCTGCTTGGGCTGAGTATATCCACTTTCGGCCAAACTGATAGCCGCTTGTTTAGCTTCCGCAATTAACCTGCTCCGATTAAGAACAATCTGGTCTTTATCCTGAAGATAGTTCATTGCATATGCCTCAGCAGCCGAAGTTGATACTTTTGCCTGAGCGATATTCATGAAAGCATTTTGTAAAATATTTAGCTCAGGGTCGCCAGTTTGGTACATATCCGAACAACGGAGTGCCATTTCTTTGGTTCCTCCCCCAGCCGGTATCAGCCCGACTCCAAATTCTACCAGACCAATATATGTTTCGGCATGGGCAACAATCTTATCGGCATGGAGGTTTAATTCACAGCCCCCACCCAAAGCCAAAGAATGTGGTGCAGTTACGACCGGAATAGACGAATATCGAGCCCGCATCATCGTTTGCTGAAACTGGGCGATTACCAAATTAATTTCATCGAAGTCCTGCTCGATGGCGAACATAAAGAGCATGGCCAGATTCGCTCCTGCGGAATATGCATCGTTTGAATCGTTTCCGACGACAAGCCCTTGAAAATCCTTTTCAGCCAGACTGATCGCCTTATTAATCCCCTCGATCACTTCAGAACCCATCGTATTCATCTTCGACTTGAACTCAAGATTCAGGATTCCGTCGCCCAGATCGTATACATTGGCTCCGGCATTTCTCCAAACGATTTTGTCGGTAAGATTGCTCAGGATAATAAATGAATCCTGACCAGGTATTTTCTTGTAAGATTTTGTATTGATATCGTAGTAAAACTTACTTCCGTTCTCTAGTTTGTAGAAAGCGCCGTTACCTGAAGAAATCATCTCATACACCCATGGCGCAGGCTTGAACCCCTCACTCTCCATTATCTGAATCATATTCTCGACACCCATGGCGTCCCACGTTTCGAACAAACCAACCTGCCAGCCAAAACCGGCGCAGATTGCCTGATCTATACGATATAATTCATCTGAGATTTCCGGAATTCGGAAAGAGGCATATTTAAATATATCAGAAAACGTTTTCCTATAAAACGCCCCTGCCTTGTCCTTTCCTTTCAGCAGTACAGCGAAACGCTTTGGCACTTCCGAGATCGCTTTGGTTGCTTCAAGAGTATCAAATTTTACTTTTCCCGAAGGCACATATTCCAGCGATTTAAAGTCAAGCGCCAAAATGACGGACTTACCTTTTTCGTCTTTTATTTTTTTATAAAAACCCTGTCCGGATTTATCTCCCAACCACTTGTTATCATATAATTTCTGCATCACAGCTGGGAGCGCAAATCCTTCCCGAGACTCATCTGTTTCCGCTCCCGATTCATACAAATTACGAGCGACATGAACCGTCGTATCCAAACCTACTACATCCGAAAGCCGGTAAGTGCCCGACTTCGGCCTTCCTATCACAGGTCCAGTCAATTTATCTACCTCATCGACCGACAAATTCATCTCCTCAGCAGCCCGAATCGTCTGAATCAGGGCATATATCCCTAACCTATTGGCAATGAATCCCGGAGTGTCTTTGCATAAAACAGTAGTTTTACCCAAATACAAATCACCATAGTGCATCAGGAAATCAACAATGCTCTGATCTGTATCCGCGGTTGGAATGATTTCCAATAACTTCAGATACCTGGGTGGATTGAAAAAGTGAGTTCCGCAGAAATTCTTTTTAAAATCTTCACTTCTTCCTTCAGCCATGAGGTGGATCGGTATCCCGGAAGTATTGGAAGTAATGAGTGTTCCCGGCTTCCTTAATTGATCCACTTTTTCATATAAAGCCCTTTTAATATCCAGTCGCTCAACAACAACCTCGATTATCCAGTCGTAGTTTTTGATATCGGCAAGGTTATCATCGAAATTACCGAGTCTGATTCGTGATGCATCTGCCGCGTTATATAGTGATGCAGGCGTGGCTTTAAGCGTATTCTGAAATGAAGTGGTGACAATTCTATTCCTGACAACTGGACTTGCGGTCGTCAGCCCTTTGCTCTTTTCCAATTCATTCGGTTCGGCAGGTACGATATCCAGCAATAAAACCTCAACACCTATATTGGCAAAATGACATGCTATGCGAGATCCCATAATGCCAGATCCCAATACAGCTACTTTACGAATTGAACGATTCATTATTTAAGGTTTTAGTTTCTAACTTATGGTAAGATGTCTTCGTTTAAATCACCAGCTTTCAGCTTAACGTTTTCATCCTCCACCAGTCTTGTGATTTCATTTACTACTTCAAAAAATACGGCCAGCTTGTCCAAAGGGATTTTCTCCCGCATCATGTTGTTGAACACGATCACTCCCTCCCGCGACAGCTCCCTTTTTTCTCTGCCAAGGTCAGTCAATACTATTCTTACAAATCTTTTGTCGCCTTTATATATTTCTCTGGTGATCAGTCCCCGCTCTTCCATATTCTTTAACATACGGACCAAACTCCGGGGCTCCATTCCTAATAGCGGAGCAATTTTGGTTGCCGGCGTTCCATTTTCAAGATCGATATTGAGTAACACGTAGCCTACTGCCATGGTAATATCGTACCTGGAGGCATATGTGTTGTACATTCTGGAAATTGAATGCCAGGCCCTTTTAATCTGAAAATCAATCGTTTTTTCTTTGCGCATCAGTACCTCCCGTAAGTGACATTCTCGGCTCAGACAAATTTAACAAAAGACATGAATATTATGCAAGCATACTATTTTCAAATTATGAAAAGCCTGGATCCGAAACAAAAATGGGGATGGTATCTAATGAAAAAGTCTGCCCTTCCCAAAAATGAGAAAAGCAGACTTACTAAAATATATGTGTTGAACCGAAACCTTGAATTTTAGCCTGATTCAACGATTTTCTAAAAATGTCTCTCCCCTACTTCCCGTTTACCCAGCATCACAGCGCCAACCATGGCTACCAGAAGTAATATTGAAATAAGCTCAAACGGCAGAAGGTATTCACGGAAGAGCAAATGACCCAAATTCTCGATCATACCTACCTGTGAATCAAACTCATATGGATTCGCTCCCGGTATCGCAGATTTACGATATGCACCAAAAAGGATAACGAATATTGTACCGCCAACGATAGTCGCAGCTATTTTGGTCAGGTTGGTTTTGGCTTCTTCGTGGTCTTGTTTCATATTTAAAAACATGATCACAAAAAGGAATAGAACCATGATTGCCCCGGCATATACAATGATATTAACCGCTGCCAAAAACTGCGCATTCAACAAGATATAGTGCCCCGACAAGGTGAAAAATGTGAGGATCAAGTAAAGTACACTATGAATTGGGTTACGTGCTATAACCACCATTAATGCACTTAAAATGGTCAGTGCGGACAAAAAATAAAAAAAGGAAAGTGTCGGATTCATATGCTCAAAATAAAAAAATCTTGCAGTTAATATGCGGTTCAGGGTACTGCACGAGGGACAACATTGGTCACTTCGCCGTTAGCTCTTTTGTTATCCAGTGCCAGAGCTTCTTCTTTTGTCCATGCCTCGCGGGTATATCTGCTGTTCATATCTTCTACCAGCAAGTCTTTTCCCCAAATCACCTGATCGCGATCGTGAAACACAGGTACGAATTCATCGTGTCTCAAATAAACCGCCTGCTTAGGACAAGCTTCCTCACACAATCCACAGAAAATACAGCGAAGCATATTGACTTCATACACTGCCGCATATTTCTCTTCGCGATATAGTTTCTCCTCTCCCTTTTCCCGTTCAGCAGCAACCATTGAAATAGCCTCAGCAGGACAAGCCACAGCGCAAAGCCCACAGGCTGTGCAACGCTCTCTTCCCTGCTCATCTCTTTTAAGGATATGCCTTCCACGGAAAACCGGCCCAAGATATCTTTTTACCTCCGGATATTCTATGGTTACCTTTTTGGCAAAAAAGTGCTTTATCGTAATAGCAAGCCCTGTGGCGATAGCCGGCAAATAAACCTTTTCTGCAAAGGTCATTTCCTTATTGCTTACTTGCTTTGAGCGATTTGTCAATTGCATGGCAACGAATGTTTTATATCAATGCGAAACTCAAGTTCCGGATTATTCATTTTAGTAATCATTCTTACCGATATCCAAACCCCGGATACCGCTTCCCGAAATGAGTATTAGTTTAATAAAGACGTAATGAATGGCTTTATAAACAACACACCCATGGCAGTGATCATAATATTCAGAACCGCCAAAGGTATCAGTTTTTTCCACCCCAGGTTCATCAACTGATCATATCGGAACCTTGGCAATGTCCAGCGAACCCACATGTAGAAAAATATGAAGAACAACGCTTTACCAAGGAATACCGCACTTCCTATCAGGGTCGCTATATTATGACCTAATTGGGTTCCAAATGACGAAGTCAGTTTTGCATATACCCAATCCATTCCCGGATAATTATAGCCTCCAAAAAACAAAACAGATATAATAGCCGACGAAATGAACATGTTGATATACTCTGCAAACAGATAAAAACCCAGCTTCATACTACCGTATTCGGTATGATATCCACCAACAAGCTCCGTTTCACATTCGGGAAGGTCAAACGGTACGCGATTACATTCCGCAAAAGAACAGGTAATGAAGATGATAAAGCCCAGTGGCTGGTAAAAGATATTCCAGTTGCCACCATGTTGTTGTGCTACTATTTCTCCAAGAGATAAAGAACCGCTCATCATTAATATGGCGATTAACGAGAGACCCATTGCAACTTCGTAACTGATATTCTGTGATGCCGCCCGGATCGCTCCAAGAAGGGAGAACTTATTGTTGGAAGCCCAGCCTCCCACCATAATTCCATATACCCCCAGCGCTACAACACCAAAAACGTATAAAATTCCAATGTTTGATTCAACTCCCTGCAACGGCACTTCAACTCCTTTGAACCGGATTGTACTTCCAAAAGGAATAACCGCACTAGCCAGTAATGCTGTCAACATCGCCAAACTAGGTCCGGCAATAAATAAACCTTTACTTGCCAAAGCTGGTATAAAGTCCTCTTTAAAGAACATTTTTCCTGCATCTGCCAATGGTTGCAATAATCCTCCTGGTCCCGCTCGGTTAGGGCCCATTCTGTCCTGCATAAAACCAGCAACCTTGCGTTCGCCCCAGGTCGAATACATCGCAATAAGCAACGTGATCACAAAAACGACCAGGATCGTTACAGTCTTAATTATAAATGGTATTAATTCCATTTTCGGTAATCAAATTAGTTATTCTGAATCAGGAGCGACCTGTGGTTCGCCTTATCGTTATTCTCAATACTTTGCTGACGGATGGTTTCTTCATCCGTTACATATGGGCGGGTATCATCAATCTCTTTGAACTGCGTAGCCGCCAATTTTAGCGCAAAGTCTGGCTTTTTAATTAGATCTGCACGATACTTATTGGCAGAAATAACTGAGCTGCGTTTCACTTTTGTCGGCCCTTCCAATACCCAGTCGCTCGTTTTTTTACGTTCGAAACGACATTTGTTGCAAATAAACTCAGTCACCTCGCCCCATGTATTCTTTCTGGCCGTCACGCGAATTACTTCATCGCCCCGATACCACAAAATGACTTTACCTGAGCATTTGTCGCAATCGCAGTGTGCGTCTTCCGGTTTCGAGAACCATACCCGGTTTTTGAAACGGTAAGTTTTATCAGTAAGCGCTCCTACCGGACAAACATCAATAATATTACCAGAGAAGTCATTATCTATGCTCTTCTGGATATATGTACTGATTTCTGCAGTATCTCCGCGATACATGACACCATGCTCGCGTTTATTGGTGATTTGATCAGCAGTGAACACGCATCTGTAACACAAGATACAACGTGTCATATGAAGCTGAACATAAGGACCTATATCTTCTTTTTCGAAAGTACGGCGCTCTTCCTCATATCTTGTTTTTGCAGAACCATGTTCAAAAGCAAAGTCCTGCAAGTGACACTCTCCAGCCTGATCGCAAATCGGGCAGTCAAGCGGGTGATTGATCAATAGAAACTCGACGATTCCTTTCCGCTCCTCCAACACCGAAGGGTTCGTGGTGTTTTCGACCACCATACCATCCTGAGCCTGAGTTATACACGAAGGAACCAATTTTGGCATCGGGCGAGGATCTTTAGCCGATCCCTGAGAAACTCTTACAAGACATGCACGACACTTACCTCCCGACGTGGGCAGCGGCTTGTAGTAGCACATTGCCGGGGGAACAAGACCCGCCTGGCTTTCATCAGCCTCCGCAATCTTTCTCGCCGCCTGCATAATGGTCGTGCCAGGTTCCACTTCCACCTCTATACCATCGAAAGTGATTTTTATTAACTGTGGTTTTGTTTCTTCCATGCCCGTAATAATATATATCCTTAACAGACCGACCACTCAGGTCGCAATGTATTTTCTAAATCTTTTTATATCAACACTTTACCTCGGCCGGATCACACCAGTGCCATATCACCCATATATACCGCACCCGGTGCCGTAGCTTCGGTTGGGTTCGTGATATGCCATACGAACTCGTCACGGAAGTGCCTGATGGCGCTGGCAACAGGCCATGCAGCCGCATCTCCCAAAGGACAAATGGTATTACCCTCAATTTTCTTAGATATATCTACCAAAAGATCGACATCATGCATATTGCCATGCCCATGTTCAATCCGGTGCAATACTTTTTCCATCCAGCCTGTACCTTCACGGCACGGGCTACACTGTCCGCAAGACTCGTGGTGATAGAATCTTGAGAAATTCCAGGTGTTTTTTACAATACAAGCGGTTTCGTCAAATACGATAAAACCTCCCGAACCAAGCATGGTTCCTGTTGCAAAGCCACCGTCTGACAATGACTCATAGCTCATCAGGCGATCCTCGCCGTTGGCTGTTTTCATAATCAGATTAGCAGGAAGAATAGGAACTGACGATCCGCCCGCAACGAGTGCTTTCAGGTGGTGTCCTTTTCTGATACCTCCACAATACTCATCCGACATCATGAATTCTTCCACACTTAATCCCAACTCAATTTCATAAACGCCAGGCTTTTGAATATGACCTGATGCGGAAATCAATTTGGTACCAGTACTTCTTCCAATTCCGATTCCTGCATATGCATCACCGCCATTGTTAATGATCCAGGGCATATTTGCAATGGACTCAACATTATTAACAACCGTTGGTGATTGATATAGACCTTTTACAGCAGGGAAAGGAGGTTTGTTACGCGGATTTCCACGTTTTCCCTCCAAAGATTCCAACAGGGCGGTTTCCTCTCCACATATATATGCACCACCACCCGACTGAACAACCAGTTCCAGGTCGTATCCTGTTCCTAATATATTTTTACCAAGAAACCCTTTTGCTTTGGCTTCCTCAATTGCTTTTTCAAGAATGCGGATCACATACATCAACTCCCCTCTCACATATATGAAAGATTTGTTAGCTCCCAATGCGAAACTGGAAACGATCATCCCCTCCACCAACAGGTGAGGAATCGTTTTCATCAAATAGTGATCTTTGAAAGTTCCCGGCTCCGACTCATCCGCATTGCAAACGAGATAACGTGGTACACCTTCCGGCTTGGCCAAAAAGCCCCATTTCATCCCCATCGGGAAACCTGCACCACCTCTTCCTCTCACACCCGATTTCTTCGCCTCTTCCACAACCTCGTCTGGCGTCATGGTTTTCAGCACTTTCTCTACAGCAGTATATCCTCCTTGTTTCCGATAAACATCGAAGGTTTCAATACCAGGGACGTTGATATATTCTGTTAATATTTTCTTCGCCATTTGAGGATTAGTATTTAGCAAGGCGGTATGACCTATTTGCTAAGTTCATCAATAATTTCGTCGACCTTTTCGTTGGTCAGGTTCATGTAATATTTTTCCCGAATCTGAAAAACCGGCCCCCATCCGCATGCGGCCAGACATTCAACTTCTTTCAAGGTGAACAGCCCATCTTCGGTAGTTTGTCCGGTTTCGATTCCTAGTTTCTTCTTCAAATGACCGTACACGTCATCTGCTCCCATCAGGCAGCATGGACCTGTACGACAGTATTCTATCACATGCTTTCCAACCGGCTCCAGATGGTACATTGTATAAAAAGTAGCCACTTCATATACTTCAACCGGTTTGATACTTAGGATATCCGCAACATAATCCATCACCTCGCTGCTTACCCAACCCCATTGTTCCTGGGCCACGTGCAAAATCGGCAATAAGGCCGATTTCTGTCGGCCTTCCGGATATCGTGCTATAATTTCATTAACCTTGACAAGTCGCTCTGGAGTAAATGCAACTGAGTTTGGAGTATCGGTCATGGTTCTTCTAAACTTGAATTTTTGTAATATTCTGACAGATCATATCCGTCAAATCAATATAAGTAAGAATGTTACGCGTCGAGTTCTCCCGCGATAACATTCATGCTACTCATCGTTAATATGGCATCAGACAAGCTGCTTCCTTTACACATTTCAGGATATGCCTGGTAATAAATAAAACTTGGTCTCCGGAAATGCAGACGATATGGAGTTCTCCCGCCGTCGCTCACCAGGTAAAAACCTAACTCTCCATTACCGCCTTCCACTGCATGATAAACCTCACCAGCCGGTGCATCGATTTCCCCCATCACTATTTTGAAATGGTAAATCAACGCCTCCATGTTTCTATATACTTCCTGTTTTGGAGGAAGGTAGAATTCAGGAGCATCGGCGTAATATGGACCTTCAGGCAGGTTGTTCACTGCCTGTTCCACAATTTTGAGGCTTTGCCACATTTCCTCATTTCTTACCATATAGCGGTCATAGGTATCCCCATGCTGACCTACCGGAATAATGAAATCAAAGTCTTCGTATGAAGAATACGGATTCATCACCCTTACATCATAATCGAGACCTGCGGCCCTCAGATTGGGCCCTGTAAAACCATATGATAAAGCTCTTTCAAGAGAAATTGGCCCGCATCCGATGGTGCGGTCCATGAATATCCTGTTTCTGTTCAACAGCTTTTCAAGCTCTTTCAGAACGGCCGGGAAGCTCTTGATAAACTCTTTTATTTTGCGAATTGCAGTGCTGGAAAGATCTCTTTCCATCCCTCCTACACGACCCATATTAGTCGTCAGGCGCGCTCCGCACATTTCCTCATATATCTCGTAAATCTCCTCTCGTTTCTGCATCACATATAAAAAGCCTGTGAAAGCTCCGCAGTCAACACCGAGGATACTATTACAGATAATATGGTCAGAAATACGGGCAAGCTCCATCATGATAACTCTGATATACTGAGCTCTTTTTGGAACTTCTACCTGAAGCAACTTTTCAACTGTCATATGCCATCCGAAATTGTTGATCGGAGACGAGCAGTAGTTCATCCGGTCCGTCAGGGTTGTAATCTGATAGAACGGTCGTCTTTCGGCTATTTTTTCAAATGCCCTGTGAATATAGCCAATGGTTTGTTCGCCGGAAACGATCTTCTCTCCATCCATTTTCAGGATGTTCTGAAAAATTCCGTGCGTGGCAGGGTGAGTCGGGCCTAGGTTAAGAGTTGTTAACTCTTCAACCAACTCTGGCAATTCCGCATTAGCCGGGACTTTATGAGGTAATAATTCAATATCTGCCATAACCTAAATCTTATCAATAAATTTATCTACCGAACAGTGCGTCAATTTTATCCTCTCTGGTTGCATCTTCGAGCGGATATTCTCTTCGCATCGGGAAATAATCCATTTCTTCAATATTCAAAATTCGTTTGAGATTCGGATGCCCGTCGAACAATATTCCATAGAAATCGTATGTTTCACGCTCCATCCAGTTGGCACATTCATACAGCCCTGTTGCTGTTGGTATATGGATATCCGCCTCCGGAATTGAAACCTTTATCCGAACACGGAAATTGTGTATAAAACTGTGAAGGTGATATACCACCATAAATTCTCCTCCCGCATTATCCGGAAAATGAATACCTGTCAAATCTGTAAGGAAATTGATTTGGAAATTCTTGTGCGATTTCAGAAAATCCAGAACCGGTATGATCTCTTCACGCGTTGTCGAAAGCGTTAACAGAGCATAAGGCTCTTCGAAATTAAAAACCTGATCTCCAAATTTCCCCAATAATTCTTCCGCTACTTCCTGATTGCTAAGCATAGATTATTGTATATTATAAGAAGCCAGTAATTCCTGATATTCGTCGGTATTTCTCCGACGAAGTTTCTCGTTCTGAGCGAGATATTGAATTTGCATCAATCCGTCAATGATTTGTTCCGGTCTTGGCGGGCAGCCAGGTACATATACGTCCACCGGGATAATTCTGTCGATACCTTGCAAAACGCTGTAGGTATCAAATATACCTCCACTCGAAGCACACGCACCAACGGCAAGTACCCATCTTGGTTCTGCCATCTGAAGGTATACCTGCTTCACAACAGGCGCCATTTTCTTGGCAATGGTCCCCATCACCATCAGCAAATCTGCCTGACGAGGTGAAAAGCTCGGCCTTTCAGAACCAAACCTGGATATATCATAATGCGCACCCATGGTGGCCATGAACTCGATACCACAACATGAAGTTGCAAAAGGCAAAGGCCATAGTGAATAACTACGCGCTAAGCCTATAACTTCATCAAATGAAGTTGCAAAAAAACCAGAACCGCTGTGCCCCGCAGGAGCTTCAGCTATTGTTACTTCTTTCATATTTGCCATAGTTGAAATACTCAACGATTCTTACTCCTCCCAGTTCAATACACCTTTCTTGATGATATAATAGAAACCTGAAAGCAAAAGAGCCATGAATACAATCATTTCAAGAAACCCAAACATGCCTAGCCCTTTGAAGTTTACTGCCCAGGGATACATGAATATTACTTCCACATCAAACAACACAAACAAAATCGCCACGAGAAAATACTTCACGGAAATCGGCGCGCGGGCATCGCCTACTGATTCAATACCACATTCAAAGGGGTCGTCCTTTTTCTTACTTTTTCTGCTTGGTCCAATGAGGTGGGTAACGATCATCGTTCCCCCTATAAAACCAGCTGCCAACAGGAACTGCACCAAAATGGGCAAATAGTCTGAAGGAAGATATGTACTTTTCATATAGACAAACTTTGGCTTGGAATATTAAATGTAGCCATAAATTGATTAAAAGAGCTACAATTTCTCAGTCTTTCAAAGTTAGTAGCTGCAAGTTTATCAATCAAATTCTTTGGTTTTTCTTTTACCTAATTAGTTTCATGCTAAATAAGCCCTACCAAGGCAGGGCTTATTTAGCATGAAACCAATATGATACTTATTTAATAACGATTTGCTTCGTAAGTGTGTCAGTCGCCCCTACCACTCTCAGGATATATTTCCCGGTTGGCAGATCGGACACATTGATCTGGAATCGACTGTTCAGAGACGGAATGCTTTGAACCGATAGTATTCTACCAAAAAGGTCGTACATCGTCACTTTGGCGTCCTTGATCGGATCACGCGACTCAATGTAGATGTATGCTTCCTGACTTGGATTCGGATAAATCACAACGTCATTACTTTCGTTGGTTTTGAATTCACGCGTGGATGTGTCGGAATAACATACTATGGAATTATTTCCGATAGTGAAAGTGGCTTTTGCCTGGGCAGTATAATCGCCCGATTTCATAACCTTGATTACATTGGCAATCGTATCTCCCTCTATTCCAGGTCGTTGCCAGACATATTGCTCATTTAATCCTGGTTGATCTATAGATGCTGTTATACTAAACGGTCCTGCTGACGTGATCAGTGGCTTTGAAATTTTGGGTTGAATAGTCAGCGAAGAATTCGTGGAATTAGCCGATTTACAGCCAAATATATTTTCCCGACGTACATAATAGCTACCACTTTCTGAAATCTTCACACTTGAACCGGTAGCTACCGGAGTTGTGCCTCCATCCTTAAACCAGTTATATATATCATTTTCGCCATTTACAGAAAAAGTAAACGAAGAATCAGCACAGGCTTGTTGCTGGCCCTGCTGAACGATTTGTGGCGTAACTGGAAGGGCATTATTTTCCAAAGTCACTATTGGACTTAATATGGAATTGCCGAAGTTATCCTTAACCGTAGCTCTGTATGCCCCAGCTTGAGTGACAGTTATTGACTGACCTGTAGCGCCATTGCTCCATTGATACGAAGCATATCCGCCAGGCAGTGTAATCGTTACCGCGTTATTAGCTGTAACACATGTAGCAGCTATTTCCGGAACAGCCGCAGGAGCTACCGGAGGGACTCTTGAGAAAAAATTTGCGTCCAGAGAGTTATACCAGGCAGTGGCTAAAAGTGTCAAAGACGCTCCATTAAAGTGCGTATGATCTGGCGATCTCTCAGGATCAAGTGGATCGGTTTCAGGGCCTGGATACGTAGGGTTGAAACTTGCATCAATAACGGAATTTTGAGCTGCAATGATCTCAGGATTCGTGGATGATGGCGTATTGCTATCCTTCGCAGTTCTTGAAGTTCTGGCAATTACCCAGGTAATTCTTTTGCCTGTATCGCTTCCCAAAATATTCATAACCGTTTGAAGGTTGTCACGATACTGGGTAGCAGGAGTTCTAAATAAGCCATCAGTCTCTCCCTGCATCCATAATATTCCCCTTACACCATATTGATTAGCATAGTTTTTTGCGGCTATACGAAGATTGGCGTATGGCATACCCGCATTATAAGTAAATCCTCCATACATATTGTTGGTAGGTAATCCCTGAGCACTTTTTGCCCAGTTCTCACTTGAAGTGCCTTCCCAGGCAGTATTAATAAATAAAATTGGAACACCCAGTTTTGCAACGAGCATGTCACCCAATAGCCCCCAGCACCAGGCACCCTGGCCACGTGGGGCCATAAATCCAAGGTCTGAAGTGACTCTGGAAAATTGAGGCGCGGGTGGATCAGTTAATAGATCCTGAACATCATTGCTATAATTCGACACATATACAACTCTGTCATCGCTTGCAGAAGGACCAGGATATTTGTGAAGACCCTGAGCATTGGACTGTCCGGCAATTAAGAAAACTTCTCCAACGCCTAGCCTCTCCAAAATATCGCGACCCACGACGTTACCGTTGGATGTCGCTCTGATTTCAATCGTATACCAGCCTCCTTTTAAAGAAATATTTCCAGAAAAGACCCCTTTCTCAGGTGCTACATCAAGATCCCGCCATGGAGTTTCTTCACCTTGCCCTAAAAGGACAGGTACCCCTCTTGCCTCTATTTTGTCTACCGGAATACTAAATTTACCACTTATGGGAACGTCTCGCTTACCGGTAATATCCTGCTGATAGACAGCCCGTGGAGATGGAGAGGTGATGTCTACTTGCGAGTAAGCACTTATGGGTAAAATGGATACAAATAAGAAGGCCTTTCGAATTATCTGATTAAGTAAATTTTTGCACATTAGAGATGGAACCGTATAAAAAACCTTACTTTATCAAGCAAGGCGTTGTTTAGTTGTGTTATGTATAGATATAAGGGGACAAATTTAAAACATTATTTGAGCTATAATATAACTATTCCACTTTTTTCAAGATATTATTCTTCCCCCCTAACTTAGTTCACCACCGCAATTTTTTTAGTGCCGTTAAAGGCGGCCGACGTTATCCTGACAAAAAATACCCCTGCGTTCAAGTCTGATATATCAAATGTTTTCTGGCTCTCGAACTTCTGAACCTTATAGCTCTTGTGTATAATTCCGTTTGCGTCAATAATCTGAACTGTTGCGTTGATCAGATTCTGGACAGTCTCAACATTGATTATGCCGTTTCTCACCGGGTTTGGAAAGACGACCATACCATCACTATCTGCCTCAGGATAGAATACAAAAGGCTCGGAAAAGTCTGACAAACAGGTTAAACTGGCACTATATGTAACGGAGTTATTTACAATAAAAGTACCTGAACTTACCACTTTAATTGTTGTGCTGGTTTGAGTTAAATCCACTCCATTCCTCCGCCAAACATGGTCGCCTGCGTTGATGTTGTTCTCTGCCATCAGACTATATGCACCAACTTTTTTAATGATCGGAATCGTTGGCTGGGGCTTTACATCAACTGCAATAACTGGCGAAAAAGGCGAAAAACAACCATATATGTCCTTGGCTTTGACCTGATAGTTACCTGATTTCTTTGCGTCAATTAAAGTACCCTGCTGACCGTCGCTCCAGTAAAAAAGCGCTCCGCCTTTTGCCTCGAGCTGAACTGAATTTCCATCACAAAATGTAGTTGACCCTAACGCGGATATAGTCGGAGACTCAGGCAAAGCTAACGTTTGGGTGCTTACTGAATTACTTGGGTCTGAAATACATTGAAATTCATTTATTGTCGTCACTTTGAACGTTCCTGCCTTTGTAACCAAAATTGTTTTCGAGGTTGCGCCATTACTCCAAACATATGCACTTGCGTCCGGAGCTGTCAGGCTCACATTCAAATCAGCACAAAAGGTGGTCGGTCCGGATGCTGTGATGACTGGTGTTGGCGGCAACGGATTCTTAATGACTTTGACAACCGCTGAAGGCCTCGAAACACAACCATTTGCATCCTTTGCTGAAATTGTATAATCTCCACTTTCGTGTGTTTCGACAGTTCGGTTCGTCGACCCATTGCTCCAAACATAACTGTACGCCTCGCTGCTAGTAAGAATGGTATAATCTCGTTCGCAGAAGGTCGTTGGACGTTGATTCGTAATAGTTGGAGTAGCTGGTAAAGGGTTTATTTTAGTTGAGATTTCATCTGATCTTACAGATTCACAGCCATTATTATCTTTTTGAATGACCGAAAATTTACCTTCTGTACTTACCACAATAGATTTGGAAGTAGCCGCATTGCTCCAGATATTACCTGTGTCATAATTGGAACTGATGGTCAGCTGATCTCCCTCACACATGGTAGTTCCACGACTTAGTGAAATTTGCGGTTTGCCTGGAAGCGCATTAACTTTTACAGTAATCGGCTCCGATTCAGGCGAGTAGCATCCTACATTATCAAGCGCCCGAACACGAAAATCTCCGGAAGACCGGACATCTATGCTGGGATTGACCTGTCCATTGGACCACACATTTTTCAAAGCGGAATTGGAAGTGAGTTTTACCACGCCTCCATCACAAAATGTGGTGGCTCCGGAGGCTGTAATGGCCGGCTTTGGTGGAAGTGGCGAATTCAGAACTGAAACTCCATAGTTGTCTGAGTTCGTCTCACAACCGTATACACTTTTAGTTTTAACAAAATAATCTCCTCCGGTTGTAACGCCGATTCTGGAAGAAGTCGATCCGGTATTCCAAACAATATTATCAGTTACGCTGGAAACCAAGGTCGCCGTATTTCCAATACAAACGGGATTGCTGCCCTCGAGGCTGATAATTGACTTAGCCGGTTGGATGGCTTCGTTTATCTTTATTTGAGGTGAGTATATATAATTGCCTTTGTCATCCCTGGCGGTGACAGTATAGCTTCCGTTACCAACCGTAATACTGTTCCCACCCTGGCCGTTAGACCACTGCATTGAAGTATACCCTGATTGGTCAGCGGTGATGCTGACAGCATAATTACCAACACAACCGATTCTAACATTTACCGGCGCCGTTGGACCATATGGTTGCGATTGCGCAAAGAAATTATCATTCATTTGATAAAACCAAGCCTCGCCAAGTTGCGTGAGCCCCTCATTTTGAAAGTGTACTCTTTCACCATCAATTCTCGGAATCTGAATTACATCTGTATTGGGGCCAGTAAAAACACCTGGTACATTATTAATCACTCTTTGCTGACCCTCGATTACCGGAGCATATGTCCTTCCTAAATTATAAGAAGTTAACGAAACCATCCATGCCAGATTCTTTCCGCTTTCATTTCTATTCGCTTCAATGATCGTTCGCAGATCATTTGCATAATCATCTGTAGAAGTACCAAATTGATTGTCCGATTCTCCCTGTTCCCAAAGTACCGCCCGCACACCTGTTATGGGTACATAATACTGCATTACCCACCTTAAATTTATATACGGTATTCCGCTCGGCAAATACGGCTCAAAATTGTAAGGAGAATACGTAGTTCCATTAATACTTTCACGCCAGGAACTGATTCTAGTCCCTTCGAAAGCAGCATTGTAGAAAAGAATCGGGACCTTGAGCCTTGCAGCGAGCAAATCGCCCAATCTTCCCCAGGCCCAGGCAGATTGGCCTCTGGGAGCAATATTTGAATTGTTGTCTACATGCCGGAAATTCGGATAAGGCAACCCTGTGTCGTTATAATTATACGTATTGTTGTAGTCTACGCAGCTAACCCGGTCGTCTGATGCGCCCTGCGCACCGCGATTCTGAAAACCCTGGGCATTGGACTGCCCTGCAATAATGAAAACTTCGCCGACTCCAACGTGGTCTACAGGATTACTACTCACCACCTGATCTGCAATGATGCCACGTACCTCTAAACGGTACCAGCCACCTTTGGCGGAAATGCTGCCGGAGTAAAATCCGCCCTGAACATTATTTTGAATGATTTGCCAGTCGGTAGAAGACCCCTCGTTAATTGCAGTAATTTTCGCCTCTACCCTGTCCAGTTGTCGGGAATAATTCCCGGAAATATTAATGGTCGCATTATTATTGTTATCCCTTTGAAACACAACTCTGTCCGTTGGGTAATCAATACTTAACTGCGCAAATAAAGTGTGTGAGCAGAGCACAACAAAACATAGCGCTCTACTTAAAGATCGAATTTTCGACATCATGGCAATCCTAAGACTAGTAAATCACTTAAGGAGACAACTAAAATGCATCAAAAGGTTGTCTCCGTCAAAATAATTTATCTAACGGAAGTTTGTTTAAGTTAGTAAATTCCAAATTGAGTCTTTCAATTGCTCTATTCCTTCCTGCGTTACCGCAGAAATTGGCAACATCGGAATGTCCTTTGGAGCTGTTGCTTTCAGCTCAGTCCATTCTTCATCCGTGAGAACGTCTTTTTTCGAAACCGCAAGAATACGGTTCTTTTCAAGTAGGGAGGGATTGTAAAGTTGTAATTCGTTGAGCAGGGTTTGATATTCGGCATCAATATCTTCGCAGGTGGCTGGCACCAGGAATAACAAAATCGAATTTCTTTCAATATGGCGAAGAAACCTGAGCCCTAAGCCTTTTCCTTGCGAAGCGCCCTCAATAATACCAGGTATATCAGCCATTACAAAAGATTTGTAATCACGATATGATACTACCCCCAGATTGGGTGTCAGCGTGGTGAAAGGATAGTCCGCAATTTCAGGTTTAGCCGCAGACAAGACAGATAACAAAGTTGATTTACCTGCGTTTGGAAAACCAACGAGACCAACGTCTGCCAATACTTTCAATTCCAATATAAACCAGGCTTCCTTTGCAGGTTCTCCTGGCTGGGCATGTTGCGGAGTTTGGTTTGTAGGCGATTTGAAATGATCATTACCCATACCACCACGACCGCCACGAAGTAAGATTACCTCCTGGCCGTCTTCCGTAATTTCAAATAATTCTTCTCCCGTTTCGGCTAATTTGGCAGTTGTTCCCAGAGGCACTTCGAGAATAATATCCTTTCCTTCAGCCCCAGTTCTGCGTCCGCCTTCTCCACCTTTACCGTCGAAAGCTTTAACGTGCTTTGTATATTTAAGGTGTAATAACGTCCAAAGCTGTGTATTACCTCTCAAGATTACGTGGCCACCTCTTCCACCATCTCCACCATCCGGTCCGCCTTTTTCAACGTGCTTTTCCCGGCGAAAGTGCATTGAACCTGCACCACCTGCACCGGATTTTGCGTTTATTTTTACGTAATCAATAAAATTCGAGGATGCCATTTCTTAGTTTAAGTGTTCCAAAATTTACCGCATGTGTGTATTAGTCAATCGCTTCTGTAATTGCCCCAAAAATGGCGTCTATCTCGCCAATACCCGGTATTGACACATATTTGCCTTTTTCCTGATAATAGTGAGCAACCGGCGTTGTCTTTGTATTGTATTCGTGAATCCTTTTGCTGATCAATTCTTCATTCTGATCGTCAGGTCTTCCTGAAGTTTTACCTCTGTTTAAAAGGCGTTTCAATAACTCGTCGTCTTCAACAACCAATGCCAGCATAACCGTGATTTCCTCGTCATATTTCGACAAAAGAGTATCTAGCGCCTCCGCTTGTTTTACTGTTCTTGGAAAACCGTCGAATATAAACCCTGCTGCACTGCTGTTTTCGTTCAGCTTATTCTCAATCATGCCAATCACCACTTCATCCGGAACCAGGATCCCTTGATCCATCAATGTTTTAGCCCTCAACCCCAACTCCGACCCAGCTTGTATTTCCGACCTTAAAAGATCACCTGTTGAAAGGTGTACCAGCTTGTATTTTGCTATTATTTTTTCACTTTGAGTACCTTTCCCTGCTCCAGGAGGGCCAAACAGAATTAGATTGAGCATGTGATTTAGTAAATTGGATGTCGCTGTTCGATATTTGATTTCCCGCAAATTTACAATTCTTAATCCATGCTTAACTATACCGCCTGAAAAATTTGTTACAAAAAAATCCCCTTACCTATTAAAAGCCAGGGGATTTCTAAAATGAAAAGCAATATCTATTACGGCAGCACGATTCTTTTTACAGCACCATCTTCGTTTTGCACAACTTTCACGAAGAGTGTACCCTTCGTGTTTTTCTTCAAATCGACCTGGCCTACATACTCTCCGTCAAAATCTTTGATTTCCTTTTTTGCAACTTCCTTACCCTTTGCGTCGGTCACTTCGATCATTACATCTCCCTTCCCGGCAGTTTGAAAGCGAAGATTAATAATGCCATTGTCCGGATTATTGGCATATGCATTTAGCCCCCGTATTGAGGATGCTTTTTTATCTTCATAAACGAAGTTACCCATACGGTCGCCCCAGCCTTCCACATCCTTCATCATCATATTTATCTTAGGCTTAATGTCACGTTCCAAATTCCGCATATTCCTTTTCAGCTCCTCCGTATCAAACTTAAAATCGAAGTCAAAATCGTTTTCATTATCGTTCCGATAGGCAAATACGTGGCTGTCGCCATCATCATTAATCGTGACTCTTTTGCTTTTATTAACCGAAGACCCGCGACCCAGGTCGTCTACCGTTACTGAAACAGACCGACGTTTTTTATCATCAGTACCTATTGAATCCAGTACCTTATCAACAAAAATTTTACGTTCGCTGTCAGACATCTTTGGCAAAGTATAGTCCTTTTGAATGTTCCGGATTTTGCCATTATCATCTTCGATTACCCTGATTTTTATGTTGGATTTTTCAGAATCCTTATCCTTACTCTGAGCAAAAGTCACGTTGCAAGTGGCTGTTGCCATGATGAGCAAAGCAGAAAAAGCAGCCGCCTTAAGTGTTAATCGTTTCATATCAGTTTTTGGTTAAATTTTGGAACTGCGAATTGTTACAAATAAATAAGTTATTGAAAATGAGCCGCTGTTAAATTTTGTTAAAAGAGTTTATGCCGGTTCAGATTAAGTTTAAATTTGTTTGCAGTTCGAATGACGATGAATGTCCACGTGCCGTTGCATCGGAAGAATAAAAATTATGACAAAGCGTAAAATTCAGATAATTGTTGGCCTCATGTGCCTGGCGCTGATCGGGTTGATCGGTTTTCAGTGGTATTGGATCAGGGAGGCGATTTTTATACGGAACGATCAGTTTGACCATAAGGTGGCGGAGTCAGTTCAGAAAGTTGTACATCAGCTCGAAAAGCAGGAAATGATGTACCTTCTGCAGCAACGCATTGAAAATGAGCAAAAAAGAGATCGTCTTGAACGCATTACCCAACTTCGCAAGCTCCCGCTCAAACCCAGCAAAGGAGTTGTAAAGACAGCCGCTCCGGAAATGAAAGGGGCTCCCAAGTTTGAGGCATATATTGAGCCGAATGGAGACGTCATACACTTTCAGATAAGCACAGAATCGGTGCCAACGGATGTATTAAGCCCGAACTTTCGGATTATGGCCGATTACCAGCAACAGATAATCGATGAATTTTTTCAAGCCCAGCAGTTTGGTGCCGCCGGAATGGACGAATTTGTAAGACGGCGCATGGATGATGAAAAAAAGCTGGGAAACGCCATGAATCAGGCTTTTACTATCAATGGACAATCTGATCAGAGATTAGCGGTTCCCGGTAAACCTCCAAAAGCAAATACGGCGATTCCTCAAAACAGAAAAGCGCGGATAGCAAACGATAAAGATGGTTCTAAGAACTTCCGTGCATCCGCTCAACTAGATCGGGTAGATTTGCTTCGGGATGTGATGAAGGATTTGATGTATACCAAAAGACCCATTCAGGAGCGTGTGAATCGCTTTTTGCTGGACACATTATTGAGAAAAGAGCTGAATGAGAATGGTATTGCGCTGCAATATGAGTTTGCCGTGCAGGAAAATGCCGGCAACAATTTTGTTTTCGCATCGGCACCGATGAACTACACCAAATGGCAGGCCAATTCATTCAAAGTTTCCTTATTTCCGAATGAAACAACTCAGGGTAAAAATCTCCTTTATGTATATTTCCCTGAAAGAGAGAGCTATATACTGAGCAACATGAGCGTAATGTTCGGCGGTTCGGGGATATTGATTCTTGTGGTAATGGCGTGTTTCTATATGGCCGTGGTGACTATATTAAGACAAAAGAAGTTGTCAGATATAAAGAATGACTTTATTAACAATATGACCCATGAGTTTAAAACGCCGATTTCTACTATAGCGTTGGCGACTGAAATGGCTGTTGAAAATTCCCAAACGAACTCCGCCCCCCGGCTTAACAAGTATCTGGGTATTATAAAAGAAGAGAATAAGCGGCTCGCGGCTCATGTTGAAAAGGTCCTTCAGATGGCGCTGCTTGACAAGGGTGAGGTAAAATTGAAAATGACGGATGTCGAAATTCATGATCAGATTATGAAGGCGCTCAGCAGCCAGAATATGCAGATTGAACAAAAAAACGGTACGGTGGAATTGGAACTGGAGGCGGAAAATGAAGTAATCCACGGCGATGAACTGCATATATCCAACATCATCAGCAATCTCATCGATAATGCGATTAAATATTCTTCAGAGCATCTTTCCCTTAAAATCACTACAAGAAATGTGATCGGAGGTATCGAAATCGCTGTCGCTGATAAGGGTATCGGAATGACCAAAGAGCAGCAACAAAAAATCTTCGATACTTTTTACCGCGTCCCGACTGGCAATGTACATGATGTCAAAGGCTTTGGACTTGGGTTGAGTTATGTAAAAAAAATGGTGGAAGCGCATCAGGGCACTATCGGTGTGGACAGCAAATTGGGAGAGGGAAGCACATTTACAGTCTGGTTTCCAATCGTTCACGAAGTTTAATATGTTAGAAAATTTGCGCCTGAAACCCTAACTTGCCGACTTTTTCAGGCAATAACGCCTAACCAAGCGAAATTTTCAGCTACTACAATGATTTCCAAAACTTATGCCCCTCAGGAATTAGAGGATAAATGGTATTCCTACTGGATCGAAAATAAGTACTTCAAATCAACACCTAATCCTGATAAGGAGCCATATACGATTGTAATTCCTCCGCCCAATGTAACGGGAGTTCTGCATATGGGCCATATGCTGAATAATACCATTCAGGATATTCTTATCAGAAAAGCTCGAATGGAGGGCAAAGAAGCATGTTGGGTACCGGGAACGGATCACGCTTCGATTGCGACTGAAGCTAAAGTGGTGGCGATGTTGAAGGAGAGAGGGATTCAGAAAAAGGATTTGAGCCGGGATGAGTTTTTAGAATATTGCTGGGAATGGACGCATAAATATGGCGGTATTATCCTGAAACAACTTCGAAAACTGGGAGCCTCGTGCGACTGGGACAGAACACGTTTTACGATGGAACCTGATTTGTACGATTCCGTTATCGACGTTTTCATTGACCTATATAACAAGGGAGATATATACCGGGGCCACCGAATGGTAAACTGGGATCCCCAGGCTAAAACTACCGTTTCTGATGAAGAGGTGATTATGAAAGAGGTAAACCAGAAATTGGTATACCTCCAATATAACCTTGTGGATGAAGATGGAAAACCCATTGAAGGTCAAAGTGTTACCATAGCTACCACTCGTCCTGAAACCATTATGGCTGACGTGGCGATTTGTGTAAATCCTGCGGATGAGCGTTATCAGCACTTGATCGGTAAGAAAGTTGGTATTCCACTTATCAATCGCGCTATCCCGATTATAGCAGACGACTATGTTGAGATGGATTTTGGAACAGGGTGTTTGAAAGTGACGCCTGCACACGACACGAACGATTATGAACTCGGCAAAAAACACAACCTGCCGATTATTGATTTGTTGAACGAAGATGGTACTCTGAACGAAAAGGCGCAGATATTAATCGGCGAAGACCGTTTTATCGCAAGAAAGAAGATTATCAAACTTTTGGACGAAGCAGGAAGTCTGGTAAAAGTTGAAGAATATAAATCCAACGTTGGGCATTCGGAAAGAACGGACTCAGTTATCGAACCGAGATTGTCTGAACAATGGTTCTTGAAAATGGCGCGGGTAAGTCAGCCTGCGTTGGAAAATGTGATGAACGATACAGTTCAACTGATTCCTGCCAAATTTAAGAATACTTATCGCCATTGGATGGAAAATGTGCGCGACTGGAATATCAGCCGCCAACTTTGGTGGGGACACCGGATTCCGGCCTTTTATCTGAAAGACGGTACTTTAATTGTTGCAAAAAATAAAAGAGAAGCTTTAAGAAAAGCCCAGCACGAATATCAACTTTTCGCGCTGACAGAAGAAGATATCGAGCAGGATCCGGATGTACTGGACACCTGGTTCTCTTCATGGCTATGGCCAATATCCGTTTTCAATGGCATCAAGGAACCTGAAAATGTTGATATCAATTACTATTATCCAACCAATGATTTAGTTACTGCTCCGGAAATTTTATTCTTCTGGGTAGCAAGGATGATCATCGCCGGGTATGAATATAAAGGGACCTATCCTTTTAAAAATGTATATCTGACCGGAATTGTACGGGACAAGCAGGGACGTAAAATGTCCAAGTCTCTTGGAAATTCACCCGATCCAATCGATCTGATCGAAAAATATGGTGCCGACAGTATCCGTACTGGTATGTTGTTCAGCTCGCAAGCTGGGAACGACCTGCCGTATGATGATAAATTAATTGAGCAGGGACGAAACTTCTGTAACAAAATATGGAATGCGTTCCGTCTGGTTAAAGGTTGGACAGTTGATTCAACATTGACGCCGAATTCTGGTTCTGACCTGGCAGTACAGTGGTTTGAAAATAAGATCAATCAGAAGTTGGCTGAAGTTCATGATCATTTTTCAAAATTCCGGATTTCCGACGCGCTCAATGTTGTTTATAACTTAATATGGGACGACTTCTGCGCTCAATATCTTGAGATGATCAAGCCAGCATATGAAGCGCCGATCGATCAGAAAACCTTCGACGCAACTCTTGGATTCTTTGATAAATTGATGCGGTTGGCTCATCCGTTTATGCCTTTTATCAGCGAAGAAATCTGGCAAAACATACATGAGCGTGCAGCAAACGACTCGATATGTATAGCAGAATATCCTGCAGCAGCCGCATTTGATCAGCAAATCCTCAACAATTTCGATATCCTTTTCGAAGCTGTTTCTGCAATTCGGAATATCCGTAACAGCAAGGGAATCAGTCCAAAGACGGTGCTTCCTCTTTCCGTAAAAACAGATAATAAAGAGCTATATCAAAATATTGAGCTGTTGTTGACAAAGTTGGCGAATGTGGATAAACTTCAATATTTGGAGGAAGAAGGAGAAGGTATATCTTTCAGGATTCACTCAGACGAGCTTTTTGTTAATCTCCTTGATGAGATTGATGTAGAAGAAGAAAAGGAGAATATCCTGAACGAACTTAAATACACAGAAGGATTTTTGGCTTCCGTTACTGCCAAGCTTTCGAACGAGCGATTTGTGGCGAATGCAAAAGGAGATATCGTAGCCAAGGAGCGTCAGAAACAAGCTGACGCAGAAGCAAAGATTGTCACGTTGAAAGAGGCGTTGGCGCGGTTGGCGTGAAGCGGGCAGGCAGGTTTTGGCTGTAACGGTCATGCAATGGAAGGCTCTTGACAGGAAATGCTCCTGTTTGAAAAGTCGGATTTGACAGGAAGTTGGCCTTCCGAAATTTTTAGTGATTACTCAGCCTGGCGCGGATATGTGTCAGGCTTTTTTTATGATATGGTTACTGTGCTTTTATGAACTTCGTACTTTCCTGGCTGCCATCTGAGTAGACAACTTTTACAAGATACGTGCCCGTCGCAAGATTTTGGACATTCACTTCATTGGCAGCAAGTTTTCCCGATTGCAAAATCAGGCGTCCTTCACTGTTTGATATCTCGAATTTCGATACCTTTTCCCAATCGCTCCCCGAGAAAGCCAGCTTATCAACCACCGGATTTGGGTATACCGCAAATCGAGCCTCCTGTCCAAATGAAACATTGATAATCGTGCTAAAACCATACGTCCCATCTTTATCAATCATTTTGAGTCTGTACAGGTTAGATCCTGATAATGGGGCATAATCCTTCGTTTCATATTTAGATGTCCCGTGCTTATCACCTGCGGCAAGTATACTTCCCAATACCGACCAATTTTTCCCGTCGTTACTTCGCTGAATTTCAAAGTTGTCACTATTAGTCTCGGCAGAAGTCTCCCATGATAGTGAAACGTAATTTTCCACCGCCTTACCGCTAAAATTGACAAGCGTTACAGGCAAACTATTATTGACAGTCAGCGTGGCAATCCTCGTTTTAGTAATACATCCGCTGCGATATACTGACGTGGAGTAGTTGTATACACCTTCGTGTGTGGGTGCAGTTAAATTAACCTTAGGCGCTGTCGTGTTAGGAATTCCCGTCCCACTCCAGGTATAAACCGTTTGGTCACATTCCCTGCCCTCACAGTTTGCTGACAAAGTCACAGGTGTTCCGGGAGCGACGGTAGCCTCCGATAAGCTGGCCGTAACGGTATAGTTGCATGGCAAGTAATTTGATGCTCGCCACACATTTTCCCAATAGCCATAATCTGTCATCTTGATCGAGATGGGTTTGGTATCACTTACTGCCCAGTTAGCGCCTGATAAGTCACTCCATTTTTGAAACAAATAGTTGCCGGTGAAAACATTTGGAAAAATATTAACAGCGACCGAAGCACTACGGGCAGGCGGCACATATGATGATGTCACATAAGTAGCTTTGCTGGTCGCCATCGCTTTCGCAAGCTGGGCGATTTCCACATCCTGAAAATGCATAGCGAGGTGCACATACTCTGCGCCATGTTTAAAAGCTCGTGCAAACCAGTCAACCGCATATGCTTCATTGATTCCAGTTCCGCCAGAAGGCTGTCCCAAATCAGTCGGATCGAATTCTATCCCGACAATTTTACTATTATCCGAGCCTTTCAGAATATCAATTGCAGCGATTTTTCTCCAGAGATCATATTGATCAGAACCGTCGGAAGAATAAACACCATCGCTAAGATCCATTGCAAGCGGGATAGTGCTATTATGCAGATGTTTCACATTCCCTTGCCAGGAGCCAAAATCCGAAATAAAGTACAAAACCTTGATCGATGAGCTTCGGGCTTTAACCAGGTCGTAAAAATTCTTATAGAATCGCAGCAAACCCCACGACGCAAAACGGTGAAAATCCCGGCCTATTTCCGAATTCCAGTCCACATTACTAGGCAGTGGCGCCGTTTGTTTTTCATAGGTATACCTTCCCCATGTAACCTGACTTTGCCCGGGAAATCGTAGCGATAGAAATTCCTGACGCCAGGCTGTTTGGGCTTTCCCTTCGTACATACCCACATATTCTGCATTATTTTTCGTCAACTGGGGCATGTAATATTCTTCGGTGGAGCCGTTGCCCATCTCTACATACAACATCCGCGAGTAGTAAGCAGGAAGTTGTGCCAACACATCGTCTACAAATGCAAGGAATCGCTGCTTAGTGAGATCCGAGTACATCGAGGGGTTCGTATATGCAATGTTTGTTCTTACATAAGAACCGTCCTGGGTCTGAGCGATGTCATCTGTTGATATGTAGGTGTCGTTCCAAAAACCCTGGCGCATATATGGAAAATGTAAGGCAATTTTCATCGTCGGGCTTAGCGCCAGGATCGTTTGAACTGCCTTAACCAGCTTTTCTCGCTGATATGCTCCTAATGTTGGTTCATACTGCTCCCACTGGATATGGAATCTAATGGCTGTCGGACTGGCGTCAGCTCCATTATATTTGAGATTGTTAAATTTCTGAATATACTCCCATGGACCTGGTGCGATGCCGTTGGCCGTCGTTCGATCGAAACCATAGCCTGTCGTATTGAGTATAATCTCTCGCTGCGCCCAGGCAGGGGCACAAAACAAGGGTAAAATAAATAGCAAATAAAAGAATGGGATTGTGATCTTGGTCTCTCTCCACAAACGGAAGCCCGTTTTCTCTCTCAGTAAAGTTTTCCTGTTCATACAACGTTTTAGCCCCTGCAACGTCAGGAGCGAGGTTTACAAAAGCGTTGATATTTTAGGGTCGGAGGGTTGTGCACGTGTCGACGGACAGCAAATATGTAATTTTTAATAATCATTTTACACAGTCGCCGTACCGATTTTGACCAAGATTATAAAAAAAATTATAAAAGCAATATAAAACCTGACATTTTTTAGCTTACGCCAAACAATGGGTATATCGCCTGTAAGGAAAACAGAGCATCATTCTTACAGGAGCTTCCATTCACAGCACAACTCTTTAAGGGATAAACACTATTAACCTGCCGATCCATATTCTGGAAAATTTTCAATTCCCGCCGACTATTTGGCATGCATATGTGTCCGTTATGATCTATGAAAAAACCGTAAAACCAAGCCTTATCGTAGTCGGTTACTTCAAAAATTTAGGCATTGGTCCCTCCTGAGCAAGCATTTCAAAAAAGAGAGGATGGAAAATATTCTTTCATGAAAAATAAGAAGAGTTGGTATTTAAATATAAAAAAACGGGAGAGACAAACGCCCCTCCCGTGTTAAAACTTGCTATACTAAGCCAATTTTTTGTACTTGATTCTGGTTGGAGTTGCCTCCGTTCCCAGGCGTTTTTTGCGGTTCTCTTCGTACTCCGAAAAGTTACCTTCAAACCAGTATACCTGTGAGTCTCCTTCGAAAGCAAGAATATGCGTTGCAACCCTGTCAAGGAACCACCGGTCGTGGGAAATGATTACGGCGCATCCAGCAAAGTTCTCCAGACCTTCCTCCAAAGCCCTTAATGTATTGACATCCAAATCATTGGTTGGCTCATCAAGAAGCAACAAATTACCTCCCTCCTTCAGAGTCATTGCCAGGTGAACCCGGTTTCTCTCTCCGCCCGAAAGCGTTCCCACCTTCTTCTCCTGATCGCCACCACCGAAGTTGAAACGACTAACATATGCCCGGGCGTTTGACTGTTTACCTCCCAGCATTACCCAATCGTTTCCGTCGGATATGCTTTGATATACCGTCTTTGCCGGATCCAGATTGTCATGCTCCTGATCAACATATGCTAATTGAACCGTCTCGCCCACATCAAAGTGTCCACTTACTGGCTTCAATTGGCCTGTAATCAATTTAAAAAGTGTGGTTTTACCTGCACCGTTCGGCCCGATAATGCCCACTATACCAGCTGGAGGCAATGCAAAATTAAGGTTCTCATATAGAAGGCGATCTCCAAAAGCCATCGAAACACCATGTGCTTCAATTACTTTATTCCCCAAACGAGGTCCTGCAGGGATAAAGATTTCCAATTTGTCTTCTTTCTCTCTTCCTTCTTCGCCAAGCAGTTTTTCATATGCTCCCAAACGCGCTTTGGATTTAGCCTGACGCGCCTTCGGAGATAGACGAACCCATTCCAACTCGCGTTGAAGCGTTTTTTGTCTCTTCGACTCTGTTTTCTCCTCTTTCTTCAATCGCTCTTGTTTCTGTTCAAGCCATGAAGAATAATTTCCTTTCCAAGGTATACCCTCGCCTCTGTCGAGTTCCAGAATCCAGCCGGCCACGTTGTCCAGAAAGTACCTGTCGTGAGTCACTGCAATTACAGTTCCTTTATATTGTCTCAAATGCTCTTCCAGCCAAAGTACTGACTCCGCATCCAAATGGTTTGTTGGCTCATCTAATAATAGGACATCAGGCTGACGAAGCAGTAGGCGGCACAACGCTACACGACGTTTTTCACCTCCTGAAAGGGTGGAAATAATGGCATCAGATGGGGGGCATCTCAAAGCATCCATCGCAATTTCCAATCGGTTGTCAAGATTCCAGGCATCAAAAGCATCCAGCTTTTCCTGAACCTCTCCCTGCCTTTCCAACAGCTTGTCAAAGTCGGCATCTTCCGCACCGAAGGCTTCATTGATTTCATCAAATTCCTTCAATAAATCAACAACTTCCTGCACACCTTCTTCCACCACTTCCCGAACTGTCTTGGTCTGATCGAGCTGAGGCTCCTGTTCCAGCATACCCACCGAGTATCCCGGTGAAAACGCTACCTGCCCCTGAATATCTTTGTCGATTCCAGCAATAATTCGTAAAAGTGTTGATTTTCCTGAGCCGTTTAAGCCAAGAACTCCTATTTTAGCACCATAAAAAAAAGATAAATAAATGTTTTTGATAATATGTCGGTTTGGGGGGATGATTTTGTTAACTCCCGACATTGAGAAAATTATGGTTTCGTTACTCATTTTTTAGTTAATTTGTGCGTAACAAATATCGTTATATATTCCCTACACTTAGCAGATAAAAATTGAAATAATGGAAAATGCCACGTTGAATGATGAATACGGCTATGTTAAAGACAGCAAAGTATTTTTAAAAGGTTATCTGGATAATCCGGACAGGCAGATTGGAGAAGTAAAAAGAACAGAGCAGGAAGCAATTGATTATTTCAAAAACCGCTTCAATATTGTGCTCAACAAGGTGGATCAGCTGGAAAGTGAGATAGACGAGGCCCTTAATAAAGGCTCCTATTTGACCAAGCTTATCCAGCTGCAACGTAAATTGAAGGGCTTCGATGCGCTCGGAAATTTTGTTCCTCTACTCCGTCGACTGGAAGAAAAAGAGGAGTACCTGAAAGGGTTGATTGAAGTAAACCAACTAAAAAACCTCGAGATCAAACGGGCACTGATTGAAGACGTTAAGGCTGCGGCAGCGATTGAAGACTACGCTGCAGCCACGGATCAGATTCAGGAAATTAAAGCTAAATGGATAAGAACGGGGCCGGTTGAAAAAGAGTATCAGGACGAGGTCGAAAATACATTCCAGAATATTCTGGATACTTTCTTCCAACGTCGCCGTGACTTCTTCGACGAGCAAAACCGTGTGAACCAGGCGCGACTTGATGAGTACGAAAGACTTATCAAGATCACCAAAACGCTGAGCTATTCCCGCGACCTGGATGATGCTTATCAGAAGGCGAAGGAGGTCAGAAACCTTTGGAATGGTGTTGGAGAAGTGCCTCCGAAACGCTTTTTCAAGGTCAACAAGGCTTATCGGCACTTTCTGAAATTGTTTTATGACAAATACAACCTGGCCAAAGGAATTGAACCAAAAGTACGCGTTGACCCGCGGGTGCTTGAGCAACAAAAACTGCTTCAGACTGCAGAACAATTACTCCGTCAGAAAGATATCATATCAGCGTCCAACGAAGCCAAGGTATTGTTGAGCAAGTGGAAGGAGATAAAAATTCCATATAAGCTTGTGGATAAGGATGTTGCAGAACGTTTCAGAATGGTTTGCGACAAAATATTCGAACTTAGCTACCTGGCCCGTGTGATCAGCAGAAAATATCCTGCATTTGACCTGAAGAGCGAAGAAGAACAATTGAGAACAAAATATCGCGAGCTGGAATGGCTTGCAAAACGCGAGAAGAGTGACCTTGAATTCGCAATTCTTGAGTTTGACCGTACAGCAACTGGTAACCCTGATCTGGATAAACCGGCTGTTGGACGTATCAATATTCAGAAAAGAAAAGTGGCGATGAAGGAAAGGATCCTTTCGGAGTTTGAAAGAAAACTTAAATCAATAAGCTAGTTTCAGCCCGTTGTCCAGACCTGAGCGACGACTGCTTAATAATCAAATTAGATTGCAGCACCCTGGTTTCGAAAGAAGCCGGGGTGTTTTTACTTTCAATCAAATCCAAAAGCAGATTTGTCGCCTGTTGGCCCATTTCAAAAGAAGGTTGCGTAACGGAAGTTACCGGAGGATCCATGAGGGTCGCCATCGCCAGATCACAAAAACCAACAACGGCTACATCGTCGGGCATACGATATCCTAATTGCCGTAAAGCGAAGTGAATTCCCATCGTAATCCGTTCACTGGCTCCAAAAATAGCATCTGGTCTGTCTTTTAACGCCATCAGCTGATAAGTGCGCTGGGTGCCCCCTGACTGCGTGATCTTTGTATGCAGAACCCACTCCTCTTTATATTCGATATTATACTTCTGCAAAGCCGCCAGATATCCTTCGAGCCGATTTGTTGATATCGAAACCTGTTGCGGCCCTGCGATATGCGCAATTTTACGGCAGCCCTGCCGGATCAAATGTTCAGTTGCTTCAAACGCACCTTTAAAATCATCCACACGTACCTTGTGGCTGTTCATTGATTCGCTGACCCTGTCAAAATACACAACCGGAATCTCTTGCTCCTGCAAGTCACTGAAATGACTGGTATCAATCGATTGACTTGATATAGCCACCACTAATCCATCAACCCTCCTCTGGGCTATATGTTTCGTAATTGCCCGCTCCCTCTCCAGTTCTTCGTGGCTCTGGTAAATCATCGTATGATATCCTCTGCTATACGCAATATCCTCAACCCCGCCGATCACGGAAGAGTAAAAACGGTTCGCTATATCGGGCACAATAACGCCAATGGTTTGCGTCCGGTTTTTCAGTAGACTTAACGCGATCGGGTTTGGCGAATAGTTAAGTGCTTCTGCCAATTCCACCACTTTCCGCTTTGTTTCTGCACCTATTTCCGAGCTATCCCGTAACGCCCTCGACACAGTCGATTTACTAATATTAAGCTGGCGGGCGATTTCTTTTATTGTAACCGTTGCTCTCTTCATGAACGCATCTGGGAATAGTACAGGACTTATAATATTTCTTAAAATTACACTAATCTAAATTTGTTTCGAAATATTCAGAAAAATATCCGGTTTCGTAAAGTTGCGTAAAAACGGGAACGGTTTCGGGAACGGTTGCGTAAAAATATTGTTCTTTTTCAAGATTATTTTTTGAATTGTCGATAAATCTATGCTAAACTAGACTCAAAGATCGGCACAAGTACCGTGATACAAATGGCTGCCAATCCAGGAAAATTTCTATTCTTAACCTATCTTACCTCTATGGAAACGAAGTTTACTACTCCCTCACTTTCGTGCGCTCCAAATCAGAAAAGTGTTTTAGAAAATTTATTTGGTCGTGTTGTTGCAACGGGCGACTACCTGGCTTTTCGTGAATTGTTTACGAAACACTATCATGCGCTATGCAACTACGCGATGAGGGTTGTGGTTACGAAAGAAATAGCAGAGGAAGTAGTATCCGATGTCTTTATCAAGCTATGGAAAAACCGGGAGCAAATAGAAGTACATACTTCATTTCAGGCCTATATTTACAGAGCCGTGCGGAATCAGGCTTTGGATTATCTGAAATTGAAAGTTCACCGGCAATATGAGCGTGAATCCCTGGATTCGGTACAATGGAACATGTCCCATGCCGATCATTTTTCTCCGATGGAAGAAATGACTTTCAACGAGATTTACAACCATATAGAAGGGTGTATCAAAGATTTGCCACGCCAATGCCAACTCATTTTCAGGTTAAGTCGCGAGGAAGGTCTCAGATATAGGGATATCGCTGAAAAGCTGGAAATATCCGTAAAAACTGTAGAAACGCAAATGAGCCGTGCATTGAAAGTGCTAAGAGAAAGAGTTCCTGAGCACAGGCTGGTTGCGTAGTAACTTCGGCAGTCGGCTTTCGGCAATCGAAACGCCTCCTGACGAAATTCTGATAATTTTACGATTTAAACTTAACCACTGAAAGCCAATGGTCAAAGGTTGCCAATCCCCCATTGTAATTTGGGCCTGACAGCCGACAGCCAATTGCCGACAGCCAAATAAAAAATATGCCCTTAGAACAAACATGGCGATGGTTTGGACCGAATGATCCGGTTTCGCTAGCAGATATTAAACAGGCTGGCGCAACAGGAATAGTTACAGCCTTGCACCATATCCCCAATGGACAAATTTGGGAGACAGAAGAGATTCTCAAGAGAAAAAAAATCATTGAAGAAGCCGGGCTTACATGGTCAGTAGTTGAAAGTGTTCCGGTTCACGAGAGTATCAAGACGCGGTCGGGTGATTACCTGAAGTATATTGCTAATTACCAGCAGTCTTTGGCGAACCTTGGTAAGGCAGGTATTGATACGGTTTGCTATAATTTCATGCCCATTCTGGATTGGACACGTACTGATCTGGACTCGCCCATGAAAGATGGATCGACCGGTCTTCGATTCGACTTCACCGAGTTTGTTGCGTTTGATCTTTTATTGCTGAAAAGACCGGAAGCAGGTTCGCTCTATACCACACAACAAAAAAACGATGCTCAAAAATGGCTCGATAATGCTTCAAGTGAGGCGGTTAACAAGCTTGTCCGGAATATAATTGCAGGATTGCCTGGTTCGGAAGAAAGCTTTACCATCGAAGAATTCCGCGAAGTACTGGCTACATACAAGCATGTCGGCGACCTGGAATTGCGAACCAATCTCTATCATTTTATCCAGGCAATTGGCCCGGTGGCAGAAGAAAACGGCGTGAGGCTCGCCATACACCCGGACGATCCGCCCTATCCAATTTTAGGATTGCCAAGAGTTGTCAGCACAGAAGAAGACGCCTCCCAACTTTTGCAGGCATATGACAAGCAAGCCAATGGCATATGCTTTTGTACGGGCTCTTACGGTGTCAGGCCGGATAATGATCTGGCCGGTATGGTATCCCGACTTGGAGATCGGATCCACTTTATCCATTTGCGCGCAACAAAAAGAGAGCACGACGGAAGTTTCTACGAAGCCGATCATCTGGATGGAGATGTGGATATGTTCAATGTCATGAAGGAACTAGTTCTGGAACAAAACAGAAGAAAAGAGGAAGGACGTACGGATCTGAGAATGCCGTTCCGTCCTGATCACGGCCATCGTATGCTGGATGACCTTTCTGCAACGAAACGTACAAATCCGGGATATACTGCCATAGGGCGTCTACGCGGATTGGCGGAACTGAGAGGTTTGGAATACGGAATTGAAAGAAGTTTAAATTTATAAAGTATTAAAATTCGCCATGTTCTTTCCATGCAGGAACGTGCCAGTCCATATCAATCGCGATGACAACAGTAACAGCACAACGAACATTTATAGATGAGGATTTTCTCCTGAGATCTGAAACGGCGCGCATATTGTATCACAATTATGCCAAAGAAATGCCGATCATAGACTACCACTGTCACCTTCCGCCAGACCAGATTGCCGAAGACAAAAGTTTCGAAAATCTGACCCAGATATGGCTTTACGGAGATCACTATAAATGGCGTGCGATGCGGGCCAATGGTATCAATGAGCGTTACTGTACAGGAAATGCCAGCGATTGGGAGAAATTTGAACAATGGGCTGCGACGGTACCATATACCATGCGTAACCCGCTATATCACTGGACTCACCTGGAATTGTTGCGCTATTTTGATATAGACATCCTGCTCAATAAAGATACCGCAAAGGAGATATATGACGAATGTAACGTCAAACTAAAAGGTTCGGATTTTACAGTCAGAGCTTTGCTCAAAAAGATGAAAGTGGAGGTGGTATGTACAACCGACGATCCGACCGATCTGCTGGAAAATCATAAACTTATCGCGGACAGCGGGTTTGATATCAAAGTTTTACCGACTTTCAGACCTGATAAAGCCATGTTGCTGATCGATAGTCCAGCAGATTTCAAGGCATATATTGACAAGCTGGCAAGTATTACGAATATTAAAATTGACAGCTACGATTCGCTTTTAGCTGCTTTGGGAAGTCGTCACGATTTCTTTGCCTCGATGGGGGGAAAGCTTTCCGATCATGGACTAGAGCACATATACGCGACGTATGATGAAGAATTAGCCAAGTCTGCTTTTTCGAAAACACTGCAAGGTCTTGCGACCTCAGTTGAAGAGAGAACTGCCTTCAAATCTGCAGCGCTATATGATCTTGCCAAATTGGATCATAGCAAAGGCTGGACGCAGCAATTTCACCTGGGGGCGCTGAGAAATAACAATGAAAGAATGCTCCGTGAGCTCGGCCCCGATACGGGCTGGGATTCAATAGGAGATTATAGCCAGGCTACCAATCTTTCACGATTCCTGAATAAACTGGATTCAACCGATCAGCTGGCAAAAACCATATTATACAACCTGAATCCATCAGACAACGAGGTCTTGGCAACGATGACCGGAAATTATAATGACGGAACAGTAGCCGGGAAAATGCAATTCGGATCCGGATGGTGGTTCCTGGATCAGAAAGACGGCATGGAGCGCCAGATGAATGCATTGTCAAATATGGGTCTATTAAGCCGTTTTGTAGGAATGCTTACCGATTCCCGAAGTTTCCTATCCTATCCGCGCCACGAATATTTCCGTCGAATCCTTTGCAACTTAATCGGTACAGACGTTGAAAATGGTGAGTTGCCAAACGATATTCCATGGCTTGGCAAGCTGGTTTCGGATATTTCTTATCACAACGCCAAAAACTATTTCGGGTTCAAATGACCTGATATCATTTGCTGGTTCTTAAAGTAAGATCATTTTCAAGTGCCTTTTTAGCAAATTAAAATAGCCCAAACATTTGTTACGGGCTATTTTAATTTCTATTCCCTTATTTTTGAATTGATATTTCGTATTTATTAATCGCCGGACGCGATTAGCAAAAGGTAATTGTCGCCGGCTTATTCCTGAACATGGCTCATATTGTATCTTTTGGAGAAGTCTTGATGAGACTTTCCACCCCAGGTTTTTCGCGTTTCGAACAAGCACGTCAATTAAATGTAACTTATGCAGGAGGTGAAGCAAACGTCACGAGCGCATTGGCATATTGGGGTCATCACACTGCACATGTAACGCGATTCCCGGATTCGCCCATCGGAAGAGCTGCGTCACAATACCTTCATTTTCACGGTGTTGACACTTCACATATTGTATATGGTGGCCCGCGGATGGCGGTCTATTTTCTGGAAATGGGGGCGGCGTTACGAGGTAGTCAAATCGTATATGACCGTGCGAATTCTTCGCTGGCAGATATCGCTCCAGGCGATATCAACTGGGATGAAATTTTGAAAGATGCAAAGTGGTTTCACTGGGCGGGTATCACGCCAGCTTTATCTCAGGGAGCAGCAGACACGCTTTTAGAGGGAATTAAAACCGCTCGTAAACATGGACTGACGGTTTCCGGGGATATTTTCTACCGTGCCAATTTGTGGAAATACGGTAAAAAACCATCTGAAATTCTTCCTGAATTGACCGCAGGAACGGATATCGTAATCGCGAACCGTGAAAATATATCAGAAATATTCGGCATCGGCGGTGCTGATTTTGTAGAATCCTGCAGGAATTTCCAAAAGGAATTCCCGCAGGTTAAAACGATTGTTGATACGAAACGAACTTCTATCAGCGCATCTCACAACCTCCTTCGGGCACTTTTATGGAACGGAAATGAGTTGTTAGAAACAGAGGATATTGAAATAAATCCGATCGTGGACCGCGTAGGCGGAGGCGACGCATTTATTGCCGGCCTTATTCATGGTCTTATATCATTTGACGATCAGCAGAAGGCACTTGAATTTGGTGTTGCGGCGTCTGCTTTGAAACATACAATTGAGGGCGATGCACTTATATCAACCATTGCAGAAGTGGAAGCGATTCGTCAGGGAGAAACTTCCGGGCGGATTAAAAGGTGAGATAGGCTTTCGGCAGTCGACTTTCAGCAATCGGCCAAGGACGCAAATTTTAACACATCAAAAGGTCACTCAAAGATTTTTAAGAAAAATATCAAGTTCACCAAAACGTATCATTGAGACATTCGCACTTAGTTTATTGCCTTTGTTGCTTTGGTGACACCTTAAACCTATTATATAACAACATGAACCGATCATTAGAGCTTTTGCATGAAATAGGCATTCTGCCGTTGTACTATACGCCCGATATTGAAATCGCCAAAAAGGTTGTGAAGGCAAGTTATGATGGTGGCGCTAGGGTTTTTGAATTTACCAATCGGGGAGAAAGTGCTTATTCGGTTTTTGTAGAGCTGTACAAATATGTTAAAGAAAATTTCCCGGATATGGGTTTTGGAATTGGTACCATATATGATGCAGCAACAGCTCAAAAGTTTATCGACGCGGGAACAGACTATATCGTTACTCCTTGTTTAAACCCTGAAGTGGGTGCAGCATGTATCAAAGCTGGTATTCCCTGGGTACCCGGAGTTACGACGCTCACAGAAATTTATAACGCCAGACAAGCAGGTGCGGAAGTAGTGAAGCTTTTCCCCGGAGACGTGATGGGCTCTAAATTTGTAAAAGCCATTAAAGGGCCTATGCCCGATGTGAAAATAATGGTAACGGGCGGTGTTTCTCCAACGACTGAAAGCATCAACGAGTGGTTTGGCGCAGGCGCATATGCCGTGGGACTCGGCTCCAATCTTTTTCCAAAAGAAGTTATTGAAGCTGGCGATTTTGACTGGATATCCAAAAAAATAGCTGAAAGTATTGCTCTTGTGAAAGCTTTTCGATCGAAGGCATGAGCATAAGTAATTGAAGGAAGTGAGCCGGTGTAAATTCCGGCTCTTCCATATATTTAAAATTCGCACACGCTGCATTACTTGCCAGCATTTCAAAACTTGCTAACTTCGCTCCCAAACAGTTTAGTGATATTAGCATGAGCCAGACTTCAGAAAAGAAAAAAATACATTTCATATCAATCGGTGGTAGCGTGATGCATAACCTTGCCATCGAACTACAATCAAAAGGTTTTCAAATTACAGGTTCAGACGACGAGATATACGAACCATCGTCGAGTCGGCTTGCAAACCATCAATTGTTACCTACCGAAATGGGCTGGTTTCCTGAAAAAGTGACTTCTGATCTTGATGCGGTTATCCTGGGCATGCACGCCCGGGTCGACAATCCCGAACTTGCAAAAGCAAAAGAATTAGGTATAAAAGTTTATTCATATCCCGAATATATATTTGAACACAGCCAGAACAAGCAACGTGTTGTTGTGGCGGGAAGTCACGGAAAAACCACCGTTACGTCGATGATCTTGCATGTTTTGAAACAAAACGACAGACTTTTTGACTATCTGGTGGGTGCACAATTGGAAGGATTTGATAATATGGTCAAGCTTTCAGACAACGCCCCGGTCATCGTGGTTGAAGGTGATGAATATTTCACTTCTCCATTAGACAGAACGCCCAAATTTATGCATTATCAGCCCCATATCGCTCTGATTAGCGGTATCGCCTGGGATCACTTCAACGTGTTTCCAACCTGGGAATCATATGTAAAACAATTTGAGCTTTTGGCTGATTCTATTCCAAAAGCAGGTGCGATCATTTTTGACGAAACAGATAATATGCTCGATGTGATCGGTCAGAAAGGACGGGCTGATGTGGCTGCAATTCCATATGTGGCTCATCCGTCAAAAATTGAAGATGGAAAAACCGTGTTGATCACCGACCGCGACGGAGACATTCCGTTACTGGTTTTTGGTGAACACAATATGAAAAACATCAGCGGAGCGAAAGCCGTCTGCGAAAGACTGGGTATTACCGATACTGAATTTTACGCTGCTATACAATCGTTCAAAGGTGCCGCGAAAAGATTAGAGCTGTTGGGTAAAAATGAGTCCGTAAACATATATCGTGATTTTGCCCACGCACCTTCGAAGGTAGAAGCGACCACGAGCGCTGTAAAAGAACAATTTCCTGATCGTAAGCTAATTGCCGTTGCAGAGCTGCATACTTTCAGCAGTCTGAACAAAGATTTTTTGAAACAATATCGCCGGAAATTGAATGGTGCTGATGTCGCAGTGGTATACTTCAATCCTCATACTTTGGAACAAAAAAGATTGGAACCAATCACTGAGGAAGATATCAAAACAGCATTTAAACGTGAGGATCTGAATGTTTTCACCGATGCTCAAAAGCTGGAAGAATTCTTGAAGGAGAAGGAATGGAAAGATTCAAACTTATTATTAATGAGCTCCGGTACTTTTGGAGGTATTAACTTACAAGAATTAAGTCAGCATATATTAGCGTGAAATTAATGGTTCCGGCCAAAGCAGGGCTAACATAAGTATCGTTTCTTTGAGCCTTTGTCGCAACCATCATCTTTCGCTCGACCCGATATTGACGTGAAAAATTTAGCTTTAGAGTAATCAAATCTGTTTTGAATGAAATCGATTGTTGTATACTGCGGGTCAAATCCTGGCAAAAATCCGGTTTATAAAGAGAGCGCATATGCGCTGGGCAAACACTTGGCGCAAAAAGACATAACGGTGATATATGGCGGTGGCAATATGGGCCTGATGGGCCAGGTTGCCGACGGCTCACTTCAGAATGGCGGCAAGGTAACGGGCATTATTCCGAACTTCCTTGCCAAGCTGGAAGTTGCCCATAAGACCGTCACGGAGCTTCACTTTGTAGAAACCATGCATGAACGCAAATCGAAAATGGTATCCGTTTCTGATGGGGTGATTGCTTTGCCGGGTGGATATGGCACTTTTGATGAGCTTTTCGAGATATTAACCTGGTCGCAGTTGAAGATATTCGATGGACCAATCGGTTTGCTGAATATCAACGGCTTTTACGATTACCTACTGTTGCAATTGGATAAAATGGTTGAAGAAGGCTTTCTGCATGCGAATAACCGAAATTTGTTGCTGGTGGATTCCGATATTGAAGCACTCGTTAATAAAATGCAGGATTTTTCTGACACTCATGAAAAGAATAAGCCTCTCGATTTATCGTTATACGTTGACAACGAGAATCAATAGTTCCCATAATTGGTAGCTCAATATACTTCTAACTTATAAAATGCGGTTTTTACTACTTATTTCGGCCTGTTTTATTTCATGTCAGACAGCGTGGTCGCAGCTGGAAAATTTGGGCAAATCCGTCAATTCAGAGTACAATGAAATCGCCCCGATCATTTCACCGGACGGCAAGACTTTATACTTTTCACGAATAAGTCATCCACAGAATACGCATGGGCCAAAAGGAAGTCAGGATATCTGGTATTCTGAGCTCCGGAATGATAAATGGACGGTGGCCAGAAGACTTCCATCTCCGCTCAATAAAGAAGATTACAACAGTCTATACAGCATTACGCCAGACGGTAACACGCTGTTGATCAAAGGGGATTGGAAAAATGGCGTATATGAAACCCGCGGGTTTTCTACCAGTAAGAAAACTGCCAGAGGCTGGTCCGCTCCAAACCGTATCGATATTCCGGCATATAGCAAATTAAGCAAAGGCCAGTTTGACTGTGGATACCTTTCCAACGATGGCAAAGTACTTTTGATGTCTTTCAGCGAAAAGAAAAACAGCAAAGTGGACGATCTGTATGTAAGTTTTAAGCAAAAAAATGGTAGCTGGAGTAAGCCAAAAAACTTAGGTAAGGAAATCAACACTGAAGAATTTACCGAAACCACACCCTTTTTAGCAGCCGACGGGGTTACGATTTATTTTTCCAGCGACAGAAAAGGCGGTCAGGGCAGCAACGATATTTATTATAGTAAACGAATTGATAAAACATGGACACGTTGGAGCAGACCTGTAAATCTTGGTCCTGCGATCAATTCCGACGGATACGATGCATATTACTCCATTTCTGCCTTGGGTGATTTCGCCTATTTGGTTTCATTTAAAGATACGGAGGGTAAGGGTGATATCGTACGATATGACCTGCATCCGAAACCAGCAGCCGGCGACACTGCCACTTCGCCGATCGTGGCAGTTCCAGTGCCTGATCCAGTTGTCATGATCAGTGGAAAAGTGATAGACTCCAAAACTGGTAAACCAGTGGAAGCAACCATTATATATGAAAATCTCGAAGATGGCGAAGAAGTCGGCTCAGCCACTACCAACCCTACCACAGGGGAATATAAGATCGTACTTCCGTATGGACAGAAATATAGTATGCGCGCAGTTTCTCCAAACTTCATCGCAGAGAGTGAAACCGTGGATTTGACCGACACAACAGGTATCGGAGGCAATGGTAAAAATGGCAACGGAAATAAAGAGATTGCTAATAAATCCCTGAAACTGATCCCGATAGAGGAAGGGCAGATTGTGAGGTTAAACAACATTTTCTTCGCAACCGGAAAGTCAACGCTCAGCAAAGAATCTTATCCGGAATTGAACAGGATCGCGATTACGATGACAGAAAGCAAAACCCTCGAAATTGAACTGGGCGGGCATACCGACAATACGGGTGGTGATGAATTTAACTTGAAACTTTCTCAGGACAGAGCGGATTCCGTTCGCGAATATCTGATCAGCAAAGGCATCCAGCCCGACCGTATCACCAGCAAGGGATATGGAGAAACCAAGCCTGTCTCAACAAATGACACGCCGGAAGGTCAACAGCTTAACCGGCGTGTGGAGTTCAAAATTGTCAAGAAGTAGACTCGCGTTCTCAGGTTTTGTCAGGAAATCTTCAGGGACACCAACTCATTCATTGTCAGGGAAATTCATTTCTGTATATGACTGAATATCAACTTTTGACAGGGTTTGTCAATACGTGGTGATTCCGTTGTATAAATTCAAATCTGAGAGGTTTGCAACTCCTCTGTTTTGTCTTTCTTTTTTTGCAAAGGTTTTAATCCAAATGCAAACCTGAGCATATTGTTACGCCTGATTACCACCTCATACAGCCCAAGACATATCAAAAAAGTAGCGATACACAAATAGCAAAACTTGAGCCACACCGGCCAGTTTGCGTTGATAATCGGATATGCAAGAATTATGATCACTGTTTGATGTAAAATATAGAACGGGTAGACTGCCTCATTGGCATATTTCAAAAACGGATTTGAATACTGTAGATAGACATAGGCATATCCAAATATGCTTAGCAAAATACACCAAGCGTTCATGACCTTAATAACCCTATAAATTTGAATCGACCACTCCGGAAAATCCCTATCGTGCCCCCAATAAAAAGCATACAGAACGATGGAAATGCATATCCAAATTCCCAAATTCAGCTTTCTCCATTTTTTGAGTGTTTCCCAAAACCGGGGTTGCGTACAAAGAATAAAACCGGTGATAAAAAGGGAAAATGAATGGAAGTGGTTGTTCCAGTCGCGCGTCAGATTGTTGGTGTCAGGAAAACGTTCTTCGAGCCATGCATTCCCTAAAACATGCCACATAACAGGTACAGCGATCAAAACGATCGGACTCGCGAAAATATCTGCCAGCCAGTTTGTTAGTTTTGGGCTGTTCTTGATAAAAAGTAAAAGAGGCAAAGCTAGTACGGAGTAAGTGAAAATATAGGCGAGATACCATAAGTGGTGCCAACTGAAACTGCCCTTCGGATATGGCACAAACTCAAAAACGGAGCGATAGAATTGCAAGTAAGAAAAGGTTTGACCTTGCGTAAGGCGTTCCAGATAAATTTGGGGAGGAACTATGATAAACATCCCAACTAATAACGGAATAAAAATTCTTATAAATCTTTCGCCTAAAAATTTACCTCCCGATCGGCCACCCAGCGAAAAATAAACCCCTGCTCCTGAAATCATAAAGAGAAGTGCCATGCGCCATTGATGGAGAAACCGCATGGGATATTCAATGGCATGATTTACTGCGTTGTTTTTGATATGCCAGCCCCAGGTATTGAAAAACATCCCGACATGGAAGAAGATAAGGAGGCAAAATGCCAGGACACGAAGCCAGTCCAGGTCATAACGGCGTTGAGTTAATTCGTTGTAGTTTTTCACGACATATGCGTTTTAGTATGTCGCAAAAGTAGCCGGGCTATATGCCTCTCTACGTACGTTTTTATAAGGTAAACGTTCTATCTGATCGGACAGAACATGCCTTTAAATTATATCAGATTGGTTTTTCGATATTCTGAAGGGGTTTGCCCCGTAATTTTCCGGAAAGCTGTATTGAATGCCGATTTAGAATTATAACCCACTTTCTCAGCAATTTCTTCGATCTTGAGATGATTGTTTTGTTCTGAAAGCAATAACTTCTGAGCTTCTGCAATCCGGTAAGACGCGGTGATATCAAAAAATCCTCCACCGATTTCTTCATTAAGAATCTGCGACAAATGATGTGTGCTCACTCCAAGTTGTTTTGCCAGTCCGGGAAGGCTGAAGGAACTGTCCAGATACGGTTTTTCTCCCATCATGATCCTATTAAACCTCTCCAAAGTATGATCCTGAATTTCCTTGGTCAATGAAGATTTCTCATACTTTCTGCTTTCCCTTGGCTCAATTGCAGCTTGTTTATTATGTTCAAGGGTGTCTTTTACAACCCTGTAACTCGTCAGATATATTACGATCGCTAAGAACGAAACTATAATATGATCGCCCAAATCATGTGCAAAGGTGAGCCGTACGATCAGTAAGGCAACGATTAAAAAAATGAGCTCGAAAAAAGATTTTCGGTACCAAGCCAGTTTGGAGTTTTGATTGGATGTAAAAGGCAGCGAAGCTTCTGCAAATTTTTTCCTGAGCAAGATGTAGAGTGCAATGCTATATCCAGCCATACTCAGCAACATGATGATATGCAGGTGCTCTTTCAGAAAAAACATCCACTTATCGCCGTAAGTGTCGCTCGGCAGGCGAGCCATTTCAGGATGGAAAGCCCCAATATTAGAATTGTATTCAAATGCCATACCCTGAGGATATATCAGCAGGCACATGTAGATCAGATAGATTGCAAACGGTAGAAAATGGAGCCAATCTTTACGTTCAAAGGGATAGGACAGACCAGTTCTCACAAATAAATAGGTCAGCGGAGCCATTACGAAGTTGAGCGGCTCTGTGGAGTCAACCAGCCACAGGGTGTAAAACATATAGTTGGTATATCCGAGCCATACGTCGATCATAAGCACCGACATGCTTAGCATAAGTAGACCCAGAAAAACCTGATTGGGTTGATTTTTTTTATAATGTCTCAGGAAAAAGAAGCCTAAAAGAATCCCCTGCAATGCTCCGAGAAGAATTGCAAACGAAAAAAAATCGGCCCGGATAGGAGGAATGGGTGGCATTAACGACAGGAATGAATATAGCCAAAGATACAAAATAGGTTTCAAGGCCAAAGACATGGATTGACGGAAGCAATTAAAACGTATTTTTACAAACCATCAGAAACAGGATAAACTTGAAAAAGACACCCGCGCTCGGTTTTATTTTTATCACGCTGTTAATCGACGTTATTGGCCTTGGAATTATTATTCCCGTCATGCCAAAACTCATCAGCGAATTAACCGGTGACAGCATCAGTCAGGCCTCGCGAGATGGCGGATGGCTTCTTTTTGCATATGCTTTTACCCAATTCATATTCGCACCCGTAGTCGGCGGACTCAGTGATCAATTCGGACGCCGTCCTGTTTTGCTCGCATCATTATTCGGATTCGGAATTGACTATATCTTTCTGGCCTTCGCACCCACACTCGGCTGGATATATGTGGGCAGAATTATTGCAGGATTTATGGGTGCTAGTTTCACCACAGGTGCTGCTTACATCGCAGATATTTCTACGCCTGAAAAGAGGGCTCAAAATTTCGGTTTACTGGGAGCTGCATTTGGTTTAGGGTTTATCATCGGCCCTGTTATCGGCGGATTACTCGGACAATATGGTTCGCGGGTTCCGTTTATGGCCGCAGCGGCGCTTTCCTTGCTCAACTGGTTATATGGCTACTTTATTTTACCTGAATCTCTCGCCACAGAAAACAGGCGAAAATTTGACTGGAAAAGGGCCAACCCAATCGGGTCTTTACGGAGTCTGCAAAGGTATCCTGTTATATATGGTTTGGTCGCATCGCTTGGTCTGGTCTATATTGCTGTCCATGCCGTTCAAAGCAATTGGTCATTTTACGTCATTGAAAAATTTGGCTGGAATGAAGCGCAAATCGGGTACTCACTCGGTGCCGTCGGGCTTCTGAGTGCCATCATTCAGGGATATCTGATTCGCCTGATATTACCAAAATTGGGCCAACGGCGAGGGGTGTATATTGGATTGCTGTTATATGCCATCGGTTTCGGATTATATGCTTTTGCAACGAAAGGATGGATGATGTACATTTTTATGATACCTTATATCCTGGGAAGTATCGCAGGACCGTCAATTCAAGGTATCATTTCAACCCAGGTCGCAGCAAACGAACAAGGAGAATTGCAGGGAGCACTCACGAGCTTACAAAGTCTTACAGCAATTATTGGCCCTCCCTTGATGACCAACCTTTTCGCTGCCAGCACAATACCCGGCTCCGACTTTTACTTCCCGGGCTCACCTATGCTTCTGGCAGCGGTGTTAACGCTGATCAGCACTTTTCTTGCACGAAGAAGCTTGAACAAAACAATTGGAAATCAGTGATATAGAATCACAAGAAACAGAAATATAACCAGCCAAAGGACATCCACAAAATGCCAGTACCGGGTTACCAGCTTCAATCTCAATCGGTTAGGCGCGTTGACACTATATACAAACGAGTCGATGTAGCTCCGGTTTTTCACCGCTCTACGGAAAATAATGCCCAGATAAATAATACCCCCCAGAATATGGAGCAGATGAAGACCTGTAAGCAAGTAAACCAGACCTGTTGAAGTATTCGATTTAGTATAAGCCCAGCTTTCCATTAACTCCAGCCAACCACTGGTTTGAAGCATGATAAAAATCAGGCCTAGCGAAAATGTGGTTCCTAAAAATAATCTATAATGGAAAAACCGCTCCTGAGCAAATGCAAGATTGCATTCATGGAGCGTAATGCTGCTAAAGAGAATCACCAAAGTACTCAACCAAAACACATCAGGAAGAAGTGCATAATTTCCTATCAGGTGTTCGGAACGAAAAAGATATATTGAGAAGATACCCAAAAACAAAAGACAACTGCCCCCGACACCCAGCCAAAGCATAAAACCAAACGGTTCACGGCGTTTCGTGAAAATATTTTCCTGCGATTTGGTTGTGTGTTTGGGGCCCATTATTCCAATATTTTTGAGATTATTTATCGCCGTAATGTCCAAGAGCAGAAACAACAAAAACCACTATCTCAGATTCAAAAATTTCATAAATCAAACGATCCTTCATATTAATCCTACAGTTCATACCTTTCCTTCATAATATTCTAGTCGCTCAGGCATTCTTATTCCAGATAAAATCCCTGGAAGGTATCCTTTTTCCCAACTACCCGGATTACGCTAGAGGCTTGTTTCTAAATACAATGCATCAATTAGATTTAGTAACAGAGGGTTTGTTTTAGTCAATCCTTCTATAAATCCGCTTGTTTATCAAATTTTTACAGTTTGCAAAAGTTTTAAGTGAATATAACGTGTTGAAAGGCACTTTTAACATACCGGGAAGTAAAATTTATGCTAAAAAACCCTGCCACATAGAATATTCCCCAAACATCGCTGACAAGTCCGTCTCTTTTTCAAATATTCCGTAAACTGTCGAACCTGACCCTGTCATTGAGGCATATACTGCTCCCTGTGCATACAATTCATGTTTTAGAGTCGGCAAAACCGGATATTTTAGAAACAAACTCGACTCAAAATCATTTTTTATATATTCCTTCCACTCTTGAACAGGTCGGATTACTAACTCCCGCAAATCATTTTCACTTTTGGTCGGAACAACTCCTCCGTATGCTTCTGCTGTCGAAATATGTAACTGCGGATTAACCAGCACAATCCATCTGCCGGACAAATCTAAGGTAACTTGCTCAAAATGATCGCCTTTGGAAAAACAATATACTGGTTCGTTCTTGATAAAGAAAGCACAGTCACTGCCTAATCTACGTGCATATGCCAGTTGTTTTTCAAAAGAAATATCCAGATTAAATAATTGATTGATCGCTTTGATGGCAAATGCACCATCAGCAGATCCGCCGCCCAAGCCTGCGCCAATGGGAATACCTTTTAACAAATGCATATCAACGGCGCCGATCTGATAATCTTCCGCAATCATATCATATGCTTTAATGCACAGATTATGAGCCGTATCTCCTGGAACCGGTATACCCGATGATTGAAAAGAGAAATGTTTGGCTGGCATCAATTCAAGTGCATCGCTCCAGCCAACGGGATAGAAACAGGATTCGATGTTATGAAATCCGTCCGCCCTCTTTTCAACAATATTGAGGCCTATGTTAATCTTAGCGTTCGGGAAAACGATCATGCCGTATTAATGGTTGAATTTTGAATGAGAGAATGAGTGAGTGACGGCTCAGGTGAAACTTTTCGCTCCAATTAACAAGAACGACCGCCTCATTTTTGTGAGACAGCCGTTCTTGTTAATATCAATATCTGTCCTTGATCATTCTGTCCATCGCCATTCCTGACCTATAACGAGCTCAGGTTTAAGGCCTTGTGAAATAAGAAAATCTCGGGTTTTTGTGTCATTCAACTTTCTAACGGCAATATTCCCGGCGTTGGCCAAAGCATATAAATACATGGCTCCCACTCTAACTGTATTCTCTAACTGCGGTTTGTCAACCAATGAAAAGTCGTCGCAATCGGCGTGGTAGCATTGTAGCACGTTTGGATCGAGATGGCCAGACAAGCCGGCGATAGGTATACCTTCCAACATAAACGGCTGATGATCACTGTGTAAGCCCGCGCGATTTGCCGATTGATTTTTATATGCCGGAAAAGCTTTTTGAACTGAAAGACCTACTTCTTTAAAAAACGGGTCCATTTCTTCTCTTCCAAACATATTCACACCCTGTGGATCATTGGTCATATCGAGGTTCATCATATACGCCACCTTGTTGATATCACCTGTTCTTTTCAACTCGCTTACGAAAAACTTCGAGCCCAAAAGCCCTTGTTCCTCGCCCATAAAAAGGACAAACTGAATCGTTCTTTCCGGTCTGACTTTTAATTTCTTAAATGTCCTTGCTATATCCATCACGGCAAAAGAACCAATACCATTATCAATTGCTCCAGTCGCCAGATCCCACGAATCCAAATGGCCTCCTATAATTACTTTTTCGTCTGATTTTCCTTTAATAGTCGCGATGACGTTGCGCGCCTTAATGCTTCTGGAAGTATTATGCATGCTTATCTGTGCCTCCAAAGGTCCTTCTTCCTTCAACCATTTACGCAGTTCGCTGCCGCTGTCATTGGAGATACAAACTGCTGGAATTGAGATGATTGCACCTGTTACCGACGCTGTTCCTGTCAAAAGAATTTTTCCCGGCGCTCCATTTACCATGATGATTCCATTCGCACCATATTTGATGGCCAGCGCTGTTTTTTCCGAACGGTGAAGATTTTTCTTACCCTTCGCGTCCACTAAACCGATATTGGCAAGCACAATTTTGCCCTTTACTTTTGCTTTTGCCAATTCAAAATCTTCCTCCAATCCATTGCCAACATCCACGATCTGGCCTTGCAAATTTGCGTCCACCGGGGAGTGAGCAAGGGACACAACCTGAATATCTCTAAAATTATCGCTACTTGAAGGTGCCACGCTCAACGTCACCGTGTCCCTCATCCAGGATTCTACCTCGAACGGTTGGAAAGCCACGTCCGTAAAGCCATATCCTTTTAATAAATTATAAGCATAGTCCTCTGCTTTTTGCCCATTAGCACTACCAGTTAGCCGATGCCCGATTTGTTTTGTCGCACTTTCCAGCGTTTCGTAGGCCTTGCTGTGCTTTCTTACCTCATTATCAATTCGGGAAAAAGTTTTATCCCACGCGTTTTTTTCACCTCGAAAACCGACACAAGCAAAAACCAACAGACCAGCTCCGACAAGCAGTAAATTTCTTTTCATAGCACCCTTTTAACAAACAGTATAATTTCGCAAATTCCTGAGACGATTGGTTGAAATGCCTTCGAACATCTTGACCCAATTGCTAGTAACACAAATTAGACTCCAAATTGATTCCAAAATATACATTACCTGACAAAAGATTTTTCAAATTTACACAAGTTCAAAGGAATGTAATGACCGTTCATACAACTTGGTATTATTAAGTGTAATTATAACACTTAAAAGTAAGCAAAGAACAGATATTTTGTTCAAATTTGTATCCTGTTGGACAGTGTCCTTCCAAAAATAATGAGGTATTCTTCTCTGGTTCTAACGTCAATCATATTGCTCTGATATTTTGATAGCCAGTTGATTATAGCTCCAAAGACTAAAAATTAATCGCTAACAACTCATTAAATATGTATTTCCTCGGCTTTGATTTAGGCAGTTCATCAGTAAAAGCGTGTTTACTTCATGCAGAAACCGGCCAGTCGGTAGCTTCTGCATTCTTTCCGGAAAAGGAAATGGCGATCGCTTCGCCCAAATCCGGATTTGCTGAGCAGCAACCTGAGCTTTGGTGGGAGAACGCCTGCAAAGCTGCCAAAACAGTAATGACCAATTCGGGTATACCGGCCGAAGAAGTAGGCGCCATTGGGATATCTTACCAAATGCACGGACTGGTGGTCGTGGATAAGGACATGAATGTGCTCCGGCCTTCCATTATCTGGTGTGACAGCCGTGCTGTTGAAATTGGCAATAAGGCCATGGAAACGCTTGGTCAAGAATATGTGCTTCCACATTTATTAAATTCTCCGGGCAATTTTACAGCATCTAAGCTGGCCTGGGTGAAGCAAAATGAACCTGAGGTGTATGCCAAAGTTCACAAGTTTATGTTGCCGGGGGACTATCTGGCTGCGCGGATGACAGACGAAATTGTTACCACGCCGTCCGGTTTGTCCGAAGGTATATTCTGGGATTTCGTGAACGGAAAACCTGCGAAGTTCTTGCTTGATCATTTCGGATTTTCAGAAGAACTTTTACCAGAGGTATTGCCTACTTTCTCGGTGCAAGGCAATCTGACTTCGTCCGCTGCTGCTGAATTAGGTTTAAAACCAGGAACACCTATCACCTACCGCGCTGGTGACCAGCCAAATAATGCTTTTTCACTGAATGTGTTGGAGCCGGGAGAAGTGGCAGCTACCGCAGGGACATCCGGTGTTGTATATGGTGTTAGTGATCAGATTAAGTTTGATCCGAAATCGCGCGTGAATACATTCCTGCATGTGAATCCTATTGCATCATCAGATCGATATGGAGTGCTTTTATGTGTAAACGGAACAGGGAGTTTGAACGGTTGGCTTAGAAATTCACTGCTGCAAGGCGATATATCATATCCTGCAATGAATGAGCTGGCGGGTCAAGCACCGGTTGGTTCGGATGGCTTGCTTTGTTTTCCTTTCGGAAACGGAGCCGAGCGTATGTTGGAAAACCAGGATCCGGGAGCGACATTTAAAGGTTTGCAGTTCAGTCGCCACAATACCAGTCACTTCTTGCGTGCTGCTCAAGAAGGAATTGTTTTTGCGCTATATTATGGAATGGAAATCATGGAAACTGTGGGTGTTGGTCTTAAAAATATCCGCGCCGGGGAAGCGAATATGTTCCTGAGCCCCATTTTCCGGCAAACTTTTGCCAACGTTTCAGGGGCAACAGTAGAACTTTACAATACGGACGGGGCTCAGGGAGCTGCTCGTGCTGCCGGTTTCGGACTGGGATATTACAAATCCCGTGAAGAAGCTTTTGTTGGATTAACTGCCTTGAAAACCATCGAGCCGGATGCTGATTCGGAAGCTACAAAAGAGGCATATACTCGCTGGAAATCAGCTTTGACAGAATAATTGATATCTCTGTCACATAAAATAGGGGCTCCGATTCAAGAAGAACAGGAGCCCCTATTTTATGTGACAGCCTTTAAAGACCCGCAAAGATCTCCATCAATATCTCTTTGTCGTCAAAATGGTGCTTAACGCCTTTTATTTCCTGATAATTTTCGTGGCCTTTTCCCGCGATCAGAATTATATCCTCGGGATTAGCCTCAGCACACGCTTTTAGTATGGCTTCCTTCCGGTCTGGAATTGTAATTGTTTTTTTGTAATCCAACGGTGGTACTCCTTTTTGCATTTGCTCTAGAATATCCATCGGATCTTCATAACGGGGATTATCGGAAGTCAGAATGACGCGATTGCTATACTGACAAGCTATTGCTGCCATTTTAGGCCGTTTTTCGGCGTCTCTGTTTCCGCCACAACCGACAACCGTAATTACTTTTTCATTACCATGCCGGAGGTGCGTAATCGTTTCCAATACGTTTTCCAGCGCATCGGGTGTATGTGCATAATCCACAATTCCCACGATATTGTTTGGGGAGTGGAACTGTTCAAATCTACCCGGAGGGCTTTTAAGGTTAGAGAGCTCAGTCAAAACAGCTTCAGGATCCTCACCCATCAACACCGCAGCACCATATACAGACAATAAGTTGTAGGCATTAAAACGCCCGATTACTCTAAACCAGACTTCTTTATTGTTGATATCCATATGCATCCCCGCCAGGGTGTCAGATATCACCTTCCCATTAAAACTCGCCAGAGTTTGAAGTGAATAAGTTTCGATCTTGGCCTTGGTATTTTGTACCATAACCGCACCTCGACGATCGTCTATATTCACAAGCGCGAATGCCGATTTTGGAAGTTGATCGAAAAAGCCCTTTTTTGCCTTGATATAGTTGTCAAATGTCTTGTGAAAATCAAGATGATCGTGGGTAATATTCGTGAATATTCCCCCGGAAAATTTCAACCCGGTAATCCGATGCTGGGCTACGGAATGAGAACTTACTTCCATAAAAGCATTAGAACAACCTTTTGCCACCATTTGGGCAAGCAAAGCATTGAGCGCAATGGCATCGGGAGTAGTATGAGTTGACGGAATCACCTCATCCTCTATCTGATTCTGGACAGTGGAAACCAGCCCCGAACGATATCCCAACGCACGAAAAAGCTGGAATAAAAATGTAGCTACCGAAGTCTTCCCATTGGTTCCCGTTATTCCGATCAGGGTAAGTTTTTTAGAAGGATGGCCATGAAAAGCAGCCGCGATATGACCCATAGCTTCCGCTGAGTCAGGCGCTACGATGTAAGAAATACTTTCTTTTATATCCGAAGGAAGTTCCTCGCAAAGGATGGCCGAAGCACCGAGTTCAATTGCAATTGGAATATATTGATGACCATCAGTTTGAGTACCCCGAACGGCTACGAACAAGCTTCCTGGCATTACTTTTCTTGAATCGAGAATAATACTTTTGATCTCAGTTTCGGAAGGTCCGGTGATCGTAAGATCTGAAATTCCGCTGAGCAGCTGGCTTAAAGCCTGGGGCTGATTTGTCATTTGAATTGCGAATTACTGTAATGTTAAGAATATGCTTTTGATTCCGGACTTATTGGTGCCCGGCGGAAGTGATTGCTCCACCACTTTTCCGGAACCCTTAAAAGTGACTCTGAAACCTTTGTTTTCCAGAATAAAAAGAGCGTCCCGCATTGTGAATCCTAACAAATCCGGAACGTCGCGATTGCCTACGCTTTTTGATTTCCAGGTTGCCTTACTATTCGGCCTCAGGGACCCGGCGACATATTCATTTCCCTCCGGGACTTCTGCAAGGTTGAGCTCTTCACCGATCACTTTCAGGTCACTGGTGCGTCCGGCAAACCGTATACCCTCCGTTTCTTTCCGAACCGAATCTTTCACTGGTTTCTGAATCGCAATATCATATGCATATATCCTGTCAGCCATCTCCTTAAACACTGGGGCAGCGACGCTTCCTGCATATCGGGTATAATCTGCTCCCGTACTTTTCGGATTATCCACGATCACAATACAGCTATACTTAGGTTTGTCGGCCGGAAAATATCCTGCGAATGACGTGTAGTTTTTCCCTTCGGCATATTGCCCGTTAATCAGCTTCCGGGCGGTTCCGGTTTTCCCGGCAATGGCATATAGCTCCGATTTAATATTCTTGGCGAGTCCCTTATTAACCACACCTTCCAACATTTTCTTCAGCTTCCGAACCGTTTCCGGCGAGCAAATCGGCTTCTCTTCCACATATGGCGGGATTTTATCAACCACCTGATCCCCGTTTCTGATCTCTTTCACGATCATCGGCCGAACCCAATAGCCGTCATTGGCAACGGCATTATAAAACGCCAGCGTCTGCAAAGGAGTCATTTGTGATTCATATCCGTGCGCCATATAGTACATCGAATAGTTGCTCCACAATTTCGAAGTGCGATCACGCATTAAAGGATATTTCTCGCCTTTCATATGAATTCCGGTCGGGTCCGTCACGTGAAATTTCCGGAGATATGAAAGATACTTATCAGGTTTGTTGGCAAAATATCGTTGCATCAGCATAACGATCCCGATGTTTGAAGACTTTTCCAAAACTTCTGACGCCGTTATCGTTCCAAACCCGCCGCGGTGCGCATCACGAATGATATTACTTCTAAATCTATATGCGCCAGACCCTGTATTGACCGTCACCTGATCGGGATTCATCTTGGTCTCCTCCAGCAACGCCATCATCGTAACGAGCTTGAAAGTGGAGCCCGGGTCATTGCTTCCGGCAAGCGCGTAATTGAATATCTCCTCGTATTTGCCGTCAGGGCGTTTGGTCAAATTGGCCATCACACGAATTTCTCCAGTTGCAATTTCCATTACGACAACAGAGCCGAAATCCGCATCCATTTCCGTCAATTTCCGACGGAGCGCGATTTCAGCCATATCCTGAAAATCCATATCAAGTGTGGTATAGATATCCAATCCAGGCTCTGGCTGTACATTCAGGGCATTTCCCACGGGAATTTTAAGTCCGCCCTCCACCATTTCTATCCAGCCAATACCCGACTTGCCTTCCAACTGCTTTTCAAAACTTGCCTCGATACCGATATATCCTCGTCCCGTTTTAGGATCTGTGCCACCGATCGTCCGGTCGGCCATTGGACTGAAGGGCTTGTACCGCTTATATATCGTTTCAAATTTCCCACCTCCGCCTTTTTTCTCTTTAGTAAAAAACGGCCATTCCTTAATCTGCTCTCTTTCCAAATGGCTGACAACCTTGCCTTTCAGGCGGAGATATCGTTTATTTTTACTGTTGCGATACCGCATGATCTTGTTGCGATATCCTTCCACCGTATTTTCTCCAAAATGTTTGGCGAGCAGATTGGCGAGCAATTCGACATTGCTGAAAAAATAGGCAGAGTCGGCAACCTTGGTATCCAATCCTACAAAATAGTAGGGCAAAGAAGTCGCCAGCAGCTTGTTATCATTTGCATAAATATTCCCCCTCATTGCCGGAATGGTATCCAGTTTCAGGTCATTTTTGACTGAATATTCTTCCCAGGTTTTCCCTTTAAAAGTGTCATAATATTGCACACGGATCAATTTGGCAAAAATCGCAATGGCCAAAACGAAGAGCAGGGCACCAAAATGCCAGGCTCTGTTGATCAGTGCTTTTTTATTATTTAATCCACTATCTGTATCTCCTTTCATCGAAGAATCGCTAATCGTCCTTTTTGATAATTATTTTTTTGGGAGGAGTCAAATTTTCTTCCAGTCCGCTCACTTTCGCTTTTTCTATTACCACCGACTGAAGCCCGCTCTTCATATAGTCTGCATGGATCGAAGTATATTCAGCACGAAGGTCACCGACCTCTTTTTTCAATTTGATACTATTCCGCACATACTGTTCCGACTGAAAACCAATCCATTCATATATCACAAGCAGCGTAACGACCCAACCCACATAGTAAAAGTATTTGACAGGAACCCGCTCTTCCTTCCCAGGCTCCTTTTCCCCAAAAATTTTGTCCAAAGGAAAAAAGCGGTTCAACCAGTTGAAAAGGCTGTACTTTCGCTTCGGCTTTGGGGGTTTGGGAACCTTTGGTTTTGGTCTACGTCGATTCTCGGCCATACTCAAATATCATTTAATCCGTTAAGAAATACGTAATGCTGACTGGGTGCTTTGCTCTCATGTAACGATCACATTCCGGGCATCATATATTGACCAGTTTCATTTTTCTGCAATTCTCAATTTCGCACTTCTGGCACGCGGGTTACGTTCGATTTCCTCTTTGGTAGCTTCAACCGGCTTTCGGGTAACCCCCTTGAGCGGCTTGATCTCGTTTCCATAAAAGTCTTTTTCTACCTCGCCGCCAAATTTTCCTTTTTGGATAAAGTTCTTCACCAGCCTGTCTTCCAGCGAGTGATATGACATCACCACCAATCGTCCACCCGGATTCAAAACTTCCGGAACCTGCATCAGGAATTCCTCTAGAACTTTAAGTTCATCGTTCACCTCAATCCTAAGTGCCTGAAAAACCTGGGCAAAATATTTGTTTTCACGGTGACGCGGGGCAAATTTCAGCAGGATCTGCTTCAGGTCATTTACAGTTTCGATACTGCTGTTATGTCGTGCTGAAAAAATTGCTTCCGCCAAAGTTTTGGCATTCTGCACCTCGCCATACATTCCGAAAATCTTCTGAAGGTTGGCTGCCGAAAAATTGTTGACTATTTCCTTGGCCGTTTTTTCAATCCCCTGATTCATTCGCATATCGAGGTCTGCGTCAAAACGAGTCGAAAAACCACGTTCCGGCGTATTGATCTGGTGGGAAGAAACTCCTAAGTCAGCCAATATGCCGTCAACCTTTTCGAATTTATATAATTTCAGATATCTTTTGATATGCCGGAAATTTGCAGCGACAAAAACAAGTTTACCATCATGGTTGAGTGCTTCGGCATTTTTCGCAGCGTCTGCGTCCTGATCAAACGCGATCAATTTCCCAGTATCCAGCTTGTCTAAAATCGCCCTGGAATGGCCTCCGCCACCAAACGTCACATCTACATAAATACCATCGGGCCGGATGTTAAGTCCTTCCAGACACTCAGTTAACATGACCGGCTCATGGTAGCTTGACTTCAAATCCATACGCTAAAAGCAATAAAATGCGGAACTATTCTTTGCCATAAGGCAGTTACAAACTTAATGATTTTCAATGGTAGGATTTTGGCTGTATATCCTATTTAATTTTCTCATTCCTATTACAGAAGGTTTAAACCAGTATTTTATGAGATTCTTACTTTGCCTGATGCTTTTAGCATTTTCCCAAAACATTTCGTCTGCAAAATCTCAACCGCCTGCCGCCGTTCAAAATGGAATATGGCGCGCAACAATCCACCGCGACGGGCAAGCACTTCCTATTATTCTTGAGATCAAAAGCAATCCAGACAGCAAAACATATTCGGCTTTTGTGCTTAATGGTGAAGAAAAACTGAAGATGGATACGGTCTATTTTGAGAAAGACTCCCTCCATATCCCAATGCGGATGTTTGACGCCGAGATCGTTGCGAAGTTGAATTCAGCAAATAAACTGAGCGGAACATATTACCGTTTTAAAGATAACAAGGCTGTTGGGGGTATTCCGTTTAATGCCGAGTTTGGCAAGAATTACAAGTTTTTTCCAAAAGGCGTTGCCAAAACGACAAAAAGTGTGGACGGGAAATTCGATGTGGAGTTTAAAAACGAAAGCACCGGAGCTACGTCGCTGGCCGTCGGAAATTTTGTTCAGAATGGAAGCGATGTAAAAGGGTCTTTCCTTACACCAACGGGCGACTATCGATTCCTTACAGGAAGCCTGAACGGCGATAGCCTGTACTTATCTACTTTCGACGGTTCCAATGCGATGTTATTCAAAGCGGCCATACAGCCAGATGGATCATTGAAAGGATCATTGTGGAGCGGACTTGCCGCATATAAAACCTGGAATGCGAAAAGAAATCCGGATGCTAAATTGCCCGACGCCACTAAACTAACTTTCTTAAAGCCGGGATATGATGCCGTAAATTTCAAATTTACTGATACTGATGGTAAAGTCGTTTCTCTTGACGATGCGCGGTATAAAGACAAAGTTGTGATCCTCCAGATTATGGGATCGTGGTGTCCGAACTGTATGGATGAAACCAATTTTCTTCAGCCCTGGTACAAGAAAAACAAACAAAGGGGAGTCGAAATTATCGGTTTGTCTTTTGAAAAATCGGCTGACCCCGCCATATCCAATCCTAAAATTAAGAAAATGATTGCAAGGCTGGGCATTGAATATCCGGTCGTTTTGGCTGGAACTAACACCGACACCGGAACGGCAGAAGCATTGCCGATGCTTAACAAAGTGATGTCATATCCGACAACTATTTTTATCGACAGAAAAGGAAAAGTTCGTGAGATTCACACAGGCTTCTCCGGCCCCGGTACTGGCAAATTTTACGACGAGTTTATCAAAGAATTCACCGCTTTGACGGATGGGCTGATTGACGAGAAAGGGATATAGGTTTTAGAAATCAATGTGTTTGAGAGAACTGAAAAGCTGCTTTTCTTCGGGAGGCAGCTTTTATGATATTGCAGTTTAAATTTTTCGTCCATTTTCTTGATTATTCAAGAGATTTTAAAAACAAAATAACCTCCTGCCTTTTGTTCGGTGCTTGAAAAAAGGCATTTTTGCACTCGTCATCCCAATAACTTAGTGCATGCTATATTATCTCTTCGAATTTCTCGACAAACAGTTTAACTTCCCTGGTGCCGGGGTATTTCAGTATATCTCTTTTCGTGCACTGGGTGCCACCGTACTCTCTCTTTTTATCGCGGCGACTTACGGAAAATCCATCATTAATTTACTTCGAAAAAAACAAATGGGCGAGTCCATCCGTGACCTCGGACTGGCCGGCCAACTTGAAAAAGCCGGCACTCCGACAATGGGAGGCTTTATCATTCTGGCTTCATTACTCATCCCTGTGTTATTGTTCGCCAAACTCAGCAACGTTTATATCGTTTTGTTGATCACTACGGCAGTATGGACGGGATTAATCGGTTTTATCGATGATTATCTCAAGAAATTTAAGAATAACAAAGACGGCCTCGCCGGCCGGTTTAAAATTGTCGGCCAAGTGGGATTGGGTCTGATTGTGGGTATTACCCTGTCTGTCAACGACCACGTTCGGATTCGTATTTATGACAAACCTGTGATCAGCTCCAATTTGGGAGAGGTTCAGAAATATACCGATATCATTCATCCTACCGTAACCACGATTCCTTTTTTCAAGAATAGCGAGTTTGACTATAAAACGCTGTTATTTGGCTGGTTACCAGAGGAATATACCTGGGTCATTTATACTATTGTTGCCATTTTCTTCGTCACGGCGATATCCAACGGAGCTAATATTACCGACGGAATCGACGGACTTGCGGCAGGAGTTTCGGGTATTATCGCACTTACTTTGGGGGTTCTCGCCTATTTATCCGGTAATACCAAATTCTCCCAATATCTGAATATCATGTATATCCCGAACTCGGGAGAGCTGGTTATATTCTGCGCGGCCTTTATCGGGGCCTGTGTCGGGTTCTTATGGTATAATGCCTATCCCGCCCAGGTTTTTATGGGCGACACAGGAAGTTTGATGCTTGGTGGCGTAATTGCCGTAACTGCATTGGCGATCAGAAAAGAATGGCTTATTCCGGTAATGTGCGGTATTTTCATTGTAGAAAATATGTCCGTCATAATACAGGTCAGCTACTTTAAGTATACCAAAAGAAAATATGGAGAAGGGCGACGCGTATTCTTGATGTCCCCGCTTCATCACCACTACCAGAAGAAGGGAATTCATGAAGCTAAAATTGTAACAAGATTCTGGATTGTAGGTATTATCCTCGCGATTATGACCTTGGTTACGCTCAAACTTCGATAAATAAAAAGGGTAGCCAGCAAATTGATTCGCTGACTACCCCTTTTATTATATTTTTTTACCTACCCACCTGCTCGGTATACCTTCTCGGGTCATACCCTTTTGCAAAGAGCGGATATTGATCAAATATTCTGCGAACGACACTTCGATAGTGGTTATTCGACCCCTCGCTTCCTTTGAAAATTCCAGAGGCATATCCCCTCCAAACCACCTGATCGCTTTCTGCATCAATTAATGACACGATCAGAGTTCCCTTATCCAGCGCGTATTTGATTGGTTCGTAACGGAATGAATCGTTTTCAGTGTCCACCCAGTTTTTTATCACCGGCTGCATATATCCTTGATACCTGAGGTTATCATAGAATATACCATAATTGACCAAAAGTGTGGGTTTTTCGGCAGTAAGTTTATACCCCCTTACTTGCATTTGACGCCTTATAGCCTCATAAATCTCGGTACAAAGATTGTTCGTGTCTCTTTCACATTCCAGGAAGGTATAGGAAGAATAATCTTTAAAGTTGGTTTCATAACTGTAATCATGTTCCACAAAGACCTTCCGGCCCCCTGAACATCCTGACACAATCAGCACAACAAACAAGGTAGCAATTGGTAAAATCAATCTACGCATAGCATTCAAATTATGGGGTGAGATAATAGATTTAAATCGTTCTGAAACTTTCAAAATCACTCTTAGCCCACTACATATTTGACTATGCTATATAGTAGGCTATTGCTTTTCGCATTTCCGCTGCATTTACTACAATATCAAATGAACACTCTCCGGCACCCTTAATGAGCGAAAACCGTACTTCACTGCCTTTATTCTTTTTATCCTGACGAGTAAGATTAATGATCGCATCCACTTCATCATGACCTATTTTTACCTTGCCATATGTTGCAAAAATAAATTCCTCAATCTCCCCAAGCAACTCTTCTGAAATCAATTTTCTGCGGAACGAGAGGTAACTCTCCATAATCATGCCAACCGCAATCGCCTCTCCATGTAACAGTCTCTGTCCCTTAGGCTTAGACAAAAAATGTGTCTCCACAGCATGACCAAGCGTATGCCCGAAATTCAATATTTTTCTAAGTCCTTTTTCTGTCGGATCCTGTTCTACTACCCAACTTTTTATTTTCACAGAATGCGCGATCAAATCAGCCCATTTCTGATTTTCAAAATCTACACTGCTTATCGCTTTCCACTTTTCTCCATCGGCGATCAAACAATGCTTGATAACCTCTGCAAAACCCGATCTCAATTCTCTTTCAGAAAGCGTTTTCAAAAATTCCGGATCAATCAAAACACTTTCGGGAAGCTTAAAAACACCTAAATGATTTTTAAATCCTTGAAAATCAATTCCCAGCTTACCTCCCACACTGGCATCTACCTGAGACAAAAGCGTCGTTGGCATCTGGATAAAATCAATTCCCCGCTTGTATACTGACGCGCAAAAACCACCCATATCCCCGATCACTCCCCCTCCGATATTGACTACCAATGCATGTCTGTCCAACTCCCACTTCGTCATTTCAGCCCAGATATGCTGGCAAGTTTCCAAGGTTTTATGCTCTTCTCCACTTTTGATTGTGATCACCCTGTGTTTAGGCAGGATATCTTTCAACAATGGATAACAATGCTTTTTGGTATTGGTATCTGCAATAACTATGATGTCTGAATAACTTGATGAAGTGAGATACGCTTTTAAACTTTCCGAAACCGGGGCAATAATTACAGATTGATTCATTCTTATCAATTGAAACTAAGCTCAGTACATATACGGTACCGATCTTAAAATGGATGCGTTTGTAAAAAAATTAAAATAAAATTTCGCAAATGGCAGTTTAAATATAATAATAATTAAGTGCCTCCCGACGATCCGGAAATCAAATTTATTTGTTCGTAAAGACTTTATTGCCTCTTCCCAAAGCCAGAACGATACTTTTCGCGGTGAAATCTCATCGAAAGTGTTACAATATGAGCGTCAAGTCCATTGGACCTGTAGTAGTAGCTATACCTGACGCTGACCTCTCCAAAAGCTGCGCCTCTAGCGTGAACTGGTATAAACCTTAAGTTCATTCCAACTTTGTAGCTGGTGAACTGTGAAAGGTCGTAATCAGAAGTATAAAAGATTTCGGAGACAGAATGCGTTTTATATTGATTAAAATACCTGGCAGCAGACTGCCCGTATATTCGGGCAAACGGTGTAATCGCAAAACCTGGCGTTATTTTGAAGGCGGCCTCAAGCGCTGCACTATTCCCCTGAACACCAAAACTATCCCAATAAAACCCGTAGTCAAACCGGAGAACGGTACGACTTCCCAAAAAATAATTTACTTTAAAACTAACCGGAAACTTATAACGCTCCCGCGGAAGATTTTCAACTCGCAACGGACCGTCTCTGAAATATACCCGATGAAAAGGTGTCGACAATAATCCTCTCTGGTAAGTGAATTCGGGATATATACCCGCAATCAGTCGTTTGTTAACCACCTGCGTCCAACCAAATTTAAAATTTAATGAAGTCCGCCGATAGATATCAAACCAGGCAGTATCCCGAAGTTCGATGGGATATACCAGTTCAACCGGTCGATGGTAATCTTCATTTAATCGCCCCCAACGCAAATCATCAAAATACGCCTGAACTCCGAAGTTAAAAGTGGACATTTTTGACGGCGTGATATATTGGCCCGCTAAAAAAACTGGAATGGAAAGATAATCTGACTCAATGGACATGCCTGATCCAACTCCGATCGTAATATCCTTTTTCTTCAGCTGCCGATCATAATTCAGATTAAAATAAGATCTCAAATCCTTTTTTGAAGCGGAAGACATCACATAGTCGATCTTATCCGTAGAGGCAGAAGTTATTGCATCAACCCCTCCGACAAAATTTATGGTATTATAATCCCTAAAATTATGTGAAACCTTGAGTGATGGAGCGAAGACTTTCAGATTTTCGGTGCCTTTGCCCCCTGTTACGGCGGAATTATTTCCGTCCTGCAAGTATTGAGAATATATCAGCTCAATATCAGTTTTCGAAACCAACTTTTTTTGATATAAACTATCCTGCGACTTAGCTTTTTGCATCAAGGCAAAACACAGAACAGCAGCAGTCAGTAGTTTTTTCTTCATGATCGTCAATTACATCCGCAACCACCACTCGACTTCGCAGCCGTTGCAGGCGTAGCGCCCTCCCGGATACTTTCGCTGTACTGCTCAAACTTTTTCCCGGAACTACCGCTCATCTGCATTTCTGAATCATTGATATACACCATTTGATATGGTTTCACCGGCCGACAGGAAACCAGTCCGAGGATCACGCCGACGATGAAAATTTTTCCAGGCATATTCAATTGATAAGTCTGCGGAGTATAAATACCTTGTCTGAAGCTACACGTAGCTTCCTAATTTTCAATGAGATATCGTTAGATATACTGACAAACATCAAGCTTTCCCCTAATCTTCCTGTATAAAATCACGGAGTTCTCCGACGAATTCAGTGGCGTTCAGATTGCTTGTAAACGGGATTACTTTACCCTCTTCTCCATTCGGCGATAGCAATACCAGCCTCGGAAATTCCCCCTGAGGGTTAAATTTTTCAGCCAAAGCCTCATTTCTTGCTATGGTTTCTTTTGAAAGTTTTGTGCGTTGCGGGAAATCGGCGGTGATAATTTCGATATGATCTTTGGCAAAGTCTTTGAAGACTTCGCTCGACAACACCTCTTCCTTAAACCTGATGCAGTTTTTGCACCAGTCGGAGCCCGAAAAGACGATCAGCTTTCTCTTCGGAACAACTTCTGTGTGTGTGATAATGGTCTCGGTGGTCTGACTCTGCGGATTCAATGAGATCAAATTCAGCATCAGCGTCAAAATAGATATGATCATAGTGTTACAAAATATACTAGACAACTCACATTTCTTCTCCAATATTGTTACAAACAATCAGGTTTACCGGCGTCCAATTTCTTTATTATTTTCGTAAAATTGCGCCTTGATTTTAATTTTTAACTACCAGTTAATAAACATTTAACCATTCATTGATGAGTAATCCACTGATATCGGGAATTCAGCAAATAGGTATTGGCGTTCAAAACGTGCCGGAAGCTTGGGCGTGGTATAGAAAAGTACTTGGTTTCGACGTGCCCGTTTTTGACGAAAAAGCGGATGCTCCGTTGATGACGCCATATACAGGAGGGAAAGTGCAGTCCCGGCAAGCGGCTTTGGTACTCAATATGGCTGGTGGCGGTGGACTGGAGATATGGTCGTTTACAAGCAGGGTTTCTCAGCCTCTCAATTTCAAAATGGAATTGGGCGACCTTGGTATCAATGCAATCCGATTCAAAGCGCCTGATGTGCGCAAAGCGCACGAATGGGTGAAATCAAATTCAAAGGAAGCCGTGGGACAAGTAACCAAACTTCCCGAGGGTGAAGGTTTTTGGGGATATGACCCCTACGGCAATATATTTCAGGTCACTTCTGACAATACCTGGTTCCAAAAAACCGGCCATGCGATCGGTGGCGTTGCGGGAGTGATTGTCGGCGTTTCAGATATGGATAAGGCCATTCCGTTTTATATGAATTTGCTGGGCCCAATGGATATTGTTTATGATAAAACCGGAGAGTTTCAGGATTTACCAACTTCCATTTCCGGCCAAAAATATAGGAGAGTATTGCTTCGGAAGAAATTCACACCATATGGTGCATTCTCTAAATTACTGGGTGACACTCAGATAGAGCTCCTTCAAGCACTGGATCGTACTCCGAAAAAACTTTTTGAAAACCGTTACTGGGGTGATTGTGGATATATACACTTATGTTTCGACACGATTGATATGCCAACATTGAAAGATAAGCTGCAATCGCAGGGATATCCTTTCACGGTTGACAGCGAATCTTCCTTCGGAATGGAATCTGCGGCTGGTCGTTTCGCTTACCTTGAAGATCCTGACGGAACGTTAATCGAGCTGGTAGAAACTCATAAAGTGCCGGTTCTGAAAAAAATAGGCTGGTTTTTAGATATTCAAAAACGCAAACATCAAAAACCGCTTCCAGACTGGATGTTGAAGGCGATGGGGTTGAATCGGGTGAAGGGATAAATAGTTGAAGGGTAAACGGTTTGGCCTGGTTGATATCAAAAAAGCCTGCGGAGAGATAGATCTTTCTGCAGGCTTTTGGTTTTAAAACATGATTTCTACAATTTTCTTTATTTCAAACAGACAGAGATCTCGCCAATTCAGTCTGACAGCTCACCTGTAATTCCCTCCAAACCAGGCCAAAGCAGGAAGTGCAACAAAAGTGGCAAGGCCTACCTGCCAACACACTGTAAATGTGAGAATTAAAGCAATCAGTGAGACAAATAACGGATATATATAGACCAGTAACCCAAAAAGAGCTGAATCGTAGAAAACGGTTCTTGCAGTCACTTTTGCAATTTTGTTCTTTAAAAATGAATATAGTGGCCAGTGAATCAATCGCCCGAACCAGCCGAGACCTCTGGCCAGGAAATTTGACCCACCCCAATCGGCTTGCCCTCCGAAGAAATTGTCCAGAATTTTTTGCCTTTCGTTGGCAGGGGTATCTGCAGGAATATGAAGAATCTCCTGTTTCATGCGTGAATCCAGAAGGTCATTAAACTCGCGAAGCCATTTTTCATAATCCTCCGGATCCGTATTGATTTCAGAATGGTGAATTCCTTTCCCAAACCTCAGCATAACACGCTTGCCGGGACCACGAAAATTTTCATAGTTCATACCCGTTGGAATTACCTGCATATCGGATAGCGCTCCCGCTCCGAACCATATCTGATGTGCCATTCTTGCCGTACCTTTCCCAAGTGGCCTCAGGTTCCATTCCTGAACACATATACCTTCCGAAAAGACAACCACTGAGCCGCCTTTCAACAGAGCATCGTGGCTTTCTTGCGCGGTAACATCATGATTTTTAACATATTGTCGCCCCTCTGAGCCCCTGAACACAGGTATGAGATTGATTTGTCGAAGCCAGAAAGCAACAGCCGGCTTTTTGAAAACGTCCCCACGAGTAAGTGTATGAATTGGTTTTTTGAGAATAGACCCGATAACCAACGCGTCGAAAAAGGACCCCGCATGATTGGAAGCGATCAGAAGCGGCGACTTTTCGGGCAATCCTTTGAAATTTATGACAATAAGCCTTTTTAGATAAATAGGCAGGGCCAGCCGGATCAAAAAACGTGAAAATGCGTAGAACAAAATGTCGGGTATAATTTTTACGTAAAATTAAATTAAAAGTTGAAAATATATTCAATTTTCAAACCCCGCTGATTAGGAATCGGGAAGCATGCAACAAGTAGTTTAACGCAACTGTATGTCTTCCGTTTATAGAAATAGCGTTACATTTATTATACAACAAAGTCTGATTCGACCTAGGTTAAATTTATCTGCTTACCTTTATGGTTCAAACACGGCAGGAGCCCGCCTAAGGTTCGTCAGACAATTCTTTGCAGTTTTCTAATGCGTATAAAAGATTATCCAGCAATTATCAGGAAGGCCTGGGAAGCCTTTGACGACTCTATTAAGGTAAAATCTGTTGAGGATATCAGTGCTCGGGTATCCACGAACCACGTCTTTCGGGTTACGCTGGATAACGACGATCAGGTGGTTGCAAAACTCTCATATTTCGGTAAGTATGAGCACTTTAAGGAAGACCACCGAATTATCCATGCGGTATCCAATAACCTGCTTTATCCTTTTGAAAATGTTTTGGCAAAATCCCTTGTCAAGAATAACCAGGTTTTTACCTATCGGTATCAGGAGGATTTTATAGATACATGGGTCGTTTTTTATAATCCGATCAGGGCCATGAACAGGATGCCTCGCCGGCTGGACGAACACCATATTCGTGGATTTGGCCAGCAAATGGCCAAGTTTCATCAGGCGTGCTTCAGAGTTGGGAAGTCGGTACCGAAATCGTCTAAAAACCTGCGAACCGATATTCAGCATTTGCTTGACATTCTGGAAACTGATACCGGACAGTTTGAGCACCGAGGCAAAATCAATATCCTGAAAAAGCAATGTGATATTTTCATGAAGAATATCCAGCGGCTCAATGTCAGTTCTTTTGATTTGATGCCGGTGTTTGTAGACTGGAATATTGGAAATTTCTCAGTTACGGACGACATGAAACTTTATTCCAGATGGGATTATGACTGGTTCAGGGTTTCAACACGGATAATGGATTTCTATTTTTTTAGCCGTGTCGTTTCAAATGTTGGAGACAGGACAGTTTTTAGCTACCTGATGAGCACACTTACGGAGGATCGTTTTATGATATTTTTGCAGGAATATCACAAAGTATATCCACTAACGGAACGTGAAGTACTCTTCATTAAAGAGGCATACCGCTTCTTTATATTAAATTATGTGATCAAATACGGCAAATATTTTTTCCATCGCACCTATTCAGCAAAGCTTCAAAAAGAGGCATATGAGATCTACTTCCCATCAATAGACGGATTCGACGCCTCAAAAATTTTAAGGGCTTTGAACCTATAATATCCCAAATAATACGAACTACCAATTCTCACCAATTATGATTCTCGATAATTTCAAGTCAGTTCTTTCTAAATACGACGTCATATTCTTCGATGCCTTTGGGGTTCTAAAAACCTACAACGGGTTGATTCCGGGTATTGATAAAACATTTGCTTACTTGAGAGAAACGGGAAAGGACTTTTATGTGGTGACCAACGATGCGTCTCGCGGCCCGGAGCAACTTTCGCAATCTTATGTAAAACTGGGAATTGACGACGTAACACCTGATCGTATCATCTCCTCCGGTATGCTCGCGAGGGAATATCTGGATCTGAAAGTCAGGGAAGGACTTGTGGCTTACGTTGGCACCGAAAACTCTGCAAAATATATCGAGACGCCCGATATTCACACGGTATCTATCCGTGACCTCGATCTGGACGATTCAAAAGATATTCAGGCGCTTGTTTTCCTGGATGATGAAGGATTTGACTGGAATACTGATCTCACGAAAACTTTAAATTTACTGCGTAGACGTAATATTCCCGTTATCGTAGCGAATACTGATAAAACCTATCCAGCTTCCAAAAGCAGGCTTTCGATTGCAGTTGGTGCTTTGGCCAAAATGGTGGAAGATACCATCGGCAGACAATTTATCCGGTTCGGAAAGCCTGATCCTCAAATGTTTATATTTGCATATCAACATATCCGCGACTACCCGAATGTCAGCAAAAGAAACATTTTGATGGTGGGTGATACGCTGCATACGGATATCCTCGGCGGTAATAAATTCGGGCTTGATACTGCTTTGGTACTGACAGGAAACACGCAGGCAGAAGATGCCGAAGTGCGCATTCGTGCTGCTGGTATTATTCCGACCTATATTTCAGTATCGGCTGTTGTGGAGTAAATCGGTACTGCATTAATATGATATTGCCACAAAGACTCCAAGGCACAAAATCAATACTTTAGTCCTGGTTTCTTTGTGACTTAGTGGCAAAATAATGCATAAATTTCTGTCATGGACCAGGCTTTGGAGCCATATTCCTTATGGCAGAAATTTTCCATTTTTTATCCTTTCTGACTACCAAGAATGTGCTCCACATTTTCCGGATTTCTCCAGCTGGGCTTCCAGCCGGGCTTTTAATTTCATATCGTGCATCGGCAATAACTACGTCTTTGCTCAATGCACGCATCTTTTCCACCATAATTGTTCGTGCTCCCTCATTTGTTTTCGAACTTTGTATCATTCCTTTTACAGCTGTGCCAACTCCCAAGCGCCATTCGCCGGAAGATACCAGCTGGTCGATATCGTCTGTTAATATGCTCTTCAACAACAGCGTATCCTGTTTTTCTCTTGCCAGACTATATTGGTTGATCACTGCGGCTACGTCCTTTTCGTAGCCTTTCTGATTCGCTTGTCCAAAGCTAAAATGTGCCGACAATATGAATAACAACCTCAGAATTCCTGTGCATTTTATCCTCATATAATTATTTTAGCTTCTGATTGTTGATAACTTTTACTTGTCCACCAAACTTATCCACTGTTGGATAACCGCTCGTAGTCCCGCTTCTTTGGATTTCATGTCTTCCATATCTGATATCGTAACCATCCGCCGTCCGTCTTGATAACTGCCTTCCAAAATCCCCATCGTATCGTTGATTACCGCACCAGTTGGGAAAATGAGTAAAATTTTGTTATTCCGAAGATTCATCACCACAATATCCCGCTTATATTCCTTTGGATCAAAGGGTTTCATTTCTCCTGTATAATAAAAAGCAGGTGAATTCCATTTGATCTGCTCACCAATTTCGTGGTCGGAGGTTAGGATAACCTGCCGGACAATTTCCACCAAATCACCAAATGGCTTTTCAAGTTTTTGGATCAGTTCGGTTACCTTTTCAGTATCATTTAGTTTTGCCTTTGCCATTTTTGCCGATAAATTTCAGAAATTAAGTACCTCACTTCACTATTACATAATATTCTCTCCTCCGCTGTGCCTCCTGCCCCGCTTCCACCGGTTTACCAAACGATTTCAAAATTTCGGATCTGTATTCGTGACATTGAGCGGCCACATAAGAATCGGGAAAAGAACGCGCCGAGCGGGTGAGTAAATCATATGCCTGATGAAGTGCCGCCGTATCTCTTTTTGATACTAATTTCTTGCCTTCCAGAAAGTCCTGATGCCATTTTTTTGCCACAGGCGTCATCCTTTCTGCTTCCTGAAATACTTTAAAGGGTGGGATCACTGGCAAGATTGAGTTCTTTGCTGCTATTTTTCCAACCGGTTTTTTAAAAAATTCTTCAATCGCCATTGTGTATGCTTTGGCTTCGTCCACATTGTGCTCCTCTATCTTTAATTTTTGCTCTTCTTCTAAATTTGTAAAAAAAGACGCTTCGGCCAGAATCGCCGGAATTCCATAAGTATTCCTCAACACAGACGCCCCCGATTCCGCAAAAACAGTGTAATCCGAAACCAGACTTATATTGGTTTTTGACTTATACATCAGTTTTTGCAAATAATTCGCCAGCAGCTTGCCCATATCAACACTCGCTACATTTTCTGATGCATTGCCATGAAAGTATATAATCGGAAAATTGACCGAGGAATCTGCCGTTGCATTATGATGTATGGAAACAAACAAATCAGACTTGTTATCCACTGCAATTTTGGCCCGATCAAGAAGCGGAACAAATTTGTCTTCCGTTCTCGTCATCACCACTTTGACACCTTTTTCTTCCAGCATTCCTTTCAATAATAGTCCGACACGCAGATTGATCCATTCCTCTCTTTCACCAGCCTTCCCAACCCGATAATGATCTGTTGCAGCTGTACCTCCATGCCCCGGATCTATGCATATCACTTTGTTTGTCAGTACATTATCTAAATTTCTGGAAAATGTAATGGTATTTAAAAGCAGTAAAAAAATCAGTGAGAATAATTTAAGCATGACGGTATTGGCTGAAATAGTATGGAGTAAGTAATCCTAAAATACAGGTATCCAACGGCATTTACTCAGAAGAATATCCTTTTGTTTAATTTCCTGCTATTTTTGACAAATATTCATGAAATAAGAAAATAACTGAATTCGGATTTCACATCTTCATCAACATGCTAGCTAAGACCTTTGGAAGTGCCGTTTACGGCGTGAATGCCTCAATGATTACCGTTGAAGTAACTGTTACGCAGGGACTTGGATTTTTTATGGTGGGGCTGGCTGATAGTGCAGTGCGGGAAAGTCAGCAAAGAGTGGAAGCCTCGCTTAAATATTTTAACTACAAAATGCCCCGCCAGAAAATGGTGGTGAACCTGGCTCCGGCTGATATCCGAAAAGAGGGTTCGGCATATGACTTGCCCATCGCGCTTTGCATATTGGAGTCTTCCGATCAATTGTCTTCGCAAAAAAATCTTTCCGACTACATCATTCTCGGCGAATTGTCGCTGGACGGTACCCTTCGCCCGATCAAAGGTGTGTTACCTATTGCAATTGAAGCCCGAAAAAAAGGTTTTAAGGGCTTTGTACTCCCTGCCGAAAACGCACAGGAAGCGGCAATAGTTAACAATATTGATATAATTCCGGTAGAAACGCTGGCGGATGCGATTGGTTTTTTCGAGGGTAAGAACGAAATCCAGCCGGTGGTAATAGATACCCGGGATATTTTCTTTTCATCTCAAAACGTCTACGAAGCTGATTTTGAGCATGTTCAAGGTCAGGAAAATATAAAACGAGCGCTTGAAATTGCAGCCGCCGGTGGCCATAATGCCATCATGATCGGCCCCCCGGGTGCAGGAAAGACCATGCTGGCGAAAAGGATTCCCGGCATACTTCCTCCTTTGAGTTTACCCGAAGCACTGGAAACCACCAAGATCCATTCGGTAGCCGGGAAGCTCGGTGCAAGAGCAAATCTGGTATCTCACCGACCCTTCCGAGCACCGCACCATTCGATCAGCGACGCGGCATTGGTCGGTGGCGGAAGTTTTCCGCAGCCCGGTGAGATATCCCTTGCACACAATGGCGTGTTGTTTTTAGATGAACTTCCGGAGTTTAAACGAACTGTTCTGGAGGTGATGCGGCAACCGCTGGAAGAGCGGAAGGTTAGTATATCGAGAGCACGAATGGCCGTGGAATTTCCGGCTAATTTTATGCTGATTGCAAGTATGAATCCTTGTCCGTGCGGATATTATAATCACCCCGAAAAAGAATGTGTCTGCGGCCCCGGGGTAGTTCAAAAATACCTTAACAAAATCAGCGGTCCTCTGCTGGATCGCATCGATCTGCATGTTGAAGTCACGCCGGTTTCTTTTGATCAGATATCATCCACCCGAAAATCCGAGAGCAGCGCAGCCATTCGCGAGCGGGTAATCGCGGCGCGTTTAAAGCAAACCGAACGGTTTACAGACAAAAAAGAGATATACTCCAACGCTATGATGCCGCCAGAGCTTGTGAAAGAGATTTGCGTGATCAACGAAGCCGGAAAAGCCCTGCTCCGGAAAGCCATGGATCGACTTGGGCTATCGGCACGAGCATATGACCGTATCTTAAAAGTCTCAAGAACCATCGCCGATCTGGCTGACAGCGAGGATATTAAAATCGAACACCTTGCGGAAGCGATACAATACCGGAGTTTGGATCGGGAGAGTTGGGCGGGGTGAAACCCTTCTTTCGTCAAGCAAAATGGCCCGAAAGCCGGGCCACTGAGTTGCTATTTTGATGGCTCTCCTACATCTCCTCCACAGTAACCCCACCCAATTCCTGAAACAACGTCTGCCAGTAATGCGTCACGTGCGGGTTGTTTTCTTTGGTTGAAGCTGTTGGTTCGAAAGGTGATACTATTGTTACCTGTGGTGAACCGATTGCGTATTGCTGTAATTTCTTCATGTCTATTTTGGCGTCTGCCTCAGCCTGCTCGTCGCTTATAGGCGGGTTGGTATGGAAGTCGCGGCGATCAGCCCCTTTTACGCTTTCGATCATATCACTGAAATAATAAACCTTTACTTGCGATCCTGCTTCGCCAGCTTTCGCGATCACCGGTAAACTTGCCCATATATCCGTCGACAAGTTAGATGCGCCCGTATTTTGCTGATTCAGTTTAAGCATTGCCTGTCTCAAAAAAATACTTTTTTCCTTTTGAAGAGAAAGATCATATGCTGTTTCAATTCCCTCACGATCTGTGGCATTTGTACCTTCCAGATTATCTTTTTCACTTCTTACGGTCAGGGAAAGTGCCTTTGCCTTCGAGGTATTTTCATGGATAAAATATACTTCGAGCTTATCGCCTTTGTTCTTCATATTGTTCTGGATAATATCAGTCAACGCCTGACGATATTTGTCAGCAACATATGCTTTGTTGACATTAACGCTTTGCGTTTTGTCCAGAAATATCAGCGTGGTTACGGGCGCGTCAGGCACGGCTTGCGTCTCTTTCTCGCCTCCGCAGGCAAACAAGAATGCTGATAATATGATAAATGAATAAAAGCCAGTTCTTATCCGAGATTTCATGTGTTTCTATAATATTTTTATGATCCTCTGGAATTTGCCCAAAACAACTTTCGATTTTTATCGATGATTCCTAATGGCTCATTCCATGCTTCCTGGGTTTGTGCTTCCCGGGATTTTACAAATTTTTCTACGAAACTAGTATGTTCATAAATACCATACCACGCCAAACGAACGATTATCCCAAATAATTTTATTCACAAAGAAAAATCCCTCTAAATCACAATGACTTAAAGGGATTGTATCAATATACGATAACGTCGACAGCGCTTATTGATTTTGCTGTTGAATCATTTGAACGAGCTCTTCGGAGATACCAGTCGACGAATATCCGCCGTCGTGATATAGATTTTGCATGGTTACATATCTTGTTAAATCAGAGAAAAGTGAAATTGCGTAGTTCGCGCAATCTTCTGCCGTAGCATTTCCCAGAGGACTCATCTTTTGAGCAAAGTCATAGAATGCGTCGAATCCGTCGATTCCAGAACCTGCTTTTGTTTTAGTCGGAGATTGTGAGATCGTATTAACACGCACGTTTTTCAATTTACCATAACGATATCCGTAGCTACGGGCGATGCTTTCCAACATTGCTTTTGCTTCAGCCATATCTCCGTAGAAAGAATAAGTTCTTTGTGCCGCGATATATGAAAGTGCAACTACTGAAGCCCATTCGCTCAAAGCATCCTGTTTCTCAGCTACTTGCAAAAATTTATGTAACGAAATCGCTGAGATATCGAGTCCTTTTTGCATCCAGTCATAATTCAGATCGCCATATTCCTTGCTCTTGCGAACGTTAAGGGACATACCGATTGAGTGCAACACGAAATCAATTTTGCCACCAAGAATCTCGGTCGACTGAGAAAAAAGTTTTTCTATATCTTCAACGGAAGTTGCATCTGCCGGGATGATCTGCGCATCACATTGTTTCGCCAAATCATTAATAGCGCCCATTCTCATCGCAATTGGTGCGTTGGTGAGCGTAAAGATTGCGCCTTCCTCTTTTGCTTTTAAAGCTATTTTCCATGCGATGGAGTTTTCGTCCAAAGCACCCGATATGATTCCTCTTTTTCCTTTTAATAAACCGTAAGCCATGGTTTTTATAATTGGTTAATTTCGATATTGTCTTTTCAAGGCGGCAAAGTAAAGCATTTTTAATCTCTTATTCTACGCTTTTCTGCTCAAATCAAAGCGATGTGGGCTCAGGGCCAACCGGTTGAAGTTTAAGTTTTTCTTTAAAAAAAACATCTGTCGCCTGATATACTCCTTTTACGTCCCGAGATCTTAACCAGGAAGCAATCACGTGGTCGCCAGCGTTGGGAAATGCCTTTTCTGTTTTCAATTGCGGGGGAGTGCCCAGTAACGGAAACATTTCCTGCATTGCCGCCACTGACACTGTCTGATCCTGTTCTTTTTCGTTTTTATAATAGTAACCCAGGAACACCGGCATTTTGACTCTGCTATATACCTCCGGCCGCGCAACTGCGTTGATCGTCTGCTGTAAAACGATCAATCCCTTGCTGCTATAACTCTGCAGCCAGTAATTGGCGACAATCGGGTCGGCGTCCACAGGAGTGCGGCGTTCGCCCAGAATACCTTTCAATATTTCTTTACCCCAAGGACCGGTAATGAGGTTCATGGCGGGTGTCGCTACTTTCATACAAGGTGAATAAAGTACAATTCCCTTGATTTCCGGATGAACCGATGCAAGATATACGGTCAGTAATCCACCGGCGGAAGTACCCATCACTATTACCGAATCCCCGATCGCCTCACCTATAGCCAGCGCTTTGCTCGCGCCTTCCATGAAGCTCTCTGGCGTAAGGTTTTCAAAAGCATTAGGATCGCTGATTCCGGCGTCCTGAAGCCTCGCGATGTACAAATTGGCTCCATATCGTTTGGCAATATCGCGGTGAATAGGATCACCCTCGGCTCCACTTGCCCCAAACCCGTGGATATACACGATACTGTATGGCGTTTTATTCTTTTTTAGGCTGTCAGCCCATACAATTCTGGCTTCGTTATCTTTTTTCAGCCCTTTTGTTGACAGTTCGGTCTGTTGGATTTCTTTTTCAAGAAGAGGCAGATTCTGAGTAACTTCCGGTAACGCGGGATCAAATATTGCCTCAGGAACACGCGGGCCAGCCAAATAGGTAACTACCAATACCGCGAAGAAAACCAGTAACCATAACACGATTTTTAACATAATTTAAGAGCCTTAAAAATTTTCGATGTTGAAAGTTGAGTAGTTTTAAGCTTTGAATATACCTTTTCTAATTGTCTTGTTGCCTTTCATTCTTACTGTCAGAAACAATTGTAAGCCACTTTTACGAAATTCTACTTGAAAATTAATCGTATAGGCTACTAATGTAAATCAAAGTAGGCAAGGAAAAAGCATATTGCAACTAACTCTTTGGATATAGCGTCATAGACCATAGATCAACCGGTACAACCTAACGCCAATGGCCAATTTACTGCTCGTCGAAGATGATAACAACCTCGGCACGCTTCTTCAGGAATATTTAACCGATAAAGGATACCCGACCGACCTCGCCACCGATGGAGTGAAAGGATGGCAGAGCTTTGTCGACAATACATACGACTTGTGCATTTTCGACGTCATGATGCCCCGTAAAGACGGCTTTTCACTGGCAAAGGAAGTACGAATGAGCGGGCGCGATGTTCCGATTATCTTCTTGACAGCCAAGTCGATGAAGGAAGATACCATGCAGGGTTTTCGCGTCGGAGCAGACGATTATGTTACCAAGCCTTTTGATCGGGAAGAATTGCTATTGCGAATCGAAGCCATATTGCGCAGATACAGGAAGCAGCCGGAAAATACCGAAGAGTCCAAAATATTTCAGATCGGTAAACTGACTTTTGATTACGCGCACCAGCAACTCAACAACGACGGAAAATCAGCGCGATTGACGAGCAAAGAGTCGGAATTGCTTCTATTATTTTGCCAGAATATCAACCAGCCTATTAGTCGCAGCTTTGCACTAAAAACCATCTGGGGCGACGACTCATACTTCAATGCAAGAAGTATGGATGTCTATATTACCAAACTCCGAAAATTCCTGCGGGAGGATCCTTCTATTCAAATCATGAACTTGCATGGAGAGGGTTTTAAATTAATGGTAGGATAAATTGGCGATCGACGTTCAGCTGTCGGTTCAGATCCAGCACATTATCGGACTAGTTCTTTCAGGCAAACGCTTCGGTAATTTGACCAATGAATGACCATTTCCTGACCATTCATGACTATATAAGCAATGGAGATTGTTTTCGACACTGAAATTCACAAGCTTGAACATTTGTCGGGCTATTATTTAGCCATTCCGGCCTATGTTGTTGCTCAATTAGGCGGGCTGAAAATCCGGTTGATATGCACCGCCAATGATACACTTTCGTGGCAATGCGGTATGGTTGCGCATGGCAATGGCAGCGGCTATATATCCATCGCCTCACCCAAGTTGAAAAAGCTCAAACTTAAAGAAGGAGATACGGTCCAGGTATCTCTAAAACCCGATACCAGTGAGTTTGGGGTAGAAATGCCCGGCGAATTCGCCGAAGTTTTGCAACAGGATGAAGAAGGAAACAGAAGATTTCAAAATCTGGCGCCCGGAAAGCAAAGGTATATCCTGATCTACATCAATAATTTAAAAAGCACTCAACTCAGGATTGAACGCTCCGTCCGGATCATTGAAAACATCAAGAAATTGAAAGAAGGTAAAGAGAAATTCGGGGATTTTATGAATGTGAAGTGAACAGGAGCTGTTGGCATTTAGGTGTTAGTGATGGCTCATTTTATCATTGCTGCCAAAACCTAATACCCCAGTAACCATATCAATATCGTGATTTAGAATAAAATAAAAAGCCTCCGCGCGCTCTGCGCAACCCTCCGCGTACTCCGCGTTTAAACGTGCCCCAGAAAATAAACGCTTGTTTTGAAAACATTTCTGATCTTGCTTTGTTGTTCTAAAAGTATTATTCCGGCCATGTGCCAATAGTTAATTTTGTTCCAAATGCTACGCAGACCACGACGCAATAGAAAATCTTCCGCGATACGCGACCTTGTTCAGGAAACGACTCTTCAGGTATCCGACTTCATATTCCCCATGTTTGTCCAGGAAGGGATCTCTCAAAAGGTAGAAATCAAGTCGATGCCGGGGATATACCGATATTCCATCGATACATTATTAGAAGAATTGAAAGAAGTTACTGATCTGGGAATCAGGGCTATTGATCTTTTCCCAAATTATCCAGAAGCAAAAAAGGACAAGACGGCAACAGAAAGCTATAAGGAAGATACATTTTATCTGAAGGCAATCTCGGCCGTAAAAAATCAATATCCGGAGCTGGTGATTATGACCGACGTAGCAATGGATCCTTATAGTTCAGACGGACACGACGGACTGGTCGAAAACGGGAAGATTCTCAATGATGCAACTCTTGAAATTTTAGGTAAAATGGCTGTCGCACAGGCAAAAGCTGGTGCGGATATTCTAGGACCTAGTGATATGATGGACGGGCGTATCGGATATATCCGCAACCTGCTGGACGACAACCATTTGGAAGACGTAAGTATCATGTCATATACCGCCAAATATGCCAGCGCATTTTATGGGCCGTTCCGCGACGCACTAGAATCCGCTCCCAAATTTGGCGACAAGAAAACCTACCAAATGAATACTGCCAACAGTCGCGAAGCATTGATTGAAGGGATGCTGGATTTTGAAGAAGGTGCTGATATGCTGATGGTTAAACCCGCTCTTTCTTATCTGGATATCATCAAATTACTGAACGACAATTTCGATATACCTATCGCCGCATATAACGTTTCCGGAGAATATGCAATGGTAAAAGCCGCCGAACAAAACGGCTGGGTAGATGGCCAGCGAGCGATGATGGAGATCCTGTTGAGTATCCGCCGCGCCGGTGCGAAATGTATATTGACCTATTTTGCCAAAGAAGCTGCAGTAATTCTCAACGGTAAATAATTGATATCGCTTATAACCGTCATTATTTTCTATTTTTGAACTCCGGTGCGTATATATCACGACGCCGGAGTTTTTTCTTTTAAAAATGGGTAAAAATCATTGCCGTTCCTGTTCGCACTAAACCTATTGGCTCGATCATTTTATGAAAAACCTGCTATCCGCACTCCTGCTTACCAGTTTAATTCAAGCTCCGACCTTTGCACAGGAAACCCGTCTGCTGCGCTTTCCTGCCATGCATGGCAGTCAGGTTGTTTTTTCATATGCCGGCGACTTATATAGCGTCGGTAAGGAAGGCGGAACTGCCAGGAAAATTACCAGCCATCCAGGATATGAAACCTTCCCAAAGTTTAGCCATGATGGGAAACAAATTGCTTTTACAGGCCAATATGACGGAAATACCGAAGTTTTTCTGATGCCTGCAACCGGCGGAGAACCAAAGCGCATTTCTTATACCGCAACCTTGGGAAGAGATGATGTGGCAGACCGGATGGGTCCGAATAACGTCGTGATGGGTTGGAGCAACGACGACAAAAATGTGATATACCGCGGTAGGGCAAAGTCATTCAATCCGTTTAAAGGAAAACTATATCTGGCACCAGTATCGGGAGATTTGCCTCAGGAATTGCCGTTTAGCGTTGCTGGGTGGCTTAGCTATAATGAAGACGGTTCTAAAATCGCGATGAACCGCGTTTTCCGTGAATTCAGAACCTGGAAATATTACAAAGGTGGAATGGCAGACGACGTTTGGATCTATGATACCAAAACCGGCGCAAGCGAAAACGTGACCAACAATCCGGCGCAGGATATTTTCCCGATGTATTACAAAACAAAGGTTTATTTCCTGAGCGACCGAGACCGGACGATGAATCTTTTTGAATATGACACACAGTCTAAACAAACGAAGAAACTAACTGATTTTAAGGAATTTGACTGTAAGTTTCCATCTTTGGGAACTGACGCAATTGTTTTTGAAAATGGCGGATATATCTACTTATTTAACATTGCAACCGGAAAAGCAGACAAGCTGAATATCAATATCTCCGAGGATTTTTCTTCAGGTCGTGATAAACTGATCGATGCCTCCAAATTCATTGACAGTTATGCCATTGCTCCCGATGGAAAAAGGGCTGCCTTTGGCGCTCGTGGTGATGTTTTCACTGTTCCCGGCAATAGCGGCGTAACGCGGAATCTTACACAAAGCAGCGGTGTTCACGACCGGAATGTGGAGTGGAGCCCCGATGGCAAATGGATTAGCTTCGTTTCTGACCGGACTGGCGAGGATGAGCTATATGTCCAAAAACAAGACGGGTCTGAACCTGCAAAACAATTGACAAAAGGTGGGGGCAGTTATAAATTCAATCCGGTTTGGAGTCCGGACAGCAAATATCTTTTGCTGGGTGACAGAAACCAGGATTTATTTTACGTAGATGTTGTGAACGGGAGCAAAACGATGATCGTTCACAACGATTTCCGGGAAATAGACGACTATGTATTCGCACCTGACAGCAAATGGATCGCATATACCGAGCCCGGGAAAGCCCGTCAGTTTGATATCATCAGGCTATTTAATATTGATAATAAAAAGTCTGTAGCAGTTACCGATAACTGGTATAACAGCGCACAACCGGCATTTAGTCCGGACGGAAAATTGCTCTATTTCGTTTCCTCCCGCGATTTTAACCCAACCTATTCCAATACGGAATGGAACCACGCATATGTGGATATGGACAAGATTTATGTGGTAAGGCTATCGAAAGATGCCAAATCATCTTTCCAGATAGAAAATGATGAAGTTGCGATAAAATCAGATACCACCTCGACTACCAAAAAACCGGCATCTGACGCAAAAAAGAAAGACGCAAAACCAGAACCAGCTAAAGAACCAGATAGCAAGCTGGTCAAAGTGGACGAGGAAGGCCTCGCCGACCGTATCGAAAGTCTGCCCGTACCGGCTGGCTTTTACAACCGCCTCGTACCTTCACAAGAGGGTATATACTATACTTCGGGTTCCGCGAATAAGAAAAGAGCTTTCCGTTTTTACAGCCTGGAAGATAAAAAAGAAAGCGAAGTCGGTGACTTTGACGGATATGTTGTGAGTAGCGACGGGAAAAAGATCTTGTTCAAAAAAATGGCCGATTGGTATATTGAAAACCTGTATAGCGGTCAGATTGAACCGAAAAACAAATTAAATCTTGATGGGTTGAGGGTCAAAACCGACCTCAGAGCAGAGTGGAAGCAGGTATTTGATGAAAGTTGGAGGCAGATGCGGGATTACTTTTACGATCCGAATATGCATGGTGTAGATTGGAAAGCGATGCATGACAAATATGCTGTATTGCTTCCATACGTAAACCATCGCAACGATTTGACTTACCTGATCGGAGAAATGATCGGCGAACTTAATATTGGCCACGCATATACCAACCCGGGAGACCGCCCTGAAATTGAGCGCGTTAAGATGGGTCTGTTGGGTGCTACTTTCAGCCGCGATAAGAGTGGATATTACCGAATCGATAAAATCCTGTCAGGCCAAAGCTGGAACAAATCGCTGGTTTCGCCTTTGCGTACACCTGGAGCGGATGTCAAAGTCGGTGATTTTATTATCAAAATCGGCGGTAACGATGTCAAGAATTTCACCAACTTATATGAAGGTTTAATTGGCAAAGCAGATCAGATTGTTGAGCTGACTGTTAACAGCACTGCTTCCGAAAAAGGAGCGAAGAAGATATATGTAAAACCGATTGCTGACGAAGCGGAGCTATATTACCACGAATGGGTACAGGACAATATTGCCCGTGTAAGCAAAGCGTCGGGAGGGAAAATTGGTTACGTTCACATTCCGGATATGGGGCCGGTAGGTTTAAATCAGTTTGCCAGATATTTCTATCCGCAACTGGACAAGGAAGCATTGATCATCGATGACCGTGGAAACGGTGGTGGCAATGTTTCTCCAATGATCATTGAACGTTTGCGCCGCGTGCCTGGCCTTGGGACAATGATGCGAAACAGCAAATCATCGTCCATCAAACCCGATGCGCAAGTTGGTCCAAAAGTGTGTTTGGTTGACCAATATTCGGCGTCGGATGGTGACCTTTTCCCATACCAGTTCAAATTTTATGGTATCGGCCCTTTAATCGGGCAACGTACCTGGGGCGGGGTTGTCGGGATCCGTGGCTCGTTGCCATTCATTGATGGAAGCGACTTGCGAAAACCAGAATTTGCCCATTTCGCTGCCGATGGCTCAAAGTTCATTATTGAAGGTGAAGGCGTTAGTCCCGATATTGAAGTTGTGAACGACCCGCATCAGGAATACCTTGGAAACGATACCCAATTGGATCGTGCCATTGACGAGCTCAAAAAGAAACTTACTGAGCCCGGACCGAAAGGCGTGCCTGCCATCCCCCCCTTTCCAAATAAATCGGGCAAGTAATTATCCATTTTGAATTAATAAACCCTTTTTTAAAAAGTAAAGCATATGTCAACGGCATCAGAAAAGGCAAAAATGCCAAAGGGAACGCATTCGGTATTGGCCAGACGGTCCGTGCATAATGCAAACAGAAACCTGTTGGAGATTGTGAAAGCTGGCGATTCTGTATTGGATATGGGTTGCGGGTCTGGTGCTATCACGCATGGTATCGCCGATCTGGTTGGCAAAACTGGGTCGGTTAAGGGTATTGATCCGAGCGAACATTTAATCAAATTGGCCACTGAAACCTATTCGAATATCCCGAATCTAAGCTTTGAACTGGCAGATATCAATACTTACACGACGACCAAACCTTTCGATGTGGCGTCTGCGGCTCGTGTGCTTCAATGGCTCGCTAATCCTGAAGAAGTTTTAGGAAAAATGTATAATCTGTTGAGAGACGATGGCACATTGACTGTTCTGGATTACAATCATACCAAAATCGAATGGACACCCGAGGTGCCCCAGAGTATGCAGATTTTTTATAATGCTTTTTTAAAGTGGCGTCAAGATTCGGGTATGGACAATGCCATTGCCGATCACATTCCCGCAATGTTTGAAAGGCTGGGATTGAAGAATATCACCGTTGAAGATCTGTCAGAACGCAGCCAAAAAGGCGCAACCGAATTCATCGAAGAAATCAGTATCTGGAAGAAAGTTGCGGAAACCAGAGGCAAACAGCTGGTGGACGACGGATATATCGACGAAGCCGGGCGTTTGAAAGCGATTGAAGAATATGACGAGTGGATGCAGCATAAGGCATTGTCTATGAAAATGCACCTGAGTGCTGTTTCTGGTCACAAATAACATTGAAAGCTTATTGACCCTATAATGATTCACTCTTATAACCTGCTGATATAAAAGAAGTATGAAAAATAATTTACTACTCACCTCCATTGTGGCTGCGGGAATGGCACTGCATTTTCCCGCCGATGCCCAAAAAAAGAAAGCTCCCTTTCCGGAATTTACGATTCAAAAATCCGAGACAGAAGCCCATATGCGATTTCTTGCTGCGGATGAATTAGCCGGTCGCCGGACAGGTGATCCGGGAAATGCGGTCGCCGCCAGGTATATCGCCGAGCAATTCCGAAAACTGGGAATAAAACCGTTGAACAGCACCGCATCCGTTAATAATGGCTATTTTCAAGCCGTACCTCTGGAAAAAATGGGGGCAACTGTCTCGGGAGAAATCAAAGCGGATGCGGAGACTATGACGCTCGGGAGAGACTGGTTATTGATGAATGGAGGCCCGACTGATATTCACGCCGAAATAGTGTATGCTGGTTTTGGTCTGGAAAATGCCGACAAAAATTGGGATGATTATAAAGGATTGGATGTCAAAGGGAAAATTGTTTTGGTTCAAAGCGGAACGCCAGATGTACAAACCCCAAGAGAAATCATCAATACTTCCACAGAAAAAAGGAAAATTGCCCAAAGCAAAGGTGCTGTTGCAGTGATAGAACTTTTTAGCGCACCTATACCGTGGAATATTGTAACCAAGAATTTTCTTGGCGAAAAAACAGCGCTGGCTACCGAATCTGCCGAAAAATCCACCCTTCCACATGCATGGGTGAATGGAAAAGAAGCAAATCTGACCAGAGCACTTCGTGGCGCCAAAGAGGTTCAGTTTACCACGAGCGGACGGCCAGCGTATATCATTTCGAGCAGTAATGTAGTCGGTCTTGTCGAGGGATCTGATCCAAAGTTGAAAGATCAGTATATACTGCTGACCGCCCATTTTGACCATGTAGGCGTAGGTAAGCAGGGTGGGCAAGCATATACCCCGGAAGATTCTATATTCAACGGAGCCCGCGACAATGCCATGGGCATCGTGGCCTTGCTCGCTGCGGCAGAATCATTTTCGAAAGTACCGCCAAAGCGATCCGTATTGATCGTTGCTTTAACCGGCGAAGAAATGGGTCTGTTAGGAAGTCAGTATTATGCGGCGCACCCGATGCTCCCTCTAAACAAATGCATTTTTAATATCAATTCGGACGGCGCGGGATACAACGATACGACCATCGTTTCCGTGATGGGATTGGAAAGGACCGGCGCGAGACTGGAAATTGAAACCGCTGCCAAAGCATTTGGATTAGGCATATTTGCAGATCCTTCACCGGAACAGGGTTTGTTTGACAGATCGGATAATGTAAGTTTTGCGAAGAAAGGTATTCCGGCTCCAACATTTACTCCCGGCTTTAAGGAATTCAGCGGTGATATCATGAAATATTACCACCAGGCTTCCGACAATCCGGAGACGATTGACTTTAACTATCTCTTGAAATTCTCGCAGGCATATACCTACGCAGCACGCCTTATTGCCAATATGGCAACTTCACCAAAATGGTCAGCAGGAGACAAATATGAAGACGCCGCAAAGGCATTATACGGGAATTGATGTGATTGATTATCAGTCAGATACTAAAGATCAAAATAGTATCTGGCTGACTTTTTTGATTTTATTCAACCTGCATTACCGTTATGCTGGTCCCTCCGATATGCCGGATGTTTTTGAACCTGTTGTCGGAGGTATATAGCTTGTTCATCGCAGAAAGAACACCGTCCCAGTTGGTATAGTCATGCCACAGAATGATGCCGCCAGGCCTCATGATGGACAATACTTTTTCGCTGTCGTTCAATACATAGTCATATGCATGAGAGCCGTCGATGAAGGCAAAATCTACAGAATTTTTATAAGGAGAGAAATCAAAATTGGCGGAGTCGCCAAATACTTGTTTGATTTTTCTTTTTAATGGATGATTGATAAAACGCTCTCCGGAAACCTGCTTATCAACATACATTACCTCTTCCGCCTCTATTTCCATTTGCGTCGAACTCAGCTGATTAGCAGGCAAATCCAGCGTAATTATTTCCGTATTATCGCCACTATTCATGGCCATATTCAGAGTCGTTCTTCCTTGAAAAGTTCCTATTTCAAAAATCCTTTTCGGATTCCATTTCTTCACCAGATTGCTGATTACTTTCAACTCAAATTCCGTTGTGTGCCCAAATCCACATTCGTAAACTCCCTCATATTCAGCAAGATTAAGATCCAGCAATTCGAATATATCTGTTTTTGGAATGATATATGGATCTTCGGGAATGACTACCGCGTCGGTTTGGCCCTTATGGTTATGATTATATAAAGCGAGCAGTTTTTCGCGGCTATCAGATGAAAGCAAGCCTAATGTCATTGTATGAGTAATTCTCTTCAAAACTCCCAGATAAAGCAAAAAATCATTGTTGGAATTACTCATAACGTAGTTTGTTTGACGGATTAAATTTTCACAATATATAAATAAATAATTGCCATATAAGTCGCAAACTCCTAGTTATCAAGGGGTGACAAACTCAAATTATTCTGCCAGAATATCAACAGATTGTTTGAAAGGTGTAAATCCCGTCATGAAAACAGTCGGTGCGTCGACCGCTGGCAATGCACCGCGCAACGCAATATTTTTATGCAAAGCCTGCCCCGGACCAAATGATATGCTATCTTTTCCAAAACTATATTTACCCATTCCCGACGGCAAAAGCCATTGATTATCGTTGGTTCCCGCCTTTATCGGACCAGAAAATTGCCCGCCACTCCGGAAGAAAAACTCCAGGGCCACCGGCACTCCCTCTGTTCCTTCCATCGAGATACTGATATTTAGCCCTTTTGGTCTTTCCTCAATGATGATTTGTGCAGTAAGGATTTGAACCTCACTTTGCGGCCGTTTATCTCTCGGCATTTTATTCCAATCTCCATCCGGAACAATCAAATTCTTAGCAATTGGTTGATAATAAGGCCCTTCCAACTTCTGGATCAAAATCCACTGATTTCCCTTTTGTTCAACCTTTTCAGTCACAAACTGACCTTTACCAAAAAATGAGGAAGCCAGCCGGATGCCCTGCAGCACGGCATTTCCGTTCATGAAAGTGCACCAAACCGGATTCATAGCAATAATTGTGCTATCCCAATTGTTTCTGCGGATCCGAACCAGACCCGAGTTCGGAAAAGACTTCACGTAATTTTCAGGAGGACTCGAAGCTGGCGGAAGTTCCTTCCATAATTCAGGACTGTTCAGCAAGTAATCTAGATATCCGGCTAGTTTATCAAAAGCAGTCGTTTCGATCAGCTTGCACATTCCACTGTACTCGGCACTTTTATCCATTATCGCGAGATATCGATATGAGAAATAGTATCCCTCCATCGTTCCGACTAACGCTTTATCCTGTCTGCCAGATGCATCAGTGACCACCTCTCCATTGGGATGAACATAATATTCCGTCATGCTCAGATTTTTGCGAACGATCGCCAACAATTCGGGTTTCTTAAAATCGCGTGCAATGGTGATTAACAGCCGGTCGGTCAAAGGCGAGTATATGAGCGTGCTTTTCTCATTATATTGCCCATCGCTGTCGACATCTATATGCTCGCCTAACCACTGTTCCGCTCTCTTTTTATATCGCTCATCCGGCCAAAGTGCATACAACCTTGCCAATGCGGCGGAGACTACCCATCTGTGATTTGGAGTATGAATGCCCCCGGCAATCAACGCCTCGCCGCCTTTCAATAAAAATTGTTTAAGCGGAGTCAGGACAATATCCACGTTTTCCACTTTTGATTTGACCAGAAGTTCATACGCGTTGGCCAGCCGTTTCACAATAAATCCGGTATCAGGAGTAGAATGGAAGTTGGTCGACAGTAAATCGATCGTACCATCACTGTGCTGAATACGAGTGAGATATGAGGCAGCCGCGCCCATGGCCGACAAGACTTTCGAGGTATCATATTCACCGGAAGGATTTCCAAAAACAGCGCACGAACCATACTGGATCAAAGCCGCGGTGCTGTGCGGATTCAGGATATCTGTGCCGTCTTTTATGCCTCCATAATTTTTGTCGGAAGGATCTGAAACCTGCAGTGCCATCAGGGAAATAACGGCCTCGTCAGCTTTTTTTATTAAAGGTTTTAACCATGCGGGAGGTGATGGATTGTCGTTCAGACCAGCAATAGCATCAAATGAGCTTACCGAAACAATGGAAACAAGACTGCCAATTTTTACAAAATCCCTCCTATTCATGATAACCGTTTGAGTTTCTTTACAAAAGCCCCTTGCCTGTTTATTCTAATACAGAATTTAACCGATACAGGTATTTGAAAATGGTGTAAAACAGCCGATAACAGAATTCTCGAAATTTTAAAATCACAAAAATAAAGTCGGAACTGAAAAATAACTTTTTCAATTCCGACTCATATACAACACTTTACACACAGAGTGTCCCTCGTTCAACTTCACTATTCGCCTTCGCCAATAGGCTCGGTGCTTGTTCCAAAAAAGCCGCGATTTTGGGCAAAGTATATATTTAACGGTTTCTCATTTCTCAAAATATCAAGCACGCTTTGGAACATAGAGGTTGGAAGGTGCATTCGAATAATATCACTCAGCATGGAATCTGCTTCGAAAGCCATACCCGGATCGTTGAAACGCAGCCAGGCGACCACTGTATTACCATTCATCAATTGAATCTGAGATCTGTTGGTTTGGTATCCGTCTGGTCCGCCATAAACGAGGATACTGTAACTTGTTACATTTGCCATAACGATGTTTTTTAATACTGATTAGATAAATTGTTCACAATCATACTTGGTCGGTATGGCAATCAAGAAATTATATTTTTCCAACAAATACGCATTGGCCTAACTGTACCTCTTCTTGAATTTGTCTTTCCCTTGAAATATGTTTTAGTAAATTTAAACGCTCAATACTTCAAATTTTAGCGTTAAAAGACGCCTTTTTAAAAACACGTATAATAGCTTTACAACAAGTATATATACTCTATAAATTATATTTTAGCAAGATTAAGGATATAACTGGTTACTAAAATATCCCTCAGTTTTCATCTTCGGAAGTTTGCTCAATTTTAAAGAATGTATCATCAGGCATCTTGGTTTCCTGGTTTAATACATTTGCAAAACCCAACATGTAAGCAAGTGCTATCCGCCTGACCCATTTGATGAGTACTGGCATTATGGTTTGTATATTCATTTTCCTGAAATCAATAGATAAAACATGCCCATATCTCATTTCGCGGGAAATGAAAAAGGGAATTAAGAGCAGACAAGTGCTCCGGATTTCTGAAAAAATTCAGATATAGCAGAAGAAATTCTGCTCAGGAAAGGAAATCAGAGAAGCTTTCTGAAAAGTTGCGAGGCTTGATTTGAGTTAAATGCGCGATACCTACTGTAATAACACGCTCACTTAATGACATCTGAGATTTAATACAAACGATCGCTTGGTCAGTATGATGATCTGAAAGTAGAGATATCCAGGCCGCATTGTTCTGCTTTTCCCAATTATGATAAACGCTACTCCTCGTTTCAACGTACGCAAACTCAATTTTGGGCCTGTCAAAACTACGGATGCCGATATCGACGGCCTCAATCGGAGCAATGTAACTTTCGCGATTTCCTTCAATAAATGAAGCTCCGATCGACAGAAACAGCAATAGCAACCAATTGTATATTGGAAGTTTGAATCTGTCAGTCTGGAGTCTAGTCATTTGATTAGGAAGTTGTTCTCCGTCATTTGGGGAAAAGCACTTACAATTTTAGTCGTAAATCTTAATAATACCTAATGGTCAGATGGTTATAGCTTTATCTTCTTCAATCCTTGATATACAATTATGCTTGGTATGGTATTTTAACATTTTAGTAGGTGATCAATTACCTTAAAAATTACGAACATGAAGGATTCAAAAGCTGGCCGATATGTAACCGCGGCCATTATATTGGGAGGAATTGTCGGAACTTACCTTTTCAGTAGCCGGCCAAAAAACGGAATTCAGACCGATTTGGGAAGTAAAAGACAACGAAAAGTCGACCGAAATCTGGTCACTCCGGCAAACGAAACATTTGGCATCGTTTGGGGTGTGATATATGCCGGCACAATTGCGCTTGCCGTCCATCAGGCACTGCCCTCGCAATTGGATAATCCGCGATATCGCAAAGCTCAGCCCTGGCTCAGATTAAACTATATCCTGACGGCTATATTCGGATATTTCTTCGCATCGTCTGATAAGAAAAGTAGAATCGGAGCTGCAATCACAACCATCAGTATGCTTCCCGCGGCGATTGGTTTGCACAAAGCACTGGAAATTGGAAGTACTGAAGTTGAAGGTGCGGAAAATATAATCCAAAAATCAGTTAGTCTGTATACGGGCTGGTTAACCGCCGCGAGTGCGATAAGCGCAACGACGCTGGTGCAGGAAGCTGGGTACGCCACAAAAGGAGAAAAAGCAAAAAACTGGACCTTGGGTGCATTACCAGTAACGACTGGGATTAGCTTATGGGTATCAAACAAACTAAACGACCCTTACTATCTGCTTACCATTATTGCAGCACTAACAGGTATTGCGATCAAACAAAAAGATAATAACAAAGAAATCAGCATGTTGGCTAGTACTCTTGGAACTGCACTGCTGGGAGTTGTAACTACCAAGTTAAAGGATTCGTTACCGATAGGTCAGCTTGCTGCTATCATATGATTGAGAATACAGCAGATTATTTTGCAATGATAATCTGCTGTACGGTCTGCTTATCGCCAGCGCTTATCCTCAAAAAATAATTCCCGAACGGCAATTTTGTGAGGTCAACATCCGCGGTAAGCTGACCTGAATATGCTTCTTTTCTCACAATCACACCTCTTGCATTAATAACTTCAATCCCATTTATTTTGTCGTTTTGGGATTCGACGGTAATATGGTCAAACGCGGGATTTGGATAGATTTTCCAATTTTCAGGATCCTTTGCATCCTCTCCACTTTTGATAAAATCGACAGAGGAGATATTCGTTTCGGCATGATCCGTGTAAGCCCGAATCCGGTAAGTATTGTTGACTCCTTTTTTCGCTCCGCTGTAAACATATTTGGAGATATCTTTTGCGACTTTTATAACCTCGTGCCTCGCCGCTGAATCTTTACGATCAATAATATCAAGTATATATCCGTTGACGTTACTCAATTTGTTCCAACTGATATTCACCTGATTATCTGCATCATTCACTACAATTTTTATTTCCTCCAAGTCTTCAAAAGGATATATGTAGTTGTGATGGAAAGCCATAGCGCGAAATCCCCTTGTATTTTTCAAAAATGGGCCGATATAAATCCAGGGTGCGGTTGGAAGGCCAACATACGGATAAACCGATGGCAGATATTTGATATGCGTATGTTGTCCCGCCTCTTTCAGCGTGACAATTACCCTGTTGCCTTCTGCTCTTGCCGCCTTCACTTTTTGCCAGGAATCGTCCACCAAAAAGAAATCTTTGAGGGAATAAACTGACTGTGCGGGAACGGTACCTTCTATATTGTCTGCTATGGTGTCATTCGGGAAAACCATTTCCTGATAGTCCTCAAAAACAATTGTGATTTCATCGTGTTTCGCATTGGAATAAAAGGCATTCTGGAAGCTCGGTGATGTAATTTTTTCCTTTTCGCCATAGTGAAAATAGCCCGCCATCTCGGCCAGTTCCTGGCCAACTTTCAGATACCCCTCGACCTCTCCATAATGAAATCCATTCCACCCGGGAGCCCCCAATACACCATACGGTTGGACAATGGGATATTTAAGATTCATTGTCCGCTGCTGCTCCCGCAAAACTCCAACTCGATCCTCGTAATGTGAGCCTCCGAAAAGTGGAAGTTGAAACAAATATATCTTTTCAAGCATCGGGTAATCCTCTTTCCATTGCCCAATCAATTTGTCAAACGACGGTGCCCAGGTTAGCGGATCATTGGACGCCGCCTCTGTTTCTCCCTGCCAGTATATAATAGCTTTGAGCCACGGCAACAAACCAGATTGCTGAGCCAAATGCAGCGTGCGGCCGTATGCATTGCCCTCATCAGCATGATTTCCCTCTGTCCGCTGAGTCAGAAAGTCTATGGAAGCACCTGACAATGCACCGTTGATCACACAAGTGGGAATATGATATTTTTCCGCTATCTGCTTTTGAAATTCAATACCAAATGTACCCGATCTTGGAATGATTGAATTGGCAAGACCCCAATTCTGGCCGCTTTGAGGAATAACCCCGTAAGACCTGCAAAACTCATTGCGATATTGATAATCTACTTCCCACGCCACGGCATTCGATTGGCCATATATGAGATAAAAATCCCCTGCAACCAGATTGTCGCGATGCACGATCAGTACTGAATCACGATCTGATTTTAGACCATAAATTGCCAATGTATATTCAGCCAACTCAGCCTTGATCAGCGTTTTGAAATTGAATGTCGCATCGTTTCCATTGCCATATGTCAGGCTAGCCTTCTGATATCCATTGATGATATTGCTTCGCAATTTTACAACCGAAATGGCTTTGAATTCCGATGAGTGTACCCGCCCGGCGACCGTTATTTCGCCGAGATTATTTTCTCTCCTGGCAAAAAGCTGTTGGTCTGCGGGTAACTGGTCGAAATGAAAAGGGCCATAGTCCTGCGCGATCGCATAGCTGGAAACTAATAGGAAGAATATTACAAGGGAAAATCGAGTCGAGGTTCGCATCTGATATTGTCCGAAGACGAAAATTGGTAAAAGTGTAAGACGAAAAATTACTGATTGGTTTCATCTGGTCATCTTCGTCATGATAGTTTGATGCGCTATAAACTTACAAAAAACAAATCCCGAAGCATCCTGTTCAGACGCTTCGGGATCGTAATAGTTTATTTTTTAAATACCTGTTACCTTCCTCCCGGAGGGCAATTTCTTTTGAGATATTCTGTACAAAGCGTTCTCAAGTGCCGGCTTGTGCCTTCGCCTTCCGAAATGCTGTGCGAACGGTTTGGATATGCCATAAACTGGAATACCTTATTATATTTTATCAACTGGTTCAACAGCATCTCTGCGTTTTGGTAATGAACGTTGTCATCGCCTGTTCCGTGGATATATAACAGATTTCCTACCAGGTTTTGTGCGTGTGTTACGGGAGATCCTTTTACAAAGTCCTCCCGGCTTTCCTGTGGCACACCCATATAACGTTCCTGGTAGATATTGTCGTAAGTCAACTGGTTTCCAACAGCTGCAACAGCTATACCGGTTTTAAATATTTTAGGGTATTGGAACAAAAGGTTCAACGTCGATGAACCGCCACCACTCCATCCGTGAACAGCCACGCGGGATGTATCAATAAACGGATATTTGGCAAACATTGCTGTTGCAGCACCAGCCATATCACGGATATTAATTTGTCCGATTCCACGGTAAATAGCCTTACGCCACGCACGTCCTTTTGGCGACGGAGTTCCGCGATTGTCAATTGAAGCGTAGATATATCCGTCGTTCGCCATGCTGCCGTCATAAAGTCGGTTGCGACCGGTTCCATAGGTGTCTTTAACAGTGCTGCCTGCTGGCTCACCATATACCATATATACGATCGGGTATTTTTTGGTTGCGTCAAAATTGGTTGGCTTCACCATCCAGCCATCTACTTCCACACCTTCTGCAGTTTTGATTTTGAAAAACTCGATGTTCTCACCTGCCGCGTTGATTTTGCTGCTGTGCTTTTCAATAGAATTTTCTGCATTCAGCGCCTTATGCGAAGGCAAGGCGATCCATTCGGTCAACGGAACAGTTTTAGCATTTGAAAAACGGTGGCTTGCAAATTTCCCATTCGGACTGATCTCATAACTGTGTGAACCTGTTTGGCTCACCGGTGAAAGACGCACTGGAGCTCCTTTTCCGTCCAACGACGCTTTGTACAAGTAGCTCTGTGTGGCATTGTCAGGCGACGCGATAAAATAGTATGCATTATTTTTCTCGTCAATTCTGACAGGGGAAATCATATCATAGTTACCTACAGTCACCAAAGTTTCCTTTTTACCATCACGACTTATGCGATAGGTATGTCTCCAACCGTCTTTTTCGCTTACCCACAAAAACTCTTTGCCACCATTGATCCAATCCCAGCCCATCGGGTCATCTTCCCAGCGGCTTTTGATATCGATCCACGCATCATCCGATTCTGTATAAAAAGGAGTTGCAGTGCCCGTCGCAGCATTAATATAATATAAAGTGCTCTGGTTTTGTTTTCTGTTCAATTGTTGCGCAACCAATTCTCCCGGTTGCCCCGACCACTCCATTCTTGGCAAATAGGTATTTTGCGGATCACCCGGGATACTCATCCATTTGGTTTCCCCTCCACTTGCAGCCACTACTCCAATCTTGTAAGGAGAAGGCGTTTCGCCCACTTTTGGATATTCAACCGGGATATTGAAAGAATAGATAGAATCTGTATTATTGATCATCAGGAAGTTACGGATTTTACGAGCATCCAGCTGCCAATATGCAACCGACTTGCTATCCGGGCTCCAGCGAAAACCGTCGCGACAATCGAATTCTTCTTCATATGCCCAGTCGAAAGTACCGTTAATGATTCGATCAGTTCCGTCTTTTGTCAACTGGGTTACCTGGCCGCTCTGTAAATCTTCAGAATATAGGTTGTGCTTGCTCACATATGCTACCTTGCTCCCATCAGGTGAAAACTTGGCAAACATCAACGAAGAAGCCGGAAGTTTTGTACCAAGTTGCTTTAAAACCTTGGTATTCAAATCCAAAACCCAGTAATCGCCGCGGGTATCATATCTCCACACACGTTTGGTATTAGTGTAAATCAATACCTTATCACCAGCACTGGTCATGGTATAACTTCTGACAGGCAAAGATGCTGATGCACCACTTGGCGTCAACATTGCTTTTGAAACGATAACTTTCTGCTGTTCAGCTGGTAAAGTAACCTGAACAATTTCGCCCTGTTCTACATCACGATAGCCTGAGCCGTCGGAAAGCCACTGAAAATTGGAAGGAATTTGGGCAAAAATCTGAAAGGAAAGAAGTAGAAGGAACCCTAATTTGAGTAAGAATTTCATGAAAAATTTCAGGAATTGAATTTGGTGGACCAATAAAATAAATACAATGTTAATATATAGAATTCCAAAATCCGATTTCCCGTTGACCGAAACAGGCGTAACATCGTACTATCGTTCTGCAATTACCGATTCATTCTAATCGTCTAACTCCTTTCGTTTTCCTGACTTGCGTTTTTTCAATGCCTCGCTCAACAGGTATTCAATCTGCCCGTTCAAACTACGGAAATCCTGCTGTGCCCAGGTTTCCAGTTCCTTGAGCATATCAGGATTCACGCGTAATACAAAAGATTTTTTCTCAGCCATATCAGGGATATAGAGTGCCCGCATTAATCACCGGGGTGGCTGCCTTTTCGCCGCAAAGCACTACCAAAAGGTTACTTACCATAGCCGCTTTCCGTTCCTCGTCGAGTGTGACGATTCCCTTTTCGGATAATTGTGCCAATGCCATTTCCACCATTCCAACTGCTCCATTTACAATCTGGCGTCGCGCAGCGACTACGGCAGAAGCTTGCTGTCTTTGCAGCATCGCACCCGCAATCTCCTGAGCATAAGCCAAATGACTAATCCTTGCCTCCAGAATATCGATACCTGCACGGCTCAATCTCTCTGTCAATTCTCCCTCCAGCATTTCGTTGATCTTACCACTACCGTCTCGCAGCGTTACTTCGTTTATTGCACTATTATCGTCTTCCATGCTATCGTAAGCATATATTCCCGCCAAGTGGCGCACCGCCGCTTCCGACTGAATTTCTACATATTTCACATAATCATCTACCTCAAAAGATGCTTTGGCCGTATCTCCCACACGCCATACCACCACCGCTGCAATCTCGATCGGGTTCCCTAGTTTGTCATTCACTTTTAACTTCTGACCATTGAGGTTACGCGCCCGCAAGGTCATTTTCTTTCTGCGAAAAAGAGGATTCACCCAGCGTAAACCTGTTTGTTTCATCGTTCCCATATAATCTCCAAAAAACGTCGTCACCACAGATTCATTTGGATTGATCACCGTCAAACCGATCAGCACAACGAAACCAATTATTGCGATGGGAATTCCAACCAGGGGTTGTCCTGTAATAATGATGTAAACAGGACCTCCAAACAACATCAGCAGGCCGATTGCCAGAAGCAGATAACCTGATATCGAACGTAATTCTCTCTCATTCATAGTTTTGGATGTGATATTAAATTGATATCACAATATTATCATGCTATGTAACATTTTCCTTATTTTTTGTTACAAAAAATCCCCCGAACCGATGAATGGCGCGGGGGATTGACAAATGGTGGCAGTCAAAATTATTGACGGGCAAAATTGATAGGCAGTCGATATTTTACTCTCACTTTTTGTCCACGTAACATACCGGGCACCCACTTCCCACTCGATTTTTTAACTACCCTCACTGCTTCCTTTTCAAAACCTGAACCTGCGCCTTCCAACACTTCGTAGTCGCACAGGCTTCCATCCTCACAAACTGTAAACGACACTACCACACGGCCACCCGCGGCACCGCGCCGAAGCGCACCCACCGGATAGTGTATATTGGACGCCAGGAATCGGTAAAATTGATTTATACCCCCCTCAAATTCAGGATATATCGTTGGTTTAGAGTATGTGATCCTTTGGCCGTTCTGCATGACATATCCCTCTTTTAACACATCCGCTTCATAAACTTCACGATAGTAAATCGTGCTATCTGCCGCCTTCGCGGTCCATATGCCGTTTTTCTTTCCATTTGTGACACCGCCCTCTTCCATGAAAATGTCTTTTCCATCCACGCGGGCTGGAATCCTCCAATATCCATTTCCTTCCTTCAGTAATTGATTTCCGTCTGAGCTCCAGCAAGCAATCCATCGGATGTTCTTTGATGTCTTGGCTTGCTGCGGAATTGGTACTTCCCGTTGATACATCACCAGGCCATTTTCGTAAAAACCCAATTCCTTATAAGTACTATCGTTAAAGACGGAAACGCTTCTGACGAGGCCAGAAATATCATGTTTTTTCTCAAGTATCATCTTATTCCCGATATCATAAACAGCATATGCCAACGGCGTCGCATCCTGCATTTTAATTGAGCTGAACCCATAATTAGCTCCATTTTCATCTTTGGCATAAACATGGAGAGCGCGGACCGGTTCGTTGGTCGATCCATTCACAGAAGGTATGTAAGTTGTGTCCTTTTTCTGCAAAGGAACAGTATACCGATTTTTCCATTTTTTGCCGTTCTTCATTTCATATACCACGTCTGCCAGCATCGTACCGCTCGAGTCAACAGGAAGGACCCGTCGGAAAGCGGCGGCCTTCATGTCGTTTGTCAGAATAAACTTTTCATCAAAATAATCGACAAAAGCATGTAGCGAGGTGTCGAAACCCGTCAATGGAGCGAGTTTTAAAGGTATCAATACAACCTGCTCCTGCCTTACCTTGGTTTCTCCCAACTTGGCGGGCTTCCATGCTTTGTAAAGCTTCAATATTCTTAGTGCTTCTGCGTCGCACTCTGCGTCCACTCCGCGAAGTACCGACAAGTTATTCATCGAGCCATCCGGTTCTACTATTCCCCTGATCACAACCTTGCTGTCGATCCCGGATATCTGACGCCGGAAGGGCACCTCAATGTTGGCATTAATAAACTGCATCCAGGCCATATTTCCCCCTGAAGGCTCTGCCTTGGTATCAACTTCATTTGGCTGATAAACTTGTTGCGCAAAAATCGGCGTGGAAAAAAGGAAAAATAGAAATAGTATCGGTTTCATATTGAGTTGATGAGTGGTTTTTGAAATTGACTTAACAGACCATTTTGAATAAAGTAATATTACAACCTTTGACGGAATTTTGCTTCTTTTACGAACTTTCAATGGCCCGCCTCCCATTATTTCTACAACTTAACCTATTGATAATCTGCAAATAATACTAGGTTAATATGAAATGAGAAAATTTGTATCATGCAAGCTAAAACTCATTTCAAGACCATCGTCATATCGGATCTACACCTGGGCACCAGTGGTTCGAAGGCGGAAGAGGTCACTGCTTTTCTGAAAAGCTATTCCTGCAAAAAATTGATCCTCAACGGAGATATTATCGATGGGTGGCAACTCAAAAAATACGGCGTTTGGAAACGAAAGCACACGATGTTCTTCAAGCGCGTATTGAAAATGATCGAGCAAAATGATACCAAGGTTATTTACCTAAGGGGTAATCACGACGACTTTCTGGATCAGATTTTGCCGCTTCGGTTGGGCAAGCATTTCCAAATCCGCACTGACTATATCCTTAAATCAGGCAGCCAGCGTTTTTACGTTACGCATGGCGATGTCTTTGACTCCATTACGACCCACCTGAAATGGCTTGCTTATTTAGGCGATATCGGATATACTTTTTTACTTTGGGTGAATAAATTTTACAACAACTACCGGGCTTGGAGAGGTCTGCCATATTATTCTCTTTCTCAAAAGATCAAGCAATCGGTTAAGTCTGCAGTAAGCTATATGACTGATTTTGAGGAGAAACTGACAGAGCTTGCGCGCTCACGCGGCTGCGACGGGGTCATCTGCGGGCATATACACCATCCAGCCATCCGTGAAATCGATGGTGTTATGTATATGAATTCGGGCGATTGGGTCGAGACATTGAGTGCCCTTGTGGAAGATTTTGACGGGAACTGGAGCCTCCTTTATTATAATCAAAGCATCAGTCAGAATAAAGACATTTCTGTCGACGAGCCCCCTTTTCGCGACGATTACAGATATATAGAAAAGCAGGTTGCTTTCAGTCCGATTCCGCCAAAACCTAATACCCGACTGGGTTGATATATGAGAATTATCTTTCTGGTTCAGGGAGAAGGTCGCGGGCATTTGACACAGGCCATTGCTTTGAAGCAAATTCTGGAAGAAGGTTCGCATGAGGTGATAGAGGTTCTGGTCGGAAAATCTCCGGATAGAAAAATTCCATCGTTTTTTAAAGAACAAATTGGCGCTCCTGTGAGAGAATTTGCTGCGCCCAATATCATTTACAATGCGGGCGGGCGGGGTATTAATTTGAAGAAAACCATATTTACCCACCTGACACATTGCTATAAGTATATCAAGAGCTTGCAATATGTGCACAGCGTGATCAAGGAAAAACAGCCTGATCTGATTGTCAACTTTTACGAGCTTTTCGGTGGCTTATTAAATATATACTCCCATCGTGTCCCGGTTGTCAGCGTTGCACATCAATATCTGCTGTTGCACCCTGATTTCACATTTCCACCGAAAAGCAGGCTGGATCAGGCACTTATTAATTTTAATTCACGGCTTACATCTTGGCGAAGTGCTACCAAATTGGCTCTTTCCTTCCGCCGTTTTGCAAATAATTCGGCTAATGGTGTTGTGGTTGTGCCACCATTATTAAGAGAGGAAATTCAGTTGTTAAGGTCATCAGCTGGAAATTTCCTGCTCGTATATATGACACACCATAGTCTGAGTGAGTCGATTATTGAGTGGCATAACAGGCATCCGGAAGTCGAGCTGCAATGCTTTTGGGATAATCCCAATCAGCCCGAGGTGACGACTTTTGACGAAAATCTTACTTTCCACCAGATCAATAGTGAAAAATATTTGCAGTCATTGTCCAAGTGCAAGGCTTTGGTGACGACCGCCGGATTCGAGTCCGTTTGTGAAGCTTTGTATTTGGGAAAACCGGTGATGATGGTTCCAGTGCCGAATCACTTTGAACAGACTTGCAACGCTTTGGACGGTGTCATATCCGGTGCAGGTATATCATCCCAAACCTTCAACTTATCGGTGCTGCTTGAATATCTGCCAACTCACATAGACCAGTCTGCCAAATTCAGAAACTGGTATCATGTAGGACGCAAAACTATTCTTCAGGAGATAGAAGCACTGGTGCCGACTAATTCTTCTCAAAAATCATCCGCTTCGAGGCATCGTCAAAATAAAGCACCAGAGAATTTCCAATGATTTGATAAAAACCCGTTTTGCCACTCGGAATCCAGGCTTGGGCACTCCATCCTTCTTCACCCACTTTGGTTCCTCCGAATGCTATAAAGGAAATCGTGCAACCGGTTTTTAGTTCATAAGTTCCTGAAACTTGGTTTGCCACCGTATGGCCACTGATGGTACCAGTCTTTTCATCGTCGGCAAAAGTAAATACAACCCCTCTGTTTTTTGGATCCGGATTTTCGTGAATATTTCCAGTATCCGGATTTTGAAAACCTTTTAATTTCCAGACTCCCGTTAAAGTGGACTTTTCGCTGCACAAGGGTGGCACGCAGCAATCTCTTTTATTATCGCATTGAAATGCAAATAACGCCGAGATCGCTATTATCAGGCATATTGATTTGAAATGTTTCATTTTTTAGCAGTTGGCTATTAGCTTTTAGTAATTAGTAAGGCAGGCATATTATCAGGTAGTTGAGCTATTCTGCATATCTCCAAAAATTGCGGGGTGTTAACGATGGTTGAATTAAAAACTCATTCCAATTCGGATCCCCAATCGGTTGTAAACCCGGCTTTCGGATCGTTCTACCTGATTCCATAACAATGGTTCGTCGACATCCGCCACTTGTCTTTTGTACGATAAAACCATCGTAAAGTTAGTACCGCCCAATTTTCCGTAGCGCATTCCTATTCCTGGATTTAACATCAGACCACCTTTTGTTTTATATCCATCATTATCCTGATGAAACCACGCGAAACCATATCCCGCATCCAAAGTCGTAAATAACCTGGCCGATTTTCCTTTTGTTAAGTCATATCTCATTCCCGCCGAAATGGGATTTATGAGCGCCGCCTTATACCAGTCCATTCCTAGTGTCAAACCTGCCGAAAGGCGAGGGTTTAACTGAATACCATTAAAAGTCTGAAGGGTCAGGCTCTGTTTGCTCTCCGAGACGTCCGATCCGAAGTTATCATATTTCACCCTCCCAAACAGACCACCTGCCTCGGTATGGTTTGTATATCTTGGTTTGTATTTAACTTCCTGAGCTATCGCGAGATAAGAAGTTAAAAATAAAACTCCAATTAGTATCAAGTCTTTCATTTTTAGCTATTGGCTTTTAGCGTTCAGGCTTTAGTGTCCGTCATATGGCTGATTCAGTGGAATTCTTCGACTTAGCAGCGTTGCCTTAACTTATCTTGCTTTGCGTGCACTGTTCAAAATTATTTCGTTCTGTCATCCTTCCAAATCAACTCGCCGTCCGTGCGGGTTTTGGAAAAATCGCTGCATTTGCCATCACCCCCACCTCCAAAACCACCGTCCGGTGAACAGATCCGGTTACAATTTTCATCCAAAAGCACGCTGGGGATATCACAGCATTGCGGTGGGAGATAGTATACCGTTCGACCCTGATATTGATACTTCCAAATCTCCATAGGAGGATTGGAAACGGGAGCTGCTTTGAGTTGCTTAATCCTTTCCAATATACAATCCGGCGTTCCCTTGGCAATTTTGGAATTATCGCAACTATAAAGACTTGCAAATGCCAGGAGCAAAATGAATGATAAGCATCTCATAGCTATACACTTAATGAATTCTAAAATCTTTGCTAAAAATAAAAGGACTTCGCAATCCACTCTCGCGTTACAAACGCGAAACCATCATAAACCGATTGCAAATCGGTTTCAGCCAACATTCTCTCATTCAACATTACTAGCCTTCACCGCCAGTTTACTCAAAAACCGGATATTCTTTGGATCCGAAGCATCGTATTGATAAAAACCATCTTTGCCAATAACCAGCAAATTTTTACCCATCGAAATGACATCAAAGGCGTCCATATTTTTAAAATGCGCTAACTGATGATCGGCGATTTTATACTTGTCAGAAGCATCAAAAACCTTTAAACCGGCACTTCCCTCGCAGAGATATAGAGTTGGGAAATCAACACTTAGCCCATGCGGGTTCTCCATTTGGTAGCTTTTGATCAGTTGCGGTGCAGTCGGGTTGCTTACGTCCACAAGATCCAGCTGATTTTGTGATCCCGCGCAGGCATTTCCGCTCCGGATTGTAACATATGCAATATTCTCATGAACCACTACCGGGTCACATGCACGACCATGCTGGAAAGACGAGAGTTGCTTCGGATCAGAGGGATTGCTGTTATCGAAGATAAACATTCCGGTATTTGAGCCGATGAATAATTTGTCCTGATATGGAAAAATGGTTTCAATACCCCATCCAAAATTAATCGATAAGTAATCAGTTGGTTTTGAAGGAGTTGTTACATCAAAAAGATGCAGACTATTTTGAGTGACCGCATATAGGAAATTACTATACAGCGCAAATCTGGACATAGAACCAGCTTGTCCGCTCGTGCCACCGGGTGATGACGATTTAACTCCCAAACCGCTGAAACTGGCCATATCAGCAAAACTGGCAACACCCGCCCGCCACCAGTTTGTAGGGGATATAGTTTGTTCGCAATTCGTGTTCACAACCTCGGTAACATATGTAACCTCATTATCCTGAATGGCGCCAATAGAGGCGTTCAAGTTCCAACTGGCACCGTCAAACTGTCCCCATTGGAATACGTCGTTGATCCGATTTAATTCTTTGGGTTGTGCGGGATCCGAAATATCTATTGAAACGAGATCCGAATAGCTATCGGCATAAAGTATATTGTCACGTACGGATATATCACCGTTGCCTGGAATATTGATGAATGATATGAACTGTGGGCTTGCAGGATTGCTATTATCGATGACGTGTATCCCTTCCTTTATTTCATTTATAAAAAGATAACTTCCTTTTACATACATCTTTCCCGGCCGTTGCAAGGCTCGGGCCGACTCGGCTTTTACGCCAGTACGAAGCTCTTTCAGCGAACGGGTAACAGGTACAAAAGTTCTGGTGACGCGGGTTTCTTTACATTGATCATTACACGCCCAAAATCCGGTGGAGACCAGCAAAACCAAAAATTGTAAACATCTTGTTTTCATGAGCTTATAGATTTTGTTAGGAATATCATCATATAATTTCACCTGCAAATCCAAGACCCGATTGAAACCAAAAAGGTTGTAACGGTTATAAAACAAAATCGTCCGAAAGTAAAACCTTCGGACGATAACGCACCCCGAAACGCCGGAGACCGACGTTTTTCCTTTTAGCGACTGGCGTTCACAGCCGCTATTTACTATCCGGATTCATGATACGACCCATGAACAATATCGTTTTGGATGTTTTCTCGCTGATAATCAAGCCAAATGGCCGATTCGCAATGACTGATCTTTTTTCAGGCAAATTTGTAGTGGTAAATCCTATTGTCGTCACCGCAGCAGCCTCTGTCCCTTTCTCGTCTATGCCCAGGTAAGCGTCTTGTTTTACAAAACCTACGGCGAGATCGTTAACAGCAGTATTAATTTTCTTGAACTCCCCAGTGGGCACAAAAGCTCTTTTGATACCCATACTATTTAAGATCGAGTTCAGTTCGATATTGTATTTCAAAGTAAATCTGGGTAATCCTACTTCCACTTTTGAGGCACTAATACCTCCTGCGACAATGGTTTTAAGCTCACCATTGGGTATTTCGGCCATCACTTTATCAATGGCGTTATCGCCTTTTGGAACAATTACCGTCATGCTAAATTGTCCGTTTCCGTAGGGCAACTGAACGGCATCAAATTTCTCACTCGATAAATAACCCAAATTCTCCTCCTCATACATCATCTTCACAGTCTTGGTCGAACCATCCGCCAGTTTGAATGGCGTATCTTTCGTATCGCTCACATCGAATTTGTTACTCCAGTCTCCTTTGAAATAAAGGGCGTTCATCAGGATCATCACCAAATCGGAATCCAGCTGATCAAGCACTTTATCAATCTTGCCGTTGGTTTTATCACTCGCCCATTTGTTGATCTTACCAACTGCTTCATTATTAAAAGGCAAGCCGGTTATATCCGCATTGAAAGTTTCCTTCAACGAGTTCTGATATCCCGTTTCAACCGTGAAACCCGAGTTATACCACAGTGAATTGGCCAATCCCAATTTGACTTTGCTGTCAGCTTGCGGAAGCTGTTCGATTAGGGTTTTATATGATTTATTAACCTCATCCAGGGATATCCCCTGCATTTCGAGGGTATTCATAATCTCGGTTTCGGTCTGACTGTCAGCACCGTTAAGCACCATTCCAAGCGCCATATGCAAGCTTAGCGGGGATACGAAAAGGTTATCTGCCGGCTTTTCACTCTGCAAAAGGTTTGAGAAAAATTTAATGGCAAACTCAGTCGTCCCGTTCGATATCGCTGCCGGAATTTCGACGGGCTGCACCTCGTCGACAGCTTCTACAACACTATCCGAACAGCTGTAAAAAACGCTGGCAGAAAGTAGCACAGTTGCCGATAACAGTTTGAAGTTCAATTTCATGGCTAACAGATTATTTTTTTAAACAACCTTAAAATGCACTCTTAAAAAGTATATCTCACTCCCCACGACACCCCGTACAAGTACGGATGCGAATCCAGGCTGCTGTTCGATTTCAGCGTCGAATTCAATGCTTTCTGATACGATCCTGTCAGATTTGCTCTCCATTTCGGAGAGAAACGATAGCTGAAACGCAAACCGGTTGTCGCCGCCAAATTGATGCTTTTGTAGACATCGTCATCCGCTTTGGTTGTGATCGTGTAGCCATTGGCCGATTCGAGCTCGTTTTTCAAAAAGAAATTGGTCATCAAACCACCAACCAGGCCATAGCTCAGTTTGCCTTCCGGATTCAGCGTATATCCGGCCTGCAATGGCATCTGCAGGAATCGGTAATTGTTCTGGATATCTTTTGACACGTCCACATAAACGCTGTTCAAACCACTTGAAAATCCGTATGTCGGGCCAGGATTTGCCTGACTATTCTTATTCGACAAATCAGCATATGCAGACTCCAGTACATTGGACGCCCGACCGTTAGATGTTGCGCTTATCAAATATCCTCCCCCCTCATATGTCGAATTTCCCTGCAAATAATTTAACCCAAGCTCCACCGACCAGTGTTTCGATATCTTCACACCACCCATGGTCTGATAAGCATATGAAGTTCCTGATTTGCTCGATCCACTTGTTGACTTTACGTTAGCATAAGCACCGGTCGTAAAACTCTGAGGAGCAGCACTCACTTTCAAATCCGGATTAAATGTCGCCGGCATGAAGCTCAACGCTGCATAGTATTCCTTATTCTTTTTGACGATATTTTCCTCTTTGATAGTCTGAGGCTTGAAGAATACATACCGCTTTTGCATATAAACATCCAGTTCCTCTACTTCGGAAGGCGTTAGTAACGCAATGCTTTTTCCGGCTTCCGAAAGCTGCATCTGATCTGTCACGGACGAAGCGCTTGCTGTGGTGGCAGGAGGAATATTCGATTCAACAAACGTTCTGCTGGCAATAACATCACCAATCTCTTCATCCTGCACAACCTGCGTTTTTGAAAATGATCGTGCACTTGCTATTCTCGTTTTCTCTGAAGAACTAACAGCGATATCTCCTTTTGCCTTAGTCAAACCTGGTTCACTTAGAGGAGAAGCAGTCGCTAACCTTTCCTGTATTTTTGGGAGATTATCACCATCATTTACAGGCGAAGGTTCGCTACTTATCTTACCCTGATTGTTTGAAGAATCACTTTTAGTAATAGCTGTTTGCTCGGCACTGGCGACGGTCGTTTCGCTATCGGAAGCTGGCACCGCTACCTTGCTGATTCCTTTGGAGGCATGGAAATATTGCTGGTTGAGATATACTCCACCGGTTACTAATATAGCGGCAATAGAAGCAGCGGCTAACCAAAGTTTTCGTGAGCGCCACCAGATCAGCGGAACAATTTTATCCTCCTCCTCATCAAGATGCGCCTCAACCCGCGCCCAAACAGAATTGGGCGGTGTTTCGGAAGCATCATTGAAGAGCGCTCTCCACTGATCTTCAAAATTGTTTTCTTTGGACGGATCCATTATCTAACTTATTTTCCTTATTTAATTTCTGTTGTAAAATTCCTCTTGCTCTTGCGTACTGCGATTTTGACGTTCCCTCCGATATTCCGAGTTTGGCTGCTATTTCATTATGTTGGTACCCCTCTATGGCATACAGGTTAAAAATAGCCTGGCACCCCGGCGGTAATTCCTGAATCAATTCCATAAGCTGATCCATCTGAAAACCACTTAGCGTCGTTTCCCGGTCGGTCAGTCCATTTTCGTGTAAGTCAATATCATCGAGTTCTTTCCAGTGCTTTTGTTGCCTCAAATGATTGAGAGCCGTATTTACCACTATGGTTCTAAGCCAGAATTCGATGGGAGAATCGCTTCTGAAAGTGTGGATGTATTCATAAATTTTAATGAATGCTTCCTGCAAAACGTCCTCCGCATCTGACCGGTTTTTAGTGTATCTGAGGCATATAGCAAACAGCTTTCCCCCAAAAACATCATATAATTGTTTTTGAGCAGCACGGTTCCGCTGTTTACAGCCTGCTACTAATTCCTGTTCGTTAAAGGTCATCCGAAGTTTAGGGGTGCTTCGATCGGTTCATACTTTTTCATACCAAAAGATTTTCTTGTTCATGATTTCTCGCTTACGGTTACATCTTTTGGCTTCCTCGTGCTTGCGTCACACTTTACTGACAAATAAAACACTGTATTAGTTGGAATCGTTTGAAAATTAATCTTAGATTGTGCCGATGATGCTTTGATCGTCAAAGGAACTATTAGGCGAGACATAACATTTTATATGCAGTCAAAAGGAAAAAAAGGGTAATAGTTTTCACCTAACTCCTACAGTGTCATGAGTCAATATATGGTCGAAATTACGCTTCCGGCCGTTATGTCGGAAGATTTTACAGCAAGGATACCTGCTCAAAGAAAGAAAATTAACGAGCTGATGGAACAGGGACGACTCATGTCTTATGCGCTTTCGGACGATTACTCAAAACTTTGGTGTGTGGTAAAGGCGGAGAGTGAGTATGAAGTGATGTCTGTAGTTTCGGAGTTTCCGTTAATCGAGTATATGGATCCGAAAATTAGCAAACTAATGTTCAATAATGTGGTGGCGCTCAGATTACCCATGTTTTCATTGAATTAAAAATTGCAAAATTTATAGCCTCGCCGCTCTTTTGAGTGGCGAGGTTTTTTATACCTCACACTTAAAATATGAAGACCATTTTCTCCAAAATTCTATATTTTGTTTCTTTATTTTCGTTGATATCACTCTGTTTCACAGGATGTAACTCTGATCAGCAATCAGAATACACGAGTCTTAACGAGAGAAAACCAAAGATATCTGAACGCCAGCAAATTCCTCAGAAAGTCCTCAAAGTACTAGAATATGTCAGAACAAATCACCGGGCACCGGACGGATATGAAGGAGGCCGGAAATTTGGCAATTTCGAAAAGCTTCTGCCGATATTTGATCAAAATGGGAAGAAAATAAAATATAAAGAGTGGGACGTTAACCCGAAAATTCATGGAAAAAATCGTGGAAAGGAACGTCTGGTGACAAGCGATTCTGATCAGGCCTGGTATACCCCCGATCATTATGACTCATTTATTGAAATCAAATAATATCTTTGTTGACCCATATCAAACGCACCTCCGATTCCCTGATTTATGAAAAATACACACTTTTTGATCGCCACTGAAGGAGCTAATATCCGCACCACATTTCCCGATGCATTTATTGGCGAAATAGACGGTAAAAAATCCGGCTCTTTGAAAGATTTTTTCGCGCAATCAGCTGAAGTACTTCTTTTTCCTGAGGAGTCAGGGCAAAATTTGGACGCGTTTGACGAAATGTTGAATGACCTCGACTGGATCGAAGAAAGCACTGTCGTTATTTTCATTAAAAACTCAGCCGAATGGCTTAGCAAAGAAAAAAATGAGGAAAAAGTACTGACTGTAATTGATATCCTGGATGCTACTGCCGAAGACTGGAAATGGATGGATGAAGAGGACGAGGAAAGTGATAAAAAAGAATTGAAAATCATATTTCAGGACTCTGACAGAATCAGAAGGATTTTGGAAGAACAGGAAATTCCTTTTGGAGAATTCTAAGATTCAGGTCGTCAGGACTTTGATATCTTTTTTCCAACTAATATACCCCATTGCTGCCAATACCAGAAAAACGAAGTATAGAATTGCGGTCAGGTGAAGGTCTTTATAAAAATACATAGCAACGTAACAGGCGTCAGCGGCAATCCATAAGAGCCAGTTTTCCAAATACTTACGCGCCATCATCCACTGTCCGATCAGGCTTGCGACTGTAAGCGCAGAGTCGGCGTAAGTCATACTTCCGTTGGTATATTGGCCAAGTAAATATCCCCAAAGCAATGTCATGACGATGAATATGGCCGTGAAAACCGGATACAATTTGCGCGGTGTTCTGGTAACCGGAAGGGTATCATGATTTGCTCCACCATATAGCCACATCCACCAACCGTAGATGCTCGTTACAAAATAGTACCCCTGCAAGCTCATATCGGCATACAGCCTCACCTGCCAGAAAACGGCCGCATATAGTATTGCATTGATAATCCCGAAAAACCAGCCTAAAACATTTTGCCTCGTGTTGAGGTAAACGCATATAGCACCGGTTATGAAACCGAGTATTTCAAGCGGTGTTGTAACCAGCCCTACGAGGGATATGGTATGATTAAGCCAATCGATCATTACAGCTAAAAAGATATATTTTTAAAAGTAAAACCGATTTGAGTCAGTTAACTTTGTAAATCAGAATTTATGGTAAACAAAAGCAAAAAAACTCTTGTTATCATCTATGCCGGACGGGAAATTTCCTGAAACGGCTTTTTGTGTTTTTACACAAACCATACGAACACCGCATTTTTGATAAACTTTAGCTTTAAAAGCATTGGAAGTAAAAGATTTTTTAACACTATATAAAGGCGATAGCTACCTTAAAACATTTATTACCGAATTTGAATCCGACAAACCCCAATCGGCTCATATTCAGATAAAAGGCTTGGTCGGAAGCCTCGACGCAGTGGTATGCGCCGCAGCTCAGCAAACCAAATTGAAGCCATCTATATATATCCTCAGTGATCGGGATGAGGCAGCGTACTTCCAGAATGACCTTCAGAATTTGTTGGGGAAAACAGATGTATTGTTCTATCCCACATCTTACAAGCGACCATATCATTATGAGGAAGTAGAAAACGCGAACGTGCTGATGCGTGGCGAAATCCTGAACAAACTGAACGTGGCCAAACCTGGTCCGATTCAGATTGTCACCTATCCGGAGGCGCTTTTTGAAAAAGTAATCAACAAAAGATCGCTTTCTGCCAATACTTTTCCTGTCAAGGTAGGAGAAAAGCTGGATCCGTCATTTCTTACCGAATTTCTGAATAGTTATGGTTTCGAGATCACCGATTTCGTCTTCGAGGCAGGGCAATTCTCGGTCAGAGGTGGGATTCTGGACGTTTTTTCATTTGCCAATGAACATCCTTTCCGGATCGAACTTTTTGGTGACGAAGTGGAAAGTATCCGATCCTTTGATCCGGACACCCAGCTTTCGATTGAAAGTGTGAACCATATCAATGTTGTTCCGGATATTCAGCAAAAGTTGATTCATGAAACACGCGAATCGTTTCTCAGCTTTTTCCCCGACAATACCATCCTTTGGTTTAAAGACGCAGAGCTTACGCTGGAAGTCATTGAAAATAACTTTGAAAAAGCTGAGAAGGCTTTACAGGAAGTTACGAGCGGCGGTATTCAGATCGTATCCAATCCAAACGAGTTGTTTGAAACCAGAAGAGGTTTTCTCAATCAGATCAAACAATTTAAAACGATTGAATTCGGAAGACGTTTTTATTTCAAGACAGAGGCTAAGCTTCCATATCAATCCAAACCACAGCCGTCTTTTAACAAAGATTTCAAAAGATTGCTCGACGATTTGTCTGAAAATCAGTCGAAAGGGTTTGTGAATATTATCACCTCCGATCAACCCAAACAGCTCGATCGCCTCGAAAGGATATTCGAAGATCTGGATCCGTTTATCAAATTCAGACCGATGCATATCTCTCTGAAAGAGGGTTTTGTGGATGAAAATCTTAAAATCACCTGCTATACTGATCACCAGATATTTGCCAGATTTCATAAATATCGACTCAAGGAAAAATTCAGCAAGTCGAAAGCGATCACGCTAAAAGAGTTAAAATCTCTTCATCCGGGAGATTTTGTGACCCACGTCGATTACGGAATCGGTCGGTTTGCCGGTTTAGAGCGAAAAGATGTGAATGGTAAAGAGCAGGAAGCGATCCGGTTAATATATCGGGACAATGACCTGCTGTACGTCAGTGTTCACAACCTTCATAAAATAGCCAAATATACCGGCAAGGAGGGGACACCTCCTACCATGAGCAAACTAGGCTCCGGCGAATGGGAAGCTAAAAAATCCAGGGTTAAGAAGCAGCTGAAGGATATTGCCCATGAGTTAATATCACTTTATGCCAAAAGAAGGCAGGCTCCGGGATTCCCGTTTTCTCCTGACAACTATATGCAGGCCGAATTGGAATCTTCCTTTATATATGAAGATACGCCGGATCAGGCGACAGCGACCGCCAATGTGAAGGATGATATGGAGAAAGAACACCCAATGGACCGCCTGGTGTGCGGTGATGTTGGGTTTGGAAAAACGGAAATCGCAATTCGTGCAGCTTTCAAAGCCGTTTGCGACAGTAAGCAGGTTGCGGTATTGGTGCCAACGACCATTCTCGCCATGCAACATTATAAGACATTCAGCGAACGACTTGCAGATTTTCCCGCTCGTGTTGGATATATCAACCGGTTTAAGTCTGCCAAGGAAATTAAGGAAACGTTGAAACAGGCCGAGGAAGGGAAAATTGATATTCTTATAGGGACACACCGGATTCTGAATAAGGATGTGAAATTCAGGGATCTTGGCTTATTGATCGTTGATGAAGAGCAAAAATTCGGTGTGAAGGCAAAAGACCGGCTTAAAGAAATGAGAATCAACGTGGATGTGTTAACGCTAACTGCCACACCGATTCCACGAACTCTTCACTTTTCCCTCATGGGCGCGCGGGACCTTTCTGTCATCGCCACTCCGCCGCCAAACCGGCAACCAGTAACGACCGAAGTCCATTCATTCAGTGAAGAATTTATCCGCGACGCCATCAGCTTTGAAGTGCAACGGGGGGGTCAGGTTTTCTTTGTACACAATCGGGTTAATGACATCGAATCCATTGCCAATATCATCATGCGACTTGTGCCTGATGTAAAAATCGGTGTGGCTCACGGCCAGATGGATGGCGACAAACTTGAAAAAGTGATGGTCAGTTTCATTGAGGGTGAATATGATATTCTGGTTTCCACCAATATCATTGAATCAGGAATTGATATTCCGAATGCCAATACGATTATCATTAATTCAGCGCATATGTTCGGTATGTCTGATCTCCACCAGATGAGAGGGCGCGTTGGCCGGTCGAACAGAAAAGCTTTCTGCTATCTGTTGACACCATCAGTTTCCACATTGGCCAGCGATTCCAAGAAAAGGCTTCAGACGCTTGAAGAGTTTTCAGAGCTGGGTGACGGTTTCAAAGTGGCCATGCGGGATCTTGATATCCGTGGTGCGGGTAACTTGTTAGGAGCAGAACAAAGTGGGTTTGTCAATGACTTGGGATATGAGCTATACCACAAAATGCTGGACGAAGCCGTATCAGAATTGAAGAACAATGAATTCAAAGATCTCTTTGCTACATCGCTAGGATTGCCAGCCAAGTTATTACCTGACTGCCAGATAGAAACGGATTTTGCTACTTTGATTCCTGATCATTATGTAAAAAATATTTCAGAAAGACTTTCGTTATATACGCGTCTTGACAATATTGAGACGAAAGAAGAACTGGCTAAGTTTGAAAAAGAGGTGATGGATCGTTTCGGTCCGATACCCGGAGTAGTGGAGGATCTTTTGAAAACAGTTCGGCTCCGTTGGGGGGCAGAACGCCTTCATATGGAAAAACTTACGCTTAAGAGCAATACCTTGAAAGGATACTTCGTTACTTCGCAGAACGATGAGTTTTTTCAGTCTTCGAAGTTCGGCAAGGTTATCGATTTTATTAAAACACATCCCAAAGAAAGCTCATTGAAAGATCAAAAAGGCAAGTTGATCCTGACATGTGAAAATGTGAAAAGTATAGAGCAGGCGGAAAAGATATTGGCAGAAATGACGCTTTGACAATTTTTAAGGGAATATTTGATTTGATTTCATAAATTTGCGGATTCGCATACTATAAAAACCATCCATTAAAGTCACTTTAAAGCAATGATTTGCATGTATAAGACAGGTACCAGGTCAATCGCGCTGATTCTGATTGTATTACTGGCAATTACCGCGTGTAGCAAGAAAAAGGAAACCAGCCTTAAACCAGGTAAAACCAGTTCAAAAACTGGTCTTGATTACAATGGAAAAGATGGTTTTCAGGTGAAGCAATACAAAGCATTGCCGGCAGGTCCGGATTTGATTTACATCGAAGGTGGCCGTTTCACGATGGGTTCACTTGAAGAAGATGTAATGATTAGACGTGACAACCCGAAGAGAACTGTAAGTATCCAGTCTTTTTATATGGATGAGACAGAGGTTGCAAATGTTCACTATCTTGAATATTTGAACGCTGTTCAGAAAGATTCGTCAGAAGAGTTTTATTCAAAAGCATTGCCTGATACAACTGTATGGTTCAACGAGTTGTCATTTAACGACTCATATGTAACGATGTATCTGCGCCACCCTGGCTTCCGTCTGTATCCAGTAGTCGGAGTTTCATGGGTTCAAGCCAATGATTACAGCGCTTGGCGTACATCTGCCGTTCAGATGGCTAACAATAGCAAAGGCTCTACATCAGGCAAGAAAAAAGGGCTTTCATTCGGCAAGAAGAAAAAAGCAGTGAACGCTGAAGTCGCAGCAGCTGCTCCTCAAATGACTATTGAAAGTGGATATGTAATGCCGCCATACCGTCTTCCAACCGAAGCAGAATTTGAATATGCTGCGATGGCAATGATCGGAACTCAATACGCTGATGAAAATCAGGCTAATTCAAGAATTTACCCTTGGGATGGTTCCACAATGCGTCAGCCTCGTGGCCGTAAACAAGGAACGATGCTTGCCAACTTCAAACGTGGCCCTGGTGATTATGCCGGTATAGCAGGTAAATCTAACGATGGAGCTATCATCACTCAGGAAATTCGGTCATATCCTGCAAACGACAATGGTCTGTATGATATGGCAGGTAACGTTAGTGAGTGGGTATATGATGTTTACCGTCCTTTGTCAAACAGCGATGTAAACGATCTTAACTCATTCCGTCGCAATGGATATCAGGATGAGGCTAAAAATTATGATACCAAAAACAGTAACTCTATGGTTGATGATAAACTACGAGTGTATAAAGGTGGATCGTGGGCTGACGTAGCCTACTGGCTATCTCCTGGAACTCGTCGTTACATGGATCAGGATTCTGCAACTGCTATGGTTGGTTTCCGTTGTGCAATGATTGCTACCGGCCAAACTGGAAAAAAGAAGTAATAAGAAAATTGATATAACAAAAAAGGGTTGCCTCAATGGCAACCCTTTTTTGTTATATCAATGATTCGCTACAGCGATTGCTCTGACATGAAATGATGTACATCCTGCCGCTTTCAAAACTTCCATACATTCTTCCAAAGTAGCTCCAGTCGTCAAAACATCGTCGACAATGATAATGCACTTCTCGGATATAGCTTCGTTCAACTCAAACACCCCTTTGACATTTTCCCGCCGTTCATTTCTTCCTTTGCCAGTCTGAGTTTCTGTATTTTTAATCCTTTTCAATACCGTTCCTGACCACGGTATTCCTGTCGCTTTGGATATCCCTTCCGCAATCAAATCGCTTTGATTATACCCTCTGCTCTTCAATTTCTTGGGGTGGAGGGGAACAGATACGATCAATGCTGACGTGGAAATCTTGCTATTTGTTTCCATTTCCACTCCAAACATCTGCCCTAATAGTAAGGCAGTCTCCTTCCTGCCTTCATATTTGATTCCGTGCAGAAGCTTTTGAACTTTACCTTTTTTACTAAATGATAAGAACGCTTTGGTTGATATCACTTCAGGAAAATGGACAAATTTTAAATTCACTTTTCCTGCATGTAGGCTTTCATCGCTGGCACGAGGCAGATTGATGCGACAACTCGTGCATATCAGCATTTCGTTTCCTATCAGTGAGGCATCACATGCCTCACAAGTCCTTGGAAAAACCAGATCCACGAAATCCTGAAAAATGGAAATTAGATTCATATTTATTCAGCTCTTTTAGGCAAAAATCAAAAGGGTCAATACCTTTGCGACATAACTTTTCCCGCTTGTCTATGAAAATGCTTATCCTCAATGCCCGTACTGTCAATGAAAATGTCATTCAGGAATCTGACGTACTTATAAGTGACGGTCACATTGAGAAGATAGGAAGGGATTTGCAAAGCCTCTCGGCAGATAAGGTGATTGATGCCAAAGGAAAATATCTCATTCCTGGGATCATCGACGATCAGGTACACTTTCGTGAGCCCGGCTTGACGCATAAGGCTACTATCCATACGGAAGCACGTGCCGCTGTTGCAGGCGGTACTACCTCATTTATGGAAATGCCAAATACTGTTCCGAACGCGCTAACGCAATCCTTACTGGAAGATAAGTATCAAATCGCCTCACGATCATCGCTTGCCAACTACTCATTTTTTATGGGTGCTTCCAATGATAATTATGAGGAAGTAATGAAGACGGACAAACAGCACGTATGTGGTATTAAGATATTCATGGGCTCTTCCACGGGTAATATGCTGGTTGACGCACCGGACGTATTGGAAAGGCTATTCGCGAATGCCCCTTGTATCATCGCCACGCACTGCGAAGACGAGCCGACTGTCAGACAGCGTATGGAATACTTCAAAGAGCTCTACGGGGACAATGTGCCTTATAATATTCACGCTTTGATCCGGAACGAAGAGGCTTGTCTTACTTCTTCTTCATTTGCGAGCGCGCTTGCTCACAAGCATGGTACCAGACTGCATATACTACATATATCAACAGGCGACGAGGTTGTACTTTTCGAAAAGGGGTTTCGCAAAAACGGAAGTATAGTTCTGGCCGACGGTCAGCCGAAATTGGTTACCGCCGAAGCTTGTGTTCACCATCTCTGGTTTGATTCGGAAGATTATCGTACACTAGGTAATAAAATCAAATGCAATCCGGCTATCAAAGCTCCGCACCATAAAGAGCAGATATTGCAAGCGTTGCTGGATGATCGCATAGATGTAATTGCAACTGATCATGCTCCCCACACGATCGAAGAAAAAGCACAACCCTACTGGAGCTCTCCCTCAGGTTTGCCACTTGTGCAGCATTCGCTGAATGTGATGCTTGAGTTGGTCAAACAAGGAAAAATTTCATTCGAAAAAGTTGTTGAGAAAATGGCGCACTCTGTCGCAGACTGTTTCCAGATTTCTGATAGAGGATATATTCGCGAAGGTTACTGGGCTGATCTTGCGCTTGTCGATTTAGAGAAAGAAACCTCTGTTTCTCCGGAAAATATATATTCTAAATGTGGTTGGTCACCTTTCGAAGGTGTCAACTTCCATTCAAAAGTAACGCATACTATCGTGTCGGGGCACGTTGCTTACGAAAATGGTACTTTCGATGAATCTGTGAATGGGAAAAGACTCAATTTCAACAGATAGCAAAAGTTATCATCTCAAGGTTGAGTAAGACTTCATGTAGGTTTTATAGTTCTCGATTACGTCGAGATCCGCTTCCGTCCAGTCGAGGTCAGATAACTCCGAAGGCTCAAGCCATTGTATCTGTTCGTGCTCTGTAAGGCTTATTCTTTCCGATCTGAGGCGACAAACAAATGGGACAAGAATGATCTCGCGCCAGCCCTGATCTTTTGGAGTTTCAGGAAGTCTATCCAATATCTCGATTTCGACATCGAGCTCTTCTTTAATTTCCCGGTAAAGGGTTTCCTCGTCGGTTTCGTTGTCTTCCTGTTTACCTCCGGGAAATTCCCATTTCAGAGGGAAAGAGAAATCTCTTCTCCTTTGAGCAGCCAAGACCTTACCATTATGTTCTATCACAGCACATGGAACTCTCACAATCAGCTTTACAGAAACTATGGTCTCGATCATATGTTGGTGGGTCAACGCTTAATTAACCGCAAAAGTACTACATCTGAGTCAATTATAAAGCTGGTTACCAAAAGTATATGCCAATATTCTCTGCTCAGGTTTTCATAAAAAAGCGATTTCTGACTCCCCGGTTGACGAGAAGTCAAAAATCGCCGATAAAAAGTAATTATCGAAACCTTAAAATAACTCTCCCGACCGATGTCTGGGCATCACTCCCAAATGTCGGAAAGCTTTTTCAGTAACTTCACGACCACGCGAAGTACGTTTCATATAACCTTCCTGAATAAGGAAAGGCTCATAAACTTCTTCAATAGTTTCAGCCTCTTCACCGCAGGCAGTTGCAATGGTCGATAAGCCTACCGGTCCGCCTTTGAATTTATGTACAATCGTACTTAATATCCGATTATCCATCTCATCCAACCCATTCTGATCCACGTCCAGCGCAGCCAAGGCCATTTCAGCAATTGGAATTGTAATGCGTCCGTCGCCTTTTACCTGAGCGAAGTCGCGGGTTCTCCTGAGCAGATTGTTCGCAATACGAGGAGTTCCGCGGCTTCGGCGTGCAATTTCATAAGCCGCGTCGTCTTCGATAGGAGTATTCAATATAGCTGCCGAGCGTTTTAATATCTTCGTAAGCAATACTGCGTCATAGTATTCCAGCCGGGAATTGATACCAAATCTCGCCCTAAGCGGAGAAGTGAGCATACCGGCACGGGTGGTGGCCCCAATCAGCGTAAACTGATTCAAACCGATCTGAATACTTCGGGCATTCGGTCCGCTGTCGAGCATGATATCGATCTTGTAATCTTCCATTGCGGAGTACAAGTATTCTTCCACAACCGGATTCAGGCGGTGGATTTCATCAATAAAAAGGACGTCAAACTCCTGCAAATTGGTAAGCAAACCAGCCAAATCACTTGGTTTATCCAGTACTGGACCTGACGTAATTTTAATCCCCGACCCGAGCTCGTTTGCGATGATATTGGATAGGGTTGTTTTGCCTAAACCCGGAGGTCCATGAAGTAGCACATGATCCAGGGCTTCGCCTCGTTGCCGGGCGGCCTGAACGAAAATCTTAAGGTTTTCAAGAATTTTATCCTGTCCACTAAAGTCGTCGAAAGTCAATGGCCGGAGCGCCTTTTCTACCTCCATTTCCGTATTGGAAAGCTTCTCCTTATCTCCGGTCATATAATCCTGGCGCATATTTACACGTTTAATTTGGGTAAGGGAAAACCCTTACAACTCCAAAAATAACCGTTTTTTAGTGATTTTCGAACTATTAACGAATCAAGAGTATAGAGCCTCTTTTCAAAATTGGTGCACGTTCCGGGAAATACAGGGCCTCGTAGCTGATGACATATGCATATACACCCGGCTGCACTTTTAACCCCTTATATGTTCCGTCCCATCTCTTTTCTGCACTGTCAGTAGCAAATATCACTTCTCCCCATCTGCTGTAAACCCGCATATTGAAATTCGTAAAATATGCTCCGTAGACGTTTAAAACTTCATTATTACCTTCTCCATCCGGCGTGAATGCTTCCGGAATAAAAAATCTTGGCTCACATTTATCGATTACCGCCGTAGATTTTTGCGAAACACATCCCTCGCTATTGGTGGCCAACACGGTGTAGGTCCCCTCCTTATTTACAGTGATTGTCCTTGTAGTATCACCAGAAGCCGGCCAGTCATATTCGAGATCACCGACTCCCCCGGCATCTAGTATAACGGAATTACCATCTGGAAGACAAATGATATACTCTGGTGGCAAATTCAATATCGGTGAAGGTCTTTCCCCCACCAGAAGCGTATCAGAATTGTAACAATCATTACGGTCCTTCACGACAACAAAATATGAGCCGGGGTTTCTTACCGTAATATCTCTTGTGGTTTCACCAGTACTCCACGCAAATTCAATCCATCTCTGACTTTCCACACTCAGCACAATTGAGCTGTCGCGACAAAGGGTGGTATCCTGCCCGATATCAAAGGCTGGCGGTTTTCTCAAAGTAATTTCAATAGTGTCGGCTACGAAACAATCTCCATCCGGATCGCTATATGCAACGCCGATATATCTACCGGTTGCTGTTGCATTATACTTTTGCTGACGGCTCACCACTCTTCCTCTATATAACCACAAATAATTCTCGGCCTGTACCTTGATATCCAAAGGAACATACGCACCGCAGGTATCTTTATCCGGCCCTAAATCAATGGCCGCGGGAGTGTCATATATCGTAACCTCTTGGATAATAAGTGTATCTGTACATTCATTGCTTGCCTTCAGACCTACCATATAAGTACCTGCTTTGGTGTAGGTAAATTTCGCAGTCGTTTCCTGAGTGGGTGCCGAGAAATTGCCATCCCCCATAAAATCCCACTGATAGGTATCCTTCTTGGGGTCACAAATCGGACTGGCAGTAAAAGTTGTAGGTTCATTGGTACAAAACCCGTCGGCTTCAAAGCCGGGCCCGGAGGCGTCCTGTGTAAAATCCTGAACCATATTGGGCAATCCAAGGGAACTGTTTTTACCACCAAGATTTGCCCCTTCCCGCTCATACTCGATCGTGCTATAAGAATCACGTTCAGGCTCATTGATGACGGCGAGGTACTCGCTATCCTGAATGGCCATATATATCTTACCATCCGACGCAATCTGCAGCGCTCCAAACTTTTCAGTAGCAGAACTGTCGATCGTAATCGCCGTTTCAACAATCAGCGAATCGGGCAATGTGAGATCATATTGCTTTAAATAACTGCTCGTCCCATCCTTTCCCTGAAATGTAACATACATCTTTTCACCACTTGGCGAAAACTCAACACCATATGCCGTGGGGGGAGCCGGTCCTAAATCCAGTGTTTTTTTATAGGTGAGAACACCAGTAGAGTCATTGAAACTAAACAGCTCCACATGGTTTTCTGGTGGGCCTGGTACAACCACTGCCAAAGTACGTTCTCCAGTCAACGTATCCGCCGCCGTAAATTTCATATACCCTTCCGCTTCGGTTGTTGTATCCTGAACCATACCCAACGGGAAAGTTCCTGATTCTACAAGTCCTCCTGTGGTAGCATGATAAACCCGAAAAAGATTTGTCCCATAATCGTGAGTTACAACCCAATAGGTACTATCACGATCATTTCGAACCGAAGCGATACGTTCCGTTGTCGGTTGTTGTAAAGTGGTATTTTGCTCAATAATAGCCCCTTTTCCATTGTTTCTCCGCATATCTACAACACTCACAGTCAGCAACTTCTGCCCATTGATATCCGATGTTGTGAATACATTGTAAAGGTATTCGCAACCTTTACAAGTCGGCTGCGGCACAATAAGAACCGACTGCGTGGAATTTGGCCCTCCCTTGAGTGGCTCGCAATTGGCGAGCCCGAAACAGGTCATTTCCTCGTGATCTTTATTGTATATCTTGACTCCATCCGAGTAAAAGAGTAGTACTCCTTTAGAATTGGCAATGGACGAAACCCCTTCCGGAGCATTGGCCTTTCCGTCCGTTAGAGGAGCCGGTGGTGAACTCGAAAAATTAAGACCTGCATTTCCTCCAAAGTACCATTTGGAACCTTCCTGTGCGGCCGGCTCCATACAGATCTTGACATTAATCCTATCTTGTATTTTACAACCATCTATGATCACTTCAACCGAATAACAACCGGAACTGTCGACTCGCAGCGTTTGGGTAGTATCACCCTTCGGATACCATATATATTTTGCTCCTTCAGGCGCACCATTGGGATAGGGATCCAGGGTAATCGTATCACCAGGGCAAATTGTAGTATCAGTTCTCCATTGTTGAAATGCCGGAGGTAATGCGCCGATGAGTATACTCTGAGTAACGTTTTCGACAGAACCGTTCTTCAATGTTCTTGCAAGCGTGACCGTGTACGTACCAGGCGAGGCATATGAATATTGCGGCGCCTTTCGGTTGTCAGTGGCTGTCCCTTCACCAAAAGTCCACCGCCAGGCGGTTGCAGTGCTGACGGTATCCCTGAATGAGGTAGAATCCGCCTGGCAGTCCGGGTTTTGCATACATTGCCCGGACACTAAAAAAGGCGTCTGAGCATTGGCAAGTCTCCCTGCCAGCGTCATAAGAAGCAAAAGCCAATAAAAATTCCTTTGGATTATATTATAATGTTGACTCATGTTCGTTACTAAATCAAACGCCCCTAATCCCGTCAAATAAGATGTGGATATTTCACAATCATCCTAACGAAATTTCCACATTAAAATTTTGTGACCTAAAATCATAAAATATGTCCGTATCTTGAATAATAGTACGCAATTTGACGATAATTTGTGAAAATAATTGCTAATTTTTGAACCCCGTTTCTGGCTTTCAGACGGATGTAGGAGACGTTTACTTAGGAACTATATGACAAAGCGTATACTCGCACTTTTGATATTGACATTAATCTCTGTGAAAGGTTGGAGTCAAGACCCACAATTTTCACAATTTTATGCTAACCCGCTGTATCTCAACCCTGCTCTTGCAGGTGGTGCGCTTGCACCGCGTGCAACTATCAACTATCGAAATCAGTGGCCTTCGCTTTCAGCAAACTTTGTTACCACCACATTCGGAGCCGATGTATTCCTCCCGAATTACAATAGCGGGCTGGGTGTGCTGGTTACAATGGATAGCCAGGGATTGGGCAATTTGAAATCCACAGAAGCTGGTTTACAATATTCTTATCAAATTGGAATTACTGAAACCACATCTCTGAGACTGGGAATTCAAGGCGGAATTGCCTCCAGAACACTTGATTACTACGGTCTGACATTCGGAGACCAGTACGACAACAATGGCTTAACCGGGCAACCCACTCAGGATCCGTTTGGAGTAGGCGGACCGAATGTTTTTTATGCAGATTTTTCTGCAGGCGGAATGCTGTATTCTGATTGGTACTGGATTGGAGCCTCAGCCCACCACCTCAATCGTCCGGATCAATCGTTTTCCGATAATCCTGCAAGACTCCCTGTAAAAGCAAGTCTTCAAGCAGGCTTGCGCATTCCTTTTGCCGGTTATACATTTTTGGGGAACGAAATCAATAAGGAAAAAACGATATCACCTGCCATTCTATATAAAAAACAGGGGAAATTCGATCAGTTGGATGCAGGCTTATATGTAACAATCGAACCTTTGGTATTGGGTGCCTGGTATCGTGGTATTCCTTTCAAAAAATATGAGCAGAGTATCAACAATCACGAGTCGTTGATATTTTTGGCAGGTTTCCGGCAAGACAAATTCTCGATCGGATATAGCTATGACCTTACCATTTCCACGCTGGGAGCGGGCAGCGGCGGTGCTCATGAAATATCACTATCCTATATTTTCGAGCCCCTAAATTCAAAACCTAAAAGGCCGAAAACTCAAAAGCATCAGCTATCCTGCCCTAAATTCTAGCGGGTTAAAACTTCAACCGAGTAGTACAGAATCCTGAAAGGTAGAGTAAGGTCGTGCCATATGCCGCTTTATTGAGAAGTTACGAATTTCTCTTAAAAAATGTTTTACATGCCTGCCAATACCTTCAGACCACTTGCGACGTTTGTGTTCGCATTACTAACTATTGCTGCTTTTTCAGCACCTCCCAAGCGAGAATATTACGAGATTAAAATGTATCGCGTCGCCAACAGTGACCAGGAAACTCGTGTAGAAAATTATCTTCGCGACGCCTATATTCCGGCAATGCACCGTGCAGGAGTTAAAACGATCGGTGTTTTTAAACCCGTCGCCACGGATACAGCTGCGGGTAAATTAATATATGTACTAACACCCTTGAAATCGCTGGATCAGCTTCTTTCTCTGCCTCAAAAACTGGCAAAAGATCAGAAATATTTGGCTGATGGAAAGGACTATATCGACGCGGCTTACAACAATATTCCTTATCAAAGAATAGAAAGCACTGTACTTCAGGCATTTGAACTTCGTCCGAATTTGGCACTTCCGAAACTGGATTCACCGAAAAAAGACCGGATATATGAGCTAAGAAGTTATCAAAGTCACACAGAAAAAATTTACCGGAATAAAGTAAAAATGTTCAACGACGGAAATGAAGTTGGAATTTTTGACCGTCTTGGCTTTAATCCTGTTTTCTACGGGGAAGTAATTGCTGGAAAAACTATGCCGAACCTGATGTATCTGACCACCTTTTCAGATAAAGCGTCCCGTGATGCGCACTGGAAATCATTTACCGACGATCCGGAATGGAATAAGGTGAAAGTGATGCCGGAATATCAGAACAATGTTTCCAAAAACATCCAGCTTTTTTTGTTTCCAACAGAATACTCTGATATTTAATACTGTGGTATCTTAATTTTCAATCCAATGAAAGCCGCCATTCTCCATACACTGCACGAACCTCTTCATATACAGCAAGTAGAGCAACCAAAACCAGGAGCAGGCGAAGTAATCGTCAACCTGAGAGCTGCTTCTCTTAACCACCGTGATGTTTGGATCCAGAAAGGATTATATCCCCGAATTATAACGCCGCTCATTGTCGGCTCAGATGGAGCCGGTGTTGTATCTGAAGTTGGGGAAGGCGTTTCAAGCGAATGGGTTGGAAAGGAAGTGATCATCAATCCTTCCCACAATTGGGGAGATAGCACTTCCCATTATTCCGAAGATCACAAAATTTTGGGAATGCCCGACAACGGGACATTTGCTGAATTCGTAAAAATCGAATCCAAATATCTGGTGCCCAAGCCAGCTCATCTGAGTTTCGAAGAAGCCGCTTGTCTACCAATGGCTGGCCTGACTGCGTGGCGGGCATTGTTTTCCAGATCCGAATTAAGAGCAAACGATAAAGTTCTGATAACCGGTGCCGGCGGGGGAGTTGCGCTCGTTGCCGTTCAACTGGCGGTTGCTGCCGGCGCCGAAGTTTGGGTAACATCAGGTTCGGATGAAAAAATCAGCAAAGCAGTTCAATTGGGTGCAAAAGGTGGTATCAACTACAAAAATCCAACCTGGTTTCGCGACCTGTTGGTAAAGGCGAGAGGTACTAAACTGGGGTATTTTAATGTCATTATTGATAGTGCAGGAGGTTCAGGGTTTTCAAAGCTAATTGATATCGCGGCACCCGGCGCCCGAATTTGCTTTTACGGTGGTGGTACCGGAAACATCACAGATCTTGTTCCAGCCAAAATATTTTTCAAACAACTTAATATTCTGGGAACTACAATGGGTACTGAAAAGGAATTTGAAGATATGGTCAGGTTTGTCGAAGAAAAGCAAATCGTCCCCGTAATTGACAAAGTATTTCCACTTGAAGAAGCCGAGCAAGCACTAAGATATATGGACTCCGGTCAGCAGTTTGGGAAGATTGTGTTGGGTATATAGATCAGGCGGTATTTTGAATAGAATGACTTGGTCAGGTTTTGTCAGGAACTGGACATTAGGTTGAGATCATTACACGTCCTGTATAAACTGGTAAAAGCAAGCTGTTAACTACTTCGTCGTTTTCGTCGCCAACTTCTTTTGCTGGGAGAAGGCATTTTATTGGTCATTACAGGAATTCCTTCTTTTTCCAAGAAAAGCCTTATATCATCAACGGAGCAGCGAAATTGGACCGCAAGTTCTTCCAGCTCCAATTTTTTATTTAAGTATCTATAAATGACTTCTCCCTTATTTCTTTCTAAATATGTTCGTGTTTTCTTCGGAGCGGTTTCAGCGATATTTTTCTGGATTTTTTGCAGTGAATCAATGAAATCATCCAATACATCTGGATGAATTTTTACTTCACTGAAAATATCCGACCTGAGGTTAGATTGGGTTCTTTGATTAATCGTAACATACTGTTTCCCATTTTCCGAACTCAACAGTTCAACGCGATATTGGCTTTTCATTGAGTTTAAAACATACGACTCGTGAACTTCGTCCATATGATTAGAATATTTATCGTTCTATAGGTCGAGCTACAGCAATAAGTTATCTATAACTCTGAAGCTAAGACGTTAATAGGCTGAATTTGCCACAAGGAAGATATATGAATTCCTCGAAAGGGATGATGTCCCATTCGTATCAGCAATGATTTGAAGGACGTGCCAGTGTTTCGACTGCGGCTACAAACAGGCATGATAGGCTACTTCCTCACCGCATTAATCACATTCCTTACGCTACCGTGTTCTTCCAAAAGCGATTCTGCTTCGTCAGGTGATACGCCCAGTTCGTCGATGATCATATGAATGGCTCTGCCTACCAACTTTTCATTGGTCAACTGCATATCAACCATTTTATTCCCTTTCACTTTTCCTAAACGGATCATCACTGCAGTTGAAATCATATTAAGCACCAGTTTCTGAGCAGTGCCCGATTTCATTCTTGTACTGCCCGTCAAAAATTCCGGGCCCACAACTACTTCAACCGGAAATTCCGCAGCCGCTGCAACTGCAGATCCGCTGTTGCATACAACACAGCCAGTCAACAGGCCAGCTTTCTGCGCTTCATTCAATCCGCCAATTACATATGGCGTTCTGCCCGAAGCAGCTATTCCGATAAGTGTATCATTTGTATTTAGCTTATATGGCACAAGGTCGAGCCAGGCTTGATTCCAGTCATCCTCTGCATTTTCAACTGCTTTTCTGATCGCTTTATCACCCCCGGCGATAATGCCCACTACAAGGTCAAACGGAACTCCGAAGGTGGGCGGACATTCAGAAGCATCTACGACACCCAGTCGCCCGCTGGTTCCTGCACCAATATAAAACAAGCGCCCACCCGCTTTCATCCTAGGGACGATCTGCTCCACAAGTGCCTCAATCTGAGGAAGTGACCGCTCCACAGCCAAGGGAACCGTTTTATCTTCCTTATTAATTGAGGTGAGAATATCGCCAACGCTCATTCTCTCGAGGTTGTTATAATAGGATTCCGATTCAGTAGTAAGCATAGAATATGGTCATTTTTCGATATCAAAATTAATTCTTTTCCCCAAACCTTCATTCAATTAAGAAAGATTTGGTATTTATCGAAGATAATCAACAAATAATTCGACGAATATTTGGAAAATAAAAAGATACCCTTCTAATTTGTACTAACAATCAACATTTAGCGAAATTTCGCTGCTAATAAAGTTTACGCTCGAATTTATGATAACGACTATTCTCATTCCAGTCCTAAAGGTAGTCACGCCAAAGGCGTGAGTGGGATGATGTAGTCATATACTTGCACCTCACTCACCGCACTGAGTGAGGTGCTTTATTTTTAAACATCACCATGGCGAACGAATTAAACAGATTCTCTAAAACCCTTACCCAGGAAGTAACCAATCCTGCCGCTCAGGCTATGCTTTACGGCATCGGGCTGAAAGAAGAAGATTTTGCCAAACCACAGATCGGTATAGCCAGTACGGGCTATGAAGGCAATCCTTGTAATATGCACTTGAACGGCCTTTCCGTATATGTGAAACAAGGCATCACTGCCAATGATATGGTAGGTCTTATTTTTAATACAATCGGTGTTTCCGATGGTATGACAAACGGAAATGATGGAATGAGATATTCTCTTCCAAGCCGTGATATCATTGCTGACTCTATCGAAACAGTTGTTTCCGCACAATGGTATGATGGTGTAATTGCGGTGGTTGGTTGTGATAAGAATATGCCGGGAGCAGTAATGGCAATGGCCCGTTTGGAGCGCCCTGCGATTATGGTATATGGTGGAACGATTCGTTCAGGACATTATAAAGGTCAAAAACTGGATATCGTTTCTGCTTTCGAAGCTTTGGGTAAAAAGTTTGCCAACAATATTTCTGACGAAGATTTCAAGGGAGTTATACAAAATTCAATTCCAGGTCAGGGTGCTTGCGGTGGTATGTATACTGCCAACACAATGGCTGCTTCTATTGAGGCGATGGGATTAAGTTTGCCTTTCAGTAGCTCATATCCTGCTACGCATGAAGGCAAACAAGAGGAATGTAAAAAAATTGGTGCAGCGATGAAGAAATTGCTGGAGCTAAACATCACGCCAAAAGAAATCATTACCAAAAAGTCGCTTGAAAATGCTTTGACTTTAGTAATGGCTTTGGGAGGTTCAACCAATGCTACGCTACACTTTCTGGCAATTGCCCGTTCCGCAGGCCTTTCTTTAACGCTGGACGAAATTCAGGAAATCTCAAACCGTGTTCCGTTTATTGCCGACCTCAAGCCAAGTGGAAAATACTTCATGGAAGATTTGCTGCAAATCGGTGGGGTTCCTGCAGTGATGAAATATCTGCATTCTCTCGGCATGATTCATGGCGACTGTCTGACAGTAACCGGCAGAACATTAGCGGAAGATTTGGCGGAAGCTCCGGATCTTAATTTTGATACTCAAAAAATCGTGTTTCCGGTTGATAAAGCCATAAAAAGCACGGGACATATTCAAATACTATATGGTAACCTTGCCCCAACCGGTTCGGTAGCCAAAATAACAGGTAAAGAAGGTTTGACTTTCGACGGTGAAGCAAAAGTTTGCGAGCATGAGTCTGAAATCATTACCATGCTTTCAAAAGGGGAAATTAAAGCAGGCCACGTGGTGGTTATCCGTAATGCCGGTCCAAAAGGAGGCCCAGGTATGTCGGAAATGCTAAAACCAACTTCGGCAGTGATGGGAGCGGGATTAGGAGACAAAATTGCTTTGATCACCGACGGTCGTTTCTCGGGAGGTACACACGGTTTTGTTGTAGGCCATATCACTCCGGAAGCTTTTGACGGAGGACCAATCGCCCTTGTGAAAGACGGAGACAGAATTACAATAGATGCAAATACGCGCGAATTGATTCTCCATATATCTGATGAAGAGATGGCGGCAAGAAAAGCGGTATGGGTTCAGCCAGCGCCACGTTTTACAAAAGGAATGTTAGGCAGATATATCCGCACGGTGAAGTCTGCCAGTGAAGGTTGCGTGACTGACGAAGCGTAATAACTTGAAAAAGAATGGAAGGAAATCAATTCAAATTGGACAGATCTGTTTTTCATGCGGGAACACATGAAGAAACGGAAAAATACTATTCCAGAAATCAGCCTAAGTCTTTGAGTGAAAGATTGCAGGCGGCAAATTATCTGAACAGTGTGGCTTTCCAATTTGATTTGAATAATCCTCCAAAAATGGATAAAACTGTGTTTTCAATGAGAAAACATGTTTTGTAATGGCAAATATATTCAATGATGATTTTCAGGATTTTTTGAGATCGTTTAATGAACACAACGTTGAATATATTCTGGTAGGTGGTTATTCGGTTATCCTGCATGGATATACCAGAACGACCGGAGATATGGACATTTGGGTTAGAAAGTCAAAAGATAATTACACAAAAATCGTCAGGGCTTTTCGAAGGTTTGGGATGCCATTGTTCGATATGACCGAGACCAATTTTTTGGCGAATCCAGACTTTGACGTTTTTACTTTTGGTCGACCTCCGGTTTCCATTGACATCATAACAAAACTTAAAGGATTGGAATTTGAATTCGCAAACCAAAACGCATCCAATCATATTGTTGAAAATATAACAGTTAGGTTGATTCATTATAACGATCTAATCACTGCAAAAAAAGCAGCGGGAAGAGCGAGAGACATTAATGATATTGAAAATCTTGAAAATTCGTCCGACTAAATAAAAACGAAAGTCATGGAATTTAACGAAAAACAAACAGCAACATCCGAATTGAACGAGCAAGTGGTGGTGGTAGAGCCTCAGCTTGTAAACGGATCTCATGCTCTTATCCAATCGCTGATTGCGGAAGGAGTGGAAACCATTTTTGGTTACCCGGGCGGAGCTATTATGCCAGTGTATGACGCTATTTATGACTATCAGGATCAGGTCAATCATATCCTCGTCCGTCACGAACAGGGTGCAGCACACGCGGCAGAAGGATTTGCGAGAATTACTGGAGAGGTTGGTGTTTGTATGGTTACTTCCGGGCCTGGTGCAACTAACCTGGTAACTGGTATTGCTGATGCTATAATCGACTCAACACCAATGGTTTGTATCGTGGGACAAGTAGCGTCTCATTTGCTCGGAACTGATGCATTTCAGGAAACAGACGTGATCGGCGTAACCATTCCGATCACAAAATGGAACTACCAGGTCACACGCGCGGACGAAATTCCTGAGATCATTGCGAAGGCATTTTATATCGCAAAATCAGGACGCCCGGGACCAGTATTAATCGATATCACGAAGGATGCTCAGCAAAAACTGATGACAAAAGAGTTTTCATATAAAAAATGTGAAAGCCTGATCAGTTACCGACCTCGTTTGGGAGCAAAACCTGAACAGATCGCTGCGGCTGCCAAATTAATTAATGAAGCCAAAAAGCCATTCCTTTTCTTTGGGCACGGCGTTCGGATTTCAGGAGCAGAGCAAGAATTATTGAAATTCATTGAAAAAACGGACGTTCCTGCGGCTTCAACGCTGCTTGGTCTTTCGTCGCTATCAGTGGATCATCCTAATTATGTGGGTTGGTTGGGAATGCACGGTAACTACGGTACAAACGTACTTACCAACCAGTGCGACCTGATCATTGCTGTCGGAATGCGTTTCGATGACCGTGTAACAGGGGATCTTAGCCGCTATGCCAAACAGGCAAAAGTGGTCCATATCGAAATCGATCCGGCCGAAATCGACAAAATTATGAAGGCGGACGCTCCGGTTGTGGGTGATGCTAAGAGAGTTTTGGAAACATTGCTTCCACTTGTCAATGAAAACAGTCATGAAGCCTGGAGAAACGAGTTCAAAAAGTTCGAGGTCATCGAAGATGAGAAGATCACGCAACCGGAACTAGCACCGACTACAGAAAAAATAAAAATGGCGGAAGTGATTCGTACACTTTCCAATAAAACAAAAGGCGAAGCGGTAATAGTAGCCGATGTGGGTCAGCACCAAATGATGACAGCGCGTTACTATCAATTCAAAAAGCCAAGTTCATTTATCACTTCCGGTGGTTTAGGAACAATGGGATATGCCTTACCAGCGGCATTTGGAGCAAAAGTTGGTGCGCCGGATCGCGAAGTTGTAGCCATTATCGGCGATGGTTGTTTCCAGATGACTATTCAGGAATTGGGTACGATTGCACAGAGCGGTTTGCCGGTTAAAATTATCATCCTGAATAACAATTTCTTGGGAATGGTACGGCAGTGGCAGCAGCTTTTCCACCAGAAACGCTATTCGTTTGTGGAGCTTCAGAACCCTGATTTTGTCACAATCGCGAGAGGTTTTGGTATCGATGGGCATACCTGTGGCGCGAGAGAAGATCTGAACGATTCGTTGGATAAAATGCTCGCTTCGGATAAACCATATCTTTTGGAAGTATTGGTTGAAAAAGAAGAAAACGTATTCCCGATGGTACCAACAGGTGCTTGCGTGGCAGATATCCGGTTAGAGTAAATGTAAAACTGATTGACTTAAGCCATCATTTTACATTTGAAACTATAAAATATAAGATCATGACAACTTACACTATTTGTGTTTTCACTGAAAATACAATTGGGATATTAAATAAAATTACGACGATTCTGACCCGAAGACGTATCAATATCGATAGTCTGACGGTATCGGAAACGGAGCGCAAAGGGATATCCCGTTTCACGATCGTCATTCGTCACGAGTCCAGAGAAGCAGTTGAAAAGTTGGTTCGTCAGATTCGTAAGGTTATTGAAGTATTGGCTGTTTTCGGATATCTGAATGATGATATCGCCTTCAACGAAATCGCTCTTTTCAAGATATCAACGCCGATTGGAGCAAAACCAATCGATATCGAAACGATCAACAAAGTGCATAAGGCATGGGTGGTATACTGGCATCTGACATATGTCATTATTCAGAAAACCGGCTCGGAGGAAGAGATATTTGAATTCTTTGACTATATCAAACCACACGGGATCCTTGAGTTCGTTCGCTCAGGTCGTGTAGCGGTGAGCAAATCGCCTCAGACATTGGTGGATTACCTGCCTGAAGCTGAATGGGAATATTATCAGTAGCGAGCAGCTATTAGGGGTTAGTTTTTAGTGCGCTGAGTGTCATCTTCCCAACAACAAATAACAAGTTGACTATAAGTTTATTTCAACACTAATCACTAAAAACTAATGGCTAACAGCTTCAAAATTTTACTTAGTATTGTTTTTTATTTAATAGTAATCAATCATCCAATCAATAATCAATGGCAAAATTAAATTTCGGCGGGCTCGAAGAAGAAGTAGTAACCCGTGAAGAGTTTCCTCTTGAAAAAGCGCGTGAAGTACTTTCAACCGAAACAATTGCTGTAATCGGATACGGCGTACAAGGCCCTGGCCAGAGCCTTAACATGCGTGACAATGGTTTCAACGTAATCGTTGGACAACGTCAAGGTGGTGCATCTTGGGATAAAGCTGTTGCAGACGGCTGGGTACCTGGCGAAACGCTTTTTGAAATCGAAGAAGCGCTTGCAAAAGGAACAATCATTTGCTACCTTCTTTCTGACGCTGCTCAGATCGAACTTTGGCCAACTGTTAAGAAACACCTTACTGCCGGTAAATCATTGTATTTCTCACATGGTTTCGGTGTAACATATAAAGACCAAACTGGTATCGTTCCTCCTGCCGACGTGGATGTTTACCTTGTAGCTCCAAAAGGATCAGGTACTTCTCTTCGTCGTTTGTTCGTAGAAGGAAAAGGCTTGAACTCTTCTTTCGCTATCTTCCAGGATGCAACGGGTAAAGCTCGTGAGAAATGTATCGCTATGGGTATCGGTGTTGGTTCAGGATATCTGTTCGAAACTGATTTCTACCGTGAAGTTACTTCTGACCTTACTGGCGAGCGTGGAACTCTGATGGGTGCTATTCAAGGTATCTTTGCTGCTCAATATGAAGTATTGCGTACCAACGGACACTCTCCATCAGAAGCATTCAACGAAACAGTGGAAGAATTGACTCAGTCGTTGATGCCACTTGTTGCTGAAAACGGTATGGACTGGATGTACGCAAACTGTTCGACTACTGCTCAGCGTGGTGCTCTTGACTGGTGGAAACCTTTCCGCGACGCAACCAAGCCTGTTTTCGAACAACTTTACAATTCTGTAAAAAGCGGCGAGCAAGCTAAAATTTCTATCACTCGTAACTCACAGTCTGACTACCGCGTGAAATTGGAAGCTGAATTGGCTGAACTTCGCGAATCAGAAATGTGGAGAGCTGGTGCAACTGTACGTAGCCTTCGTCCTGAAAGAAGCTAATATTATTTCAGAAGACTACGCGAGTGATATCGCGTAGTCTTTCTTACTAAATTTGAGCCTTTACGATCAATCGTAAGGCTTTTTTCTTTTTACTATGAAAAATTCGGCTGATAATTCTCCGACGACACCAACGCTAGACAACATTTTTCTGGCAGCTGAGCGGCTTCGGGGAGTTATAAATCACACTCCTATCCTATATAACGCTCATTTGTCAGAACAATATGAGGCGAATATTTATCTTAAAAGAGAAGATCTGCAAACCGTAAGATCATACAAGATCAGAGGTGCATATAACAAAATGGCGAGCCTGAGCCCGGAAGCTCTTGCAGGCGGTATTGTATGTGCAAGCGCAGGAAATCATGCCCAGGGCGTTGCATATGCCTGTCGACAAATGGAAGTGAAAGGGGCGATTTTTATGCCAACTACTACACCCGCTCAAAAAGTAAAACAAGTTCGCCTGTTTGGAAAAGAATGGGTTGAAGTACACCTGATCGGTGACACCTATGATGATGCATATCACGCCTCTGTTGAATATCAGACTGCTAATAACGCCACCTTTGTACACCCGTTCGACGACCTTCAAGTTATTGAAGGACAAGGAACTGTGGGATTGGAGATATTCAAAGACGCGAATTTTCGGATAGATTATTTACTGATGGCAATTGGAGGTGGTGGACTTGCTGCCGGTATATCGACCGTTTTTAAGCAATTATCCCCTAATACTAAACTCATTGGTATAGAGCCTCTTGGCTCGCCAACAATGCAAAAATCGATAGCCGAGGGGCATGTTGTTACATTAGACAATATTGACAAATTCGTAGATGGCGCAGCTGTTCGTCGTGCCGGAGATATCACTTTTGAAGTTTGCCGTAAAAGTCTGGATGAAGTATTGCTGGTACCCGAAGGAAAAGTTTGTTCAACGATTCTTCAGCTATATAACGAAGAAGCGATCGTTGCAGAACCAGCCGGAGCCCTTACAGTGGCTGCGTTGGACTTTGTAAAAGATCAAATCAAAGGCAAAAATGTAGTTGCGCTCATCAGCGGCGGTAATAATGATATCACCCGCACTGAGGAAATTAAGGAACGGTCACTGCTTTATGAAGGACTGAAACACTATTTCATCATCCGTTTTCCACAACGCTCGGGTGCTTTCCGTGAATTTTTGAATGTTTTGGGCCCAAATGACGATATCGCAAGGTTCGAATATGTCAAAAAAACCAGCCGGGAACAAGGTCCGGCCTTAGTTGGTATCGAGCTCAAAAACAGAGAAGATTTTCAGCCCTTGATTGAAAGAATGGACGAAGGCAAAATCGCATATGAATATCTGAACGATCAGCCTGATTTGTTTCAGTTTTTGGTGTAAGAAGGGTCTCCGTTTGTTCTGCGAAGAAAAAAAGAAATACAATACGCTTCACTAACTGAGAATTAACCATTGCTACGCGTTCCATCCGATATCAGTTCTCAGGAATTTGAATCACTGAAGATTCAGGATATGACCTTTGTGGCATATCGTAACGAAGTATATCCATCGAAATATGATGTTTTCTTTGAAGAACATGCAGTAATTGTGGTGTTGGAAGGAGAAAAGAAATTCACCAGCCCCACTCAGGAAGTACATGTTGAAAAAGGTGATATCTTGTTTGTTCAGAGAGGTTTTTACCTTATGTCGGAATCAATCAATGAGTCATATAAAAGCTTGGTTTTCTTTTTTGATGAAAAGCTTTTGAAAGAATTCGTCGGTCTTCATCCTGAGCTCTTTAATACCGAAGAATCAACAACAGTGCTCGCCAATCCGATTCTGCTCCTCAAATCCGACGATAATTTCCAGAAATTCATTGACTCTGTCTTTCCATATTTCCGATCGAGGACAGAATTAAAAAACCACTTCTTACGACTCAAATTCCAGGAGCTATTGCTTCATTTGCTGGAACTGGATAGCTCCAAACAATTAAGAGCGATATTGTATAGCCTTTATAAAGGCGAAAAAGTGGACCTGTCATTTTTGATGAACAGCTATTATCTCAAACCTTTGACACTTACCGAGCTGGCCAGACTATCGGGAAGAAGCCTATCCGTTTTCAAAAGAGACTTTCAGGACGAATTCAATACATCGCCAGCCGCCTGGCTCAAGAACAAGCGCCTTGACTACGCTGACTTCCTACTCCGCAACAGTACCAAAAATGTTTCCGAGATAAGTACAGATATTGGATACGAGAGCGTTTCTCATTTTATAAAGACATATAAGGAGCGGTTTGGAGTGACTCCTAAGAAACAGGGGTGACTAGAATTTCGAGGCAACTTAAATGGACAGAAAAGAAAAAGAATTTCTACTGAATCGATTTTATCAAATCGAAGCGCCGATAATTAGGGAATCCCTAGGGAAAGTTTCGATGAGGGAGTTCTAAAAAAAATGAGTTACAAACTTTTTGGAATAATAATCGAATACGGCAAAATGGCGCGGTAGTCTTTAAAAACGGTTGATATTTCCTACTTATTTGAGATTCCTTAATATTCCACAGATAAGCTAACTAACTCTCCATTTCTTCGCCCAAATACCAATTCCCGCCCAACAACCCTCAAAAAACCAAAATCACTATTTTTTGAACGTTTCCCGTTATACTTATTCCCTTTATTTTATGGTAATTTGTAGCCTCATTTCTTTTGTGGCTCAATGTTGCCGAAGAATGAAGAGGCGAAATTTTAATTGATAAAATATGAGTAATCAAGCAAGTACGTTATTCGACAAGGTGTGGGATGCACACGTAGTTCGCAAAATTGAAGATGGCCCGGATGTTTTTTTCATTGACCGTCATTTTATCCACGAAGTGACCAGCCCGGTTGCCTTCCTTGGACTGGAAAGTAGAAATATCGGTGTTATTTATCCGGAACGCACTTTCGCTACGGCCGATCACAACACCCCTACCATCAATCAGCATTTGCCGGTTCAGGATCCACTTTCAGCTAACCAGTTGAAGGCTTTGGAAGAAAATTCTGCAAAATATGGTATCTCTCACTGGGGTCTGGGCAATGCAAGAAATGGTATCGTTCACGTTGTAGGGCCAGAAAATGGTATCACGCTTCCGGGTATGACCATCGTTTGTGGTGATTCACATACTTCAACACATGGCGCTTTCGGTGCGATTGCGTTCGGTATTGGTACTTCTGAGGTTGAAATGGTACTTTCTTCACAATGTATTATGCAGCCTAAGCCAAAGAAAATGCGTGTAAACGTAAATGGTAAATTGGGCAAAGCGGTTACGCCAAAAGACGTAACACTATATATCATTTCAAAACTGACTACGGCAGGGGCAACAGGATATTTTGTTGAATATGCAGGTGATGTTTTTGAAAATATGAGCATGGAAGGCCGTATGACGGTTTGTAACATGAGTATCGAAATGGGTGCACGTGGCGGTATGATCGCTCCGGACGAAACCACTTTCGCATATATCAATGGTCGCGAACAAGCTCCTAAAGGCGAGAAATGGGATAAAGCGTTGGCATATTGGAAAACTTTGAAAACAGACGAAGGTGCTGTTTTTGACAAAGAATATACTTTTGACGCAGCGGATATCGAGCCGATGATCACTTACGGAACCAATCCGGGTATGGGTCAGGGAATTTCTTTGAATATCCCTACTGCTGAACAAGTTGAAGGTGGGAAAGCTACATACGACAAGTCGTTGAATTACATGGGTTTCCATGAGAACGAATCAATGCTTGGCAAGAAAATAGATTATGTATTTGTCGGAAGCTGTACCAACGGTCGTATCGAAGATTTCCGTGCATTTGCATCGATCGTAAAAGGTCGTAAGAAAGCTGATAACGTAACTGCATGGATCGTTCCGGGATCACATATCGTTGAAGCGCAAATCAAAGAAGAGGGAATTCTGGATATCTTGACAGAAGCAGGTTTTGAACTGCGTCAACCAGGATGTTCTGCTTGTTTGGCTATGAACGACGATAAAGTACCTGCCGGGAAATATGCCGTAAGTACCTCAAACCGTAACTTCGAAGGTCGTCAGGGGCCGGGAGCAAGAACGCTTTTGGCCAGTCCGCTCGTTGCAGCCGCAGCTGCGGTAACTGGGGTAGTTACCGATCCAAGGGAATTGTTGGCTTAGTAATAAAGTTCCGTTAGTAAATTATTAATTAAGAATTTAAACGCTGAAAGTAAATGCTGTTACAGAAACTCAATGCTAACAGCTAATCGCTAACAGCTCAACAAAATGGCTTACGATAAATTCACCATATTAAAAAGTACGGCAGTTCCTTTGCCGATCGAGAACGTGGATACGGATCAGATCATCCCGGCGCGTTTCCTTAAAGCTACAAAACGTGAAGGTTTTGGAGATAATCTTTTCAGAGACTGGCGCTACAACGGCGACGACTCCCCGAAACAGGATTTCGTGTTGAACAACCCGATTTACAAAGGTAAAATTCTGGTTGGCGGTCACAATTTCGGAAGTGGATCGAGCCGTGAGCATGCTGCATGGGCAATTTACGATTACGGTTTCCGCTGCGTAGTTTCCAGCTTTTTTGCAGACATTTTCAAAGGTAACTCTCTGAACATAGGTATATTACCTGTTCAAGTTAGTCCTGAATTTTTAGATAAAATCTTCCAGGCAATTGAAGCTGATCCAAATGCCGAGCTTGAAGTAAATCTTCCCGAGCAAACGATCACGATCGTGGCAACCGGCGAGCAGGAATCTTTTGATATCAACGGTTATAAAAAACATAATATGACCAATGGCTTTGATGATATCGATTATCTACAGGCCATGAAAGAAGATATCAAAAAGTTTGAAGCCGCAAGAATTTACTAAATGGCCGTCGGCAATCGGCTGTCGGTAATCGGGCTCTTTCCGATCCATGCCGACAGCCGATTGCTGATGGCCGAGAGCCTCTATGAACAGCCGCCGTATTGAAATAATGGACACGACACTCCGTGATGGGGAACAAACCAGCGGTGTGTCGTTTTCTGCTTCTGAAAAATTAACCATTGCCAGATATCTCCTTCAGGAGGTAAAAGTCGATCGTATTGAAGTTGCTTCTGCCCGCGTTTCGCAGGGAGAATTTGACGCTGTACAGAAAATCACATCCTGGGCTCGTGAAAACGGATATCTTGACAAGGTTGAGATATTGACTTTCGTAGACGGAGAAGCTTCCATCAACTGGATGATCGACGCCGGTGCACGTGTCATGAACCTTTTAACAAAGGGTTCTTTAAATCACCTAACGCATCAGCTCAAAAAAACTCCCGAGGAGCATTTTGCCGATATTAAAAAAGTGGTGGAACTTGCTCAGGAAAAAGGAATTGATTGCAACGTATATCTGGAAGACTGGAGCAATGGAATGCGAAATTCTCCCGACTACGTTTTTGCCGCTGTCGATTTCCTGGCCACACTTCCTATCAAGCGTATACTACTACCGGACACGCTGGGTATTCTTACTCCCGCGGAATCCTACGTTTATACCAAGGCAATTGTAGATCGCTATCCGGAGCATCACTTTGAATTTCACGCGCACAACGACTACGACCTGAGCGTCGCCAACGTAATGGAAGCGATTCGTGCGGGAGCAAAAGGCCTTCATCTTACCGTAAATGGTATGGGCGAACGCGCGGGAAATGCACCTTTAGCCAGTACCATCGCGGTTATCAAGGACTTCATGCCCGGAATTACGACTTCCGTTGTGGAGCAATCTTTGTACTCGATCAGTAAGCTGGTAGAATCATTTTCAGGTATCAGAATTCCCGCAAATAAGCCGGTAATCGGTGAAAGTGTCTTTACGCAAACTGCCGGTATTCATGCCGACGGAGACAAAAAGAACAACCTGTATTTCAGCAAGTTAATGCCTGAGCGTTTCGGTCGTCAGCGACTATATGCGCTGGGGAAAACTTCTGGCAAAGCAAATATCGAGAATAACCTTAGGGATTTAGGAATCACGCTTTCGGATAAGGATCTGAAGTTGGTAACTCAGCGAATTATTGAGTTGGGCGATCGAAAAGAAGCCGTTACGCCGGAAGATCTTCCATATATCATTTCCGATGTATTGGACAGCAGCAGCATAGAAGAAAAAGTTGTCGTTCTGAACTACGTGCTTACGCATGCCCGAAATCTGAAACCATCTGCCACGTTGCAGATTCAGTTGGACGGTAATGTATATGAGGAAAGCGCTCAGGGAGATGGTCAGTATGACGCTTTTATGAATGCTTTGAAAATGATATATGCAAAACACGGCATGCAGCTTCCATTACTGATAGACTACGCAGTTCGTATCCCTCCTGGAGGAAACACCGATGCGCTTTGCGAAACGATCATCACCTGGAAGATTCTCGACAAAGAAATAAAAACAAGAGGATTAGACTCAGATCAAACTGTATCTGCGATCAAGGCGACGCAAAAAATGCTGAATATATTGGGAGACAAGCTTACGGGCGGCACACTCCAAAGTCATAAAAGAAAATAACTATTCAAATTCAATAATGAAAAAACATATTCTAGTTGTCCCAGGTGACGGAATCGGACAGGAAGTTACCGCTGTTGGAAAAAAAGTTCTTGAACGAATTGCTGAAAAATTCGGTCACGAATTCACATATGACGAAGCACTGATTGGTCACGTAGCAATTGAAGCGACTGGAAATCCGCTTCCCGACGAAACTCTTGCAAAAATGAAGGCGTCTGATGCAGTTCTTTTTGGAGCAGTTGGTCACCCGAAATATGATAACGATCCTTCTGCCAAGGTACGCCCTGAGCAGGGTCTCTTGAAAATGCGGAAAGAGCTTGGACTATATGCCAACCTTCGCCCGATCAAACTTTTCGACGAATTGTTAGGAGCATCTTCCATCAAACCTGAAATTCTGAAAGGTTCGGATATTCTTTTCTTCCGTGAATTGACGGGCGATATCTATTTTGGAGAAAAAGGTCGCAAGAACGATAACAATACTGCATACGATATCGCGGAATATAGCCGCTACGAAGTTGAGCGTATCGGACGGAAAGCATTTGAAGCTGCACGCACACGCGGCAAGAAATTGTGCTCTGTTGATAAAGCTAATGTCCTAGAAACCAGTCGTTTGTGGAGAGAAGTAATTCAGGCGCTCGCTCCGGAATATCCTGATGTAGAAGTTGAACACCAATTCGTTGATTCAGCGGCAATGATGTTGATCAAAGATCCACGTCGCTTTGACGTTGTGGTTACAGCCAATTTATTTGGAGATATTCTTACAGACGAAGCAAGTCAAATCGCTGGTTCTATGGGTATGCTGGCTTCGGCTTCTGTTGGTGACCTAACGGGTGTTTATGAGCCGATCCACGGTTCAGCTCACGATATAACAGGAAAAGGTATCGCTAATCCATTGGCTTCGGTACTTTCTGCTGCTTTGCTTTTAGATATTTCTTTTGGATTAAAAGAAGAATCGGACGCAATTATTGCAGCGGTTGATAAATTGTTGAAAGACGGTTACAGAACAAAAGATATCGCAGACAGTACGACTCCTGCTGACAAGATTTTGAACACAGAAGCCGCCGGGGAAGAATTATTGAAAAGAATTTAATTTTTTTCAAGTTTTTGCCAAAGAATATTTGTTGGAAGCAAAACTTGTGTTTTCTTTGCAGAAGAAAATCGCACATAGCGAAATTTCGCAAAAAGTCCAACGATGAAATTTTTCGATTTTGAACCTACCCAACGACTCTTCCTGGTTGTCTGAAAGAGAGAAAGGTATGTCTTCGAGTCGCACGAAACCCTTTCTCTATCCGAGAAAGGGTTTTATATTTATTGAATATTTGTAAATTAGTAATCCAGTTACAATTCCATCATACCCATGAGTCAAAGAGTTCAAATCTTCGATACCACTTTACGAGACGGCGAGCAAGTTCCAGGCAGCCAGTTAACAACGGATGAAAAAATCGTTGTAGCCAAACAACTCGAGAAGCTAGGAGTAGATGTCCTCGAAGCAGGTTTTCCTGTGTCAAGCCCCGGCGACTTCCGGTCCGTGGTGGAAATTTCAAAGGCAGTAAGAGAGCCTATCATTTGTGCGCTTTCCAGGGCGGTTGTGGGCGATATAGATGCTGCTGCAGATGCGTTGCAGTATGCTAAAAGAGGTCGCATCCACACAGGTATAGGCTCGTCCGATATCCATATTCAATATAAATTCAACACTACCCGCGAAAAGATCATCGAAAGAGCCGTTGCAGCAACGAAATATGCAAAAAGCAAGGTGGAAGATGTTGAATTTTACTGCGAAGATGCTGGCCGTGCGGACTTGGTGTTTCTTGCCCAACTCGTTGAATCCGTGATCGCTGCAGGAGCGACGGTTGTGAATATTCCCGATACTACCGGATATTGCCTTCCGGACGAATACGGCGGAAAGATCAAATACATTTTCGAACACGTTAAGAATATTCATAAAGCGACCATATCCATCCATTGTCACAATGATTTGGGTCTTGCAACTGCCAATTCCATAGCAGGACTAAGCCAAGGCGCACGCCAGGTGGAAGTTACGATCAACGGAATAGGAGAAAGAGCGGGAAATACTTCTCTTGAAGAAGTGGTAATGGCCATAAATGTCCATAAAGAATTAGGATTGGAGACGGGTATCAATACGCCGTACATTTACCCGACAAGTCAGCTTGTTTCTAAGATGATGCGTATGCCCGTTCAGGCGAATAAGGCGATCGTGGGTCGTAATGCATTTGCCCACTCATCCGGTATTCACCAGGACGGCTTCCTGAAACATAATCTTAACTATGAGATCATGAATCCTCAAGATGTGGGGGTAGACAAATCCGATATCGTTTTGACAGCCCGCAGCGGACGCCACGCTTTGAAACACAGACTTGAATTGTTAGGTTTTTCTTACGAAAAAGAAGCCGTGGATGAGTTATATACCCGCTTCCTGGATGTAGCCGATATTAAGAAAGAGGTGAATGATGCGGATTTGGTAGAACTGACTCGCGCCTTCGCTTCTGTATAAATTAGAAAGCACTTAGAAAAGGTTAATCGCCTGAAAATGAATTTGATGTTTTGAAGATTTATTTGTAACATTACATATTCAATAACATCCATCAGATTATAAAAAGCCCTCGGTGATTCTGACTAAGGGCTTTTTTCTATTTTTATAAGACAATGGTGCGGTTATTATAAATAAAAACCCGGTCATTAAAAACCAGTTTTAACGCCTTCGAAAGCACTCCTTTTTCCGTGTCCCTTCCGAGTGTTGCCATGTCGGCGGCCGTCTGTCGGTGGTCAACTTCCTTTACATCCTGTGCAATGATCGGACCTTCGTCCAGATCGTTATTTACAAAATGGGCAGTAGCCCCGATGATTTTTACACCTCGTTCATAAGCTTGGCGGTAAGGGTTAGCTCCAACAAATGCAGGCAAGAAAGAATGATGAATATTGATAATCCTGTCAGGAAAGTGGCTGACGAATTCGGGAGTAACAACCCGCATATACTTGGCCAAAACCAGATATTCTGGCCTATAAATATCCAAAGTTCTTAGTATCGCTTCTTCATGTTCTTCCCTTGTTTTCTTTTCGTGCGAAATGTAGTGAAAAGGAATGCCGAACTTCCCAACCAGTGGCTGTAACGTATTATAATTACTCACGACAGCCAATATATTAGCGTCTAGTTCATCAAAGGCATATCGGATCAACATCTCGCCCAAACAGTGATGTTCCTTGGTAACCATCACCACAATATCCTTTTTCTTATTTGGATTGATGCGCAGGTTTAGTCCGGCCGGCAGTTCCTTTTTCAAAGTTTGAAGTAAGGTTGAGATATCAGCCTCGCCGTCAAATTCCGTGCGCATAAAGAAATAGCCTGACGGACTCACATACTCATCGTTACGGATGATATTCTGATTGTGTTCAAATAAGATACGTGTAACCTGATATATCAGCCCCTTATGGTCAGGGCCGTCCATTAAAAGAATGTGGCGTTCGGTCATTGTTAATATGTTAGCCTCCAAAAAACGTTGAACGCGAAATAACGTATTTTATCAGATTTTATATCAAATAGTTACACGTCTAATTACAAAAAGTCGTTTTTCGGGATTAACATTTTCACAACGTCCGTAACTTTTTCAATGCCAATCCTGTTGACTTTACAACTATATCAACAATGCAATGGCCGAAGAATTAATCATACCGAAGGGAGTTGGCAGAAAAGAAATCTACAAAACCATTTTCCCTCAAATTGAAGCTCTAATAAGTACAGAAAGTGATCTCATTGCCAACCTGGCTAACATTTCTGCGGTTTTAAAAGAAGCTTTCGGCTTCTTCTGGGTCGGTTTTTATATTGTGAAGGAGGGAGAACTGGTGTTAGGGCCGTTTCAGGGGCCGATTGCCTGCACGCGTATTCCTTTTCACAAGGGCGTTTGTGGTGCTGTATATTCCCGTCAGGAAACCATTATTGTTGCCGATGTTGACCAATTCCCTGGCCATATTGCTTGCAGTTCAGCTTCCCGATCAGAAATTGTACTTCCCGTTTTTCATAGAAACGGAACCGTTGCCATGATTCTGGATGTCGATAGCGACCAATTGGATGATTTCAACGAGGACGACCAAAATGGTTTGTCACTCATTTTGAAGGTTTTGGAAAGAAAATTATAGCCCTAAACTTCTCACTTAATCACCTTCAGCCAATATAGAGCGTTCAAAACCATCGCTTTTGAAGTAAATAGCATGTGGATTTGCCTTTACCTTGCAAGTAAACGCTATTTATCCAACACATAATGAACTTCAAGTCGCTTCTGCTTTCTGCTGCTTTTATTCTGGTTTTAACCGGATCACTCTTCGCCCAATCGGCTTCTAAGGAAGAATGGCTTTCGTTGTTCAACGGAAAAGATCTGAAGGGTTGGGATATTAAAATTGCCGAAAGAAAACTTAACGATAACTACAAAAACACGTTCATAGTTGAAGATGGTATGATCCGTGTCAACTATAAAGAGTATGACAAATTCACAACTGAATATGGTCATATGTATTATCAAACGCCATTTTCATTTTATAAAATCAAACTTCAATACCGTTTCACAGGCAACCAGGTTCCAGGAGGTGCTTCATGGAATGTTCGGAATAGCGGTATAATGCTCCATTCTCAGTCCGCAGCAAGCCTTGGTCTCGATCAGGATTTCCCGATATCTCTGGAAATGCAGTTTCTTGGCGGATTAAACGCCGGAGAACGTACAACCGGAAACCTTTGCACTCCTGGTACTATAGTTGATATTGACGGTAAACTTGCAGAAGCTCATTGCATCAACTCAACTTCTAAAACTTACAACGGAGACCAATGGGTTGACGCAGAGGCCATTGTACTGGGCGACTCAATCGTGCATCATATCATCGGCGGCGACACGGTTCTTACTTTTACAAAACCCAAAATTGGCGGTGGCTATGTTGGAAAAAACCATACTTTCAAAGACGGCAAAGTTGGAAGCGAGGAAGAATGGATCAAAAAAGACGGCACCCCTCTGGGCTCAGGATATATTGCACTTCAAGCAGAAAGTCACCCCATCGACTTCCGCAATATCGAAGTTTTGAACCTCAAAGGCTGTATGGATCCGAAAGCCATCAACTACAAATCATATTATGTCGCCGACGACCGGGCAACGTGTAAATACAGAAAATAGCACCCTGTTATAAACTCCTGTTAGTTTTATATTTTTGCAAGAAAACAGGCGTTTTAGGTTCATGAAAAAAACTGGTGTTCGTATTTTAATATTGACTGCAATACTGATTGGGCTCAATATTCTGGCTTCGTTCGTGTATTTCAGATGGGATATTACAGAGGATAAACGGTATTCTATTTCCGACGCCACCAAGGAAATGCTTGCCAATCTTGACAAGGAAGTACATGTAAACGTCTATTTGTCAGGAGATTTTCCGCCCGGTTTTGAACGACTGGAAACCGCGACCAAAGAAACACTGGAAGAATTCAAATCCTATTCCAACGGAAAACTTACTTACACTTTTACTGATCCCTCCGACGCAATCAGTGAGGAAAAGCGACAAACGCAATACAATAATCTCATCGAACGAGGATTAATCCCAACCAATCTTTTTGCCAATGAAGATGGAAAACGTACCGAGAAAATTATTTTTCCCGGCGCGATCGTTTCTCAGGATACTTTATCTGTACCTGTTCAATTGTTGAAAGGGAATAAAACCGCAACTCCGGAAGAACAATTGAATCAATCATATGAAGGCGTTGAATTTGAACTGGCCTCGGCCATCAAACTCCTTAATCAGCAGGAACGCAAAAAAGTTGGTCTTGTCGTCAGTCATACCAAAATATCGCCGGCGCGCCTGAGTGATATCATCGCAACCATTCAGCAGAGCTATGATATTTTCATGGATGTCAACAATCCGGAATCATACGACGGGTTAGATGCTATACTCGTTTTAAAACCTGATAGCGCATTTTCAGACGCGGACAAATACAAATTTGATCAGTATATAATCAAAGGTGGAAAGGCTATATTCTTTACCGATGGCTCCAAAGTAGACAGTATCAGCATGGAAGGCACTTACGCTCAACCACTTATGCTAAACCTGGAAGATTTGTATTACAAATGGGGCGTGAGAGTTAACACCAATCTCGTTAAGGATCTGAATTGTGCGAAAATTATGCTGAATGTTGGCGCAATGGGCGACAAGCCTAATTTGCAGCCCCTTCCGTGGCGATTTTTCCCTTTGTTAAATCACTTTGGTGATCATATCATTACCAGAAACATCAACGCGGTATATACCCGCTTTTTGAGCTCGATTGATACAGTCGGAGGTAATAACGAACTCTCAAAGACGCCATTGCTCCTTACCTCGCCATATACTCAAACCCTCAACACTCCTGCATTAGTTGGATATAACGAAGCAAAAAAAGAACCCTCACCAGAGGAATATAAAAGTGGCGCAAAACTGGCTTCTATACTTATCGAAGGCTCGTTTCAATCACTTTTTCAAAACCGGATCCTTTCATCCGATCCTCGCGCTAAATCTTTCGTCGAAAGTGGCAGTGGTGGCAAGGTAATTATATGTTCGGACGGTGACATAGCAGTCAATGATTTTGATTACAAAAGAAATGCCCCGCTGCCTTTGGGTTATGATCGACTGACAGGTAATACCTATGGAAATAAGGATTTTATACTGCATGCTCTCGATTACCTGACCGATTCAAACGGCTTGATCACAGCCAGAAATAAACAGATTGCTGTGAGGGAACTTGATAAAATACAGATTCAGGAAAACAAAAGATTTTGGCAGGTACTCAATATTTTGCTTCCTATTTTGGTAATTGCCATTTTTGGAGGTATAAGATATTATCTAAGAAGCCGAAAATTCGCCCGATAAGGCTGCTTTACGGGTAATTTTTCCTACTTTTGTATCCTACAAAACAGATTTTCCACCGTCTGTCTTTACATAATCTATTTATATCTAAACACTTACGTCACGAATTATGAAGTTTGTCGTTTCGTCATCAGTACTGCTTAAACAGCTCGCCGCTATAAATGGTGTCGTTTCTACGAACCCGATTGTACCCATATTAGAGAATTTCCTTTTGTCGTTGGAAGGCACCAAATTGACGGTGACCGCATCTGATTTACAAACGGTTATGATCACGGAAATAGAAGTCGAATCCGCTGAAAAGGGATCCATTGCTATTCCTGCCAAACTCCTTCTAGATACTTTAAGGGGTCTTCCGGAACAACCAATTACACTTCAGGTCAATAATGAGACTTTCGGAACGGAGATTATATCCGATAACGGACGCTATAAATTGTCGGGGGAAAATCCGATCGATTTCCCAAAAACACCTTCTGTAAACCGCGGACAAGCTGTTGATCTATCTTCCCTTTCTTTGGGAGCAGCAATTGCGAATACACTTTTTGCTACAAGCACCGACGACCTTCGCCCGGCGATGACGGGGGTTTTCGTTCAAATGGGTGCTGAAAGCGCGACTTTCGTTGCAACCGACGGACACCGGTTGGTGAGATACCGCAGAACAGATATCAAGTCTGATATTGATACTTCAATGATCATTCAACGTAAAGCGTTGAATTTGCTGAAATCATGTCTACCAGCTGACGATGTTCCTGTGAAAGCAGAATTCACAAGTTCAAATGCGTTTTTCAGCTTTGGTAATATCCGTATGATCTGCCGTCTGATCGACGAAAGATTCCCGGATTACGAAAACGCAATCCCTTCCAACAACCCGAATTCGTTGACGATTAACAGAATGGAAATCCTGAGCTCTTTGAGAAGGATATCTATTTATTCAAACCGTACCACCCATCAAGTGCGTTTGAAAATGTCATTGAACGACCTAGTGGTGTCTGCCGAAGATTTGGATTATTCAAACGAAGCAAACGAAAGACTGATGTGCGAATATAACGGGGACGATATGGAGATTGGTTTTAACGCAAAATTCCTTATCGAAGTATTGGGAAATCTAAGCAGCAAAACCGTTACCTTCGAACTTTCTGCACCAAACAGAGCCGGGTTGATCATCCCGATAGACCAGGAGGCAAACGAAGATATATTGATGTTGGTAATGCCTGTTATGCTGAATACATACGTTTAGGATATCAACTTTGAAAATCAAAAAACCGGGCGTTACCGCCCGGTTTTTTTGTGTCCGGACATATTTGATAGATATGATTAGGCAACTATTCTCGCGTGGCCCCTATTCCCAACATACTATAAATCAAACATTTAACATTTATTACGAAAAAATTCGTACAAGGATCTTGCATTTACGATAGTTTTCGTATTCCTTTGATACGAAGATCGTCGTACTATAACTGTTTGCCATGTATATCAAGCCCACCGAATCCGAATTAGAGATCCTGAACTACTTATGGGAGCATGGACCGAGCACCGTTCGCCAGGTTCATGAATCATTCTCAGAAACAAAAAATGTTGGTTACACTACGACCTTGAAACTGATGCAAATTATGCACGACAAAGGTCTTTTGTATCGCACGGAGCAAGGACGCTCGCATATCTATGTAGCCCTACTTGGAAAAGAAGAAACCCAGCATAACCTTCTAGGTCGATTAGTGGAAACTGCTTTTCAAGGTTCGGCGGCACAAATGGTAATGCAGGCACTGGGTAATCATACCACTTCGAAAGAAGAATTGGATGAAATAAGAGAATTACTTAACTCACTCGAAAAAAATCAATAGCCATGAGACCCGTTTTCGATCTACTTTCTGACGCTTCCTTTATTGCTTTCGGCTGGACATTAGTGCATTCCCTTTGGCAGGGTACTATTATCGCAGCGGTTACGGTTTGCCTGTTCCAAATCACAGGCAAGAAAAACGCGTCCATCCGATATAACATTGGCGTGGGGTTACTTTTTCTTCAAGTCTTGATATCTGTCGGGACATTTATGTTTTATAAATTAATGCAGACCCCTGCTCCCGTTCGTACTTCACTTTCATTATCCCAATCCATTTCAACCACTGCAACGGTGGTACCTGTTCGTGATATTCATCAAACCGTTTCATTCGGAAAGATGGTGAACATTTGGATAACCGGGCACATCAGCGAGCTTGTAATATGCTGGTTAATAGGCGCTTCATTGTTGATGATACGTTTTGCAGGTGCGTGGGTATATACCAGAATTCTTCGTTCTCAATCTTCTCCGATAAGAGATAGAACATGGCTCGTACGTTTTGGAGTATTGGTCGCCAAATTGAATATTTCCCAGTCTGTTGAGCTACGCGAAACGGCGAAAGTGATGACGCCCATTGTAATTGGAGCCTTTAAGCCGGTCATTCTCCTTCCGATTGGCTTGCTATCCGGGTTTTCAATGTCGCAGGTAGAGGCTATTCTCTCGCATGAATTGGCGCACATCCGTCGAAATGATTATCTCGTCAATCTTTTGCAGTCGTTTGTGGAGGTTGTCTTTTTCTTCCACCCGGCCTTATGGTGGTTATCAGAAAGAATCCGCACGGAGAGAGAACATTGCTGTGACGATATCGCGATTTCAGTATGCGGGGACAAGATGACGTATGCCCATGCACTGGTTAAAGTCGCCGAATGGCAATCCTCTCCAACACTTGCGATGGCATTCGCATCTAAAAAAAACCTTCTACACCGCATTAGCCGTGTGTTAGGTGTAAATCCGAAACAAAGCCCTTATAAAGTAAACTGGATGGCCTCAATCTTATTTGTTCCGTTATTTATTAGTCTTTCCATTTTTGCGGTAGGACAAAAACAAAACACCACAACACCCCGTAAGGCAAAACCTACAGTCCAGCAAAAAGACCAGACATTATCTGTTGAAACCAATGACGATGAATTGTCTGAGCCTAAAGTTGACGTCGAAAGCGAAATTGAACCACCTACCGAGCCTTTTAATATTGACTCAGAATTTGCCTTAGCCGCATTTTCTTCCGACACCGTGAACCGCAAAAAGCTGGAAGAGCAGCACCAGAAAATGGAAAAGCTGCATGAAAAAATGGAGCCTCTTCATAGCCAAATGGAAGATCTTAACCGGAAAATGGAAATTCAGAACTTCCAGATGGAACGCTTAGACCGTGAGATGCAGAAGCTTGACTGGAAAAGAGATAAGGTATTCGATTCCCGAAACAAAATCCTGGAACAGCGGCAGGCCTTGATGGATAATAATCCGAAAAAAGGAAAGCCACAACTTTCAGAAGCTGAGTTGGAAAAACAAATGGATCAGCTTGAATCTCAAATTAAAGATCAGGAAGCTCAAATTGAGGCAGTTAATGTTCAGGCTGCTCAAATAAGGAAGCAGGCTGTGGAATTGAGAGAAAGCCAGGAAATGAAGAACCTGAAATTACAGATCGAGCAAGTGCAGAACTCTGTGGAAGAAATTCAGGAACAAATCGAAGTTGAGGCAAACATTGCCGAAAAGTTCGAATGGATAGCACCACCGCCAGAACCTGCTGTTGCGCCAGGTCCCAAAGCTAAACCGAGAGCCCCAAAACCGCCAAAGCCCGCCACTCCCAGTGCAGCTCCAGCACCCCCAAAACCAGCAAAAGCTGGAGTTCCGCCTGTGGCACCGGTTCCACCTGTTAAAAAATAGGGTATATATATATATCAAAAAAAGGGCTTCCGTGATTTGAAGCCCTTTTTGATATATATTGATCTTATTTATTCAACTTCAATCACAACATCATCACTCATTGGATGCGTCACGCAGGTCAATATAAATCCCTCTTTCAACTCCGCCTCCGAAAGCGCATCCTCCTCGTCCAGATGCACTTTTCCGGAAACACATCTACCCAAACAAGCAGTACACATACCCGCCTGACAGGAATATGGTAAATCGATATCCATATTCAGCGCTGCTTCCAGTACGCTTTCGTGCGGTTTTACTGGAAGCTTGTATTCTGCACCCTCGTAGAATAATGTAATCTCTCTGGTTTTCAATGAATTGTCTTCCAAAGACACTTCTCCAGGTTTAGACGATGTGCTTGTCAAAAAACTTTCCTTTCTGATTTGGGTATCAGCAACTGCTAAAATCGACAATGCCCGGTGTGCCTCCTCCATCATATCGTCAGGGCCACACAGGTAATACTCCGCAGTCTTTTTATGAAGTGTTGGAAGCTTTTCCATTATTTTGAGAATATGGCTTTTATTCAACCGGCCCGTTTCCCCCGACCAGTTTTCGGAAGGTTGGGTCAATGTATGAACCACCTGAAACCTTTCTCCATACTTCTCCTTCAGAACATTTAATTTCGGATTGAAAATGATGCTTTCTTCTGTTCGGCTCCCATATATTAAAAATACTTCACTTTCCGGTTCAACTATCAAGACAGACTTCAATATTGAGAAAAGAGGAGTTATTCCGCTTCCGGCTCCGATGAATACTACCTGTCTTGTCTGATCATCAGCCTGTATCGGGAGAAGATTTCCAGCTGGTTCCATCGCCTCGATCACATCACCCACTTTTAATTCATCCAGCAAATAGTTTGATCCAAAACCACCAGGCACTCTTTTGATGGTAATGGCAATGGACACATCGGTATATGGAGAACTTGACATGGAATAGGATCTTCGAACTTTCTGATCTCCCTGCGGAATCAAAAGCGTCAGAAACTGCCCGGGGCGGTATTTTATCACTTCATTCAAAGGGTGCCAGAAATGGATCGTAACCGCATCTTCCGTTTCCTTTTCAATCTCCTTAATTTTTAGAAAATAGTACTTACTCATGGATTTGAGCTGTTAGCCATTAGCTATCAGCTGTTAGTTTTTAAATGGAACAGACTGTTCTGATGATCCTCAAATAGATAATGTTCCTACACTTTTACAAAACAAAAGCCTCATGGGAATAAATTCAACCATGAGGCTTTCAATTCTATATCTCTTGATTATTTCAAGGTTGCTACCGCATCTTTGATGCGCTGCACCGCTTCTGCCAAAGCTTCGTCAGCAGCAGCAGTTGAAATGCGGATACAGTTTGGTGCTCCAAATCCTGAGCCAGCTACTGTCGACACATATGATTTGTTAAGCAACCAGTTTGCAAAATCGTCAGAATCTTTGATCAGGTTTTCACCGTCCGATTTTCCGAAGTAGTAGCTTACGTCAGGGAAGGCATAAAATGCGCCATCCGGAACGTTCACTTTGAAACCCGGAATTTCTTTCAAAAGACCAACTACAAGGTCACGACGACGCGCATATGCCTTTGTCATTTCCCGAGTTGCTTCCAAAGGGCCGTTAAACGCAGCAGTTGCGGCTTTTTGGGCGATTGAGTTTGTTCCGGAAGTGACTTGTCCCTGCAATTTTTCGACGCCGTCAGCGATCCATTTTGCCGCTCCAATAAATCCGATTCTCCATCCTGTCATCGCAAAACCCTTTGCAACTCCATTCACAGTGATCACACGATCTTTCAGAGCAGGGATTGAACCCATACTGAAATGTCCTTCTGCTGTGAAGTTGATATACTCGTAAATTTCGTCAGCCAGTACATATATATCTTCATGTTTTTCCAAAACCGCTGCGATTTCTCTCAACTCTTTTTCAGAATAAACAGCACCGGTTGGATTGTTGGGAGATGCGTACATCACCACTTTCGTACGAGGAGTAATCGCAGCCTCAAGTTGAGCGGCCGTTACTTTAAACCCGTTCTCGAAAGCACCATCCACGATTACTGATTTTCCCTCAGCAAGCTTCACCATTTCTGAGTAGCTTACCCAATACGGAGCAAAAATCAAAACTTCGTCACCTGGATTCACCAAAACCTGAATCACATTAGCCAATGAATGCTTAGCTCCCGTCGAAACCACAATATTCTCAGGTTTCCAATCGATATTATTATCGCGCTTTAACTTATCTGCTATCGCTTTTCTCAAATCAGGATACCCTGCCACTGGCGAATATCCATGAAATCCGTCGTCAATTGCCTTCTTGGCTGCCTCACATATATGTGCGGGCGTCTTGAAGTCTGGCTCACCCACGCTCAGACTAATCACTTTATGGCCTTGGGCAGCCAATTCACGTGCCATTTTTGTCATCGCCAACGTCGAAGATTCTTCGAGGGCATTGATGCGGTCGGCCAACCTAGTTTCCAACCGGGTTTGCTCTGCTACTGCGGACATTGCAACAATAATTAAGTTAAAGAAAGGATATTGTGATCTGTATCAACAAATTGCCCGCAAAGGTACTGTTTTTTCAGAAGGTTTGATATTGAAATCTTTACATATATTCAAAATTTCTTCGAACAATCCCATGCATTAAACTTTCACTTACGGTTTTAGGTAAAACAGATCAAAATACCTCCCCCAAATTTACAAACAATCCTCTGGAGCCTTTAACTCCAAAACCATAATCAACGGCGATATTGGTTCTCGATCTTTTATTCACTTTGACACGAAGACCGAGGCCGGCGGCAGGTGTCACATTGCTAAAACCACCGCCAGGCCAGTTACTGAAACTTTGCGCATTAGCAAAAACCACCCCGCCAATGAGCCCGTTTCTTGTGACACCAAAACGATACTCACTTTCCAAATAAAGCATATTCGGACTTCTGAACCTTCCCTGGATATACCCCCGAGCGGTATTGTTAAACGGATCCCAACCAGTACTTGGCAAATCAAGATATGGAGGCTTTCCAGTTAAAGTCAGCCAGGTATAGCTCCAGAAGGCAAGTACGTTTTTATTGTGCGGTGATAGTTTTACATACCTGCGTACATCTAATGTCAGCGACTGCCAGTTGGTATTGCTTCCGAGAATGGTCATATTTGGCCGGTACTGAATATTGGCAAACAAACCTTTCTCCGGATTAATCGAATTCTTCCGATTGTCATATGAGAAAGTAGCAATCATTCCGGACGACATCGACCTGGTTGTCAGGCCATACTTTTCGACATCCGCGTTGCTGCCATATTCTTTGATCTTCCAGCGGTAGTCCAGGAAATAGCCTATTCCGGCATAAAAAGAATTCCCCAGATGCTTCAGAACTGACTGATGCAATCTTATATGTTTGTAATCTATTTTATCTGCATCCTCAATATTAGTGTATCCTCCCAATCCGTAGGTGTCCTGAGGATACTTGAAGTAACGCCAGTCGATGACAATATTGAAGCCATTGTCTTTCGTCCAGATATTGGCCAAAACCGGAACGGTTATCTGATTATACTGCGTATAATTGAAGCTGGAACTAACACTTGAGATATTCGTCGTTGCGGGGTTGCTGAGATAAAAAGCTGCATTGGCGCTTAAAATACCAGTAAATCCTGTCGACAGCGTATATCCCACTGCGGGTACTACCGAGTAAAGTACTTTACCTTGGATCGGCTCAGTCTTCTTTGTAGTATCCGGCTCTTTGCCCCGTAACTGTCTGATTACGTCAACGATATCCTTTTCTTCTGTTTTTTTAGTAGTCGTATCAACCGATGATTTTAGCGTACTACTCGCCCCCAGCGAGTCTGAAACACCTTGAGCAAATCCTGAGCTCGCCATAAAAATAGCAACCAGCCAAATCGATACTTTGAGATTCTTCTTTTTTTGAGGCATCTGCCTTTTTTTTGAGTGTACCACTTCAGGCTTTCAAAATTAGCTCAAATGTAGATAGTTATACATTCCTCAATTAAATCTAACAATTTTCTAACCCACTACGACCTATTGAATAAGCTGCAAAAAAAACCGGAACCTCTTGCGAGATTCCGGCTCTTATATTTCTTATTCGACCGCAATTATGCCAATGCAGCCTGAAGATTTGTATTGATCGCCTCAAGGAATTCTTCAGTGTAAAGATAATGCTCGCCGTGCTGCACGTTGTTTCCGTGAATACAAACTGCAAGATCTTTTGTCATCTTACCACTTTCAACAGTTTCGATACAAACTTTTTCCAATGTCTGGCAGAAGTCGATCAACTCCTGGTTTCCATCCAATTTTCCGCGGAATTCAAGCCCACGCGTCCAAGCGAAGATAGAAGCGATCGGGTTCGTAGAAGTTGGTCTTCCTTTTTGGTGCTCGCGATAATGGCGAGTTACAGTTCCGTGTGCTGCCTCAGCTTCAAGAGTTTTGCCATCAGGCGTAACCAAAACTGAAGTCATCAAACCAAGGGAACCGAAACCTTGCGCAACGGTATCCGACTGAACGTCTCCATCGTAGTTTTTACAAGCCCAAACGAAGTTACCTTCCCATTTAAGAGCAGAAGCAACCATATCATCGATCAGACGGTGCTCGTAGTGAACTTTGCCCGCAAATTCAGCATCGTAAATTTCCTGGAAAATATCCTTGAAACGTCCGTCGTATTTTTTAAGAATCGTATTTTTTGTAGAAAGGTATAGCGGCCATCCTTTGCCCAATGCCACATTGAAGCATGAACGTGCAAAACCACGGATTGACTCGTCGAGATTGTACATAGCCATCGCTACACCAGCTCCCGGGAACTGATATACTTCGTGCTCAATAACTTTTCCGTCTTCACCTTCAAATTTAATAGTCAATTTTCCTTTTCCAGGAACAACGAAATCAGTTGCACGGTATTGATCTCCGAATGCGTGACGACCTACGATGATAGGGGCAGTCCAGTTTGTAACCAATCTTGGCACATTCTCCATAACGATTGGTTCACGGAATACAGTACCATCCAGGATGTTACGAATTGTTCCGTTCGGCGACTTCCACATTTGTTTAAGGTTGAATTCCTTAACCCGGTCTTCGTCGGGAGTAATGGTAGCACATTTAATACCAACGCCATATTCCTTGATGGCGTTAGCAGCATCAATAGTTACCTGATCATTAGTTTCATCACGGTATTCAACGCCAAGATCATAGTACTTTACATCAACATCCAGATAAGGCAATATCAATTTTTCCTTGATAAATTTCCAAATGATACGGGTCATTTCGTCCCCGTCAAGCTCTACGACTGGGTTTGCAACTTTAATTTTGCTCATGTTTTTATTTCTAAACAGTAGTTAAACATTTTGGAATCAGACCGTGAAAGTACAAACAATCACTCAAAATGTGGTGAAAAACACGTGGTGAAAAAGATGATTTGCCAGATATTTTTTTAACCTTGAAATCATTATACTACCTTCACTGCCAATTAATTTCCACTTTTATTATGAACAAAAGTGCTCTCCGAAGATTGTTTCAAAACAAAAGAAACGAGCTAACAATACCGGAAAAACAGGCTTTTGATCAGATTCTTACTGACAAAACAATTGAGTTGATTCGGAGTCGGAATATCCAGACGACCCATACCTATCTGACTCGCGAACAGTCAGTAGAAATAGATACATGGCCCATAATCAAGTGGATTTGGTCTCAGAAATTGACGGTTTGCTGCCCATATATTGTTCCAGGTACATCAGAAATGAAGCACTATATCCTGCGGGAAGGTGATACGATAGTTAAAAATAAGTGGGGTATTCCAGAACCTGACCCGGGCACTGCAATCGAATTGTGCCCTTCGGACATTTCGGCGATTATAATTCCTTTGCTGGCGTTTGACAAAAATGGATATCGCGTCGGATATGGCGGTGGATTTTATGACCGATTTTTACCACAATGCAAAACTGATATTCTTAAAATCGGATTATCCTGCTTTCCGCCTGTGAATGATATTGAAGACAAAAATCTATATGATATTCCTTTGGATATCTGCCTCACTCCCGCCCAGAATTTTAGCTGGATATAAAATAGTTTTACTTGTACTCAAACTATTTTTATAAATTTTTTTTCATCTTCATTCCAACTTTTCAACACTTATTGTGCTCTATGTAATAGATTTGTAACTATTCCCCGAAAATAATTGCCCTATTAGCTATGAAATCTTTACCCGCTCTATTCATTTGCCTTGTACTTTTCGGACTATGCCTGTACGAAAAAAAGTCGCAAGAACGTGATTTACAGCAACTTAACTCTTCTGAAAAACCTTTGTCTGAAAAGAGCAAACTCGTTGATAACGGCGCAGAACTTTCAAGCGCCAAGGACTCTCTTGCATTAATTCCGCAAGTTACTACAGTTAGCTATCCTCTGGCATCAGATATAATTCTTTTAAAGAACTAGGTTAGCCTAAGATCTTTTATCCTTAACAAATCTTTTTGTCAGGCGATGGACAGGGACGACAAACCATTTAGTGGTTACCGTTGACGAAAATTCTACCTAAAAAAGCTGCCGTATCTATTTCTCATATTCTGAAGCAGAAAAAAGACACTAAGATCAACTATTGGACAAAATCCATTTCGTGTCTTAGTGCCTTCGTGGCAATCGGCAATTTGATATTAATTGAACAATGCCATTATATCTTCCTGAGTTAATTTCTTTATAAACCCGGATTCTCCACCCACCAAATCTTCGGCCAGGTCTTGTTTTCTCTGTTGTAACAAAAGAATTTTCTCCTCGATCGTATCCTTACAGATCATCTTGTAGGCAAAAACTTTCTTAACCTGCCCAATACGGTGGGTTCTGTCAATCGCTTGTCGCTCTACGGCCGGATTCCACCAAGGATCGACCAGATATACATAGTCGGCTTCTGTAAGGTTGAGCCCTACGCCTCCGGCTTTCAAACTCATCAGGAATACCCTGCAATTTTTATCATTCTGGAATCGATTCACGCGGTTTGCACGGTCAACCGTTTGACCGTCCAGGTATTCATAAGGAATATTCACTTTTTCAAGATGCTGTCTTATCAAATCAAGCATCCCCAAAAATTGGCTGAATATCAATATCTTATGATTAGAAGCATTTTCCTCAATCTCCCGAACAATTTCTTCCAGCTTGGCAGATTCATTTCCGTGGTCCTGATTCCCGCCCAACAATGCCGGCGAATCGCATATTTGCCTTAATCTTAGCAACGCTTCCAAAATCAGGAAACTGCTTTTGTTTAAGCCCTCAGTCGCCAATTTCTCGGCGATTTCAGTTTTGTATTTTTCGCGATAGATATTGTAGACCTTCCGTTGCTTTTTACCCATCTCACAAAACAAAATGGTCTCCGTTTTGTCCGGCAAATCGGTCGCAACTTCCTCTTTCGTTCGTTTGAGCATGAACGGATATACCAGCCTGCGCAATTCCTCCGACTTTTCTTTATCTTGATATTTGTCAATCGGCGTCGCATATTCCGTTCTGAAGAAGTCGGCGCTGCCCAACATTCCAGGATTCAGAAACTCAAATTGAGAATATAAGTCAAAAGTATTGTTCTCAACCGGCGTTCCCGTCATCGTCAGACGATTGTTCGATACCAACAATCTGGACGCCTTGGATGTAAGCGATTCCGGGTTTTTGATAGCCTGCGCCTCATCCAGAACAATGTAGTTGAATTCAAACTCCCGAAGTAGCTCAACATCGCTGCGCATAGTCCCATATGTTGTGAGAATGATATCATATTGAGAAAAGAATTCGATATCCTTCCGGCGAGTCATTCCCCTGTGCACATATAATTTCAAGTCAGGCGTGAATTTTTCTGCTTCAGCCTGCCAGTTGAAAATCAGCGTAGTAGGAACTACGACAAGACTCGTAGACTCAGGTTTTTCGTTTTTCTGATGTTGAAGGAATGTCAATATCTGCAGCGTTTTTCCAAGCCCCATATCGTCGGCAAGGCAACCGCCCCATTTGAACTCATCGAGGAAATTAATCCATTTATACCCTTCTTCCTGATAATGTCTCAGCGTTGCTTTGATATTAGTCGGAAGCGGTACATTCTCGATTTGTTTGAAGTTCATTAGCTTTTGCTTCTTCTCCCAAAGCTCCTTCTCTATTTCCTCATTCGCCAATTCCTCAGTGAGTTCGTCGATCAATGAAAAATGAATTTTTGAAAGATGTACCTGATCTCCACTCACACTTCCGAATTTCAAAACCGGTTCCAGCTTTCGAATCCATTCTTCCGGCAACATTCCCAAGGTTCCGTCTTTCAACTGAACGTAGTCTTGTTTCTTCATGATCGCTTTCTTGGCCTCAGCCAACGAAACCCTCTGATCTCCAAAACTGATTTCCGCGTCAATATCAAACCAGTTGATTCCAGACGACGCTCTTACCTGAATTTTCGCGCGGTTTGGATTGAATTTCATTTTTTTCAGGTCCGTAAACCCAAGCAAGTCATATCCTTTCGCCTCGACAGTTTCGAAGAAAGTATACAACCAGCCACCTTTCATGATTTGATCAAAAGGTAGGTAAAAGAACGATTGTGAATCCTGATTCTGAAAATTCACGTGCAACGACCTCACCCAATCCCAAATCTCAGCCTCCCTTTTGGCGTCACGTTCCAATATTGTAATCTGACCGTCAGCGTAATCGATTTCGTTGCCGCGTCGGTCATTGTTGAATTCCTTTAAAGTGCCATCTGTGCCGTCTTTATATACAAAAGCAGGAATAAAGAGCAGGTTATGATCGTCTTCTCTCAGATAAATCTTTGCTTTTTCAAATTCCAAAGATTTCGCGTGAGTCAGATGTCGTGTTTGGAATATAACGTCAAAATGCTTTGTTACTGGTACTACCCAATCCGTTAGGAAGTTTTCGGCATATTCTTTCTTCACCTTTACTTTGTAGCCATTCTGACGGAGGTACTGCACCATTTCGGCATCCTCCATTCCTCCCCATCTGAACAAAGTCTTGTTTTGGTATAAACCTAACCAAAAACTGTCAAAAGCAGTGACAAGCTGCAATTCGAGCGGATTTCCCGGCGTAATTTCGACATACGGCGTTAAGGAAATGAACTCTTTATCCTCCGACAATGTGAAAAACAATTTCACAGGCTTACGGCAAAGCGACACTTCCTCCAACTGATTGTTGTTGGTCACATAATCACCGTCTGCTATGAAAATCCGGTCTTCGCTTAAATCCTGGAAAATCTTTTTGATAATCTTTCCAACGTAATTTCTGGCATCCTCACGTTGCTGGAACGTCACATCCGTATCGTTGAGATATGCATTATATGACCATCCTTTTTTACGCAAGAATTTCTGCAGACCATCCTCCAGAGTCCTTGAAACTCTAACCAGTCTAGCCTCTGCTTCCGATAAAACCGGTACATCGTCAGCTGAATAGTACTGTCCGGTACCTCCGGCAATGGTTTTAATGTTGGTAAGTTTCTCTGTTTTAGCGTTGTATTTCGCGGAGTAGACTCCAAAACCGAAATCCATCAGTTTGTCGATCCCCTTTGGCCAGAAAGAAAACAGCGTAATCCGATCTTCTTCTTCTTGCTCAGAATCCAGAACTGATGCCTCATATATCTCTGATTTCTCGGGCAGTATCTTCTCCCGCAGACTAACCCAGTCCTGAAAAGTTCCTACTTTTTGTATCGACGGATCGAGCCGCAACAGCGTTAGCGCACCCAGTTCATCAATCCGGAAATCAAATTTATCTTTGAAATTATCTTCTAACGTATATCCATATTCCTGCAAAAGATTCGACTTTTCAACGGTGAAATCTCGCATGACTTCAAACGCTCGTTCCCCCAAATCGTATCGTAACTTCAGCAAAGCGGCAAGTTTATGCTCACAGAGCGGAACGTACAGTTTCTGATTACAGGAACAGGAAGTTTCCAGTTGACGAGTGCCTTTCACTCTATTGAAAGTTACCGCATATTGCTGGTCATCGACCGAAACCGTACAGCTTGCAACGCCGTCCTTGGCTGATAATACCTCTATCTGATTGATCTTTTCCCGATTATTCCAGGTTTCATCCAATACGAGGTTTCGGAGCAGATATTCCTTAAGATCAGGAAGTTCGACGACCGTATTTTCCATTTCAAAAACAACCTGCTTGATGATCGGCATTTTGTCCAAAATGTACAATATGGCTGCGACACGGTGCTTGCAAAGGCCCTGATTATGAGGACAGGTACAAACTGCGGATATATTGGGGGTGAGAAAATCCTTGATCTGGATCTGATAATACTGAATAGAGTAGTCGCTTTTGACCTTGAACTCGGCATTTCCGGTTCCCTGGTATTCAAGCTTGGCAACTTTTAATGCTCCGCTGCTGTAAATAGAACGACCTCTTGACAAAACATCTTTTTCAGCCCGACGTATCAAGAAATTTGATAGTTTCTCCTTCCTTTCGTTTTCCATTTACACGATTGCCTTTAAAAAATGCAAAAGTACGGGATGTTTCCCTTTTTCAGAAATAACCGCGCAAATTATAAAGGTAAAAAAATGGAATCAGCGGATATATGGCTGCTGAATGGCTCCAATGTAGCCGACTGGTATAGAGGCGTCTAAATACTTTTTTATTTGTTTCCCGATATTGGGATAAAGAAGATAATTTTCAAGCTCGGAAATGGGTAGCCACACTACTTCGAGCGCCGTTGTTTCTTTGGGATCTATAACAGGAATTTCATCAGTTTCTGCTTTAAAAACCATATGAAGACACTCTTTCTTAATCTCAGTCCATATTACTTCCCCGCAAGCCACCAGTTCGTCGATTTCAGCATGAATACCAAGCTCTTCATTCAACTCACGCACCAACGTTTCCCGCACGTTCTCCCCGGGATCAGGGTTGCCGCCCGGGAGGGCATATACATCTGTCGACTGGTATCTGTATCGAAGCGTCAATACGGTCTGATCTCTGACAATAACTGCGGACGGGCGTACATTCATAGCGATGAGAAGTGTAATATAAGTCAGGAAAATCCTTCGTCTATTCGAGAACGAGCTTCTCGATCAATAACATAAAAATATGAATTACTTTAATGTGAATCTCCTGTATCCTGTCGGCATAGCCAAAATGAGGTACTATAATTTCGACATCGGCCTGCCCCGCGAGTTTGCCGCCATCTTTGCCGGTTAGAATGATAACCTTCATGCCCTTTTCCCTGGCCGCATTCACTGCGTTGACAATATTGGCGGAGTTTCCGCTTGTTGTCAAACCCAGGAAAACATCTCCCGCACTACCTAAGCCTTCAATAAATCTTGAGAAAATATAGTCAAAACCATAGTCGTTACCAACACAGCTGATATGGCTCACGTCGGAAATCGCGATGGCCGGCAATGCTTTTCGGTTGTTACGGTATCTTCCTGAAAGCTCTTCTGCAAAATGCATGGCGTCACAATGAGATCCTCCATTTCCGGCAGAAATGATCTTGGAGCCATTTTTGATAGCATCAGCCATCAATATTGCGGCATTCTCTATTTTACTGATCTGAACAGGGTCTGTTAAAAATGCATCAAGAACACTTTTCGCTTCTTCCAGTTCAGCACTGATGAGATTACTTAAATTCATGTTTACTTTAAAAAATGATCAAATTTTTGTGGCTCGTAAAACGTGCGTCTTCCTACCGGGTCCCGGATGTCTTTTCACTTCAAACCCCGCTGCTGCCAACGCCCTTTTCACGATTCCTTTGGATGAATATGTGACTAATACGCCGCCTGGACGAGTATGGGCCGCTATTTTGGCAAAAATTTCTTCTGTCCAAAGTTCAGGTTGGGCACGAGGATCAAAGGCGTCATAAAATATGACATCATAGGCCCCGTCCAGTTTCACATCCTGCAAAGTAGTATTTTCCTTCCTGAACCTGAAAAAAGGAGAAAGCTGATTTTCTTCAGACCACAAACAATGATGCAGTTCCATGAATCCACTTTTGCCCACACTAGACGCATAATTGAGCTTTTCAGCTTCCTCGCTTAAAACGGGAAATGCTTCGACCGAAGTATACTCAACCTGCTTTTGACATTCATCTGCCGTTTTCCAGGCCAGATATGCATTCAGCCCCGTGCCAAATCCCATCTCGAATACCCGTAAACTTGGTTTTTCCTCCAACTGTGGTATCATTCCAAGGTGAATATAGATATGCAATGACTCCATCAACGCGCCTTGCAGAGAATGATATTGCTGATTATATATTGGACTAAAAAGAGAGTGTGAACCGTCTTCTGTGGTGATAAGGCGTTCCAAATTAGATATATTTTATAGTAACGGGCTATCGGCGGTTAGCCAATAGCCCGTTCGTTATGGATTCAAAATCGCTGGCAAAGTAACTAAATCATTCTTTTCAACGTAAGTCGGGTGAAGAAAATATCTCCCTTTCTTTTTACAAGCAGATCGATATTCCGGCCATCACCCCGCTGCATGACTTTATAAATATCACTGATATTAATGTCTGCTGCGGCTCGGTCGTCGATAAATAACAATTGATCGCCTTCTGACAGGCCTGCCCTTGCTGCGGGTGAATTTAATTCAATATGATTGACGTAGTAAGATTTGAGGTCAGAACCTCCGGCGCGCAGTTCCATTCCACTCATATCGTGTTCAAATTTTTCCTTCAACCGGCTTCTGATTGGCTTCAGCACCATATAACCATCACTGTAATTCATGGTCACCCTGAACCTTCTGAGCAGCTCACAACCAATATTACCCTGACGATCGGCATTTGGCCCTAACTTACCACCAAATCCTGCACTGTCAGGAAACGAGGCGACTATATTATCCATTTCGTATTTTCCCAGCTTTACCCTTTCGATACGACCTAAATTGCCATTAATGATTCCGTTCATACCCCTGCCCAACTGCGCTCTGATTACTTTCTCAGGTAAACGTAAAGTTTCCTTCGGACTGTTATTCACAAGAAGCGCGTGTCCGGCTCCCGTATCAATGAGTACCCGGATCGGGCGTTCACGACCATCCGCAAAAAGTGTGACTACGTCAGTAAAGGGTTTGGTATCCTGTATGAAAAGCGGATACTTCTCACCATGCGATTTCTTGTATTTGTACTTATCAGGATGCATCAAAACAAGCTCCTTCTTCGCGAAATCGATGGTTGTTACAAAATTGTTGAAGATTTCATATCCAAAAATTCCATGAATAGGCACGCCAACATATTCCGACAAATGAAGAAAATCCTCCTCCAGCACGACAATATTCTGATGTGCTGCTCTTAGCTTGCCCATGGACAAACTATTGTCAATCGCCACATGAGCCACTATTGACTTGCCCTCTCCAGCTCCCGACAGTTTCACTTTTCTTGTCAGCTGCAGCCTGTCTGGTTTCAGTGCTAGCGGATCGGTTATAATAATAGAACTTACTCCGGTATCAAGAATAAATCGCAGTGAATCAGTATCGTTGATTTTAACGTAAAGTAGAATTAGATTGGAATGCAGCTCAAAAGGAATCCGGGCTGTCTTTTTATTCTTGTCTAAAAAATATCCATACTTTTCCTCCGAAACGGGAGGAACGTCTTTGTCTCCTGCATACGCAACCCTGCATACCAATGTGAGTAGAATTACAAATAACCACTTAGACGTTTTCATAGTGGCCTCCTTTTCTTTAAATTTTGTTAGTAACAATTACATCATCCCAAAGCTCTAAAGCCAAACATACCCTTCGCATTCCGTATATAGTAACCGATTATTAAAAAACGGTTTCATAAGTCAAAATTAATACTTATACACTAATTTAAACACAAATAATTCTTTATATGTCCAAATTTTTTTAACTTTTTTTTCAATAAAATATAGAATACGGTATATAGTGAAATTATGATAATTTTGTTGCGTCAAACGATGAATTCTCACAATAAAAATTAACTCATGCGCAAAAAAATAGTTGCAGGCAATTGGAAGATGAATAAGGTTCTGGATGAGGCAGTTGCACTCACTTCGGAGCTGGTAAATATGGCCAAAGATGAGGTCACAAATGATGCAAAAATCATCCTTTGTCCTCCGGCAATTTACCTTACTACTATACAGAAATACATAGAAACTGCTCCTAATTTTGCAGTGGCAGCACAAAATGTTTCAGATAAAATCTCTGGCGCTTTTACAGGAGAAATATCGGCTCCGATGTTGGCTTCAATCGGTGTGAAGTATGTCCTGATCGGTCATAGTGAGCGTCGTCAGTATTTTAATGAAGACAATGCCCTGCTTGCTGAAAAAGTCAATGTCTCGCTTGCAAATGGCATATCTCCAATCTTCTGCTGCGGAGAGTCTCTTGACCAACGTCAGAACGAGGATTATATCGGTTTTGTAAAAAACCAGCTTACTGAAAGTTTGTTCCATCTTTCGGAAGAACAAATTCTTAACGTTATTGTGGCCTACGAGCCAATATGGGCAATTGGAACTGGTTTGACAGCAAGCTCAGAACAAGCGCAGGAAATGCATTTGGAACTTCGCAAGCACATCGCTTCGAAATACGGTGAGTCTGTGGCTGATGAAATTTCAATTTTGTACGGAGGTAGCGTTTCTGCAGCTACGGCTGACGAATTGTTTGCAGCTCCGGATATAGATGGTGGACTTGTAGGAGGCGCTTCTCTGAAGTCCCGCGAGTTTACGAACATTATCAAAGCAAGATAAAAATAACAGAGCCCTGAATTCGAAATGAAGCCAGGGCTCTTTATTTATCAATCTCATTCGTCTACATCTGAGTCACGACAAACTCTACGCGCCGATTACTCTGGCGTTGTTCACTGGTTCCGCTTTTTACCAATGGTCGTGTGGATCCGTAGCCTTGCACTTCAATCCGGTCGTCGTCGATCCCGCTTTTTACCAGATATTCCTTTACAGATTCTGCTCTTTTGGTAGAAAGTTCAAGGTTTTTGTCAAAATCACCTACATTATCAGTGTGACCTTCCACTTTTATTTTAATCGACTTATTCTCCTTCAACAGATTTGCCAGACGATCAAGTTCTCTATATGATTCCCGCAGAAGCTTAAATTGCGAGGTTTCAAAATAGATATTTGGCAAAGCAATATTTTCTCCAACTTTTAATGGAATCAGATAGAAATCGTTAACAAAATCGGCCTTCCCTGCCGAATCAGCGGGATTAATGCTATAAACATCCCCAAAGTACCCCTTCGCATTTACTCGGATGTCGTATGCCGCTTTCAAATCCAGCCCGATCCGATACTTACCCGAATTGGAAACGACCTGCAACGTATCTTTCGCCTCAACATATTCAATTTCCGCAGCAATAGGTTTTTTTGTTTTTGCATCAAAAACCTGTCCTTTTAATACGCCATATACCGCCTCGGAAGTAGTTGCAGGCGCCTTCTCAACTACAGGTTTCGGTTTTTCTTTCGCTGTTGGAGACTGGTTTACAGGTACTTGCTTTTTAGCAGTGGGGTTCTTGGGGTTATCAATATGCACACCATAAAAATTCCAGGTCTGTTCCATTTTGCTTGTAGGCCTGCCTTCATAAAAATCAAACACTTCCATTCCGTGAGGTAGTTTTTCAAAATACGCAACGAAGTCTATCTTTTCTCCAGAAGTGACTTTCATGCGGCTATCCGTTGGGATATTTTCCGTTTTAATTAATTTGAATTTAGTATTAACGTCTCCCGGTTTGTATAGCCGGGTATCCGGATTTAATGAAATCGTAGAGCCCCCCATTTGCATTTTAAGGTCTGGGAATTGGTCAAACGGAGTTGGCTTGCCATTTTCGACAAATTGCAGATAGATAACTGTAAATTCCTTTGTTAACTCGACCTTTTTTATCTTGACATAAGGAGCGGACTGCTCCTCAACTTTGGGCGTACTGGTAACTTGAGCAAAAGCAGTATGCGCAAAAAAGGCTATGATCGATACTGCCAGGCTGATCCTTTTCATATTCATTTCTAATGACATCTTAAAATTCCAAAAGACGAAAAAGAAACGCTGATATAGCTCCGATAGTTTGTTAAAAATTGTTAAAGTCGATCAGAAATACTTTTTCCAAAATTCAGGATCATAGCGCTCCCACGCGTGACACGCAAATGGAAGCTTCTGGCTGTTAATGATATACGAAGCCGATGGGCTTTTTTCAAAGGCAAAAGAAAGCGCCTCCTTCCAGGGAGGAAGTTTTAAAAAGAGCTTCATCGGTTTGAGCCGGGTGGCTTCCTGCGAGAAGAGCATATCTTCATTCCCTTTCCATTTAGGATAAAAAATATCGTAAATAGTTAAATAACTAAGCATGGCTGAAATGCGTCTTAAAGACAAACCACCATTATATACAACCCGCGTCGAAGGTGAAGAAAGTGCATTGGCAAATACCTCTGACTCGTCCGCCGAAAGTCTGTCATATTCAGACAGGTGAATGGAAGGTGCACCTATATAGTCATATCCTTTATTGCACCACGCAACGAGCTCATTTCGAAAAACATATGCGTCCAGCTGATAAATCAGGATGTACTCGTAATCTGTGAAAGCCCGATAAAAAAATTTGGACGCGAGTAGCTCATTGTAGGCATCCGTGCCGGTGAAATATCTGTCCTCAAACGAAACCTGTTTGATCTGTGGGAACCGGGAAATAATCGGACTGATATCCAGAGAATCAGGCTTTACGATAATGATCGGGTAATCGCCCAATACGTCCAGACACTGACGAAGAGACACTTCCTCGGATACGCTTAAATCGGCCTTGTATATTGGGATGACAACAGCTACCAGTGATTTCACAGTCCAGGGGTTTATTCGAGAAGGTCGCCAATGGCAGGTAACCACCAATCTTTACTGCTAAATCGGTAATATCCCCTCAAAACATGGCTAACGATCGGCGTTATTCTCAGTATCCTGTTTTCAGGAAGCGTCGCTCTTTTGTAAAAATGCTTTTGAGAAAGATATAATTTGATCAGCTTTTCTCTGGGAACGTAAGGTATTGATCTGAGCAAAAGGTACAGTTCATGCAATTTATGCGCTTTCTCCTCCAATGGAATCAATTTCTGCTGCCGGCCCCTCAGGATGCGATCCTTCATACTCACATATTCCACCTTACTGCCAAATCCAACCTGCTGGTGGGAATGGATACGATAGCTAATTAAATTTTCCGGAATAAAGGATATTTTTTCCTCCAAACTTAACACCATCGCTATCCATGCATCATGAATAAGATCGGGCACATGTGTTGGAAAAGGCATCAATCTGGGTAAACAGCTTTTTCTGATTGCAAGCGTTGCGCCCGTTACAACAAAGCCATTATAGAGTATCTCATGAGACCTTCCGTCCAACCATTTGTCTCTGAGCGACTTATTGAATTCAATTTCCTCCCATATCGTTTTACCGATTGGTTGAGAGTTGTCATCGATCATCATAGCATCAGAGAAAACGGCATCTTTGTCGGGATGTTCATTCAAAAAATTGACCTGCTTCTCTACCCGGTCCTCACGCCATATATCGTCCTGATCAGCGAGAAATATAATATCCCCTTCGCAAAGAGAGAGGCATTTTTCAAAGTTTTGGGTAGACCCCAGATTCACTTCATTTTGAAATATCCTGAAAGGTATACCTGACTCTGCTGCAAATGCTTTTAGTATTTGAATGGAGTCGTCTGTGGAACCATCGTCACACACTACCACTTCATCTACCGGAACCGTCTGACTAGCAATGCTTTCCAGCTGCTGGAGCAAATATCTGGCTCCGCTGAACGTGCACATAGCTACTGAAATCATACTCTATTTTGAAAGTTAATGAGTGCTTTTTAAGCGCAAGTTATTGGCAAATATCGGCATTTCTAAATCTGTAAAGTATATTTTCACAGTCACTATTTCGCACAGTTACATGCATTTACACTGCTCTACAACATTCTTAAGATGTCTGTCGAATAATGAATATTGCCGCCTATCTAATAATTTTGTCAGTACAAAAACTGCACCGTCAGACAACTTCGAACCTTAATACCAACTTTATATTAAATGGCACTTCCGGAAAATCTTAAAAAAGCAATCGTCCAAATGTCGGTTAAGGAAAAAGATAAACTTTTGCTCAGATTGGTTGCCAAAGATTCGACATTGGTCGACCGCCTGAATTTCGAACTGATCGAGGAATCGTCTACGATTGATGAGAGAAAGGAAGAAATTAAGTCGCGTATCGAAAGGGTATCGCGTTTTAATCAGGACACTCCGGGTTGGGTACTCATGGATATGCGGAATTTGAGTGGCGATATCAGCTACCACGTCAAAGTGACCAAAGACAAAATGGGAGGAATTGAGCTCAACCTATATCTGATGCTTACCTTCATTGAAAAACATGAACAAATGCTGACCAAATATTCATCAAGATCCGACACTTGCGCACTGTATATTGCCAAAAAAGCGAGTACAATTTTAACCGCTTTGAGCAAGCTAAATGAAGATTATCTTGTTGATTATCTTTCCGATACCAATAAAATGCTGGAATATGTTCACAGAATTTGTTCGAAAATATATGCAAAGCAGCTGGGGATACCAGAAAGCATTGAGATTTGAAACTTCATTTTAAAATTGCATTAACCGAGAACCTTCCGTTATGAAAACAGCCTTGCTCATCATTGACGCCCAATATGATTTTTGCGATCCAAATGGTTCTCTTTTTGTGCCGGGAGCGCCTGATGACGTCGAACGAATTGCTGCATTAATTACCAAACACTCCGAAGCAATCGATGCCATTTTTGTCACACTGGATACCCATCAGGTTTTGGATATTGCGCATCCACTTTTTTGGGAAGACGCTCAGGGATATACTGTTGCGCCTTTTACACTTATTACGCCGGATGCAATTGCAAAAGGGAAATTCCGACCAAGATATGATCCCGAATATGTAAACTCATACCTCGAAACACTGGAGAAACAAGGTGAATTCAAACATTTTATCTGGCCGGAGCATTGTTTGATTGGCACGCCAGGTGCCGCCCTGGACCAGACAATTTCCAATGCATTACTATTTTGGTGTCATAGAAATAATAAGGATTATACTGCCATTATCAAAGGCCAAAATCCTCTGACCGAACATTTTGGCGTTTTTAAGGCTCAGGTCCCGATTGCAGCAGATATTACCACTCAAATAAATACTGGCTTTCTTGAACAACTTGAAGGATATGACCGAATACTGGTCACGGGTGAGGCAAGGTCACACTGTGTTGCAACGAGTGTAAAACAAGTTCTTGAACATGCACCACAACTAGTTTCCAAGCTGACAATACTAACCGATTGCATGTCCGATGTAACCAATTTTGGATACCTCGCAGATCCTATATTTGAGGCAGCGGCGGCGCAGCGTGCCGAATTTATCACTTCAGATATTCTAAAACTCCACTAAAACCATGTAATTATATACTGTCTCCAAGCTTAAAGTTGCTTACTTTTGAGTGATTACGCAGACCTGACAAAACTTATGAAGTATGTTTCGCTTTCGAAACGCTATGCGATTTTAATATTCTTTGTCTGCCTGACTGCTATTACATATTACCACAGACCTCCTGGCGGAGACGACGCATGGTTTTCAGAACAATCTTATTGGCTTGAAAAGACAGGTGTTATTCGGTCAGAATATTTCCGCGGGATTGCAAACTGGGAAAACCAGCTGTTGGTTAGTCACAAGTTATTCATTGTTCTCGGCGCAATTTTATCTCATTTTCTTGGATTTCAGGCACCTATACCACAATTCATGGGACTTATTTTCTTCGTCATCATGGTGGCTGAAATCATTTCCTATATCAAGAGCCGCAGACCTGTTTCAAGCCAGGAACTCCTTATCACAATACTGATCCTGGTTTTCGCCAATCGACTACTCATTAAAATGAGTTTTGAAAATCGCCCGGAGATGCTTCTTGCTGCTTGTGGTTTCGGCTCTTTTTTACTGCTGAACAAATCAAACGTCAGGGTATATCAGGTCATTTTTGCCGGACTCTTAGCTGGCCTTGCTTTTCTTGCCCATCTCAACGGCGTGATATATGTCCTTGCCGGTTTCGGTCTTTTGCTTTTGCTGAAAAGATATCGGGATCTTGCCATATATACGCTCGTGTGCGGAACAACTTGTCTTTTTTATCTCACGGATATTGTTTTGGTAGAAAACGGATTTGAAGCGTGGTGGCATCAGTTCCGTAACGATCCGGCAACTCAAGACGCTTTTGGATTTAAATCCAAACTCATTCAGATTGCTACTTATCCGCGGTTATTTTTTCATTCACCTGAACAAATTGCGCTTTCAGTATTGCTGGTTCATTTTCTGTGGAAGCAACGAGCGAATCTGCGTCAGATTCCTTTCGGATTAAGAACATATTCTTTGCTGATATTCCTGCTTTTTTGGTTTATTACCAAAGCGAACAGCGCTTTATACATGCCTCTTTTCATGCCGTTCATGTTTGCGCTCATATTTGAATTATTTGTAATGGATATGCGCTTCAACCGGACACTCAAACTGCTGATTGCCGTTTACTTCGTGATTGGCATATATGGGTCGATTCAAATTATTCAGAGAAACCTGTCGATGGAATATTTACCGGTTTCCTATCAAAATCTCCGTCCTAAACTTGATTCGACGCAAGTGGGGCTGGTTCCTCTTACTTTTTTCTACAATGAATATAGTCGGTATCCACGCTTATTGGCAAACGAGAACTACATCATCGAATCCAGGAAAAAGAATATGACCACCGATAAGTTTGCAACCTGGGCAAAAAACCATGGAGCACAATTCATACTGATGGACTACCTTTTCCGTTCTGAACCCTTCTATCCAAAGGCGGGCAAGAAAACAATTCCTTTTTTCAAGCTTCATTTCTTTGACGGCAGATTTGCTATATATAAAAGCATAATTCACCCCCATAAACGTCGGTTAGAACCATAATACGTGTTAGGATTCCCAAACTAAAAACATGAATTTTGGGTTACTCATCAGATACGGCCGCTCTTTTGTGGCCTTTAAAATCGACATCAAGTTCATATGGCCGAAATAAGTGTGCTTAGGAATGACGTATCGGATTTTGATACGCTCAGTCCCAAACAATATATCCTGATCAAAGGAGCAAAAGTCAACAATCTCAAAAATATCGACGTTGCCATACCCCGCAACAAAATGGTGGTAATCACCGGCCTATCAGGCTCGGGAAAGTCGTCTCTTGCATTTGACACGCTCTTTGCGGAGGGGCAGCGGATGTACGTGGAAAGTCTGAGCAGCTACGCACGCCAATTTTTAGGTCGAATGGAAAAGCCGGAGGTTGAGTATATCAAGGGTATATCCCCGGCCATAGCGATTGAGCAAAAAGTAAACACCCGGAATCCGCGGTCAACGGTCGGAACTTCAACAGAAATTTACGATTATCTAAAATTAATGTTTGCGAGGATCGGCCATACTTTTTCACCGACATCCGGGCAGCCAGTTAAAAAAGATTCCGTGTCTGACGTGGTGAATTTTATGTTGAGCCACGAAGATGGTACCAGAGTCTTGATTTTGGCACCGCTATTAATTACGCCAGGACGTTCTTTGAATGAAGAGATGAAAATCCTGCTTTCAAAAGGCTACAACCGAATTATACTTAATCAGGAAACCATCTCCATCGAAGACTGGCTTGAAGGTTCGCAAGCAGAAAGTAACGGTAAAGAACCAATATATATCCTGATTGACCGCGCGGCCGTAAAAAGAGACGACGAAGACACCCAATATCGCCTTTCAGATTCTGTTCAAACCGCTTTTTTCGAAGGAGACGGGATTTGCATTGTCGAAGTGGTTGGTGGAGAAAGAAAAGAATTTTCAGATAAGTTTGAACTCGACGGCATTACTTTCGAAGAACCGTCGGTTAACTTATTCAGTTTCAATAACCCATATGGTGCTTGCAAACGATGTGAAGGTTTTGGAAAAGTGCTGGGAATTGATCCTGACCTGATTATCCCTGATAAAAATCTCTCGGTATATGAAGGTGCTATCGCGCCGTGGAGAACAGAAAAAATGAGTGAGTGGCTTACTCCGCTCGTTCGGAATGCCGCGAAATTCGATTTTCCAATTCATCGTCCATTTAAGGATCTAACTAAAGCGGAGCAAATTCTAATCTGGACTGGAAACCAGTATTTTCAGGGTATCAACGATTTCATAGCCGAACTGGAGGCGCAAACGCATAAAATTCAATATCGCGTCATGCTTTCCCGCTTTCGCGGCCGAACCGTTTGTCCGGATTGCCGGGGTTCACGCCTGCGTAAAGATGCTGCATATGTAAAAGTGGCGGGTTATTCTATTACAGACCTGGTGCTGATGCCGATTAAAGACGTGTCTGAATTATTTAAAACCCTGGATATCAGCGAGCATGATCGCCAAATCGGTAAGCGCGTATTAACCGAAATTGAAACTCGTTTGGAATATCTTTGCCGAGTTGGTTTAGGATATCTGACTTTAAACCGCCTGACGAATAGCCTTTCTGGTGGTGAATTTCAGCGTATCAAATTAGCTACATCATTGGGAAGCGCTCTTGTTGGGTCCATGTATATTCTCGATGAACCAAGTATCGGTTTGCATCCAAGAGACACGAAAAGACTGGTGGGAGTATTGGAATCCTTGAGGGATTTAGGCAATACTGTTATTGTAGTAGAGCACGAGGAAGAAGTGATGCATGCGGCAGATCAGATTATAGATATTGGCCCAGAGGCCGGAATAGGTGGAGGTTCCCTTGTTTTTCAGGGAAATTGGAAAGAATTGCTGGATCCTGAAAAAAGGGCCAGTTTCCTAGCAAGCGATCATAAGAGCCATACGCTTAACTTTTTATTGGATCTGGATTCAATTCCTGTTCCACAGATTAGAAGGAAATCACTGCATTTTTTAGAGATTTCCGGGGCGAGGGAAAACAATCTTAAGGATATTGATGTAAAATTCCCATTAAACAACCTCACAGTCGTAACCGGCGTTAGTGGCTCGGGAAAATCAACTTTGATAAGGAAGATTCTATATCCGGCTTTAATGCGTATTAAAGGTGAATTCAGTGAGGATGTAGGACGTTTCGATCAGTTGTCGGGCAGTATAGATCGCATAGCCGCAATTGAAATGATTGACCAGAATCCGATTGGAAAATCGTCAAGATCGAACCCGGTGACATATATCAAGGCATATGACCACATCAGACAAATGATGTCGGACCTTCCGCTTTCTAAAAGTCGTGGCTACAAACCTTCTCATTTTTCGTTTAATGTGGATGGTGGTCGCTGTGAGATTTGTCAGGGTGAAGGTCAGGTGAAGATCGAAATGCAGTTCATGGCTGATATATATCTGAAATGTGAAGGCTGTGACGGGAAAAGATTTAAGCAAGAAATTCAGGAAGTAAAATATAACGGAAAAGACGTAGCAGAAATCCTGGATCTATCTGTGGATGAGGCGATTGAGTTTTTCAGAGAATCAGAACCCAAACTGGTTGAAAAATTAAGTCCGCTGCAGGAAGTTGGATTGGGATATGTTGGTTTGGGTCAATCTTCCAATACCTTATCCGGCGGAGAGGCCCAGCGGGTGAAGCTGGCTTCGTTTTTAGGAAAAGGTTCTTCTAACAAAGGCAAAACGCTCTTTATTTTTGATGAACCAACGACGGGGCTTCATTTTCATGATATCAAAAAATTGTTGAAAGCGATCAATGCGCTGGTTGAACAAGGCGACAGCGTCATCATCATCGAACACAATATGGAAGTGATCAAATGCGCCGACTGGATCATTGATCTGGGGCCTGAAGGCGGTGAAGATGGCGGATATCTGACCTTCGCAGGAACTCCCGAAGAAATGGCGAAATTGGAAGGAAACCATACGGCAGATTTTTTGAAAGAGAAAATATGACCCAAGGCCCATTCATGCATTTCGTAGAAAACAATAGCCCATATTCCGTTTGCATTCGTAATTGATTATAGAGTATAGAGGTGCCGAAAAGCACTTCTAAATCTTGAAACATTAATTGAAACTACCCATGAAATTATACAAAACGGAACATGGAATCCTGCTGGAAAATGAAGACATACTATATCGCCTGCATGAGTCTGCGTGGGATGAGGTTGTAAATCGCGACGACCTATATGCCTGGCTCAGGGCCCAAATCAAAGAATTGATCCCTGTCACGTTTTCGGACGAGTTTCCTATGCCTGAGCTTCTGGCTCCGATTGGTTCCCAAGAAGTATGGGCGTCTGGTGTTACATATTTCAGAAGCCGCACCGCGCGTATGGAAGAATCAGAAAAAGCAGGTGGTGGGAGTTTCTACGACAGAGTATATAGTGCAGAACGTCCTGAATTGTTTTTCAAATCGGCCGGCTGGCGGGTCATTGGTCATCAAGGGCTGGTCCGAATCCGTAAAGACTCGACTTGGGATGTGCCGGAACCTGAGCTAACTTTATTTGCCACCTCGTCTGGAAAGCTCGTCGGATATACCATTGGAAACGATATGAGTTCCAGAAGTATTGAAGGTGAAAATCCGCTATATCTGCCGCAGGCTAAATCTTATACTGGAAGTGCAGCACTTGGCCCCTGTTTATATGTGACAGAAGACGCATTGTCTCCCGATACCGTTATCGATTTGTCCATTATAAGAGACGGTCAAGAGGTTTTCAATGGAGAAATCACACTTTCTCAGATGAAACGCACGCCCAGCGAACTTCTGGAATATCTGTTTAAGGAAATGTCCTTCCCAACGGGCTGTTACCTGATGACTGGAACCGGTATTATTCCCGGATCAGACTTTACGCTTCAATCAGGAGATATTGTTTATATAACGCTTGAACCTATCGGCACACTGACTAATACTGTCGCCTGAGCCGCTATAAACAACAAAAGGGCCGAAAACACATCGCTTTCGGCCCTTTATTTATTTATCAAAGTCATATCCCTATTCTTTTCCGATCATCTGCGATCCTATCATACTGTAAAAAGCCTTTTGAACAATCACTGATACTTTCGAAACTACACTCTTAGAAGCAGTTTCTTCCTCCGATTCAAAAAGAAATGATGGGCCTTCAGCGATAATACGCTCGTTCAAAGTTACCATTTTTGCCATTTTATCAGACAGCTGGTTAGTAAATGATTGTGTCGCAGGTGTTGCCTTAACAACCGCTATCTTCATCGGCTTTTTAGTTTTCACGTCGTTCGTGCATGCTTTTTTCGACTCTTTTACAGTCTGCAGTTTTTTGTGAGCAACAAACATATTGTAAGAATATCCAGTTGCTCCAGATTGGAAGCTTACGAATAAGAAAAGAAGAAGGATGGTTAAAAGTCTCATGGCTATATCTTTCAATTGTTAGAAATTCTGACCTGATAATTTATGTAACTAATTGACTGTACAAATATATATGTTTTGTTAGGTATCTTGCAATACATAGTACCTTGTTTTTAACATTTTTTTTGAAAAATTTTTTTTCACCCCTTTTTCCACTTTCCCTCTCACTGATCGATAGATGCAAAAGTATCCGAATACGTTGCATCGGTAAAGTAAAAATGATCAAATGGTCGAAATTTGTGACCAAACTGACGAATCAGACGGATGAAACAAAAAAACGCCGACTGAATTACTCCAGCCGACGTTTCGGTAATTTTTTTCACGCTTATTTCTCGCGGAAGAATATAGTGATGGGAACACCGGAAAAATCGAAATTCTCCCTCATCCGGTTTTCAAGATATCTCAGATATGGATCCTTCACATGCTTTGGATTACTACTAAAGAAGACGAAAGTAGGCGAAGGCGTCGGAAGCTGGATCATATACTTGATATTGATATACTTTCCACGATCTGCCGGCGGCGGATATCTTTCGATCTCGGCCTGCATCACCTCATTCAATTTTGAAGTCGTAATTTTCTTCGTTTTGTTCGCATATACCTCCATTGCCTTCTCCATCACCTGGTGAATCCGTTGTTTTTCAACTACGGAAGCAAAAATGATGGGCATGTAGTTCATTGGCGCAAGGCGCTCCAGCAACTGTTTTTTGTAGGTATCTGCTGTTTTGGAATCTTTTTCAACAAGATCCCACTTATTTACCATGATTACAATACCTTTTTTCGCCTTATCAGCCTGTCCGATGATATTCAGATCCTGACCTTCCAAACCGAGGGTTGCGTCCAATAGAATGATGCAGACATCCGATTCTTCCATCGCTTTGATAGAACGAAGTGTTGAATAGTATTCAATATCTTCCTTAACCCGAGATTTGCGGCGAATTCCTGCAGTATCCGTCAGAATGAAATTCATCCCGAACGCATTATAATGCGTGTGTATCGCGTCTCTTGTCGTTCCTGCAATGTTCGTCACGATACTACGTTCAGAACCGGTCAAAACATTAAGAAAAGAAGATTTCCCAACGTTTGGACGTCCCATAATCGCAATTCTTGGAATACCAGCTTCCGGATCTTCAATTCCCGCCGTTTCAAAATGTTTGATCACCTCATCCAGCAACTCACCCGTTCCGAAGCCCGTTTGTGCCGAAATGGCATATACGACATCGCCCATCCCAAGCTCATAAAACTCACCTGCCGATTGATATCTTTCAGTCGTTTCTGCCTTATTGGCAACCAGAAATACCGGTTTATTGAAACGACGAAGTACGTTTGCGAAATCTTTATCAAGGTCAGTAAGTCCTGTCATGGTGTCAACCATGAATAAAACTACTGTCGATTCTTCGATTGCCAGCTCCACTTGTTCGCGGATAGCTCCTTCAAAAATATCCTCTGAACCTACCACGTATCCGCCTGTATCGATCACAGTAAAATACTGGTCAGTCCATTCACCATATCCGTAGTGACGATCCCGCGTTACTCCACTCTGGTTGTCCATGATAGCCTTACGGCTTTCTGTCAGACGGTTAAAAAACGTGGATTTTCCAACATTCGGGCGCCCAACTATTGATATTATATTTGCCATTTTTACGCTTAACTTTTAATTGATCCGGAGAGAAACTGTTCCCCTCCTCCATTCATTTTATTAATCTTCGTATCCAAACTGTCTCAGCTTGTCTTCCTTGCTGCGCCAGTCCGGTTCTACTTTTACATGTTGTTCCAAAAAGACTTTCTTACCAAAAAAAGCTTCGAGATCGTGGCGGGCCTGGGTGCCTACTCGTTTCAACATCTCTCCTTTTTCTCCGATAATTATTCCTTTCTGGCTTTTACGCTCAACCAATATTTCGGCACGAATGACGATAATATCTTCCTTTTCCTTGAATTCAGAAATGACCACTTCGGAGCTGTATGGAATCTCCTGGCGATAGTTCAGAAATATTTTTTCCCTGATAATTTCCGAAGCAAAGAAACGCTCAGGCTTGTCGGTTAGTTCATCCTCAGCGAAATAAGGCGGGTGAAACGGCAACCTTCCAACTGTTTCATTGAATAAAGTAGCAATGTTAGCATTCAACATCGCCGAGATTGGAACGATCGCCGCTGGTTGAATTGCTTCCTGCCATTCTGCTATTTTCTTGTTAACCTCTTCTTCGTTGGAAAGGTCAATTTTATTCAAAACCAATATCACTGGCGCGTCCGTTCTTCTCAATAAAGGAAGTACTTCATGCTCAGCAGCTTTCTCACCAATTTCCGTAACAAATAAAACCACGTCTGCGTCTTCAAGAGACCCTTTTACAAAGGTCATCATCGAATCGTGCAGCTTATATGCCGGTTTTACGACACCAGGCGTATCGGAGTATACCAATTGAAACGGTTTTCCTTCAAATTCACCGTTCAATATCCCCATAATACGGTGGCGGGTTGTCTGGGCCTTCGAGGTAATAATTGACATGCGCTCTCCTACCAAAACATTCATCAAAGTTGACTTGCCCACATTCGGCTTCCCGATAATACTCACAAACCCCGCCCTGTAATTAACTGATTCCGAACCCTGTAGCTCCGAACCTACTTCTTCATTTTCCATTTCTATTCATTTTTAAGACTGATAAACAGTCTGCTATTTCCCTATTGTCAGCTTGTCGTCCAGCATTCCGTTCACATACTGTTGGATAAAAGCTTTAACCTCCGCTTCCATCGGTGCCTGAACTTGTGGCAACGTGCCGGCGAGATTTTGTTTTAGCAACTTATCTTTCTGATAATTATACAAACCTACGGCTTTCTGTCCATCAAATTGCAAAACGTAAGGCCCATTGTACCATTGATATACGCCATCATAGTTAACCGCGTAGTTTTTACTGTCCTTCGAAAATACATTTTTACCAAAGGCAAAGTAGGGTTTATCATAGTTCAAATACCCCATCACCGAAGGTAGAATATCTATTTGCTGAACCAACTTCGAACGATCAATTCCCTTCATTGTGCTATCCGAAGGGCAAAAGAAAAGGATGGGGATAGAAAAATTCCCTACAGATGTCTGATATTCAGGGTAATGCGCCAGCGTAGCCGCATGATCCGCAGTGATGATAAACAGTGTATTCTTATACCACGGCATCTTTTTCGCAATATCAAAAAACCGTTTCAGCGCGTGGTCTGAATAGCCCATCGTTTCGTAAACCGGCAGCGCCCCCTTCGGAAATTTATTTTTGTAACGATCCGGCAGGTTATATGGGTCGTGGGAGGAAACTGTAAACAGCGTGCTTTGGAAAGGCTGTTGAAAAGTATTCATCTTTTTTGCCCAAAATTGAAGAAACTCCTCATCCCATATTCCCCAGATTCCGTCGTAATCCTTATCATTGGCATATTCCGTTTTTCCAAAATATTGCTGAACGCCAATCAAATTCACAAAAGCCTGGAAACCCATCGAACCATTCGGCGCACCATGGAAAAATGAAGTATGATATCCTTTCTCTGCCAGCATTTTCGGCATACTTGGCAGCGTATTATCAGTATATCGTGTTGTGATAAATGGCTCTTTGATACCGGGTATGCTTGTCAACACGGAGGGAATCGCCTCAATCGACTTAGCTCCGTTGGCAAAAGAATACCAGAAAACTTTGCTTTGCGTCATCAACGAGTCCACGAACGGAGTATATCCTTTATATGTACCGTTTTCCAGACCATGGTTATATCCGCCCACCATTTCTTTTCCAAAACTCTCCCAAATGAGCACCACAACATTCATTGGTTTAAAAGGCGCAATCAGCGAATCCGGTTGATGTATCGGATTAAACTCCGTTCTCATTTCTTTTTGATCCGAATAGTAATTTGCGCGTTCATAGTCCCGTGAGCGAATCGTGCGATAGATACAGAAAGGTGTATTGAGTGCAATAAACATCTCCTTGGGCCTTTTTACATATTCGCCCGCGTTGCTCAGCGTAATGGGGCGAGTGCTATGTAAAAAACCTCCGCGGGCTCCGGCAATAAAAAGGTAGACGATACCGGCCATCAGTACACTATGCACAAGAAAGAACTGCCAAAGCTGATAAGCGGGCTTCCTTCCAACTACGACTTTTTTAGTAATCAGAATCAAAACGGCAATCATGGCCAACCATATCAGAACCACATACCAGTATCGAACGATAAAGCCGCCAACCAGCAAATGCATATTGTGCTCGTTGGAAAATTCCTTCAAGACACTCCAGGTAGTTCTTTTGATGGTGAAGCGGTAGTATATAAAATCAGCACAGTTAGCGAGGAGTGCGACACTGTTGGTAAACACAAATAAAAGATCCAATCCTTTCTGATACCCCTTTCTGTATTTAAACGTGAAAGGGATACTCATCAAAAAGATATAGAGAATATTGGTATACAAAACAGCCGACGTATCGAAGCGTAAACCGCCTACGAACAGCCTCCATGCACCATGTAAATCTATTCCGGGAAAATAAATTTTGTTGAAAGTGTAAAATAGTACTCGGCAAATCAGGAACAGAAACATTATACATAGTAATCTGGAAATCAATACTATATGGATACTTTTTCCTGTTCCGGAAGTTCTTAAATCATAATTCATGTAGCAAAAGCGGTGTCAGCCCGAGGGGTCATTCTCAAATATTTCACAAAAATAGTTGTTTATTAATTAATAACCGTTGTATATTTGCACTCCAATTCAACAACACCGCGGGATGGAGCAGTTGGTAGCTCGTTGGGCTCATAACCCAAAGGTCGCTGGTTCGAGTCCAGCTCCCGCTACATCGGAAGAAGAAAAGGCCACTTTAACGAGTGGCTTTTTTCGTTATTAGCCCGGTTGGCAACTCGCTGGGGTCGAGCGCGACTCCGGACGGCGCGTCTTGATCATAATCCAAAGGTCGCTGGTTCGAGCGGCAGGCGATCCTGTCCAGCTCCCGCTACATCGGAAGAAAAAAAAGCCACTTTAAAAAGTGGCTTTTTTCGTTATTAGCCCAGTTGGTAACTCGTCGGGGTCGAGCGCGACTCCGGACTGCGCGTTTTGATCATAATCCAAAGGTCGCTGGTTCGAGCGGCAGGCGATCCTGTCCAGCTCCCGCTACTTCGGAAGAAGAAAAAGCCACTTTAAAGAGTGGCTTTTTTCATTATTAGCCCGGTTGCTAGCTCGCCCGGGTCAAGAGCGACTCCGGACGGCGCGTCTTGATCATAATCCAAAGGTCGCTGGTTCGAGCGAGACACGTAGTCAGGGGCAATCCACTCCACCTCTTACCGCATCAAAAAGAAGGGCTCATTAACAAGTGACTTGTTCGGTTTTAAAGAACTTGCGGGTTGGAAAATTGAACATTTCCGATTCCCTTATTGACCACATTCTCCTCCCCCAAATCACAAATCTTCCAAAATTTCTCATAGTTTTGGAGATCTCACACTCACACAACCTATATTAAACAATGAAAATGTTTACGTGGCTTGAAACTCCCGAGCAAAAATTCAGAGCAGCTTTCTTTGCGCTTTTTCTCTTGCTATTACCGTTTCTCCTTCTATCATTTTACGCTTTTCCCTCTACTGATGATTACTGTCATGCGCTCGCTGTGATTGAAATGGGCTACTGGAAGTATCAGGCACATTACTGGAATACTTGGTCTGGCAGATATGTAGGGACTTTAATTTCCGCTACCCAGCCACTGGCGTACGGCTCTTATATTGGCTATAAGCTTTTACCTATTGTCATTTTCGCTGCATATGGACATGCAGCATATACGTTTATGTCGTCGGTGCTGTCACCTTGGCTTCCCCGCTGGAAGCCCTTGTTTGTGGCATTTCTGTTCCTGTTTATATTTATTGCTGAAATCCCAACCGTAGCGGGCTATTTCTACTGGTATACGGGATATTACTATACCATCGCCGATATATGTACCCTATATCTATTCTCCTATTTCTTTAAAAATTACAATCGTCAGGAGACTGCTAAAACCGCTATCATCTGTATATCACTGGTAATTATCATCGGGATGAACGAATACTCACTGGTATGGCTGGTGTCGCTCACAGGCGCGCTTTTCGTGTTCGGAAGTTTTGTTCAAAAGAAATTTCTTGCGCACGAGCTGGTCATCTTTCTTGTAGCGCTGGCTGCAGGTATTCTATCCGTAACCGCTCCGGGGAATGCCGTTAGGGCAGATTCCGGGTTATATCCAACTCCTTTGAAATATAACCTGATCTATTCACTGCAACACAGCGTGGTTTGGGCAATTCATAATTTCGCAAAAATGGCACCCACTTTATTCATTTATGCGATCGTAGTGATGCCCATCGCAGCGCAACTTTATAAACTAAGTCCGAAAGATAAATTGCGATTTCTCAACATTCACCCATTTCTGTCATGCTTTATATTCTTCGGATGCTTGTATATCACTTATTTCCCAACTTACTGGTCCATTGCTGAGCCGCCAAATCTGAGAGGACAGGGACTGATCACTTTCTGGACCTTACTCGGCTGGACGTTCAACATCTTTGTAATTACCTTTTGGATACTCAAAAGATATCATCAGATCACGATTCCACGACTGGGAATATTTTCCTGGGCGATCGGGCTCTATTTTCTGAGTATATATCTGAGCAATTTTAACTTTCGCTCAGCAATTTCCGACCTCGCTACCGGAAGAGCAGCAAGGTATTATCAGGAGATGGAAAACAGGACCCAAATGGTATTATCAGCGAAGGAACGTGAGGTGTTTGTGCCCAAACTTGTGAACATTCCGCACACCATTTTAAGCCCGAATGTTATCACAGATGCGGCCTGGGCATCAGTAGAATATGATAACGGATGTGCAGAATGGTACTTCAAAAAGAAGTTTTTTTACAAATGAGTTGTTAAAAAAATAGCCAAATTGATGGTTTCTCATTGATTATCATCTGTTTTCCTATATTTTTTTAAAGTGGTTTTGACAAAACAATATTCTTTTCCTACCTTTGCAAGCCCAAATTCTGGATAAAGTAGATTTTATAGCGCAATAAATTGATATAAAGATGAAACGTACGTATCAACCATCGAATCGTAAGAGGAGAAATAAACACGGTTTCCGTGAGAGAATGTCCACTGCAAACGGACGCAAAGTAGTTGCGGGCCGCAGAAAAAAAGGACGTTGGAAATTGACAGTATCTGACGAAAAACGTCACAAGCAATAAGCCGAGTTTGATTGTTTTGAGATAAAGGGGGCTTTGCTCTCAACGTCAGACAAGTGAGATATTTTCAAACTTGAAGACATATTATCGCCAAAACCTTGAAACAAACTTTTAGCAAAAAAGAACGTTTATGCAGCCCCAAGCTCATTGGCAGGCTGTTTCAAAGAGGTAGTACGGAAGTGCACACGTTCTACCTCTTTCCTTTTAGGGTACTGTATATATACGATACCCCAACTCCTCCTGAATACCCCCAGGTACTTTTCTCTGTATCTAAAAAAAATTTCAAAAAAGCCGTTGACCGTAATCTGATTCGCCGCCGTTGCCGCGAAGCTTACCGACTGCAAAAAGAAGTTTTACTTTCTACTCCTCCCGAGGTTCGCCCCTCCTATATTGCTTTTTTGTATCTTGCAAAAGAAACCAGTACTTTCAGCGTTATTGAAAAGGCAATGGGACAATCCCTGAAAAGATTAAGTAAACTCCCTCCCGCCCCGCAATCCGGTATTAATTCCTGAAACTCGATGAAAAAGTATATCCGCTCAGCTTGGTTCGCTATTCCCGTAGTAGCAGGCCTGGCATTTGTCTCTTTCCGTCAGGACGATCGGCTGTTCGATATTGCCCGCAACCTTGATATATATGCCACGCTCTTTAAAGAGCTGAATGCGTATTACGTAGACGATATCAACCCTAATCAGTTGATTAAGACCAGCATAGACCAAATGCTTCGGTCCCTTGATCCATACACTGTCTACTACGCCGAAGACGATATTGAGGATTATATGACCATGACGACCGGAAAGTACAATGGCATTGGTGCCATGGTAAGTTCTTCGGACGGCAAGCATGTGGTGATGATGGTATATGAGGATACTCCAGCTCAAAAAGCGGGACTGTTATTGGGAGATGAAATTCTCAAGATTAACGACGTGGATATTTCTACCCGTGAGGATTTTGATACAGGAAAATTGCTAAAAGGCCAGACCCAGACAAACGTTAAGCTGACGATCAAGCGCTACGGAATTCCGAAACCGGTTGAAATCACTTTGAACCGTGATATTGTGAAGGTTACAAACGTCCCTTATTATGGCATGATCAGCGAAGATGTAGGATATATTGATTTGAAGGATTTTACAGCTACCGCCTCCCGTGAAGTACAAAATGCTTTTCAGGAATTGAAAGGAAAAGGGATGAAATCGGTCATTCTTGATCTTCGGGATAATCCGGGCGGGTTGTTGAATATGGCGATAGAGATCTCCAATATCTTTGTTGCAAAAGGAGAAGAAATCGTATCAACCAAAGGTAAAGTTACTGAATGGAATAAAACATATGTTGCCAACAGTCCGGCATTGGATACAGAAATTCCGATGGTGGTTTTGACCAACAACAGGAGTGCTTCTGCCGCAGAAATTGTATCCGGCGTAATTCAGGATTATGACCGTGGCGTCTTGATTGGTCAAAGAACCTATGGGAAAGGTTTGGTTCAAACCACCCGCGATCTGTCGTATAATACCAAAATGAAAATTACCACTGCCAAATATTATATTCCGAGCGGAAGATGCATTCAGGCAATTGATTACAGCCACAGAAATGAAGACGGTAGTGTGGGCAAAATTCCTGACACGCTGATGACTGCTTTCAAAACCCATAACGGCCGTGTTGTTTATGACGGAGGTGGTATACTGCCGGATATCGTTACTGAGAAAGAAACGTTTTCTCCTTTGGCGATAAGCCTGGGGCGCAACCGCCTCTTTTTTGATTATGCAGTGAAATACCGCTTCGAGCACACTAGCATCAAACCTGCCTCTGAATTTCATCTGTCTGATCAGGAATATGCTGCTTTCATCAAATGGCTTGGAGGTAAAGAGTATGATTATACAACGCAGGTTGAGCGGGATTTGAATGATTTGGAGGCCTCGGCCAAAAAGGAAAAATCGCTGGATGCAATTGAAGATCAGATTAAAGCGCTAAAATCAAAGTTGACACATAACAAAGACAACGATCTTCAACTTCATAAAGCAGAGATTAAAAGCATATTGGAGGAAGAAATTATCAAGCATTATTACCTTGAAAAAGGTATGCGAGAGGCTTCATTCCAGGAAGACCCGGAGGTCAAGTCCGCGCTGGCACTCTTCAAAGATCCGGCCCGATACAACGAAATTTTAAAAAATAAAAAATAACCGAATAGCTGCCAGAAAATTCTTCCGGCAGCTATTATATCTTATAACATGCTGATTCTTAGCATTGATACTTCTACCAGAGGATGCTCCGTAGCGCTTCACCATCACTCAGAACTTGTAGCTGGATATGATCTGTTTACGGACAGATCTTCGTCGGCCATGCTTACGACTCTAATCGAGAACATTGTTACAAATTCCGGATTCAGCCTTCCTGAACTCGACGCGATCTCTGTTGCGAAAGGTCCGGGATCATATACCGGCTTACGGGTAGCAGTATCTACAGCGAAAGGACTTTGTTTTGCTTTGTCGAAACCGCTTATTGCCATTAATACGCTGGAAGCGATGTACTTACAAGTAAAAGGTTTCTTTTCAGAAGACTTCCTGTTTTGCCCAATGATTGACGCCCGACGGATGGAAGTGTATTGTGCTGTATATGATTTTGTCGGGGATACGGTAAAACCAACCGAAGCATTGATTCTTCAGGAAAACTCTTTCGAAAACGAACTCAATACTAAAAAAGTAGTATTCTTCGGCGACGGATCGAATAAATGCCAATCGCTATTTACATCACCGCAGGCGGTATTTTTAACTGAAAATATCAAACCGTCAGCGAAAACAGTGGGCATACTTGCCCAGAAAGCTTTTGCGAATCAACAATTTGAAGATCTGGCGTCATTCGAGCCCTATTACCTGAAAGACTTTATGAGCCCGGCTCCAAAAAAGAAAGCATTGTCAAACTGAGATATTAAAATTATTTCAGGCAATTATTTTTGCAATTCAACCTGCTGAAAATAAGCCAACTACCAAAAAATAATCCCTAAAAGCTAACACCTGAGAGCTCCTCTCAAAAACATTGTTGTCGATTTTCATGTTAACCCTTCATATTCAAAAATTATGGAAGCAGAAATAGTTAACAGAGTTGCCACCAGCGGTATCGTTTCATTGGATCTTGAAGATTTATATCATCCCGGTGAAAGGGTTTTATATGATTTGAAAGACAATCTTTTTCAGGGAATGATTTTGCGGGAAAAGGATTTTCGCGACTTTTTGAAAACCCATGACTGGACTCAATATACCGGTAAGAATGTAGCAATCACTTGCTCCGAAGACGCCATCATTCCGACTTGGGCATATATGTTACTTGCCACACATCTGCAGCCGTACGCAAACGAAATTGCTTTCGGCTCGCTTGAAAACCTGGAAGATGTGCTTTACCATAAGGCAATCAGCCAATTGAATATATCTGAGTTTGAAGGTAAGAAAGTCGTTGTAAAAGGTTGCAGTAAAGTCGATGTGCCGATGTCTGCATATATGGCCGTGAGTAAGCTATTGAAACCTGTTGTTCAAAGCCTCATGTTCGGAGAGCCTTGCAGCACAGTTCCTGTTTATAAAAAGCCGAAAAATCAGTAGGGTCTGACCTTATTCTTTCAACAAACGAAAGGAAAGGCGATGATAGGTCGTGGTTCCGTGGGTACTGATACCTTTTCGGTGACGTGCGGTTGGATAGCCGACATTATCTTCCCACCCATAATGCGGATGAATTTTAGCCAGGTCTGCCATTAGTTCGTCACGATAGTTTTTGGCTAAAACCGACGCCGCAGCGATGGATAAAAACTTGCTATCGCCTTTTACAATGCAAGTATGCGGGATCATTTGATAAGGCACGAAGCGATTTCCATCGACCAATAAGTGTTCCGGTCTTGTCACAAGCCGATCCACAGCCAGGTGCATTGCCAAAAAGCTGGCCCTGAGGATATTGATTTTATCAATTTCAACATTATCTACTTCGGCAATGGCCCAGCTTACGGCTTCACGTAATATATCTCTCTGAACTTCAACACGCTGTGCTTTTGTAAGTTGTTTGCTGTCAGTCAGATATTCATGTTTGTAATCGGATGGTAAAATTACAGCAGCGGCCACAACAGGTCCGGCCAGGCACCCTCTTCCTACCTCATCCAGCCCGGCCTCAATTACGCTATGATTGTAAAATGGTCTTAACATCAATCTTCAAGAATATTCGACATAAAAGTACTTTTGGTAGCGAGTGCCAATAAAAAGAAAGTAACAGCCCAATAGAGGTAAATCCTGTAATAGTCAGTCACTTCCCTCGAAATAACGTCTTTGTATTTTATCTTTTCCAGCTGATCAATTTGCTGAAAAACATTTCCCAGAGCCTTATTTTCCGTGGCCCGGAAAAACTTTCCATTTCCAATGCCCGCCACTTTTAACAACTCTCCTTCATCCATAAAGGAGTTTATTGTACCGGTGGAATCCGAACGCGAAGCAGCCTTCGGTACTCCCACTGAAATGGCGTAAATCTTTATTCCAAAAGCCTTCGCCAGTTGGGCTGCCGTGGTCGGTCCCAGGGTTCCGGAGGTATTGTCACCATCACTGATCAGGATCGCGACTTTACTTTCGCCCTTAGTATCTCTCATTCGATTAACAGCCACCGCCAGGGCACTTCCGATTGCAGTTCCGGCGATAGGGATCATATTAGGCTTAATCTCATCCAAAAACCCATATAACAACTCGTAATCTGCCGTCAACGGACACAACGATACAGCTTCTCCTGCAAAGATAATAAGTCCAATCCTGTCCTGCAGGCGTCCTTTGATAAAATCACGCGCTACTTTTTTAGCAGCCTCCAGTCGGTTTGGACTCAGATCTTTCTCTGTCATCGAGTCGGATATATCCAGCAGCAACATGATATCAATACCTTCTGAATAGCGATCCGTTCGCTCCGACACAACCTGGGGCCGGGCAAGACATACCAGGATCAACATAATTCCCGCGCAAACCAGAAAAGGCTGCACAAAACGCAACATTGCCAGCCATTCCCAGCCGCTTTGGGACGGATGATATGTCATGACCAGCCGTTGCTTCCTTTTCCGATGCAGCGCGCCTCTTAACCAAAACAACAGCGGCACCAGGGGGATGGCATATAAAAAGTATGGATATACCCATTGAAACGAGCTAAACGCATCGTATCCAAACCATTTAAAAGATATCCATTGGTCCATATTATGATATCGGCCGATCCAGAATCTGACGGCGTCTGTTTTTATAAATTTTTGTCGCTCCTTTTTTCAACATTTCCAGCGACCCTTCCATTTTCATTGATTTCGCCTGACCGTATATTACACCATCCATATTTTTTAACGCCTCGGCCAACTCCTCGTCAGGCATATTGTCCATAATTTCGCGGGTTGTGTAAGTAGCGAAAGGTTTGTTTTCTAAACGTTCCAAATATTTTTTCCAGACGATAATTGCCTTTTCAGCGTCTTTGATATTGCCCTTATCACGTGCACTTCTAAGCAGCCTGTTATATGACCGGGTATATTCTATATGCCTTCTCTGTAATTTAAGCAGCTGCCATTGTTTGTAAATATCCCGTCCAAAAACCCAATATATACTTCCTGCAACGGTAATTACAATTGCGATAATACCTAACAGTTTTGAAAAATTGAACTCGCTTCCGAGCTGGAAAAGAACGGTATCGTACGCCAGTTCTTTCTGATTTTTAATTACCTGCAGATCATCGTTTTTTAAAAAAACGGTATCGGTTGCCGTCCATACTTCTGTACAATCAACTCTCCCGAAAACAAAAACAGGAACCTTGATCACCTGCTTGGGTGAAACATCAAAACTTATTAACTGATATATCGCGCTGTCTAATGTACCTTTTTCGCTGGTAGAAGAATTAAATATTTTCTGCGAAAGGATCTGAAAAGGAGAGAAGTTGTAATTGGTATCCGGGAAAAAAATTTCGTCGGTCGGCTTGTGAAGGACGCTCAGCGAGTAAAAAAAAGGTTTTCCTACGTCAATGCTGTCAATCAAAAATTCTCCTTTGGTAATTATTTTCTGTGAAAAACAGACCTCTGAGATAGTGGAAAAAAAAACAATCGTCAAAAATGCTTTGATCACAGATCTCGAGATATGTGCTGATATGAAGTTCGTCTGCCCTATTATTCGCTGTTTCATTTTGCTGCGGACCCCTTCGAATATCTTCTGACTTTAAACAAATGAATCAGGGCCGGAACGTAATCCTCCTGCGTATTGATCGAAATATAGTCCGCGCGGTTTTGAATACAGAGTCGTTGCAATTCCTCACTTCGCTTCTGAAAACGATTGACGTTTTCTTCTTTGTATTTTTTGGACGAAGTATTTACCCAAAAAGTGGATTGTGTTTCAGCATCATACAACGGAATAATACCCAAGCCCGGCAAATTGGTCTCCCGCGAGTCATATAAATGAATGACGATCAAATCGTGTTTGATCGCAAGTGCTTTGAGGTTAGGTTCGTAGTTGCGATCGATAAAATCAGAAATGATAAAGACCAGGCTCCTTCTTTTTAATACGTTAAAGCAAACCATAATCGCCTCTGAGATATTGGTTTTCAAAGAAGATGGTGTCAGCTTATAAAGTTCGGACAGCAGCCGATAACCGTGCTTCATCCCTTCGGACGGACGCATATAGCGTTCATTCCGATCCGAAAAACACAGTAAACCAACCCTGGTGGCTTCCTGTATTGCGGAAAGCGTCAATACGCCACAGATTTCCTTAGCAACATCAATTTTCATGGAACCCGGTTCACCCACTTTCTGCGAAGCACTGACATCCAGCATAAAAAACGCCGTCTGCTCCTTGTCTTCTTTAAATATCTTTACAAAAGTACCGTGGCCTTTTGCCGAAGTGTTCCAGTCTATCGCTCTGACATCATCTCCATATTGATATAGCCGCAAATCATCAAATTCCAGACCCGATCCTTTGAACACGGAATGGAAATTGCCGTGCCGCTCACTTGTGACTGCTTTCCGCATCCTGATCTCATACTTCCGCAACTTCCCAAGAAACCGTTCAAACATAGGTTTTGAAAAAAATTATCCATCTTTGCGACTATATAGACGCAAACAAATATAGCTATTTTGATATTTAGTCGCCGATACAGTCTTCCCTTCTTCCCGGTTTTAGTACTGATGATATCTCTTTGGGGTTGTTCTCAGGAAGAAAATGCACCTGCAGGTACTTATGATCAAGACAAGATGGCTAAAATTTTAGCCGATATTCACCTCGCCGAATCGAGGGTCACCAGGCTCCAGCTCAAATCGACCGACTCGTCAATTATGATTTTTGACAAGCTGAAAAGCGACATCTGGAAAAAATACAAAGTGGACACTGCGGTATATAGCAGCAGCTATGCGTATTATATAAAAGAGCCTAAAAAGATGAAACAGATTTACGATAAGGTGACCAAAAATCTGGAGGCAAGAGAAAAAACGAAAAATATCAAGCTATAAGCTATGGTATAAATTAGCCTATGATATATATTTTAACTGAATGAGACCAGTAAGCAGCAGTGTTGTCATAATACCCACCTTTAATGAGATTGAAAATATAAACGCAATCATCCATGCGGTTTTTGGTTTATCATTTTCTACACATATTCTTATAATCGACGATGGTTCACCAGACGGAACAGCCAACGTAGTAAGGAATTTGATCCCGAATTTTCCAGGCCGTCTTCACTTGGTAGAAAGGAAAGGCAAGCTAGGGCTTGGAACAGCATATATTCATGGCTTTAAATGGGCCTTGGAAAGAGGTTATGAGTATGTCTTTGAAATGGACGCCGATTTCTCCCATCCACCGGATGATTTAATCCGCCTGCATCACGCATGTGCGGTGGAAGGCAATGATGTCGCGATCGGAAGCAGGTATATTACCGGCGTGAATGTTGTTAACTGGCCTATAAACAGGGTACTAATGTCTTATTTTGCAGGATATTATGTCCGGATGATTACTGGTATGCCAATTATGGATCCAACCGCAGGCTTTGTCTGCTACACAAGCAAGGTGCTAAAAACGCTGGATCTGGATAATATCAAATTTATCGGATATGCGTTCCAGATCGAGATGAAATTCAATTCCTGGAAGTTTGGGTTCAACATCGTGGAAGTCCCTATCATTTTTACAGATCGTACGAAAGGAACCTCCAAAATGTCGGCGGGTATATTCAAAGAGGCGATACTTGGTGTGATCGGCCTAAAAATCCAAAGCTTGTTTAAGCGGTATATCCCTTCTCAGCAAGTTCAGAAATAGCCATCCAGCTCATCAGGCCAGTTGATACTTCCAAAGCGGCCTCGTCTATATCGAAGGTCGGCGTGTGAACACCCGAAATGATGCCTCTTTGTTCGTTTCGGGTACCGAGTCTGTAAAAACACGAATCTACCACCTGAGAATAAAAGGCGAAATCTTCTCCAGCCATCCACAAATCGAGGTCAACTACGTTTTCTTCGCCCATATAACTGGTCGCTGCGGTTCTCACCCTTCTCGTCAATTCAGGATGGTTTTTCAAAAAAGGATATCCTTTCACCACATCGAAAACGCAGGTACCGCCCATTGCTTCAGCAATTGATTCTGCCATTTTTTTCATTCTTCTCAATCCATCCTCTCTCCATTCCTCGTCCATGCAACGCCATGTGCCCTGAATCGTCACTTCATTGGGAATCACATTCGTCACACCATCGGCGATAAATCTTCCGAAAGACAAAACAGCTGGATTTGCCGGATTGCGATTTCTGCTGATAATCTGCTGAAGGGCAACGATGATATGTGAAGCCATCAAAACCGGATCAACGAGCTGATGTGGTGCCGCAGCGTGCCCGCCTTTTCCAATTACAGTCAAATAAAGTTCGTCGGTGCTGGCCATATACATCCCCTCCCGGAAGCCGATTTTACCTACGGGAATGTTGGGAGCAACATGTTGCCCGATCATACTTGCCGGTCTCGGGTTTTCTAATACACCCTCTCTGATCATCAACGACGCTCCGCCTGGCGCTTTTTCCTCGGCTGGTTGGAAAACCAGCTTTATCGTACCTTCAAAATCATTAGTAAGTTGACGAAGTATATTGGCTGTTCCAAGTAAAGAAGAAGTATGCACATCGTGACCGCATGCGTGCATAACACCCTCATTAACAGATTTGTACGCAACATTATTAGCTTCATGGATAGGCAGGGCATCCATATCTGCTCTCAGTCCGATAATGCGGCTCATTGGGTTTTTACCTTCAATCAGCGCAACAACGCCGGTTCCGGCAACACCTTCCTGAGGCGACAGCCCCATCCCCTTCAATTCATCTGCTACAAATCGCGCTGTTTTAAATTCTTCAAAAGACAACTCCGGGTTTTTGTGTAAATGCTGTCTGTTAGCTACCACATGTGCCCATTGCTGCTTGGCGAGAGCCTTTATTTTTTCCTGCAACTCAAACATAATTTGATACTATATTTTAGATTTTTCAGAATGATCCACTTCAATATCAGTGTGCAAAGGTACAAAGTAAATACGCCCGCGACGCTATTGACTGAACCAGAAATCTATAGCCCTATGCTGTGACCATTGCCTAATAAGCCTGTCCACATTGAAAGTACTTTAAGAAAAAAAAGTAATTTTGACGATATATATCAATTTAGCAAACACGAAATGACATATCAGGATTTCCTTAAAGCGTTAGTCTGCCCTCTGACAGGCGGCCCTCTTACAATAGCCGCAGATGGCAAAACGCTTACCAGTGAAGATGGCACTATATATGAAATCGGAGACACGGGAATTGTTAACATGCTCTATCCCAAGGAGCTACTTCCTGATGACGCTCGTGAACAACATCTTTACGATCAGGCAGTTTTAAGATATGACAGAGGCGTTTCATGGGTTTTTGAAACTTTGAACCACTCGGACGAAGCAGCAACCCGAAAGTTTTTCATTGATTTAATGGAGCTGAAGCCGGGAATGACAGCACTCGAAGTGGGAGCAGGAACCGGAAAAGATTCTGCTTTGATTGTCGACCGGGTGAGCCCGGGAGGAACGGCTGTTCTGTCTGATCTTTCACCTAATATGCTGAAAAGAGCGCAGGAAAAACTGTCGTCAAGCGACGTCAACCTTCATTTTTCGTTGGTAAACGGATCTTACCTTCCTTTTGCTGACAATACTTTCGATGCAGTTTTTCATTTTGGTGGAATCAATACTTTCTCAGAAAGAAAAAGAGCATTTGCAGAATTGACTCGCGTTGTTCGTCCTGGAGGAAAGGTGGTCGTTGGAGACGAAAGCGTTGCTCCTTGGTTAAGAAATAAAGAATCATATGCAACTCTATTGAAAGCAAACCCGCTTTTCAGGGCAGAAGTACCTTTGGAAGATGTACCAGCTAATATTGTCGATTTCAAATTGCACTACATTTTTGGTAATGCCTTTTATGTAATGGAATTCAGAGTATCGGAAACCGAGCCGGAAATCGATATCGAATTGCCAATGCCGGGAAAAGACTTTGTAGACAACTGGAAGCTTCGAGCCGAAAAAGCCGTTGATTAATTCGGTTGGACTTTGGGCCTAACAAATAAATTTGAATAACCAACTGCGATATCTTAATTAGTATAACTAGCTTTTCATTCGACAGAAATGATTTGAAATGAGGAGGTTAAACTAACAGCCGATCGCCAAAAGCTAATAGCCAGCAGCTACCCATGTGGAAAAAACAAGGAGTAATATATAAGCCAGACGGAAGCCTGGCGCACAGCAGATCTCACGCTCAGGTACCTTTTGCATATAAACATAAGGATTTTCTCCGGATCTATTTTTCATCCAGAGACGACGAAGGTTATTCAAGACCAACATTTATTGATGTGGACTATGACGATCCTAAAAAGATCCTTTATATCCATGACAAGCCGGTTCTTGAGCTGGGTGGCCCGGGAGAATATGATGAAACCGGCGCTATGCCCGCCTGGTTTGTAGATATGCCCAATGGTGACATATGGTTGTACTATACCGGCTGGAACCGGACGCATAATTCTTACAGACTATCCATGGGATTGTCAGTGAGCCATGATGGCGGACTGACTTTCACAAAAATGTTTCGTGGACCGATTATGGATCGTAGCATCCAAAATCCACTATGGGCTGCACAGCCATCGGTGTTACGAGACGAAGACGGCACCTGGAGGATGTGGTATATTTCCGGACATAAGTGCGAGTACATTCACGGATATCCTGAACCATATTACCGGGGTCAGTCAGCGATTTCGAAAGACGGTATCCACTGGGAAATCAGTGATATTCCGGCACTCGATTTTGACGATTTTCTTCACGCTGTAGGTCGCCCGAGCGTATTTAAAGAAGATGGCATTTATAAAATGTTCTATTCTTACCGCCATACCCGTGACTACCGGACAGACAGAAACCAGAGTTACAGACTGGGATATGCCGAGTCGACAGACGGTACTAACTGGGAACGAAAAGACAATCTGGTAGGAATTGCGAAGTCGGAAAACCCGGAGGATTTTGACTATCAAATGATTGACTACGCATATCGTTATGAACACAATGGAAAAAAATATCTGTTGTATAATGGTAACGGATTCGGGGCAGCAGGGTTTGGATATGCGATTTGGGAAGACTAGATGATTGCTGGCGGGCTTTGTCAGGAAATGGTCATTCGATTGTTTGGTCACCCTTGAAAAGCCTGGTACGATTGACTCTTGGATGAAGCGGGAACATATTCTGTTTTCGGCTGATGAATATCATAAAGACGTTACTGATTGGCGAATATTTTTGATGAAAAAAGTAAAGTAAATTATTCCTTTTAGGTTCAATTTTAAAACAAGAAACCAATGAGTGCAATACGGAAACAGTTTTACGAGGAAGGCTTTGTTCTGCTGAGAAATTTTCTGGATAAAGAAGTCGTAAATAATATTTATACCGAGGCTCGTAAAATCTTCGCTGTTCAAATTAAAAGAGTTACAGGCAAATCGGTGGATATCGATGATCGTGATGCGTTCGAAAATGCCATGTTCGAGTTTTTCGAAAAGGACTTTTCTGGATTTGTAAGTACAGGAAAAACCGTTCAGCATTCTTTCTCTTTACACCGTTTGGGAGTTGATCCGCAAATCGCTGGAATTTTGCACGAAATCGGAGTGACTAACCCAAGTATTGGTGCTCGACCAGCAATGCAATTTAACAGCCGTTTTCTTTCAAAAGACGGAAGCAAACATTGGAAACTAGATGCGCATCAGGACTGGCGGACCGGTCAGGGATCATTGGACAGTACGGTAATATGGTTTCCAATGGTGGACGCCGGTGCGGATATTGGCGCATTGCAGGTTATTCCTGGAAGCCATAAGATCGGATTGCTGGAATCTTCCACATCGGGATATCAGGGAGGAATCACCGCAAATCTGAACGAAAGTGAATTTATTCAAACTGAATTCAACGTCGGTGATATTCTGGTCTTTTCTGCGTTTCTGATACACCAGTCAGGAAATAATATCACGAATAATATCCGCTGGTCGGTACAATTAAGGTATAACAACCTCGATGAGCCTACTTTTATTGAAAGAGGGTATCCGATGGCTTATATATATCAGCCAGAAAAGGAATTGGTAACGCCCGAGTTCCCGACGGTTTCTCAGTTACAGGAGGTTTTTAGCTGAAATTAATCAACTCATTATCAGGCATTGGCTCCAAAGGTCAATGCCCATTTTTTTATGAAGGTATCTGTTTGCGTTCCCACATATAATCACGAAAAATACATCGCGCAGATGTTGGATGGAGCATTGGCCCAAAAAACCAATTTCTCCTTTGAAATCGTGATTGGCGATGATGGTTCAACGGACGGCAATGCAGATATTATCCGAAGATATATTCAAAATAATCCGGGTCGAATCCGTGCCTTTCTACATACGGAAAATCAGGGGCCAGCCGAACCGAAGGAATTTGCCGGCAGAAACAATGTGCTCGGTATCGTTAAGGCTTGCCAAGGCGAATATGTTGCAATGTGCGAGGGAGATGATTATTGGACCGATCCCTATAAACTCCAGAAGCAGGTCGATTTTTTAGACAGCCATCCGGATTTTTACGTTTGTCATCACAACATCCTTGTTACTTATGAAGACGGGTCGCCGTCGCATACTTTCAATGATGCAAACCAGCCACTCATTTCAGATATTACTGATATCCTAAAAGATAAATGGTTTTTCGCTACTGCCAGCTGGTTGTATCGAAACCATTTTAAAAACCACGATTTCGCAGATTGGCACGCAAAGGCCGCTGCCGGTGACTGGGCATTGATGATTCAGCTCGCTGCTCAAGGCCCAATCGGATATATCCCTGATGTAATGGGAGTTTACAGAAAACACAGTGCAGGTTTAAGCAATGTACATGCGCAGACCAACAAAATATTTCTAAAGAACCGGAAAGAGATGTTTGAAAACGTCAATAACTGGCTGGACTACAAGTATGACAGTATTATTTCTGAAACGATTGAACGATATACGCGCCAATTAGCGGAGGGCTAAATTGGTGTTTCAGATTAATAATCTTTAATTTGTAATGTTTTATACTAATTAACCCTAATGAAGTTAAGCGTCGTAATACCAGCCTATAACGAAGAAGAGTCTATTACTCACACCCTCACCTCTCTTCATGGCACATTAAAAAAATACAATATCCCTCACGAGATTTGCGTCACCAACGACAATTCAAAAGATGGTACGTTAAAGGTACTTCAGAGCCTTTCAGAACAAATTCCTGAGCTTGTTTATTACACGAATACTGGCCCGAATGGTTTTGGATATGCGGTTAGGTATGGGCTGGAACGATTCAGCGGCGACTGCGTGGCGGTTTTTATGGCCGACATGTCTGACGATCCGGAAGATCTTGTGAAATATTATAACAAGATGCTGGAAGGCGATTACGACTGCGTATTCGGATCACGGTGGGAAAAAGGCGGTAAGGTTATCGATTATCCTGCCTTGAAAAAAGTGATTAACCGGGTCGCCAATTTCATTGTAAAAATGGTGATGGGTATCAAATACAACGACACAACGAACGCTTTTAAGTTATATAAAAGAGAAACGATAGAAGGTATTAAGCCATTTCTCGCACCGCATTTCAACCTGACGATTGAGCTTCCATTGAAGGCGATGGTAAGGGGATATAACTTTGCGGTGGTACCAAATAGCTGGACAAACCGGAAATATGGTGAGTCGAAGCTGAAAATCAAAGAGATGGGCAGCCGGTACTTCTTTATCCTGATGTACTGCCTCATTGAGAAATATTTTTCTCAAGGCGATTTCATGAAAAAATCTAACGCACCGAAGAAAGTTGTAAGCAGGTAATCGACCAGATTACCTGAACCATTCCTGCACGAAGGTCATCTTGTGGGCGATATAGGATATCCCCAATCCCCACGCCACTGCGCTGACAGACATCCAAAGAAAGATGGATGCTCTTGGCACCTTAAAGGCAACCGCCAGAATTGGCCCGAAGATGGGCGTGAATAACGGAGGTGTAAGAAACGCAATCCCTATTATTCCGAATTTTCTCCATATCCTCACCGCCAACCGGTTTGTTCTGTTAAAAAGTTTCGGAGCACTTTTTCGCCTTTGAGCGAGGTACTTCTGGATTGCTTTCCCAACATAGGTTAGCAAAAAAACTGAGAACATCATGCCCGCCGCAGAACAGAAGGCTGTTTCCACCCAATTCAATTTTAGAACAACACCAGTAATCGGACCTCCGAAAAACTTGAGTGCGCTGGCCAATGCCACCGACAAATATTTTAACAATTCACTTTTCATTTAAATTTTGACCTGAATAATTTCTGACGCAAACCTTCTGGTCTCTTTGTCGGTATGAATAAAATCGTCTAATGACGGGGATTTTATGAACGTTATCTTAGCAACGCAATCAATAATCACGTCTGAAATCTCCAGAAAACCTATCCTCTCCTTTAGAAACGCATCAACTGCAATTTCATTGGCTGCATTTAAAACACAAGCCGCATTCCCTCCTTTTCTCAATGCCTCATATGCCATATCCAGATTTCTGAACGTTTCAAGATCCGGTTTTTCAAAAGTCAGGTTCGGATAATTTATAAAATCAAATCTTGGGAAATCAGACAGTAGCCGCTCCGGATATCCGAGCGCATATTGAATAGGCAGTTTCATATCCGGCAATCCCAACTGCGCTTTGATACTCCCATCCTGAAATTGAACCAGTGAGTGAATGATGCTCTGTGGATGGACAATGACGTCAATTTGTTCTGGTGTCAAATCAAAAAGCCATTTCGCTTCGATCACCTCGAGCCCTTTGTTCATCAAGGTAGCTGAATCGATCGTAATTTTTGCACCCATACTCCAATTTGGGTGCTTTAAAGCTTGCTGAAGTGTTACCGTCGACAGAAATTCCCGGCTTTTTCCCCGAAAGGGCCCGCCGGAAGCTGTTAGTATTATTTTCTCTATTGGATTTTGTTCTTCTCCCGCAAGGCATTGAAAAATTGCAGAGTGCTCTGAATCAACAGGATATATACGAACTCCCTTTTCCTTTGCCAAGGCCGTCACGAGTTCGCCTGCAACCACAAGCGTTTCTTTATTAGCAAGGGCAATATCTTTACCTGCATTGATGGCACTGATCGTAGGAATTAGCCCCGAATATCCAACCATGGCGGTCAAAACCATATTTACAGAATCCATCTCCACGACCCGGCTCAAGGCTTCCGATCCGGCATAAACTTTAATCTGCAAATGGTTCAGAGCAAGGCTTACTTTACTCAATAAGTCGGCATTACCAATCACGACTACGGACGGAACAAACTGAATCGCCTGCTCAATCAGCAGATCCGCGTTGTTTTGTGCCGTTAATACTTCCACTGAAAACCGGTCTATGTTCGCCGCGATAACGTCCAGAGCCTGCGTTCCGATGGAACCGGTAGAACCTAAGATGGCAATTCCCTTTTTACTCATATCAATTCTCATTAAAAACCCGCAATTTTCATCTGCACCAGCTCGTCTGCAATTTTCCGGTCGTTGGATAGACGCGGTACTTTATTTTGCCCTCCCAGTTTTCCCTGACTCCGCATATAGTCTATAAATGCGTTCTTTTTGAGGCTGGTGATTACCAAAGGCTTTAAAATGCTTCCTGTTATCAGGTCATCGTAATAAGTATTCAACTTCATTAACTGGCTATCCAGATCGGCGGCAAATGTATTAAAATCCTCAGGTTCGCTTCCAAACTCAATTAACCATTCATGATATGGTAATCCTTCGTGCGGACTCACCATCGGCGCGACGGTAAACTCCGTGATTTCCACCTCGGGGTGCTTTGCCAACGCAAATTTCATCGCCTTTTCTATTTCCTCGCCAATCACGTGTTCTCCAAATGCCGAAATGAAATGTTTGATGCGCCCCGTTACAATAATTCGATATGGATTCGTTGAAACAAATTTCACAGTATCTCCAATCGAATATCCCCACAAACCGGCATTGCTATTGATAACTAACGCATAGTTTTTACCAACTTCCACCTCGCCGATTGACAGACGTACAGGATTTTCATCAAAATAGTTTTCTACCGGAATAAACTCGTAAAATATCCCCGTATTCAAAAGCAACAGAAGCCCCTCTTCATACTGTGAATCCTGATAGGCCAAAAATCCTTCTGACGCTGGATATAGTTCAATAGAGTCTACCGGCTTACCGATTGACTCAAATAATTTGGCACGATATGGATCAAAATTTACACCTCCGTATATAAATAAAGAAAAGTCAGGAAACACCTCTTTGATTTGCTTACCTGTTCTTTCAATGATTCTATCAAAATACATCTGAACCCACGGCGGTATGCCTGAAATCAGCGACATGCGCTGATCGATGGTTTCGTCGATGATCTTTTCGATTTTTGTCTCCCAATCTTCTATGCAGTTGGTTTCGTAGCTCGGCAACTGATTCGTTCTAAGATAGCCTGGCACATGATGGGTGGAAATTCCGGACAAACGGCCAGTCAACACGCCACCGGTCTCAGTCAAAATCGGGCTGCCGGATAAGAATATCAGTTTGTTATCCAGAAATTGAGCTTTGCCCGTTTCCGCAACATAATTCAGGATCGCGTTCCGCGCTGAGTCAATATGATTGGATATGGAATCCCTGGAAATTGGAATATATTTAGTTCCCGAAGTAGTTCCCGACGTTTTGGCAAAGTACAATGGCTTGCCTGGCCAAAGGATATCTTCCTTACCTTCCTTCACCTCCGCTATATATCCTTTCAATCCTTCGTAATCAGTTACCGGAACAGCGCGTTTGAATTCAGTGTAGGATTTGATATCGCTAAAATTGTGGTCAATACCAAATTTGGTGTTCATCGCCTGCTTTACCAGTTTCTGACGCCATTTTTCCTGAATTTCTTCACTTTTCAGAACCCAGTCTTGCTGCTGTTTTACTATAAATTTCGCGAGCGGCTCGCTTAAAAATGATCTGATTCCCATAGTAAAACAAAGGTACACAGGTTTTATAAATTCTACATTCGAATACGTAACCGCCGGATTCCTGCGTTTACAATGAGCATTTTTCTAAATTTACTAAATGCCTTTGTTTGTGGGCAATAATCTGTAATTTTGCACACCGAAAACTAGGACGCTAAAAAATATTTAATATATATATATGGGATTATTTGATTTTTTAACGAGTGATATAGCTATTGACCTTGGTACAGCGAACACACTCATAATCCACAAAGATACTGTAGTTGTTGATGAGCCTTCGATTATCGCCATGGATAAAACCACCGGCAAAGTACTTGCGATAGGTCACACAGCGATGCAAATGCACGAAAAGACGAATGAAAATATCAAGACAATTCGTCCTTTGAAAGATGGAGTTATCGCCGATTTTACGGCTGCCGAAATGATGATCCGTGGTATGATCAAAATGATTGATACCGGGAGTCGTTTCTTTACCCCATCACACCGTATGGTCGTATGTATTCCTTCAGGTATTACTGAAGTTGAGAAACGTGCGGTTAAAGATTCTTGTGAACACGCAGGTGCAAAAGAGGTATATATGGTGCATGAACCGATCGCTGCGGCTATTGGTATCGGCATTGATATTACTCAGCCAAATGGCGTTATGATCGTCGATATCGGTGGTGGAACCACGGAAATTGCGGTTATCGCTCTTTCCGGTATCGTTTGTGAGCAGTCGGTGAGAATCGCCGGTGATGTTTTCACACGAGATATCGTAGACTATATGCGTCGTGAACACAACCTTTTGATTGGTGAGCGTTCTGCCGAGCTGATCAAAATGGCGATTGGATCTGCCTCCCCTGAATTAGAAGTTCCGTTGGATGACTACCTCATCCGTGGACGGGATTTGATGACGGGTATTCCTAAGGAAATACGCGTTACGTATAGTGAAATAGCTTACTCGTTAGACAAGTCAATATCGAAAATTGAAGAAGGTGTTATGAAGGCGCTTGAAATTGCTCCGCCTGAACTTTCTGCTGATATCTTCAAAAATGGTATTTATCTTACAGGTGGTGGTGCGCTTATCCACGGTTTAGACCGTAGAATTGCACAAAAAACAAAACTTCCGGTTCATATTGCAGACGATCCATTAAAGGCCGTTGTAAAAGGAACAGGGGAAGTGCTCAAAAATCTTGAGCTGTATAAGCCTGTTTTGATATCTTAGTACTAGATTTTTCCCAGGATGCTGTTTTTTTAGAACGGCATCCTGTTGAGAAACACTAAAATCCCATGCTCCAACTTGTAGATTTCGTTATCAGAAATCGCTTCTTTCTGGTATTCGTGTTGCTGGAAATCCTCAGTATCTGGATGGTCGTGCGCAATAATAACTACTGGGGAGCTACTTATTTGAATACCTCCAACTATTACGTTGCAAAAACGCTGTCTGTATCGAAATCTGCGAAGGAATATACACAGCTCAATGAAGTGAATGCACACCTTGCCAACGAGAATGCGCACTTACACGCCATCGTTGCCAAACTGAGCCAGCAGAAACCTGCTGATGCTCCGGCTGGGTACGTTCCGGATTCTTCATTTGCTGCGAGATTCACTTATACGATCGCCAAGGTAGTAGATAACGAAACCACCAATCCAAACAATATCATTACGATAGATAAAGGGTCGTTGGATGGTATTACACCTGGAATGGGCGTCATTTCTGCAACAGGCGTTGTCGGGAAAGTCCGGTTTTGCTCGGAACACTTTTCGGTGATTACGTCGATTTTGCACTCCCAGTTCATGGTTTCGTCCAAACTGATACGCAGCAAGGAAATTGGATATGCCAAATGGTCCGGAAAAAATCCTGATGTCATTGACCTGGTCGACGTTTCGAAATATACGAAAGTCTACAAAGGTGACTCGGCCGTTACTTCTGACCAAAACTCTGTATTCCCATCCGGTATTATGGTCGGAAAAGTTGAAAGCGTCACGGTCAACCCGAATCAGACTTTTTACAATATTACCTTAAGATTAGCCACCGACTTTCAAAATCTTTCGTACGTATATGTGGTTAAAAATAACCAGCTCGAGGAACAGGAAAAACTTAAACAAAGAATAGAGACACCCAAATGAGTTTACGCGAAGCAATACAGTCCACTCTGATGGTTTTGCTATACCTCGTTCTGCAGATTTTTCTTTTGCGAAATGTGGTGTTGTTCAATTATGCTTTTTGTTTTGTGTATATAGCGGCTATTCTGCTGCTGCCATCCGAAATCGACCGGATGTATCTGTTGTTGATAGGATTTGCTGTCGGGCTTACAGTCGATACTTTTTCCAATACATTCGGTATTCATGCAGCTGCATCGGTGCTCATCGCCTACTTGCGCCCTTTTTTAATACAATATCTGATGGTCTCCAGAGGAGTGGAACGATTGGATATCGGGATTCGCCGACAGGGATTCATTCAATTTCTGAGCTATATATTCCCTCTCATCCTGATCCATCATTCGGTTTTATTCCTGATGGAAATGAACAACCTGGATATGATTTTCTACACTGCGATCCGTATTGGGGCCAGTGCTCTTCTCACGCTAGTCTTCATTGTGGTTTTGGAACTATTTTCCAAAAGATGACCTGCCAATTTGTCGCAACAAAATGCGCTGGTCTGAAATTTGATGTTTAAACATTAATTAGCGTCACAAGGCAAATTCGCAAGTATTGAACTTGTCCGTTAAAAGATGGCATTCATTCAGCTTCAATAGCCATTTGTCAAATTTTACTTTGAACGATTTGGAGCTGTTGTTAATCTTTGTAAATTCAGCTTTCCTATGTTAGTTGCCATGTCAGACACACTCACGACCCATGAATATGCAGACGATCTCCGTTATGAGGTTTTCAACCGTGAATTCATGCCGCATATTGACTCCATGTACAATTTTGCATTTCGCCTTACCATGGATGAGGACGATGCAAATGATTTAGTGCAGGATACTTATTTAAAAGCATTTCGTTTTATTTCATCTTTCGAGCGCGGTACTAACGCCAAGGCCTGGCTTTTCAGAATTCTGAAAAACAGTTTCATAAACGACTATCGTAAAAAAAGCAAGGAACCATCTAAAGTTGATTATCAGGAAGTTGAAACTACCTATAATTCTGAAGAAGCTTCTGATACTACCTATACCGTCGATTTACGTGCCGATGCCGTTCAGGAACTGATTGGAGACGAAGTGGCAAACGCCTTGAATGCCTTGCCAGTTGACTTTCGGACCGTTATCATTTTGTGTGATATTGAAGGATTTACTTACGAGGAAATGGCTAAGATTTTGGATATACCAATCGGTACAGTTCGGTCAAGACTGCACCGCGCACGTAACTTGTTGAAAGAAAAATTAAAAAGTTATGCAAGTTCCATGGGATATGATTCCTAAACGATGAAACTTTTTTTGTAATCAATTCGGTTATAGGGTACAAGCGTGCTATTATACCAAATATCTTACTTTAATATTGTGATGAATGACAATTTGAATACGCCTTCGGTAAAGGACGAAGTGCCAAACCTCCAAATGAAGCAGACCTGCGAGCATCATGCCGAATGTATGAAGATTATTCAGGCAATTTTGGATGACGAAGCCACGGAAGCTGAGAAGGACCATTTTAGGGCAAACATGGATAAATGTATACCATGTATCGAAGCCTACAAGCTTGAAAAGTGCATTAAGGATTCCTTGAATTTTAAGCTCGTAAAGAAGCCTTGTCCTGAAAGTATATTCAAAACAATCGTTTCAAAAATCAATAGTTAAGCCAGTTGGCGTGAAAGGCAAGCTCATCATTTTCTCTGCTCCTTCCGGTTCCGGAAAGACGACGGTAGTCCGTCACCTTCTAAACAAATTTCCTGATCTATTAGCGTTTTCTGTTTCTGCGGCCACACGCGAAAAACGTGCCCACGAGATTCATGGAAAAGATTATTATTTTATTCCCAAAAAAGAATTTCGGGAAAGAATCGGCAGTAATGAGTTTGCAGAATGGGAAGAAGTCTATGCCGGTAATTATTACGGCACCTTCAAATCAGAGATTCAGAGGCTTTGGGACCAAGGAAAGACGGTGCTATTCGATGTAGACGTAAAAGGTGGTTTAAAACTCAAAGAAACCTACCGCGATCAGGCCCTTGCAGTATTTGTGAAAGTCTCCACGGAAGAAGAAATCATTCGCCGACTAAGTGGAAGAGGCACCGAAGATGAAAAATCCCTGGAAACCCGCCTTGGAAAGGTTCGCTACGAACTAAGCTTTGAGGACAAATTTGATGTCGTTCTTTTAAATGACGACCTGGAACCAGCCTTAATAAAAGCAGAGGAACTGGTAACTCAATTTATCGGATCTTAGTCATTATCCTTTCATTTCGAATAGTTTTTTATCGTAACGCTAAAGTCTTTCGTCGTTATGATTAATTTTGGATGCATTGAGCTTGGATTTTCATACCATTCTCATAAATACCATTATCATATTTAAATGAAGATAGGCCTATTTTTTGGATCGTTTAACCCAATTCACATTGGCCACCTGATCATCGCCAATACAATGGCAACCGCTACGGATCTCGAGCAGGTATGGTTTGTCGTAAGTCCACAAAATCCCTTTAAAAAGAGCAGCAGCCTGCTTCACGAATTTGACCGATACGACTTGGTACAACGTGCCATCTCAGACAATAATTTACTGAAAGTGACGGATGTGGAGTTCCATATGCCAAAGCCCAGCTATACGATAGATACCCTTGTTCGGATCCAGGAAAAATTCCCGCAGCACGAATTCAAGCTCATCATGGGGGAAGATAATCTGGCACAATTCCCGAACTGGAAAAATTATGATAAGATTCTTGAATATGTTGGCCTTTACGTATATCCAAGACCCGGTTCAAAAGTACACGCTTTTAAAAATCACGAATCCGTAAAATTCGTCGAAGCTCCATTACTCGATATCTCAGCGACATTTCTAAGAAACAAGATCAAAAAAGGAGAATCCATCAAGTATCTCGTGCCAGAGCAGGTAGAGACTACAATTCGGTTGAAGAAGTTTTATTTATAGATTTTTCACAAAGCCTTTTCCTGAAAAGTTATTTCCGATAAAAGCCCAACGGCGTTGAATTTCAATATTACTTTTTGGGCATCAGACTTCCCTGTGATATCGTTGCATTGTGGACCTTTCTCTAAAAAATAGACATAGAATTTCAGGTTTCTATCGCCGAGTTGGTTTATATCCGGTCGGCCCAGAAGTTTGCCGATATCATCACTAAATTTACCTAAGAGTTGCTCTTGTTCTGCCTTGAAGTCTGCAACTAATGCGGTTCTCTCATTTTTGCAAGCGCCACGATCCGACCGCCATTTCTTTAAGTCCAGTTTACCAAGCTTATCAGGTGCTGACGAACAGGCTACCAGTGTAATACCAACGAAAGGCAGATATATAGTGAAGAATCTAAGAATACGGTTCATTTTAAATTTGATTTATGGACACGAAAGTAATCACAGAATGGCAAATTGTTTAAAAAACAGATATCACAACGTATACCTATTTTTGAATTCACTATTGATCAGAAGTTTATAATGGTAGATTTGAAGTTACAAAACCTTATTCTAAGTTTGAAACGTAAAACCCAATCAACACACGAAGCACGGTTAACAATGAAAAAAACATCAGTATTCATCCTATTATTTCTCTTCACGAGTCTGGCAGGCTATTCACAATCTAATATCCAACAACCTATTGACGCAGCCAGCTGTAATAGCAGATTTTTTGCCGGTCTGCTGGAAGAAGACGACAAATCGCTCGACGGCTTGCTTTCAGGGGATTTTTCCGTCGTTGGGATGGATGGTAAGGCGGTCGATAAAAGCACCTTGCTTCAGGCCATTTCAGAAGGCTACGTGGTAGTCCAGAGTGGAATGATCTCAAACGTGCAGGTTAAAAACTATACGGATGTGTCGGTCGTAACCGGTTCGTGGAATGTCTCGGCAACAATCGCAAACAATTCTTTCATGGGTGAAGTCTCCTTTATGACTATCTGCACGAAAACTGCGGGGATCTGGAAGGTTGCCGCTGTTCAGCTGACACCTGTAAAATAAGATTGGCCTAAAATAAACGGAGCGGATCTCACAAGAAATCCGCTCCTTTTTCTTGATATAATTGGTGTCTAAACATTCATAAGTGATTCGCGGCGACGCATTTTACCCGCCGGAATTCCGAACATCATCTTGAAACGACGGCAGAAATAAGCCGTATCTTTGTAACCAACATCCGAACCGATCGCACGGATGCTCTTTTTCGAAGTTCTCAGCAAATCAACTGCTTTCTCCATACGTTGATATTCGATATAGTCCTGTGGATTAATACCGGTAAGCATCTTGAAATACTGACCCACATAGTCTTCAGAAACGTTGGCAACATTTGCCAACACCTTGTTAGAAAGATCGCCTCCCAGATTATCTTTGATATATGCAAAAATATCGATCAAACGAGGATCTTTGAAATAAGTACTGTTGGTCACCAGCTGCTCAACGAACAACTTGTTTTTCAGGATATAACGGATGATCTCAATTACGACTTCCTCCGTTTTGATTTTGATTATACGTCCCTTACCAGGCGTATCCAGCATATCTTCCGTCAATATCTGATTGATCGTCGCAGCTATCTGGTCGTCTCTTTTGATCAGAAAAGGAGGAACATCTAGAGAAGTGAAGAAATTAACTGTATCAAAAACTTTAGCTTCAAAAGAAATAAGGCCAAATGAGTTAGGGATTTTGCCTATAACAGCAGGATCATGCCCTGCTTCTATATAATTATCCCGGTTAGTCATAAACTCCTCATTTGAAACCTGTTTGGCAGTTTGTATATTGCCATAGGTTACAGTGGCGTGTTTTCCTCCTGGAATAAAAAGCATGTCACCTTCCTCTACCTTTTGCAGCTCATCGCCTCCGAAAGAAACCTCGCCGTCATACAGGATTGTTAATGAGTTCTGTACGTCGTAAAAATTTTTTATAGTGATGGGTTGCAAAATCCGGATATGACGGGCCTTCACAAATTTGACACCCAACGACTCAATAATCTTATTATAGTCTTCCATGCTTGAATATATTTAAAGGCTTATCTGCCGTTCATTCTAATTTTGTACAAATCTAATAAATTGTACAAAACTAATACAAGTCTGTATTGACAAAATTTTCAAAAAAAATGATATTTTGAGCCGATTTTGTCACCGGCAATAAAATAAAACACAGATCTTGGCCCGAAAGCTCTCTATTTTAACAACTGTCGGGCGATTACGAGTTTTTGTATTTCTGAGGTACCTTCATAAATCTGTGTAATTTTTGCATCTCTCATCATTCTTTCGACATGGTATTCGCGTACGTATCCATAACCCCCGTGAATCTGAACGGCTTCCGTTGTTACCTCCATGGCTACCTCAGAAGCATATAATTTTGCCATGGCCGCCGCCTGAACATAATCTTCCCCACTGTCTTTAACGCAAGCCGCCTTGTATACCAGATTTCGTGCAGCTTCAATTTTGGTAGCCATTTCTACCAATTTGAATTGAATTGCCTGGTGCGCAGAAATCGGTTTTCCGAAAGTCTGACGTTCTTTTGAGTACTTTATCGCAAGATCGTACGCGCCCGCAGCGATACCCAATGCCTGAGCGGCAATACCAATTCTACCTCCATCCAGCGTTGCCATCGCAAACTTAAAACCAAATCCATCCGGTCCGATTCTGTTTTCTTTCGGAACTTTCACGTCGCTGAACATCAACGTGTGCGTATCAGACGCCCTGATCCCCATCTTATCTTCCTTTTTACCGACTTCGAAACCTGCAATTCCCTTTTCTAATATGAAGGCATTGATTCCCTTATACTGCTTTTCAGGATGCGTTTGGGCCATCACGAGACAAACCGAGGATGTATTTCCATTAGTAATCCAGTTTTTCGTTCCATTCAGAATGTAATGGTCTTCGTCTTCAACCGCCGTAGTTCGTTGTGAGGTTGCATCCGAACCAGCTTCCGGCTCCGACAGGCAGAAAGCTCCTATGATTTCCCCGGTCGCAAGTGGGCGTAAATACTTTTCCTTTTGATAGCTCGTGCCAAACTTTTCAAGACCCCAGCAGACAAGCGAATTATTTACAGACATAATTACACCTGCAGAAGCGTCTACCTTGGAAACCTCTTCCAAAGCAATCACGTAGGCCAGCGTGTCCATTCCAGCGCCCCCATATTCGGGTGAAACCATAATACCCAGGAGACCGAGCTCTCCCATCCTCTGGAGCAGGACCTTGTCAAAAGCTTCTTTTTTGTCGCGATCAATTACTCCCGGAAGTAATTCAGTCCTCGCAAAATCGTGTGCGATTTGTTTGACAGCCAAATGTTCTTCGCTCAAATTAAAATCCATTTTTCTAGATATTGATCATTGTTAAAACATTGAACCGAACGAAACGTTTGTAACCAAAATAGATATTTAAATAAAAGTATGCAAGCATACGATTATCGGATATGCCAATTCTTAATCGACAGTAACCATTTTAATTGAAACTTGTCTTAGTTTTGCGACTAATTTATTTCCTCATCTAAACTGAAAACCAGCCGCCTTAGACAAATGACGACATTATAAATTCGGTAACTGGTATATACTTTACTATTCTTTCACACACTTTGGCACGCTGTTATCAGGTTATATTTTCCTTATGTCTATTCTGATTGTCTTTTATATCAAACTGATTATCAACCTCGCACTTACCATTGGGACGTTCTGGGTAGTGAGTCGTACCGAACTTTTTAAAAAATGGCAGCAAACTATAGACAAGCTAATTTTCGGAGCAGGTTTTTTGGTATTGCGTATTATTCCCTGGATTGCCATTTTCTTAATTCTCAATGAAACACCCAGGGGCGATATCCCATTTTTCTTCTACAAAGCCGAAGCTGCTCTAAAAGGAGGTTTTGTATATCGCGATTTCTGGTCTTACCACGCACCTCTATATGCCTATATCATTAGCCTGCCGGTCTGGTTTTGGCATGATTCCAAAGCCATTGTGCTGTTTATGGTGTTTATGGAAGCCGGAATTCTGTGGTTGACTTATCAAACGTTGAAAAACAAATCCGAACGCGCTTTGCAATATGCGATATTGTATTTCCTGCTGCCAGCTGCGTTTATGTATATCCTTGTAGATGGCCAGGAAGAGGTATGGTTTTGGGGTGCGGCCCTCTTAATATGGAGATATACCATTAAAAAACCGGTAAATTACGAGGTTGGCATCGGAATAATCTATGCCATCGCTCTATTAACGATTAAGGTTACGTTCATTCTTTTGTTACCAGCTTTGCTGGTCGTTGTCAATCGCCCGATTAAGATGTTGCTAACGATGGCAGCAATTGGATTACCTGCAGTTGGTTTTCTATATTGGCAAATTGGCGATTTGTTCTTGATGCCAATTCAGCATACGGAACAGCTCATGACGCCAAACCTGTTTTCAGTAAGCCGACCTTTTATCGAACTGGTTTTTCACGTGGATGAAAAGAAATCCATGATGCTCAACTGGGTTGGACTTCTTTTTACCCTGTTTGTTCCTGTCACGCTAGCTTACATTGGACGGAAACGCCATATTAACGAAATTCTTCCGGCATTGTTCGTCACCTGTTTTGCCTCCATGATGATCTTCCAGGCGAGTGCTATGGGAGCGTATATCGTTTGCTATCTGATGGCGGCGCTTTTCGTTTGTTTTGAAATCAGCAAGCGGTCTCACCTTATTATTTTGATTTTAATCAACTGGCTTACTGTTGTTCAGCCATTCGTTTGGGTGTCGATCGGACAACCGAAATATTTATCGTTTATTATGTTCGCTGACCCGATGAACTTGCTGGAATATAGCCTTGAAATACTGAATCTCCTGGGTTTTTGCTGGATCGTGCGACAAGCATATCTTAAAGTGACAAGTCCTCTTAAACCTATACTTGCATGAGTGTCGTATACGGAAAACTGGCGATAAGTCTGCTCAGTACTTTTTTGGTTTTAGTTCTGCTTTGGAAAAAAAATCAACTTTCAGAATGGCTTGAAACGCAAAACTGGAAGTTAATGATATCCGCTGGCTGGATATTGACCCGTCTTTTGCCATTTGTTGCCCTATATATAGTTCTTGGAAGCCAGCCGACATCCGACGTTAACGGATTTTGGGACGAAGCAAGTAAAGCTTCCATGGGGCAAATCGTCTATAAAGACTTCTGGTCACCCTACTCACCATTTTACGCCTATTTCATCGGGAGCTGGCTTAAACTTTGGTATAGTCCGAAGATGATCGTATTCGTGATGACAGTGATGGACGGAGTCGCACTATGGGTTTCCTGGCATTTTTTTCGGCCATTTTTCGCGTCGGGAAAACTTGTTTTTTACTCGTTCATCTATTTGCTATTACCTGGATCACTAGTTCTCTGTGTGGTTGCGGCACAGGAGGATGTGTGGATGTGGCTTTTCGTTGTACTTGCGTATCTGGTTCGCGAAAAAACATTGAAGGTTGCGTTGTATTCAATAGTACTTGCCTTCGGGTTATTGATGACAAAAGCCATTTTTGTCTTGATATTGGTTCCGTTATTCTTTTTAGAAAAGGAGAAAATAAGGTTTCTGATTCCGATGGTGCTTATCGGTGCCGCTTCTTTTGGAATACTATATTGGCTGGTCGGCTGGGAGTTTTTGCAACCGCTTGATGAAGCGCAAACACTTCGTGCGCCTAATATCCCGTCGATTATCAATCCGCTTTTTCACAATACTATTGGGGTGGGGCAAAAGTTTTGGAACTGGCTTGGACTGCTGTCTTCTTTGGGCCTGGGCATATGGGCGACGTGGCGACTTCGAAATGAGGATTTCCGGCTGATGATATCCCGAGTTTGGGTGGTCATTTATGCTACGATGATGATCGTACAACAAAGTGCATATTCCAATTATATCTTTCTTTTTCTGATTCCGTTAATCTTCGTTGTTATCAATTGGAAGAGCTGGACACAGGTTACATTATTGCTGATATTCAATATTTTATGCGTAATCCATCCATCTTACTGGTGGCGCCTTGGTATGCCATGTTATCTAACTACGAAAGACATCGTATCCTCGTCTGAATTATTGATTGATTATTTAATGCAAACAGCAATTGTTTTACTGACGATATACTTCATCTGGCTCGCTTTTCCGAAGAGAAATACTGCTGATCTTTAACATCTTTTAACTCACCCGGTCTTCCCAACCACAATATCTTTGAGAAAAATACTTCTCTAGGATGGATCCTGTAGCACCACACACACTTAAAGAATTACATATCTTATCCGATCGGAGTGAGGCCAGCATGCTCAGTTTCTTTGATCATACCCACACTCAGGGAGGTCGGGATACACTGAAAATTCTGATTCAGAAACCATTGAAATCTGTCTCAGAAATTACCGCCTTTCAGGATATCATTAAACTTCTGGCAGGCGACATTTCAACATGGAAAATTGGGGTTGCCCGTTCATATATTGCTGCGGCCGAATTGTATTATAGCTCGTCTATCAGTTATACCATGTCCCAGGACGTTTTTAAACACTGGATCGATTCGTTGATATTTTCTCAGTTGCACCCCACCGAATTCTCCAAAGTTCAAAGCGGCTTATCGGCAAGTATTCAGTTTCTTCAAGCTTTTCGAAAATTGATCGATAATCATGATCTTGATAATTTGCCTGAGGGACTAATACCAGATATTGAAAAGATTCAATCTTTTTTCACCAGATCAACGGTCAAATCGCTCACCGAGGTAGTTCCCCACAAAATATCTAAAAGCCGTGTCTTTTACCTCGACTATTATCTTCGAATTAAACACCGAAAGGCCTTCAGGGAAATTATAGATATCTATTATCGCTTTGACGCGTATTTCGCAATTGCCAAAACAGCAACAATTTACAACCTAATATTTCCTGAATTCGACAATTATAATGGGGCGTTTGAAGCCTACGGACTTTGGCAACCTTTGATAATGAATGCAGTATCCAACAGTTTGTCGATGGACAGTGGCCATAACCTTTGCATATTGACAGGAGCAAATACCAGTGGCAAAACCACTTTTCTTAAAAACTGCGGGATGGTAGTCTACCTGGCTCATCTCGGATGGCCCGTTCCTGCACAAAAACTGAAACTTCCTTTTCTGAATAAGTTATTTACGTCCATCCAGTTGTCAGATGATATGAGTTTGGGTCACAGCCATTTTTTTAGTGAGGTAATGCGGATAAGGGATATTGCAGAAGCAGTGAATAAAGGCGAAAATTGCTTTGTAATTATCGACGAGCTCTTCAGAGGGACCAATACCGAGGATGGTTTAAATTGTTCGCGACTGGTATTAAATGGTTTTTGCAAGCATCCGGATTCTATATTTCTGATATCCACCCATTTATTTGAGTTGCTCCAGGAACTCTTGGCTATCGACACCATTTCCTTTCGTTGCTTCAAAACAAAAATTACTGGATTTGACTTTGAAAATACTTTCAGAATTGAAAACGGAATTGCCTCAGAGAAAATAGGAACGATGATTCTGGAAAAATCCTTATTCCTGAATTATTAGCCTGATATGCTATTTCCACAAAGACACACAACCAAAAAAGCACCTCCGCTTTCGCAAAGGTGCCCTATAATTGTGTCAGAATAAAAATCTTATTCGATGATATCGAAACCGCAATATGGTACCAAAACCGCCGGGATTTTTACCGTTCCATCTTCCTGCTGATTGTTTTCCAACAATGTGGCCAGGATTCTTGGCAGAGCCAGTGCTGAACCGTTTAGGGTATGCAGCAAGATGGTTTTTTTCTCGGCATTCTTATATCTCAATTTCAGTCGGTTGGCCTGATAAGTTTCAAAATTGGAAACAGAACTACATTCCAACCAACGCTTTTGACCGGCAGACCAAACCTCGAAATCGTAAGTGATAGCGGATGTAAACCCCATATCACCCCCGCAAAGCAACAGAATTCGATATGGAAGCTCCAGTTTTTCCAAAAGCGCTTTCACATGATCCACCATCTGATCCAATGCTTTGTAAGAATCCTCCGGTTTATTGATCTGTACGATCTCCACTTTGTCAAACTGGTGTAAACGGTTCAGCCCGCGAACATGAGCTCCCCAGCTGCCTGCTTCACGGCGAAAACAAGGCGTATATGCTACATTCTTGATCGGAAGTTCAGATTCGTTGACGATCACATCTCGATATAAATTGGTAACAGGCACCTCGGCAGTCGGGATCAGATACAGATCGTCAACAGTTGCGTGATACATTTGGCCTTCTTTGTCAGGAAGTTGTCCTGTTCCAAATCCGGAATCTGCATTTACAACAATCGGCGGTTGAATCTCCATATACCCAGCTTTGGCTGCCTCGTCCAAAAAGAACGCGATCATAGCGCGTTGAAGCCGTGCCGCTTTTCCTTTATATACCGGAAAACCAGCCCCCGCAATTTTATTGCCAAGTTCAAAATCAATGATCGGAGCATTGTTTTGTCCCAGCTTTTTGATCAGGTCCCAGTGAGGCAAAGCGCTCTCGTGCAGTTCAGGTTTAATTCCGCTTTCCAAAACAGTGATATTGTCCTCAGCTGTGCGGCCTGCAGGTACCTTTTCAGTTGGAACATTTGGTAGTTTCACAAGCTCACTATGCAATGCTTCTTCCGCTTCCTTGTGCTTTTCCTCCAATAATTTTGAGCGCTCCTTCAAAACGAATGTCTCGGCACGCGCTGTTTCTGCCTCCTCCTTCTGTCCAGACTTCATCAAAGCTCCGATTTCCTTGGCTTTGGCGTTAGACGCGGCCAATACATCGTCCAACTCCTGCTGAAATTCGCGGCGGGCACGATCCAGCTCAATGACCAGGTCCACAGCCTGCTCGGCGTCTTTATAATTTCTTTTATTCAGTCCCGCGATAACAAGGTCTTTATTTTCGCGTATGAAGGCTGTTTGTAACATTTCGTCAAAACCTGGCTACTAACCCAAGTCGTATTTAAGTAATGAGATATTAGCTGTCAACGATTTGAAATGACATCGGACCATTCCCAATCCTGAGCTCAGTTTTATTTATGGAGCTGTGAAAATGTCCTTCATTGCGTCTTCGTAGTAGAACAAACGCTCATTCAAAACATTCAAAGCCTCTGCTTTGTACTTCGAGTGAACCAAAAGCGAAAGGTTATGCTCTGAAGCTCCGTACGAAATCATTCGTATAGGAATATTTTTCATCGCATCCAGCACTTTCAAAGCAATCCCTTCTTTGTCGGCACTGAAATTTCCAACCACACAAATGATATTCTGATCGCGGTCATGTTCTTCTAAATCAGCAAACTCACGTAGTTCAGCACTGATCGCCTCCAGATTTTCTGAGTTATCAATTGTAACAGAAACTGAAACTTCTGAGGTAGTGATCATATCCACCGGCGTTTTGTATTTTTCGAAAATCTCAAATACTCTACGAAGGAAGCCGTAAGCATTCAGCATACGGGTAGAATGGATATATATCGCCGTAATATTGTCTTTTGCAGCGATTGCCTTGATTTCACGGTCGCTGGTAGAGTTCGCTATCAATGTGCCGGGAGCTTCCGGCTGCATCGTATTTTTCAGACGAACAGGAACACCTCTCAATTTCGCCGGCGTGATGGTACTTGGGTGCAAAATTTTCGCCCCAAAGTAAGCCAGTTCAGCAGCTTCCTCGAAAGTTAATTCTCTGATCGGGAAAGTACGCTTAACAATCCGTGGATCATTATTATGCATTCCGTCGATATCCGTCCATATCTGAATTTCATCCGCAGTAATAGCTCCGCCGATCAATGAAGCAGTATAGTCAGATCCGCCACGTTTCAAATTATCAACTTCTTCTCTCGGATTGCGGCAGATAAATCCTTGAGTTACGATAGTCTGCGTATCAGGATGCTGAGCCAACATCGCTGTCAGGCGCTCTTCAATACTGTTTAATTCCGGCTCTCCGTCGGCGTCTATTCGCATAAACTCCAATGCAGGAAACAATACCGAGCTATCTCCTTTTTCTGCAAGGTATTCCTGAAACATTTTGGTACTCAAGAGTTCACCCTGAGCCACCAATTCTTTTTCATGCTTTGGCGCAAACGGCTTAATGCCTACCAAAGAACGGATGAAACCGAATTCACTTTCCACCACTTCCTTCCCTTTCGCAAGTCCGGTTTCGGTAGAATATAGCTCCGCGATAAAAGCGTCATAATGCGCTTTTAGCTCGTCAATTTTCGCTGTTGCCTCGCTGTCATTATTCGCTTTTGCATCTTCACCAATCGCAATAAGCGCATTAGTTGACCCCGATAAAGCTGATAATACAACAATTTTACGATTGGCATCATTGTTCAGGAGTTCGCGGATTGAATGCATACGTTCAGGCTTTCCCACCGAAGTACCGCCAAATTTCCAGACTTGCATAAAAGGATAATTAATGGTTGTTAACTGATTTAATTTAGCTGTTGGCTGAAAGACTTTTTTCAGCTTAGCCTGCTATTAATTTTAAACCCAGCATTTTCACAGCTGTAATGGCAGCTTCGTCACCTTTGTTTCCATGAACACCGCCTGCTCTTTCGAGCGCTTGTTCCATATTGTTAGGTGTCAAGACTCCGAAAATGACTGGCTTGTTTGTCTTAATACTCACATTTGTAATTCCCTGAGCAACAGCGTGATTGATGTAATCATTATGCTTTGTTTCGCCTTGAATTACAACACCCAATGCAATAACTGCATCTATATCAGCTCTTTGAGCATACCAATAAGCGCCAAGTGTTAATTCAAAACTGCCAGGAACATTCCCTTTTTCAATATTTTCCGGTTTTGCGCCATATTTGATTAAGGTCTGATATGCCCCTTCAAACAGCTTACCCGTCACCTCTTCATTCCATTCTGCCACCACAATCGCAAACTTGCTGTTACTGATATCAGGAAGACCTTCTGTTGAAAAAATACTTAGATTTTTGTCTGCACTTGACATATTACTTTGATTTAGACCTTATTAAAAACGTAAAACAAAAAAAGGATAAAGCCTTTGTCGGCTTTATCCTTTTCGGGAACAGCAATGATTAATCATTATTTGCCGACCTGTCCCTCTAATAATCCCATGTATTTCTTGGCGTTCACCACTTCCGAAGAAAGTGGGAATTCGTCCACAATACGTTTATATGTCGACACAGCATCCGCAGCCTGGTTCGCCTTTTCCTGAGCCAACGCAAGTTTCATCAGATATACTGGTGTAAAAAATTCATTTTTATCGTAATCAGCAGCTTTCTTATAGTAAGTGATTGCTTCAGCAGCTTGATTTTTTTCAAGATATGCGTCCCCAACCAATGCTTTTGCACGAGCTTCAACCAACAGATCAGACGAACTGAAAGATTCGAGGTGGCTGATTGCCTCATCATATTTACCTTGTTTCAACAATGCAACACCAGCGTAGAAATTTGCGAGGTTGCTTGCGTCAGTACCTTTATATCCGTCAGCAATTGCCAAAAGACCTTCGTTACCTCCACTTCCGTTCAATGCTTTCTGCAATGAATCTGCTTCAAAATCATAAACTACGCCAGCAAGCGCATTCTGAGCCTTATCTTCCTGACTGCCAATGTAAACGCGATATCCACCGTAAGCGGCTACTGCAAAAAGAACAGCTCCTGCAAAACCTAAAACCAGGTTTCTGTTTTTAAGAAAGAAAATTTCCGCTTTACTAATCTGCCCTGCGAGCGCTTCCGGATTTTCAATTATTTCAAGCCCGGATGCATCCGTGTTTTTCTTGCTCATATCAATTAATTCGATTTTGGAGTGCAAAGTTATGAAAACTTTGTAAAGTCAAAACAAGTTATAGCACAATTCTTTATCTTCTTTTCACAGAAAATAGACCGGGACAAATCGCCATTGTCCCTTCCAGCCTATACGCGCCAACAAAACAGGTATAAATTTTAAACGAAATAGCGCATCAGAATGACCGGATGCGCTATTTCATTTTTCTGCAAATATGATAAAAATCCAGATTACGAGTACAATGGATATTGTTTCATCCAGTTATTCACTTCACTTTTAATTCCCTGAATTTTAGAATCATTGTCATGGTTCATCAATACCGTGTCAACGAAATCAACGATACGCTCCATATCTGTTTCAAGCAAACCGCGGGTTGTCATCGCAGCTGTCCCTACACGAATCCCAGAAGTTACCATTGGTGATTTATCATCAAACGGTACCATATTTTTATTGATAGTGATATCCGCTTTGATCAAAGTATTTTCTGCAAGTTTTCCTGTAAGACCCGATTCGATACCATTCTTGGTTCTTAAATCGATCAACATCAAATGGTTATCTGTTCCGCCTGAGATAATTTTATATCCTTTATCAACAAATGCCTTAGCCATAGCCTGCGCATTTTTTGAAACCTGAGTTGCGTAGTTGTAATATCCTTCGCTTAGCGCTTCGCCAAAAGCAACTGCTTTTGCAGCGATGATATGCTCCAATGGTCCACCTTGAGTTCCAGGGAATACGCCTGAATCCAACAATGAAGACATGGTTCTAAGTGCACCTTTCTGAGTTTTGATTCCAAATGGGTTTTCAAAATCATTGCGCATCATAATAACACCACCACGCGGTCCACGCAAGGTTTTGTGGGTTGTAGTGGTCACGATATGGCAATGATCGAACGGATCGTTCAAAAGCCCTTTGGCTATTAAGCCCGCAGGGTGAGAGATATCCGCCATCAAAAGTGCACCCACCTGATCGGCAATTGCACGAAGGCGCTCGTAATCCCAGTCACGGCTATATGCGGAGGCACCGCAAATCAGCAATTTCGGCTTTTCTTTTACCGCCGTTTCCTCTACTTTATCCCAGTCGATCAAACCCGATTCTGCTTCCACGCCATAAAAAACCGGTTGAAAATATTTTCCTGAAATATTAACCGGTGATCCATGGGTCAAGTGACCTCCGTGAGCAAGGTTAAAACCCATTATTTTATCGCCCGGATTCAAACAAGCCAAAAATACAGCTGTATTAGCTTGTGCACCTGAGTGCGGCTGAACATTTGCCCAGGTAGCTCCGAAAAGCTCCTTCAATCTGTCAATTGCAATCTGCTCGATTTCATCAACTACTTCACATCCGCCATAATAGCGTTTTCCCGGAAGTCCTTCGGCATATTTGTTAGTAAGCACGCTACCTGATGCCTCCATTACTTGCTGAGAAGTAAAGTTTTCAGACGCAATCAGCTCTATGCCAGACTCTTGTCGATACTTTTCTCTATTGATAAGATCAAAGATAGTTGTGTCACGTACAACGCTTGTTAGTGTAGACATGGGATTGTCGGGAATATTAAAGAAGATGTTTCAATTAAATAAAACGCAAAAATACAAGCATTTATCGTGTTATGAAAATGTAACTTCAACTAAAATTCCTGCCTCAGTTCAAACAACAGAGTTATTGAGCCTGGAATTATGCTAATATTGCGTTTATGTTATGCGTGTTCGGGCACACTCTTTTTAATTTTTTTTAATAATGTTGATTTTCATTGTACTTTTGTAAAGCGAAGATAGTTCACAAATAATATTGCCCGATCGATATATTTTGCCATACTTTGTAAAGTAAAAATGCTTTAAAGGAAGGTTCTTATTTTGTTGCAATTCGAAAACTCTTGATAAAACAACTTTGTACACATGGATCAGCAGGTGCTTAATACACAAACCATTCTCATGCAAATAACAGATAGTCCGCAGAGTACCAACGGAACAATTGGTCAACCGATTACCTTCGAGAAAATTCCTACCCAAATCTTCGCCAATTCAAAGGAAGCGTCTGGCGCAGTAGCTCAGGAAATTGCAGATCTGATTCGCCAAAAGCAAAAAGAAGGTAAGCCTTGTATCCTTGGTCTTGCTACGGGATCATCTCCAAAGACTGTCTACGCTCAACTCGTACGCATGCACAGAGAAGAAGGACTGAGCTTCAAGAACGTTATCAGCTTCAACCTCGACGAATACTATCAGATGGAGCCTGATTCTATTCACAGCTATCACAGGTTCATGAAAGAACAGCTGTTCGACCTTGTGGATATTCCAAAAGAGAACTATTATTTGCCAGACGGAACGGTGCCTCCAAATTTGTTGAGAGACTTCTGTACTTCATATGAAAACAAAATCAATGCGCTTGGCGGCCTTGATTTCCAACTTTTAGGAATTGGCGGTAACGGACATATCGGTTTCAATGAGCCGGGTTCTTTGATCAATTCACATACAAGACTTATCACGCTTGATCATTCGACGCGCGCTGCCGCTTCGATGGAATTTGGCGGGCTGCACAAAGTGCCTCGTAAGGCCATTACCATGGGTGTGGCACCGATATTGAATGCACGTCGTATTGTTCTTTTGGCTTGGGGCGAAAGAAAAGCACCGGTGATTTTGAGTGCCGTTGAGGGAAGGGTTACAGAATTAAATCCCGCTTCATATCTTCAGGCTCATCCGAATGTTTCTTTTGTTTTGGATGAAAGTGCTGCGTCTGAACTAACGAGGGTGAAAACACCTTGGGCTGTTGATACTGTAGTTTGGGACAATAAAATGATCAAGAAAGCGCTTGCTCATTTATCGCAATACCTCAAAAAACCGATTCTTAAGCTGACTGACAAAGATTATAACGACAACGGTATGAGCGACTTACTTGCTCAATATGGTTCGTCATACGAGATCAATATCAGCGTCTTCAATCAACTTCAGCATACGATCACCGGATGGCCGGGAGGAAAGCCAAATGCTGATGATACCCATCGGCCCGAACGTGCAGAACCAGCGAAAAAACGCGTACTTATTTTTAGTCCGCACCCGGATGACGATATCATTTCAATGGGTGGTACTTTCCAAAGATTGGTTGATCAGGGGCACGAAGTACACGTTGCATATCAAACATCTGGTAATATCGCTGTTGCCGACGACGAAGCACTTCGCTTCATTGATTTCGTTGTTGACTTCGACAATGGATTCGGTATAGAAAGCCCTGAAACACTGCAATTATTCCAAGATGCTAAAAACTTCTTGCGCCATACCAAAGACAGTGAAATAGATACTCCGGAGATCCGGAAAGTAAAAGGTTTGATCAGAAGAGGTGAAGCGAAGGCTACCTGCCGATTTGTAGGAATTCCAACTTCGCAGGCTCACTTCCTGGACATGCCGTTCTACGAAACCGGTACTGTTCAGAAAAAACCGATAGGGGAAGCTGATATTCAGATTGTTGAAGATCTCATCGAAAAAATCCAACCACATCAGATATATGCAGCAGGCGACTTTGCGGATCCACACGGAACACATAAAGTTTGCTGGGACGCCATCGAAGCAGCATTGGAAAGATCTAAAAACAAAGAGTTCATGAAAGATTGCTGGGTATGGTTGTACCGCGGTGCATGGGCTGAGTGGGATATATATGAAATCGAAATGGCTGTGCCAATGAGCCCGGATCAGGTTTTGAAAAAACGCCAGGGTATATTCAAGCACCAATCGCAAAAGGATGGTGTGGTATTCCAGGGAGACGATGCCCGTGAATTCTGGCAGCGTGCAGAAGAAAGAAACCGTGGCACTGCGCTTTTATATCATGGCCTGGGTCTGGCAGACTACGAAGCGATGGAAGCATTCGTACGTTGGAAGCTATAACCTGAATCTTATAAGAATGAAAAAAGGGCCTTGATTTGGCCCTTTTTTCATTCTATATCTTTACTGATCTATATCTTATGACAAATTGCCTTTACCCAGTTCAATATCCGTCCACATCCGTTGCGCCATTTTCTCTATCATGTTCACCACGCCCTGGACAGCTCCAAACACGACGCAAAGGGGAAGAATCACAGGGAGAAAGATAAACCACTGTAACGCCATGGTATAGTTGAATCTTTTCATCAAGGGAGCTTTCATAATTTTTGTGGTAGGTTAAAGGTTAACAACACACTTCTTTGATCATCAATACTTTAAAACTTCAACTCTATTTTAAGAACGTTTTTATTTATATATAATTTCAATATATAATATTATTTTACAAACAACAGGATGACAAAAGAGTCTGCCTGCCCACTCCTACCTACCGAAATATCCAGAGCTGTAAAAAAAATTTTGTTATTTTGTTATAGTATCGTTAACACTATGGTTATGCCGTCTTCCGACATCATTCAGTTATTACCAGATTCAATTGCCAACCAAATTGCAGCAGGGGAAGTTGTTCAGCGGCCTGCTTCCGTTGTGAAGGAGTTGCTGGAAAACTCTATTGATGCGAAAGCAACACAAATACAGGTTATACTTCGTGAAGCCGGTCGAACGCTGATTCAAATTATTGACAACGGAATGGGTATGTCCCAAACCGATGCACGATTATCTTTTGAAAGACACGCAACTTCGAAGATAAGAAAATCTGAGGATTTGTTCAAGATCAAATCGATGGGTTTTCGTGGAGAAGCACTTGCATCTATTGCCGCTGTGGCCCAGGTGGAATTAAAAACGAAACGGCAGGAAGACGAATTAGGCGTTTTGATTAAAATTGAGGCCTCTGAAATCAAATCACAGGAGGCTGTGGCTTGTCCGGACGGCACTAGTTTTTCTATCAAAAATCTTTTTTTTAACGTTCCGGCAAGACGTAACTTTCTGAAATCCAACTCAGTCGAGATGCGACATGTGCTGGATGAGTTTCAAAGAATAGCACTTGCCCACCCCGAAGTAAACCTATCACTGATCCATAACGATACGGAGGTTTTTAACCTCGTTGCCGGGAAACTGGTGCGTCGAATCGTGGATATCTATGGCAAGAGTTACCGCGAACAGCTCGCCTATTGCCAGGAGGAAACTTCGTACGTAACGGTTCGTGGTTATATCGGGAAGCCTGAGTTTGCGAGAAAAACGAGAGGGGAGCAATATTTCTTCGTGAATGACAGGTATATCAAGCATAACTATATGCACCACGCGGTCATTAGCGCATTTGACGGAACAATACCCGAGGGAAGTCACCCTTTTTATGTACTGTTCCTCGAAATAGACCCGTCTCATATTGATATCAATATCCATCCGACTAAAACGGAAATCAAATTTGATGACGAGAGATCGGTATATGCAATTGTTCTGGCTGCTGTCAAAAAAGCTGTCGGGGTGTATAACCTCTCCCAATCCATTGATTTTGAAGATAATATAAATTTTTTAAATACTTCATCTCCTGAGCCAGGTCAAAATCTGACACCAAAAACTGTAATGCCCGACTGGGCGGCACAGTCAAAAAAATCACCTTCTGAATCTTCCAAATCAAATTTGACCAACTGGAACAAGCTTTTTGAAGGATTGCAATCCGCTGACGACAGAAGCAAAGAGCTTGTTGCTTTTGAAATGAACACGTCGACAGTATCCAGACCGTCTCATTATCAGGAACAATCAAGGACCATCGCAAGTAAGGTGAACAGGATGGCTTCCGAGGTCGTGGTTGCGCCGGATGTGGATGCCGTTCTATTTCAGCTACATAACAGGTATATTCTTTCACAAGTGAAGGAAGGAATTATGCTCATAGACCAGAAAGCGGCATATGAGAGAATTCTCTACGAACGGTATCGTAAGATGCTGACCAACAGAAACGGGGCTTGCCAGCAGCTGTTATTCCCAAAGACGATACGGCTGACACCGTCGGATATGCAACTGGTTTTCGAAACAAAAAGAGAAATTCGCAGTCTTGGATTTGAGTTTGATGAAATCGGGCAACACCAGTTGGTGATAAGGGGTATTCCCGCCGACTTGCCGGAAGAAAGTGAACAGGATCTTTTTGAGGAGCTGTTGGAGCAACTTAAACAAAGTTATTCCGACCTTAAACTAAACAAGCCAGAAAGCTTGTCGAGGTCACTAGCCCGGCGTTTTGCGGTTCGATATACTGTGAAACTTTCAACGGTAGAGATTCATACGCTGATCAATCAGTTGTTTGCTTCAACCGATCCAAACCGAACTCCTGGTGGTGACGCCATTATTGTTCTGTTGACGATGGATAAACTTGCATCCATTTTCAAAAACTAGTGAAACAAATACGGACCTCAAACAGTTATTATCTGTAATTATTGATATCGATTAAAATATGCTTTCTATAACTCCTGCTGTCAGAAACTTACTAATACTGAATGTCCTGTTTTTTCTGATTGACTCATATGTGCTACCACTAAGCAGTAAGTTTGCGTTAAGATCTACTCTATCGCCCGACTTTGCCGCATATCAGTTCGTGACCTATATGTTCCTGCACGGTGGATTTTCGCACTTATTGAGCAATATGTTCGGATTGTTCATGTTTGGTCCGTTACTGGAAAGAATGTGGGGCTCTCAGCGATTTATCTTTTTTTACTTTTTCACAGGTATAGGAGCAGGCCTTCTTTTCTCAGGTATTGACTATTTTGAGAACTCTCAATTGAGGGACGCCGTAGCGATTTATACACAATATCCTACACCTGACGGGCTGGTTGACTTACTTAGCAAGCATGCGAAGGCTTTATATTCAGCTAGCCTCGATTTTTTAAACCAATTTGAAGATAATCCAAAGGATTCTCAGTATATTCAAAATAGTATTTCCCTTGTTCAAGGATATTATAACTACGTGATTTCCATACCGATGGTAGGAGCTTCAGGTGCTATTTTTGGTATTTTAATGGCATTTGGGTTATTATTCCCTAACACGGAACTTTTCCTCTTATTTTTCCCATTTCCCATAAAGGCGAAATACTTTGTGGCGATTTATGGTTTTTATGAATTGTACGCCGGAATAAAGAATGCACAGACAGATAACGTCGCTCACTTTGCCCACATTGGAGGTATGTTATTTGCCTATATTTTACTTCGGTATTGGAAAATACACAAGTCAAATTTTTACTGAGAGCTGAAAAATGAGCAATATAATAGACGATATCAAACGGGAATTTGCCAAGTCAGATAATGCGCTTGTTAAGATCATCTTGGTCAACGTAGCCGTTTTTTTGGTTTTGCTTATAGTAAAAATCATATTTACTTTTTCCAAAGCCTCAGGCATATACGACCTAACCCTTCATCAATTATTCTTACCGGGATCCACACAAGGGTTTATTGTCAGGCCCTGGACTTTGTTGACCAATTTCTTTATTCACATTGATATACTGCATATTTTATTCAATATGCTGTTTTTATATTGGTTTGGCCGGTTGGTAGACGAATATCTGGGTGCGAAAAGGGTAGTGGCTCTGTATTTTCTTGGAGGTATCGCGGGAGGACTTACATTCATGCTGATCTACAATATAATCCCTTATTTCAGTCCTGTCGTAGAATCATCTTATTTGTACGGTGCATCGGCTGCGGCCTTTGCCGTAGCGGTTGGTGCTTCCACATTATTGCCAAACTATACATTTAACCTCATTTTTCTTGGCCCGGTCCGGATTAAATTTATCGCCCTCTTTTATATCGTTCTCTCGCTTGCAGATGTTGTTGGCCCTAATGCGGGCGGTAATCTGGCGCATTTAGGTGGCGCATTGATTGGGTATGTTTTCATCAAACTTTTGCAAAACGGGACAGATCTCGGACGACCTATATATGCTGTTATGAATGGCTGGAGTGGTTTGTTCAGAAAAAAAACTACCATGCAGGTAACATATAGAGAAAGACAGGTCTACCGCAGCACAAGTGTGTATTCATCAACATCCGCATCCAATTCTGTTGAAGCCCTCGACCAAAACGAAATAGATACAATTCTTGACAAAATTTCGAAGTCCGGTTACGAAAGCCTGACCAAAGAAGAAAAGCAAAAGTTGTTCAGAGCCAGTCAGCAAAAATAAATAGCAGAGTCTATTTCAATTTCGTTAATTTTGCATCCATAAGCTCAACGAATACTTGATATTCTGAATGTTCACAGGCCTACACTAAGATGCTGATATCCCCCGGAAAACTGCTTGCAAAAATAGATTCACCTGCTGATCTAAGAAAGCTGGATAGATCACAGTTGCCACAGGTTTGCAACGAATTGAGACAATTCATTATTGACAATGTCTCTGTATATGGTGGTCATTTTGGCGCGAGTTTAGGAGTAGTAGAACTAAGCGTAGCACTTCACTATGTCTTCAATACACCCGACGATCAATTGATATGGGATGTGGGTCATCAGGCATATGGTCATAAAATATTATCAGGCAGGAGAGATGATTTTCATACCAACCGTACCTACGGTGGTTTATCCGGCTTTCCAAAAAGAAAGGAGAGTATATACGATGCCTTTGGCGTAGGGCACTCTTCCACTTCCATCTCAGCCGCGCTGGGGATGGCGGTAGCATCTGCTCTTGAAAAAAACTATCAAAGGCAACATATTGCGATCATCGGCGATGGAGCCATGACAGCCGGGATGGCGTTCGAAGGAATGAACCATGCCGGGGCTACAGATTCAAACCTTCTGATTGTTTTGAACGACAATTGTATGGCGATTGATCCAAATGTAGGTGCGCTGAAAGAATACCTGACAGATATCACCACTTCTCAAACTTATAACAAGGTTCGGGACGAGGTTTGGAATATTCTTGGAAAACTGAGCACTTTCGGTAAAAGTGCGCAAGAAGTGGTTTCGAAAGTTGAGTCTGTTCTGAAAGCCACGTTACTGAGACAAAGTAATCTGTTCGAATCCTTAGGGCTGCGTTATTTCGGCCCTATTGATGGAAACGATATAAGCCATTTAACAGAGGTTCTAAACGATTTAAAGCATATTCCCGGTCCAAAGCTGCTTCATTGCCTTACGGTGAAAGGAAAAGGCTATGGGCCCGCTGAAAAGGATCAGACCAAATGGCACTCGCCAGGAGTTTTTGATAAAATAACTGGTGAGATTCAAAAGAAGGTATACGATGTTCCGCAAGCTCCGAAGTTTCAGGACGTATTTGGTCACACGATCGTAGAACTAGCGGAAAAGAACGAAAAAATTATTGGTGTTACGCCTGCAATGCCTTCCGGGTCCTCCCTCAATATCATGATGGAAAAAATGCCGGATCGGGCTTTTGACGTAGGTATCGCTGAACAACATGCCGTCACTTTCTCCGCAGGAATGGCGACAAGGGGGTTTGCAGTATATTGTAATATCTATTCCACCTTTATGCAGAGATCGTATGATCAGGTCATTCACGACGTCTGCATCCAGGAATTGCCTGTCATTTTCTGTTTGGATAGAGCCGGGCTGGTAGGTGCGGATGGTCCGACGCATCACGGCGTGTATGATATTTCGTATATGAGATGCATTCCTAATATGATCGTGAGCTCACCAATGGACGAGGCGGAGTTCCGGAACTTGTTGTATACAGCTCAATCTAATACAATTCAGGAAGGAAAATCTGCCTTCACAATAAGATATCCTCGTGGAAACGGTGTGATGCCGAACTGGAAAACTCCATTTCATGAAGTGAAAGTGGGTACAGGACGTGTGATTAGGGAAGGAGAGGATATAGCCATATTGAGCTTTGGCCCGTTGGGAAACCACGTAAAAAAGGCCACTTCGCTGCTTGAATCGAAGGGGATATCAATTGGCCACTATGACATGCGTTTCGCGAAGCCCATTGACGAAACCATGCTAAGAAATGTCTTGAATTCTTATCACAAGATTATCACCATAGAGGACGGGTCATTACAAGGCGGTTTCGGCTCCGCAGTGCTCGAATTTATGGCTGACAACGATTTTACGAATCAGATCAAACGTTTGGGCGTCCCAGACACGATCGTCGAACACGGCGAACCTTCTGACCTATACAAAGAATGTGGCTTAGATGTAGCCGGAATTGTCAATTGTGTAGAAACGATGCTTGCCTTTACAGCGGTAAAATAATCTATTAGGACGGCTAACAATAATCATCTGCTATTTTTCTTTCCTGTATTTAGTCAATTCCTGTCTTTCAGGTATTGATTTCCCTTCTACAATAGCTGACGAAAAAATCCTTCAAGAGTCTGACAGGAGAGGCAACTTTAGCGTATCCAAACTATCTAAGACCATCAATTACACAAGCTATAAACAGCAAATCTCCAATCCAGCACGTAAATAAACCCGCCATTTCTGGCGCTAGAGTGACTTTTGCACTTCCACTGGGCATGAGTACTATGCAAAGGTAGATCGCTCTATTAGAAAGACAATTGAGGTCGTATGAATTAGTACGAGAATTCTTTTAGCTTCTATTTCTATGCCATCGAGACCATTTCAAATGAAAATGAGATTTATAACCGGAAGGTCTAAGCAATAAGGTTATCCTAAATAC